>NZ_JAZETR010000002.1:0-630170 GCF_036864375.1 Alteromonas sp. S167
CTTGCCAGCTGCCTCTCTCGAAGCGGATGCGTATCTTACAGCGCATCTTTTTTTTGTCAACACCTTTGTTTATTTATTTTTAAACTTGGTTTTTGACTTCCTCATTAGTTGAAAGCTTATCGCTGTTCCCTGTTGAGGAGGCGCGCATTTTACGCATTATCATTAAGCCGTCAACACTCTTTTTTAATAAAACATAAAAAAGGCGACCAAGAGGTCACCTTTTAATCAATACGTTTATTATCAAACCAATTTTGGGTATTTGGCTCGATTTTAAATGTTATTTTGTGTTGTCACTGGCTTTACCACTGCTAACGTCGCTATTTGTTACTTGAAAGTCAGCATCTTCTTCGTGATCACCTACTACATCATCAAGTGTCACCTTCTCTACGGTGCGGAAAGTATTGATAGGACCTGCCAACGCGTAAAGAGCGAATACCATAAACAGCACAAGCGCTGGCTCTGTGGCGACAATTACAAAAATAAGCAATATAAGTAGAAGAGCCACAAACGGTACTTTTCCGTGCCAGTTTACTTCTTTAAAAGAGTTATACTTAAAGTTACTCACCATTAGCAAACCTGCCAGCCCAGTAACCGCAGCTACAATAAGGCCGTAATCAGTACCAACGGCGTCATATTCAACGCCAACCCAAACAAGACCAGCAACAACAGCCGCAGCGGCTGGGCTTGCTAACCCCTGAAAGAAACGTTTATCGGCGATGCCAACTTGCGTATTAAAACGTGCTAAACGAAGAGCAGCACCAGCAACATATATAAATGCGGCCAACCAACCGAGTTTACCTAATTCGGTCAACCCCCAGTTGTAAGCAACAAGCGCAGGCGCAACACCGAAAGACACCATATCGGCCATCGAGTCGTATTCTGCTCCGAAATCACTTTGTGTATTGGTCATTCGAGCTACACGTCCATCTAACCCATCAAATATCATTGCCACAAAAATTGCGACCGCAGCTGCTTCAAAGCGGCCGTTCATTGAAGACACAACGGCGAAAAAACCTGAGAATAGGCCCGCAGTTGTTAATAGGTTAGGAAGCAAGTAGATTCCTTTTCTCTTCTGTTCAGACATATGTCCTCGTTTTTCAACTTAATCTGTAGTAATTATTTCATATCTAGCGTTATTCGCATAGCTGTCTGTATACATCCATGAGATAGCGTTGATAAACGTACTCCATAACATCGTATGGGTTCGCATACCCAACACACTCCTTATACATATTAGAATCCGATTTCCATGTTGAAGTTCCTCGCGCTCAGAGCGCAAGAGGCGCTTACCCACTCAATTGTAATAGGATTAATTGATATGCGGTTAAGTTCCATTGTTAAAATTTGCCTGGCGTTGTCTACTACTTGTATAGCGAACAACGCAATTGCCGGTAATTGGTACAACTATAATTACAGCGGTTGCGGTACGAGTACCCAATCTACTAGTATCGAGTGTAACTCGCCTCTTGGTGAGAATGTTTATAACCTTGTCGATAAAGGCGTTTTCGAGAGCACATCCACCACGTCATCAGACGTTGCGATAGGCGGTGTGGATATTTCTATCAGCGGCTGGGCCGATACTTTTGGCAGTAATGACGACATTGTTGTAGGTGCAAATACGTACAAGATTTCAGATTGGTATGGGTACGGTGTTACAAACCAAGATTGGGAGTACAGCCACAACTCTCCCGACCATGCCATTGATAATATGAATACAGTAAGTGGCAACTGGCAAGACTTTGACTTTGTCCTTTTCTCGTTCTCTGACTCAGTCACGTTGCAGGGTGCTGGCTTTTCATGGGCATACAGTCAAAGCGATACACAGGTTTCTGTTGCCGCTCTAGACAACATCAGTTCTTTGACATCTGGTAGTAGCACTTGGAGCAGCATTGTAGGGGACGCCTTAACAGCCTCTTATAATGTAGAAAAATGTGACACAACCGATGAGCATTTAAAATACAAATCTGAGTTTGCCATTAATACATCGGCAAAATACTGGCTTGTAGGTGCGTACAATAAAGTATTCGGCGATATTGGCGGTTACTCAACTAATGATGCGTTCAAGCTAACGAGTATCGGTTTTTCAGTGGACGGAACACCAACGCCACCAACAACTACTGCAGTGAGCGAGCCAGGGACCATAGGATTACTATTCGCGTCTGGCATGCTAGTTATGTGGCGTAGAAAACGAGCAGCGCATTAACAGATAAGATATCACCCTACCAAAGAATAAAGCTGACAGTTTTCTACTGTCAGCTTTTTTTACCCCGCGTTATCTCCCTTTACCAAAGCAAGATAAAAATCGATAAAAACCAATAACTTAAAAACTGGCACGCATTTAGCATAAAATGGGTAAGTACCCCTAAATAAGCTATTTGGTAGTTTTAAAAGATATGAAGTTTTCTACATCGCTAACATTACTTTTACTTGCCGTAAGTTCATCGGCTTTCGGTTCAGATTCAAGCCTTGCCAGTGCGAAATATGATGCACGATACACGCTAGCCAACCCTAATGGCAGTGCTAATTACACACAGACAACAAATGCTCAGAACAGCAGCACGTCGATTGAAATAAACGGCGTTCAAGTTAATGTTGGAATTACAGCATGGTCAGACTCTTACACAGGCAATCCAGACAATATTTTAGAAAAAGGCGATATAGAAGGCTGGTGGAATTGTACACTCGGGAAAAATGGCTGTACCACACAGAATAGACATAAAGGATACGGCATAAAAAATGGCGATTACTCTTGGGGTGGTGACAGTCACGCAGTTGATAATAGCGGTGACGGTTATGGTAGAGACTTCGATATGTTTTTACTATCATTCAGTGAATCAGTAACGCTTGAAAATGCTGCCTTCACTTGGGTTGTGGGCAATAACGGAAGCAAAGAAGTAACCGTTGCTGGCCTTGACAATATCGCTGGTATCACCAACAAAGCTAGCTCTACATGGAACAGCGTTAAAAGCGCGATTGTAGATAACACACTTGGCCATTTTGGCGTCGGCACAATAGGTTCAAACGGGTTATATGAATCAACATTCACGAGTATAACTGGTAGCGCTAAATATTGGTTAATCGGCGCATACAATACCATTTTTGACGATAATGCTTCGAGCAAGTTCAACAGTGTAGAGTTAAAGCTGTCGTCTCTTGGTGTTTCAATGACTCAACAAACCCCAGCAACAGAAGTAAGCGAACCAGGTGCGCTAGCACTAATGAGCTTAGGTCTTGGTTTGTTGCTATATAGACGTAAACGTCGCGTTTAATTGTTTAAAATTAAACAGAAAACACGTATCTTTAAAAGGTGGCTTTAGCCACCTTTTTTTATGCATAAAAATACCCCTCGTCAGGTGGAAATATAGGTACTCATGGACATCTTGCTCAATAAAAAACGTGTATTCAATCGCACCTTACTGTCACTCGCTGTTACATCAATGCTTTCATTTAGCGGTGCTAGTTTTGCTACAACATCTGAAGACTATGAAAAAGCACTTTCTTCATTTAATAAGAACGAATACGACGAGGCCTATATACACTTAAAGAATAGCCTACAAAAAGACCCTGAAAATTTAGCCGCTAAACTACTTATGGGCGAGATACTGCTAATTAACGGGTATTTAACTGCCGCTGAAATGGAATTTGTAGAAGCGCTTGAAATGGGTGCAGATATAAACCTGTTAGCTGAGCCCCTCGGAAATACGTGGCTATTTCTTAACAAATACAAAGAGATTGTTGAGTTTACCAACCTAGAGCGATTATCTGGCGACGCTGAGCGAGAGTGGCTGCTCATTAGAGCAACGGCGTGCCTGCGTCTTGAGGACGAAGCCTGTGCCCTTCGTGACTACAATACCATTGTTAAAAGTTCTCCAAACTTTGTACCGGCAATAAATGGCCTTGCATCAATTGCACTACAAAATGAAGAGCTGGCAAAAGCGCAAGCGTTAATAGATGATGCTATTTCACTCGAACCGGAAAACGCGATTACTTGGCGCTTGAAAGGTCAACTTGCTTACCGTCAGGGTAATACAGACGCTGCTACTGCCAATTTACAAAAAGCGCTATCTTTTAACCGAGACGACCCCATAGCACTTAGAAACCTTGTAGATCTTTATCTAGAGGCAAAAGACTACGACACAGCAAAGTTGTTTGTTGACGAAATTATTGAAGATACGCCCAACGACCCGTTGGCCATACTATTAAACAGCTGGCTTCAAAGCCGCGACAGCGAGCAAGCCATTGACAATACAAAGTTGAAAGAACTCAATGAGTTTATGGCGCAACTTGACCCCGAACTCATTACTTCACAGCCCATGCTGCTTTACATTAGCGGCTTAACTAACTTCTTCAACAATAATATGGAAACTGCAGCAAAAGACTTTAACGCTTACCTGCAGAAAGAGCCCGATGATCTTCAAGCTGTACTTATGCTGAGCCAAGTTTACATTGCAACACAGCAAGATAAACAAGCACTAGGATTGCTAGAGAGACATCAGTCGGCACTTATGTCTGATGTAGATTCAGCGCTGCTGCTAGGTGACCTATTTATTCGTCAGAAAAAGGCGTTTAAAGCTGAACGCTTGCTATCTGACTTAGAAATGCAATTTCCAAGCGAAGGAAAACTGCAACTTTTTAAAATTAAGCTAATGGCCGCACGCGGCAAACAGCAGCAAGCGTTAGATATTTTAGAAAGTAATTTAGAAAAATACACTGAAAACGCGGGCTTTCTGTTTACATACTCTTTGATGAACCTTCAAGCGGGTGAGTTTGATAAAGCACTTAAAGGTGCCGAGCTATTAAGTTCAATATTTCCAGAAGAGGCTGAAGTTTATAACTTAAAAGCAGGGATTCTAATTCGCCAAGGACAGCTTGACCAAGCCAAATTAAATATAGAAAAAGCGTTGGAAGCAAACCCCACCCTATTTCCAGCTAAGTTCAATTTAGCGGCAACAGAAAGTAGGCTTGGCAACGTTGACGCATCAAACAAACTTGTAGAGGAATTGCTTCAGCTGTCTCCTCAGCACAACGAAACGTTACTTCTTAAGGCCTTCAACTTAACAAGAGGAGGTGAAATAGAAGAAGCAAAGCAAATTTATCTCGATATTCTAACACTCACACCGTCAAACGTAGGTGCACGAGAGCGTTTATCTCGTCTTTATCAGCAGCAAGGTGATACAAAAAGCGCCCTATACCATCTTGATTTACTGTTGAAAGACGATTTTGACAATGCAGATTTCTTACTGCGCAAGGCGCAACTGCTGTTAGCCGCTAATAAAATGGCTGATGCACAAAAAGCCTTAAGCATTGTGAAAAACTTCATTAACGAAGCGCCAGACAAGTTACTTACGTACTCTGACTTGATGCGAACTATTGGTGATAGTGATGCTGCTAAAAGCGCAATGGAAACCGCTTATTCCGTTTCTAACAATAACACCTTCGTTACCCTACGCTACGCAAGTCTATTATTAGACCTACAGGATAACAACAAAGCTGCTTCACTGTTGGCGTCTGTTCCTAACACACAGCGCCAAAACCCAGTGTATTTCTTTTTAAAAGGTAGGCTAGCTGCAAATAACGGTAGCAGTGATACCGCGGTTAAACACTACAAAGAAGCGTTGAATATAGACCCACGTTTTGCACAGGCATTTATTGCTATCTACAACTATGCCCTTAATGAAGAGCACGTAGAAACATTCTTGAACACCGCTCGCGACCTAGTAAAAAAAGATGATAGCAACTTGCTTGCGAAAAACCTGCTGGCGCAGTATTTGTTCTTTATTAGAGTTTTTGATGAGTCTATACAACTTTACCAATCACTTATTGAAGAACCTGGACTGCTGAACCCTGCAGAAGCACATAACCGTCTTGCGCTTATGACAATGGACCGTTCACTTGAAAAAGCTAAAGCATACGCAGTGAAAGCTTACGAATTGCAACCAACGTCGGCACGCGTGCTTGATACGTTTGGGCATATTAAAGCACTAGAGGGTGACTATGAAGGTAGCTTAAAAATGCTTCGCGATGCATTTTCTAGAGACGCGAGCAACCCGAACATTCGCTATCATCTGGGCTTCACGTTAGCGAAACTGAAGCGCATTGATGAAGCAAGAAAAGAGCTAGAGTTTGCAGTTAACGTAGAGCGCCCTTTCTTTCTACGCCCAAAAGCTCAAGAGTTACTTGATAGCCTCTAACAAAGCGCCACAGCTCCTTATGCGCTTAAGGCCGTATTAGAATTCAAGTCAGCAGCATGAGCAGTTACGCTTATGTTTCTCCATCCCACCAACGCCGGGATTAAACGTGTTGGTGGGATCTAACGATGTATAAAACTTTACCAGCGCATCTTCTGCCTGATACAAATGCCCTACATTGTGCTCAGCGGGGTATTTCGCCCCTCTAGAATCAAGCAGAATTAACATATCTTGCTTTACTTTTTTGGCGTCGACGCCCTTTTTAAGCACGTAATCTTGATGAAACACATGACAGAAGAAGTGGCCGTAATACAGTGACTTATCGATATATTGAGCGATAGAGGCTGGCAGTGTTTCCACCCATTGTGAGTCATTACGACGAAGCGCAATATCTAAAGCAAGAATGTCTCCCACCGATTTGTCTTTTAGAGTTTGATATCTTACCGCAGCGCCTGCTGCCGCAAAGCGAAGCAAAAATGCCTTTTGGGCTTCGTTTTCAGTGCAAGTAATGTATGCGCCTTTAGCATTATCTTCCTTAAACAATGCGCTTAAATACTGTTGGGCTTCCCTAATTCCTTCATCGCTTACTTTAAGAATGAGATGGTGTTCGTATTTATCGCGAAACGCCCTAATACGCTTAGGCAAGTGATCAGGAAAAAGCGAGCTTACCGCTTGCATGATACGATCGGACAGAAACGAAGGCAGAAAAGAGACTTTGTTTAGAACGGCATCTAGTCTCCCTTTCGCAGCAAACAGCTTTGGTAAAAATGATGTGCCCAAATGATAGATGCTTAGAAATGTGTCTTTGCCATATTTATCAGCGATATCGAACATATCGCGATGAAGATATTCTGCTACCTCAGGCAAATGCGTAAAATATTTTAGCATGTGCTGCCTTAACTCTGTAAGCACGCTTGCATCATTGGTACCTATGTAAAACGTTTGCTCTTGTTCAGGCATTGGAAAAGTATCGAGTACCACTGCGAACACAGCTATTTTTCCGGCACAGCCGCTGGCTTCAAAAAGGCGGGATGGATCGGCGTTGTAGCGACTTGGTGTGTTTGCGTCTACATCTCTTACAATACTGTCATAATCACTTGCAGAGGCCTTCCTGCTGGTTTGATATTGCGTTTTATCAAAGTTTCCATTGGTTAAATTTGTGAGGATCTCTTCGGGCGATTCGCCTAGCTCAATACCAAGATGATTGACAAGCTGCAGTTTTCCGAATTTATCTACCTGTGCAAACAGTGAAAGCTCTGTATATGCAGGGCCCCTTTTAATCAATGCTCCACCTGAGTTGTTAGCAATGCCACCAACAATTGATGCACCAAGACACGACGAGCCAATAACAGAATGTGGGGCGCGCTTAAATGGTTTAAGCATACCTTCAAGCTTGTGAAGTGTTGCACCTGGAAAACTGATTATTTGCTTCGCGCCGTTAAGTAGAACTATTTCGTCCATGGCAAGCGTGTTTATGATAACTACCGGTCTATCGTAGTCGTTACCATTGGGGGTAGAGCCTTCCGTTAGCCCTGTTTTCGCTGCCTGCATGATAATAATGCAATTAGCTTCCACGCACACTTCCAAAAGTTGCCAACAGGCTAAAAGTGTTTTTGGAAACAGCACCGCAAGCGCCTCTCCTTCACCACTACGCCAGCCTTTTCTATAGTGCTCAGTTTGTTGAGGTTGAGTAGCAACGTTATCTTCACCAATAATGCCTATGAACCTTTCGATAACGTCTGTACTTCGCATGAATTCTCTCTTTTTTATTCGGCCATGGTTGAGTGGTTACCATACCACTGCGTTGCTAAAAATGAAGCGCAAAAGAAAAAGGGCAACATTTCTGCTGCCCTCTCGTTATGTTTTTCAAATGTTCTCGATGCCGCTTTTCACAGCATTATTGGTTCAATACAAATAAGCCACTGTCATCTGCATCAATTCGAATGGTGGACTCAGGCAATAGCTCACCCGCTAGCAATTGCTGGGCGAGTGGGTTTTCCACTTGCACTTGAATAGCACGTTTAAGCGGCCTTGCGCCAAACACAGGGTCGAAACCTGCGTCGGCTAACTTGTCCATGGCTGCGGCAGACAAGGTCAGTTTGTACCCTTTTTCAGCAAGTCTTGCACGCAACGAGGCAAGCTGAATTTTAGCAATAGACTTAATTTGCTCTTTGCCTAATGGATGGAATACCACAATGTCATCCACACGATTAATGAACTCGGGCCTGAAATGCTGCCCCACCACGCTCATTACCGACGCCTTCATATCGTCATACTGACTTTCGTTGTGTTTATCTTGAATGATGTCCGAACCTAAGTTAGACGTCATGATCACAACGGTATTTTTAAAGTCTACTGTGCGTCCTTGTCCATCAGTTAAACGACCGTCATCCAACACTTGAAGCAAAATGTTGAATACGTCTGGATGTGCCTTTTCAACCTCATCCAATAAAATGACCGAATAGGGTTTACGACGAACAGCTTCGGTTAAGTAACCTCCTTCTTCGTAGCCTACATAACCAGGAGGTGCACCCACCAGCCTTGCCACGGAATGTTTTTCCATAAACTCTGACATATCTATACGAACCATGGCATCTTCGGTATCGAACATAAATCCCGCTAACGCTTTACATAGCTCTGTTTTACCTACGCCTGTTGGCCCCAGGAACAAGAACGAACCAATTGGACGATTAGGATCGGCAAGGCCCGCCCGTGAACGTCGAATAGCATGAGACACAGCCTGAACCGCCTCCTGTTGCCCTACTACGCGTTTATGCAATACATCTTCCATGCGCAACAACTTATCACGTTCACCTTCAAGCATTTTTGCAACAGGGATCCCCGTCCAACGCGACAACACATCAGCAATTTCTGCGTCTGTTACTTTGTTTTTCAACAGCGTTGTCTCGCGCGTTTCATTCTCGGCAGCCTGCTCTAGCTTCGCTTCTAACTCAGGTATTCGCCCATATTGTAGCTCTGACATACGATTGAGATCAGACGCACGACGCGCTATTTCTAAATCAAGCTTCGCCTGTTCAAGCTCACTTTTTATGGTTTGTGTTCCCTGCATGGCATCTTTTTCATCTAGCCACACTTTTTCCAAAGTACTGTAACGTGTTTCAGCCTGTTCACGTTCAAGCTCTATCATTTCTAGCCGTTTGTGACTGGCGTCATCGGTTTCTTTAGCGAGTGCTTGCTCTTCTAACTTAAGCTGAATAATTCGGCGCTCTAAACGGTCCATATCTTCTGGTTTAGAGTCTATTTGCAAGCGAATGCTAGACGCCGCTTCATCAATTAAATCGATAGCTTTATCGGGAAGCTGACGGTCGCTAATGTAGCGGTGAGAAAGACTGGCTGCAGCAACAATTGCTGGGTCGGTGATATCGACAGAGTGATGCAGTTCATAGCGTTCTTTCAGACCCCGTAAAATGGCGATGGTATCTTCAACGCTAGGCTCCTCTACCAACACCTTTTGGAAACGACGCTCTAGTGCAGCGTCTTTTTCAATATACTGGCGGTACTCATCTAATGTAGTGGCCCCCACACAGTGAAGTTCGCCACGGGCAAGTGCTGGTTTTAACATGTTGCCGGCATCCATAGCGCCATCGCCTTTTCCAGCGCCTACCATGGTATGAAGCTCGTCCACGAACAAAATTACGCGCCCTTCTTCCTTGGCCAACTCATTAAGCACCGCTTTTAAACGCTCTTCAAACTCGCCACGATACTTGGCGCCAGCTACAAGTGCGCCCATGTCTAAAGCAAGCACCCGCTTATTCTTTAGACCTTCCGGTACCTCACCATTGATAATTCGCTGTGCTAAACCTTCAACAATAGCAGTCTTACCTACGCCCGGCTCACCAATAAGCACAGGGTTGTTCTTTGTGCGGCGTTGCAGCACTTGCACGGTTCGGCGAATTTCGTCGTCTCGTCCGATAACGGGGTCTAATTTACCTTGCTCAGCGCGCTCAGTAAGGTCGGTGGTATATTTTTCTAGCGCCTGGCGAACGTCTTCAGCGTTAGGGTCGGTTACCGTCTGCCCACCACGCATGTCATCAATGGCTGCCTCCACACTGTCTTTCGTCACGTTAAGGCTTTTTAAGATTTCACCTAAACGCCCTTTGTCTTGAAGCGCTGCAAGAACAAATATCTCCGATGTGATGTATTCATCTTTACGCTGTTGCGCTATTTTATCGCACAAATTTAATAAGATGCCGCTGTCTTTACTAAGCTGTACGTCTCCACCAATGCCTTCAATTCGAGGCAAACGCTCTATGGCTTGGCTTAATGCGCTACGCAATGCGTTAACATTTATGTTGGCTTGGTCAAGCAGTGGACGCACTGATCCGCCCTGCTGATTTAGCATGGCAGTCATTAGATGTACTGGCTCGATGTATTGATGATCTCTGCCTAAAGCTAAAGATTGTGCATCGGAAATCGCGAGCTGAAATTTGCTGGTAAATCTATCTAGTCTCATAATCTCAACCTAACAGATGAAACGTTGGTAATGGTTTATTTATGGGAGCTTATAAATAGTGATTCAAGTAGGATATTGAAAGAACCGCAAAAAAAGTGTGGGTTTTAGAGAGAAGTTTGATTTAGGACAACCCGATAACACTAACAATTCGGCCTGTTGACCTTTTGTTCTGATGTGTTGCGAATCGATGAGAATAAAATAAGTCCTGCCTTGAATATGTGCATAAGCCACTATTTGTAACAGAGAAAACATTGGCATTTTGAAGCTGTTGTTGAGCTATAGCAGGCAGGTTTAGCAGAAACTTTCCCTGGTCTGCACTTGGCTGCACCACATTATCAAAAGCCGAAAAACGACTGGCTACGTTAGTGTCAACTTCATAGCAACGTTGAGATATTGCAGGACCAATCCACGCCATAATATTATTTGGCTCACATTTAAAAGCGCGGATCGCATTAGCAATGATGTTATTTTCTAATCCCTTCCATCCTGCATGAACAGCCCCTACTTGGGTTCCATCCTTATCACACAATAGAATTGGAACGCAGTCTGCCGTCATTATTGCACAATAGAAATTGCGGTTTGATGATACTGCAGCATCAGCGGTGGTATCGACAGATGGAAGCGAAACGACCTTGTTTCCGTGTACTTGCTCAAGCCACGTAATTTTCTCATTGTGTGGAAGCTGATGACGATTTGTCTTTACGAAAAGCAAATCATCACCAACGTGAGCGCCAACATTTAAGCCAGAGAAGTCGCCTATACTTACACCACCAGCACGCGTGCTAGTATAAGCAATAACGTTATCGGGGCAATCCCATTCTGGTGTAATTACGTTGAGCGCGTTTGACATGGTGTTAAAGCATATCCTCAGGATTGTCCAAGCAGTCCTGCTTGACTGCTTTCAGCAAGTCTTGCATGTCTTGCGGTAAAGGCGCTTTCCATGTCAT
The DNA here is from genome assembly GCF_036864375.1 of Alteromonas sp. S167. Classification (NCBI taxonomy): domain Bacteria; kingdom Pseudomonadati; phylum Pseudomonadota; class Gammaproteobacteria; order Alteromonadales; family Alteromonadaceae; genus Alteromonas; species Alteromonas sp. S167. Next base: position 11,610 of record NZ_JAZETR010000002.1, read on the forward strand.
CCATTCTTCTGTTTCGGGGTGAAACAGTGACAACTGCGCTGCATGTAACGCCTGACGCTGGAACCCTCTTAATGCACCAATAAACGCCTCTGATGCACCTTTTGGTAAACGAGGTCGCCCGCCATACACTTGGTCGCCAAGTAATGGGTGCTTAATATGCGCCATATGAACGCGGATTTGGTGAGTGCGGCCTGTTTCAAGTTTTAGTCTTAAGTGGGTGTACGCACGGAATTTTTCAATTACGCGGAAATGTGTAACCGCCGGCTTACCCATTTCGCGAACCGCCATATGAGTTCGCTTAGTCGCATGTCGACCTATGGGGGCATCTACAATTCCCCCCGCTACCATTGTGCCAAGCGCAACCGCTTCATACTCTCTACTCATTTCACGGCGCTGTAGCTGGTCCACAAGGTGGGTTTGCGCAGGAATGGTTTTAGCAACCACCATTAACCCTGTTGTGTCTTTATCTAGTCGGTGCACGATACCAGCGCGAGGAACTTTATCAATTTCAGGCACGTGATTTAGAAGCGCGTTTAACACTGTTCCGCTTGGGTTACCCGCACCAGGGTGCACTACCAAATCAGCAGGTTTATTGATAACCAGAATATGTTCGTCTTCATACACGATGTTCAGCGCAATATCTTGTGCTTTACTGGTAACTTGAACGTCCATCTCTGCTTGTACGGTAACCACTTCGTCCATCTGCATTTTATGTCGAGGAACAGTAATTACCTCTCCATTAACAGCAACGTTTCCATCTTGAATCCAAGTTTTTAGCTTTGAACGCGAATATTCAGGGAACAAATCTGCTAAAACCTGATCTAAGCGTAAGCCAAAGTGGGAAGCTTCTGTTGAAGCTTCTAATTGTATTGTGTTCGGCGACTGTGTCATAACACCATTGATAACGTCTAAAAAAAGGTATTATAACAAGTATTCACGCTGTACACTGCGTTGTTTACGTTTTTGTATGGTTTTTCTCACCGTTAGTGCGTTAGAATGCGTCGAAAGTGTTGTTGTTTAACACATGAGCTTAGGCAGCGAAGTATTAAAACTGTTTAGCAGGAAACTAGAATTATTATGAAATCATTTCGTTTTTTAGCCCCCGTACTTTTGGGTGCTATGGTATCTGTCGCAGGATGCAGCTCTTCAGACCCTGAAGAAAAAGCCGTACTTGCCAATATGGGGGCACAGCAACTTTACGACAGAGCGAAACAAAGCATGGAAGTAGGAAACTTCAGTGCCGCAGCTCAAACTTTAAGCTCGCTTGACTCACGTTACCCGTTTGGTCCTTTGTCACACCAAGTACAGCTCGACCTTATCTACAGCTACTACAAGTCTGGTAAAAATGACGAGACGCTTGCAACTATCGACCGGTTTATTCGTTTAAACCCTAACCACTCAGATGTTGACTACGCGTACTACATGCGCGGGCTGACTAATATGGAATCAGACAGCAATTTGTTCCAAGAGTTAATGAATATCGATAGAACAGACAGAGACCCTTCAAAATCGCGCCAAGCATTTGAAGACTTTCGTCGTTTAATTCAGCAATATCCAGACAGCAAATATGCAGCCGATGCCAAACAGCGTATGGTGTATATCAAAGACCGTTTAGCGCGCTATGAAATTGCGATTGCACGATTCTACATGCGAAGAGAAGCTTACGTTGCGGCAGCAAACCGCGGACGGTATGTTATTGAGCACTTCCCGAATACAACGCAAGTTCAACAAGCGTTGGAGATTATGGTTTCTAGTTATGAGCAGCTTGGTTTAACCGAACTTCGTGATAACGCGATGAAGACATTGAAGTTGAACTACCCAGAAAGTGACTTCATTAGCTAACACAAAGTTATTCCATTTCCTTGGAACATAAAAAAACGCACCATATGGTGCGTTTTTTGTTTCTTTTCTTACCTGAAAAAAAGATGGCTAAATGGATTGAGCAGCCGCGCCAAACCTGATGTAAAATGCAGCGGCTGGTCAACAATGCTAAACACTAAACATCCTTCTTTTGTATCGGCCTTAGGCGTATGTGTTTTATCTCCATCCATAAAAATGAAGTCGCCCGTATCATAATGACTGAGTCCATCGCTAAACTCGCCGTCTATGACAAGTGTGTACTCTGTGCCGCGGTGTGTATGTTCAGGCACGCTGCCACCCTGGCCCATGTAGATGAAATTAGCCACACCTTGGTTTCCTAAATCCACAGGCGCCTGCCATAGCTTGCCCACTAAACTCGACCAGTTACCGGTTTTATCGATGTAACGATGAAGCGTTCGTGGTAGCATAAAAGAGCGCCCATCAAGTTCGATAGTAGTGGCACCGAAAGCTTTATCTCCGTAACCGAATTCGTCGTTTTGCGAAGTAGACAAATAACCGTCCGTTTCTCTTGAGGACGGCATTTGCGTAATCTCAGCAAGCATACTGTCGAAATCTGAGTTTGATGCAGACTGCCGCTCAAAACTAGACACCATTTCGGCAGCAAGTAACTCTGTTTGCAGTTCAACCTGCTTTTGGCACTTTTCACACATATCACAATGCGCAGAGACCATTAACGATGTAGCTGGTGACAGCGTTCCTTCCACAAACTCTTTAATTTGCTCGGAACTTGGATGAAACTTAATCATTATCGCTTAGCATTACCTTTAATCGCTGAAGAGCTAATCTTGTGCGAGACTTTACAGTACCAAGCGGTATTGCTAACTCATCAGCCACTTCTTGTTGTGACTTACCGTCGATGTAAATTGCCTCGACAACTGCTTTCTGTTTTACGGGCAGAGACTCAAATAAATGTCCAATTTGCTCTAACGTAACTTGTTCGTCAAGTGGCGCTTCATTAACGTCTGCGGTTTGCTCGCACAAAACAGGCCAAAGGTCGTCGGAACATACGTCTTCTTTTCTGTTCTGTAGCTTACGAAGCATATCAAAACGAATGTTTCGCGCGATGGTAAAGATCCAAGTTGATGGTGAACCCTTTTCGGCATTAAATAGATGTGCTTTCTGCCACACGTTTGACATTGTGTCTTGCACTAGCTCCATCGCTAGCGCTTCGTTTCCCATCTGCTTCAGCGCATACGAGCGTAAGCGAGGGGCGAAATAACTAAATACATTTGCGAAAGACCGCTTGCATCGACTATCAGCAACCGCGACCAGGTAATCAGACATTTCAGTAGCACACTCTTTAGGTTTGATTGTGCTGTTGCTTTGTTCCAATGGAATTCCAACTAACATAAGATTCGTCCGCTTTTCCGTTTTGGTTCTGTTAATTCTACGACGTTTTGGCTTAATTCGTTGGCAAAATTTTTGATTTATGGATTACGATTTTGTAATAACAACTACTTTTTACAGTTATTTCAGCTTATTACCTCTTAAGCGATAAGAGCCGACAGGTAGTTAAGTAAGCCTGTACATTCTCTCTGTGCTAAAAAATGCTGTTTTTGAGCACCATCTACCGGCAACAATTCTAACCAACGATTCAATACCCATGTAGGGCATTCAAACTTGGGCTCATCATATAGGGATGCAAGCTCATCATAATTCCCAAAAATTTCCTTAAGCCGCTCGTCCATAGGCGCTAGTTGTCGAGGCGATAAATCACACGTCCATGGGGATATCGATTCACATATCCCGGTTCTCAAATCATCCTTGTCCGTCTGTATATTCGACACTTCGACAAGGTGAGAACCAGCAACCTTTATGCCAAGCAGCCCATCATCCAGCATATCGAAGTCGACTACATGGGCAAAAGTTCCGATTTTGTGTATGTGTTCGTTACGCTCTTTGTCGCCATTCGCGTTGAGCATACACATTACAAACCCTTTGTTTTCAGCGCACGCCTCCTTCACCATTCTTACATAGCGTGGTTCAAAAATACGAAGCGCCATCCGTCCCTCGGGAAGTAAGTGTGCAGACAGCGGAAATAATGGGTAACGATTTTCACTCATAGATAACACTTCCAATAATACAGAATCAGTTACGCAACTGAGTACGAATTGGATCGAATGGGAAAATTTTTCACACTTTTGAACAAATTCGTGATCTGACCACTTGCTGTCGATGTAAATAGTGTCATCGTTATCTAGAATCGAATAAGTAAATCAAACACTTGCGCTTCACTGCAAAAAGTACCAGTCTATGAAATATCAGCAGGAGCATATAGGCGTACCTCTACGAAAGACTTATCAGCATTTACTATATTTAATAATGTGTGGAGACTTGAGATGGATGTAATTGATCGTTTTTGTAAAATTTACACGGATATTTGTCAGATATCTCCAGAAGACTTAGGCGCCATTTACGCCGAGAATATTGTTTTTGTCGACCCTATCACAACACACACTGGTCTCAATGAAGTAAAAGGCTACTTTTCAAATTTACTTACTCAAGCCAAAAGCTGTAAGTTTGATATTGCCGATATTCTACCTTGTGGTGAAAACCAAAAGAGCATTACCCATGTTGCAAACTGGACCATGACACTTGTGCTGAACAGCGGTGATAAAACGATTACCCTAGACGGCACAACGCAGCTAGCGGTGAAAGATGACATTATTGTTTATCACAAAGATTATTATGATTTGGGCGAAATGGTGTATGAGCACGTACCACTGTTAGGTTTTGTAATTAAAAAGATTAAACGGAAGCTAGCCCAGTGAAGACATTGTTAATAACAGGTGCAACATCAGGAATTGGTAAAGCGTTGGCAGAACATGCGGCTGACAACAACTACAACATAATTGCATGTGGCAGGAATGAAGAAGCACTTGCCGAGCTAAGCAAGCATGAAAATATTACGTCATGTCAATTTGATGTAACCGATTTAAATGATACTAAGCGTGCTTTAGCAGACGTAACGTTCGACACGGCTGTTCTTAATGCAGGCACATGTGAATATGTTGACTTGGACAGTTTCGAGCCAGACATGTTTAGACGAGTATTTGAGCCTAATTTCTTTGGTGTTGTCCATTGTGTTGATGCATTACTCCCTAAACTTAAAAAAGGTAGCCAACTGGTAATTGTTGATAGCATGGCAAGACTATTGCCGTTCACACGCACACAAGCTTATGGTGCGAGTAAAGCTGCGCTCCACTATTTCACCAAATCACTTGAAGTTGATTTACACGACAAGGGCGTTTCAGTACAAGCGGTGTCTCCAGGCTTCGTTGAAACACCACTGACAGATAAAAACGATTTTGAAATGCCAATGAAAATAACCTCAGAAGAAGCAGCAAAAGCGATGCTTAAAGGTATTGAAAGCGGAAAACAATCTGTGTTTTTCCCCAAAGTGTTTGGCTATATGCTGAGATTTATGAACATTCTACCTACTCCAGTTAAAAAACGACTGGGTTTAGCAATGAGAGATGAGAAGTAGAGAAACCAATAATGACAAGAAAAATTGCTATTGTGGGTACAGGCATTTCAGGCCTTACGTGCGCACACCTGTTAAACAAGAATAACGACATAACAGTTTACGAGGCTAACGACTATATTGGTGGCCACACCGCAACAAAGCAAATCACCGATGATGGCGAGCAACACGCTATCGACACAGGTTTTATTGTTTTCAACAACTGGACGTACCCTAATTTTATAAAGTTAATTACGTCTCTTGGTGTTGATTACCAGCCTACCGAGATGAGTTTTTCAGTAAAAAGCGAAAAGGCAAACCTGGAATACAACGGCAACAACATAAATAGTTTGTTCGCTCAAAGACGGAATATTTTGCGCCCGCGTTTTTGGCGAATTGTGCGAGACATTCTTAAGTTCAACAAAGCGTGCAAACAAATGGTTGCCGAGAAGCGAGATACGTCCTCTCTAACACTTGAAGATATCATTAGCGAACTGGGCTTAAGTGACGACTTTGCACGCTACTATATACTGCCAATGTGTGCTGCTATATGGTCGAGTAGTCTTGAGCAAACACGTAGGTTCCCACTTACCTTCTTTCTGCAATTTTTCAACAATCACGGCCTACTGAATATTACAAATAGACCTCAATGGTACACCATTAAAGGTGGCTCCAGCCAATACATTCCACCATTGGTAGCGCCATTTGAATCGAGGATTAAGTTATCTACTGGCGTTAGCAAGGTTGTGCGAGAGTCAGACAATTGGACCGTTCATGACTCAACTGGACATTCAGAAGCGTTCGACGATGTCGTATTTGCGTGTCATAGCGACCAGGCGCTGGCAATGCTATCGGCGCCATCAGACGCTCATAAAAGCATATTAGGCAGTATTCCATATGCCGCAAACGACGTTGTAATGCATAAAGATATTGGGCAGCTACCAAAAAGAAAGTTGGCGTGGGCCAGCTGGAACTATCGTTTAAAAGAAGATGCCAGTGAAGAAATGCGTCCAGCGTCGGTAACCTACGACATGAACATTTTGCAACGCTTAACAGCTAAAAACACCTACTGCGTTACGTTAAATAACACTCCTGAAATCAACAGTAACAGTATTCTTGGTCAGTATGATTATGCGCACCCACAGTACAGTGCTGAAATGGTTGCCGCGCAACAGCGTCGCAGCGAAATTTGCGGCGTAGATAATCTACATTTCTGCGGTGCTTATTGGTACAACGGTTTTCATGAAGACGGCGTAAGAAGTGCATTAGATGTTTGCGCGCGTTTTGGTGAACAATTGTGATAGAAAGTGCCATTTACAAAGGTAAAGTCTTCCACGAACGCTTCTTGCCAACACAGCATAAATTCGATTACGACATTTATCTGTTTTGGCTTAAGTTGTCTGGCAACGAGTTAGACACTCTGTCTTCAACAATACCGCGTTTTTCGGCAAATAGAAAAGCGCGCGTACGTTTTAAGCGTGAAGACTATTTAGGTGCCCCATCAACCCCTCTTGATGAGGCAGTAAAACAAAAAATGACATCGCTTAATAACGGTATAGCTCTTGAGGGCGATGTATTTATGCTGGGCCAGCTTCGTATGTGGGGTATGTACTTCAGCCCTGTTAACTTTTATTACCTACGAGATAAAGAATCAGGCCACTTCACCCATCTACTTGCAGAAGTGAGCAATACTCCGTGGAATGAACGGCACCATTACTTAGTTGATCTAAAAGAGCAAAAAGACACGCCTAAAGCATTTCATGTGTCGCCTTTCAATCCTATGGATATGACATACCGGTGGCGAATATCCGAACCGTCTCGTACACTGTCATTAGCGATGGAGTGCGTAAGAGATAAAAAAGAGTTCAGCGCGGGGTTTAACCTTACTCGATTTACTTTCGATGAGGCGAATCTAACTGACGCGATGAAACGTATACCAAGTATGACAATAAAAACAGTGGTAGGAATTTATTGGCAAGCGCTAAAACTATTCCTAAAAAAAACACCGCTGTATACACACCCAGAAAAAAGTCAGGAACAACAATAATGTCTTTCGGTGAATCTGTACTACTTAATACATCAGAGGTCTCGTTAATTGATAAGACCTGTAGGAAAATATTCTTACAATGCTTAAAACAGTTACCCCACGGTAGCTTAACCATTCAAGAATGTGGCGACACGATTGCTCAGTTTGGCAATGATAATGACAACCTACGGGCGAATGTAAATATAAAAGACGTTCGCGCCTATCGCAGTTTACTCTTAGGTGGAAGTGTTGGCGCAGGTGAAGCTTATATGGACGACCTTTGGGACAGTCACGACGTAACAGCCGTTGTTCAAATTTTCGCGCGAAACCTACCTGTTTTAGATGAGTGGGAGAATAAGTTTAAATGGCTAACCATGCCGATTAATAAACTCCAGCACTTTACTCGCAGAAATACAAAAGACCAAGCAAAGCGCAATATAGAAGCGCACTACGATTTGGGTAACAAACTGTATACTCGATTCTTAGACCCAACGATGATGTATTCATCTGCCATTTACCCAGATCCAAATGCCACATTAAATGAGGCACAAAATTACAAGCTCAAAAATATTTGTGACAAGCTTCAACTCAATGAAAACGACCATCTGATTGAAATCGGCACTGGTTGGGGCGGACTTGCCGTATATGCAGCGAAGCATTACGGATGTAAAGTTACCACTACCACCATTTCAGAAGAGCAACATGCGTGGGCTGCAGAGTGGATTGCAAAAGAGAATCTGCAGCACAAAGTAACGCTTCTTAAGAAAGACTACCGTCTACTTGAAGGAAAATACGACAAACTCGTATCCATTGAGATGATTGAAGCGGTAGGTAAGCAGTTCCTAGGTAATTTCTTTGAAAAGTGTGAGTCTTTGCTAAAAGACGATGGCTTGATGTTACTGCAATCTATCACTATTGACGACCGCCGTTATGACAGTTACTCAAACAGTGTTGATTTTATTCAAAAATATATCTTTCCAGGTGGCTTTCTTCCTTCGCAATATCAGTTAAATGCGCATTTAAAAAAGCATACCAATATGATGATCCGCGATCTTCATGATATTGGCATTGATTACGCAAAAACCCTAAATCATTGGTACGAAGCGTTTATCTCGGCCAAAGACGAATTAATGAAGGATGGTTACGATGAACGCTTTATGCGTATGTGGACATACTATTTAAAATACTGCGAAGGCGGTTTTCTAGAGCGCACCATCAGCACTGTTCAGCTTGTTATTTCAAAGCCTCACTATCGCGATGATTTAGCACGTATTGCGTAGGTAATGTGCGTACGAAAATAGTCAATGTGTTTCATTTGAGTAGACAGTGAAAAGGCGCCTTTAGAGCGCCTTTTCTAATTCTGTATAGATACTTGGTCACCAACTTCTTTATTGGAGTTAGCTATTGATCAACCACGGATATTGGCTGAGACAGCATTGGCTTACCTTGATTAATGTTTATTTCTACGCGCCTATTTTTTGCGCGATCAGCAGATGACGTGGCATTCTCAACAATTGGGTTAGTATCGGCTTTACCAACAACCGACATACGGCTTTCATCAAAGCCTGGTGCAGTACGCATTGCCTCTGCTACTGCTACAGCACGCTGCGAAGATAAATCCCAGTTTGAGCGATACAATTCATTGGCAATATGTTGTCCGTCGCTATGACCTGAAATTTCTATCTCACCAGGCACTTCAGCTAGTATGCCGCCTATTTTTCTCAACACGGGCTGAAATTGCGGTTGCAGAAATGCAGAGCCCGCAGAAAATGAACCATTTTCTCTTATTCGAATTGTGAGCTGTTGTCCTAACGACTCCATTTCAATTGAACCATCTAATATTTCTTTTTGAAGCTGCTGGGCTACTTTCTTCATTAACTCAGCCGTTTCAGATTCTTCGCTACTTTGCGGTGCTGACGATGATGACTCACTGGCGGTTTGTTGCGATTGACCACCCCGTTGTTCACCGCGTTGTTTTTGACGACCGCCAGCAGAGTCCTCGTCACCGGCTTGAAACTCAAGCATCTGCTGTGTCATATCAATAGTTTGTTGTTGAATAGATTCAATGGGCGTGGGGTCGGGTCTGCCTGGGCGAAACTCCATAGCAATAACGCTTGTGCCCTTTGGTATGTCTTTTACTTCAATTTTATTTTGCACACCAAATGCGAATTTCATGGACCCTGCTATTTGCTTAAACTTAAGCACATCCATTTCTGAAAATGACAATAAAAGTACGAAGAAGCACATAAGCAGAGACATAAGGTCTGCAAAGGTTCCCATCCAAGCAGGGAGCCCCTCGGGGGGGCATTTTGGGCATTCTTCTTCTGCCATTATTCTTCCTCTGCAGCGCCGCGCTTACTGGCCGCAAGGTAGTTCTTTAACACACCTTCAATGACACGCGGGTTTTGCCCATCAGCAATACCTACTATGCCATCCAGTACCAAACTTTGATTCAGCTTTTCTTCACCTGCACGCACAGCCAGTTTAAATGCAATTGGAAGACAAACCACGTTGGCAAAGAATGCGCCGTAAAGCGTTGTAAGAAGTGCTACAGCCATTGCAGGCCCGATAGCTTTTGGGTCGTCCATGTTTGATAGCATGGCAACCAAACCAATTAGCGTACCAATCATTCCCATCGCTGGAGCAACGTCACCCATACCTTTGAAAATTGATGCTCCAAAGTCGTGTCGCTCGGTCGTCATGGAAATATCTTTTGATAAGGTTTCACGCACGACTTCTATATCGTGCCCATCAACCAGCATGTCCACGCCTTTTTGCATGAACTCATTTGAAATTTCAGCTTCTTCTAACGCAAGGAATCCGCCTTTACGAGCAGCATCCGCCATTTCGACTATTTTCTCGATAAGTTCTTCGGGCGACTCGATTTTGAACATAAAGGCCTTACCCGCAACCTTACCTGCTCCGAAAAACTGGCCTAATGTAAACTGAGATAAGACAACAAATAGAGTTCCACCAAATACAATTAGTATTGATTGCACGTCGATAAACATGCTTAAGCTGCCGCCTAATATCATGGCCATTACAATGAACCCGATGGCGCCCAACATACCAATGACGGTTGCTAAATCCACTCACTCTTCCCCATTTATGCTCAGACAATGCTGCTGTTATTCAAATAGTCTATCGGCATTATATTAAAATACTAAAACAACATTATTGAAAAATATCACATTTATTGGATATTTTTGAACAATGCTGCCATGACGCTTTCTGTCTTTTTAAGACAGTTTAAATGCAAAACCTCACAATACATCGAATATAGCACATTTACTTTTCTAGCAACTAAAATGCAGCCCTGAGTTTAAAATGCGTTGTAAATGGTATGAATTTTCGTCTTACCCTTTGTGCATATTGGGAATATACAGACAAACCATTTGACCCCTACGCAACCCTCGGTTAATGTGCGCCATACATGTATTTTGGCGAAGATATTGAGTAATTTTTATGACGAAGGAAACTGAAAGTCCGTCTTTTGAAGAAACGTTGTCAGAGCTTGAGACCATCGTTAATGAAATGGAGAACGGTGACTTGCCCTTAAACAAAGCGCTAGAGAAGTTTGAACGCGGCATCGCGCTTTCCCGTCAAGGCCAACAGTCCCTTGAAAGTGCCGAGCAGAAAGTGAAAATATTGCTTAGCAACCAAGGTGAAGAAACACTTCAAACGCTTCCAGAAAGTGAACAACCCTAAATCGGTAACTCACTTCCAACAGGTACCTTATGAATTTTTCTGATTTGCATCAGCAAGTGAAAGCACAAACTGATGCATCTTTGCTTACGTTAATCGACGATTTACCTCACTATGCACCGCGACTAAAAGATGCCATGCGTCACGCGCTGTTAGCAGGCGGCAAGCGCATGCGCCCCCTTCTAGTACAGGTAGTCGGTAACACACTAGATATTCCCAAAAAAGACCAAATGGCTATTAGTATGGCTATTGAATGTATCCATGCTTACTCGCTGGTACATGATGATTTGCCCGCAATGGATGATGATGATTTACGTCGCGGTAAACCAACGTGTCATATTGCATTTGATGAAGCTACCGCTATTTTGGCTGGTGATGCGCTACAATCTTTGGCTTTTAGCGTACTTGCCGACGCACCTTTAAGTGATTACGCACAATCACAACGCGTGAGGCTTCTTTCCATACTTGCGAAAAGTGCGGGTTATGCAGGTATGTGTGGTGGTCAAGCCATCGACCTTGCCAGTACAGGTAAAACCATATCGCTTGAAGAGTTAAAAACTCTGCACAAATTAAAAACAGGTGCCCTTTTGAAAGCGTGTGTGGAAATGGTTGCAACGGTATGCGAGTCGCTAACTGATGCAACACGCACAGATTTAATGGCATTCGCTACCGATATTGGGCTGGCTTTTCAGGTTCAAGATGACATTCTAGATGTGGAAGGCAGCAGTGAGCAACTAGGAAAACCCGCAGGGTCAGATGAAGCATTGGGTAAAAATACGTTTCCTGCCAAGCTTGGACTTGAAGGTGCAAAGAAAGAATTAGACAAGCTTCATAATAATGCACTTCAAGCCTTGTCACGTTTACCCTACAATACAGAAAGTTTAATTGCGTTTAGCGAGCTACTGGTAAAACGAGACCACTAGCCACGCGCCATGTTGAAAAAGATAACAAATTAATGAGTTTAGACCTCCAACATTATCCTACGCTTGCGCTTGCGCAAACACCTGACAAACTGAGGCAGCTGCCACAGGAAAAGTTACGCCTGCTCGCCGACGAGTTGCGTGAGTACTTACTTAACTGCGTAAGCTCGACCAGCGGGCACTTTGCGTCTGGCTTAGGCACTGTTGAACTTACCGTTGCACTTCATTATGTGTACAACACGCCATTCGACCGTTTATTGTGGGACGTGGGCCATCAAGCTTACCCACATAAGATTTTGACTGGCCGCGCAGAGCGCATGAGTACCATTCGTCAGAAAAACGGATTGCACCCATTCCCATGGCCGCCTGAAAGCGATTACGATACTTTTGCTGTAGGTCACTCTTCTACTTCTATAAGTGCTGCGCTAGGCATGGCAGTAGCGGCCGAAAAAGAAGGCAAAGACAGAAAAGTAGTAGCTGTTATAGGTGACGGTGCAATGACGGCAGGCATGGCGTTTGAAGCACTAAACCACGCTGGTGATATCAAGAAAGACATGGTTGTAGTACTGAACGACAACGAAATGTCTATTTCTGAAAATGTAGGTGCGCTTAACAGTCACTTAGCACGACTGCTTACAGGTAACTTCTTTAATTCTATTCGTGACGGCGGTAAAAAGCTATTAAGCAACGTTCCACCAATTAAAGAATTTGCTAGCCGCGCGGAAGAGCACATTAAAGGCATGGTAGTACCAGGCACTATTTTTGAAGAGCTTGGTTTTAATTACATTGGTCCTATTGATGGACACGATGTAAATGCGGTTGTGGATACATTGCGCAATATGCGCAAATTCGAGGGTCCACAGCTGTTACATGTAGTAACTAAAAAGGGTAAAGGCTACGCGGTAGCGGAAGAAGATCCTATTAAGTTTCATGCCGTTCCAAAATTTAATCCTGCAGACAACGCACTTCCGAAGTCAAAGCCTTCTGCGCCAACCTATTCTGCCATTTTCGGCAATTGGCTATGCGACATGGCCGCGGCAGATCCCAAGCTTATGGCAGTTACTCCTGCTATGCGTGAAGGTTCGGGTATGGTTGAGTTCTCACAGAAATTTCCTGAACAATATTTCGATGTGGCCATTGCTGAACAGCACGCAGTAACTTTTGGCGCTGGTCTTGCGAAAGACGGTATGAACGCGGTAGTAGCCATATACTCTTCGTTTTTACAACGTGCTTACGACCAGCTAATTCATGATGTAGCGATACAAGACTTACCTGTATTGTTTGCCATCGACCGTGCCGGTATTGTTGGCGCCGACGGCCCTACACACCAAGGGGCGTTTGATATTGCTTTCTTGCGCTGTATTCCGAACATGGTGGTTATGGCGCCTTCTGATGAAAATGAATGCCGCCAAATGTTGTACACAGGGCACAAGTTACAAAAGCCTGCTGCAGTTCGCTACCCTCGAGGTGCCGGTATGGGCGTTACACCTGACAAGGAAATGACACAGCTTGAAATAGGAAAATCTCGCACCTGTCGCGAAGCATCAAGTTCTGCAGAAAAACGTATCGCTATCTTAAACTTCGGTTGTTTGCTTCCAAATGTGCTAGAAGCAGCCGAAAAGCTTGATGCAACCGTTATCGACATGCGTTTTATCAAGCCGCTGGACGGTGAAGCTGTAATAAATGCAGCAGCATCGCATGATGTGCTTATGACACTTGAAGATGGCTGTATAATGGGTGGAGCAGGCAGTGCAGTGCTTGAGCATCTGCAGCAAAATGGCGTATTAAAAGCCGTTAAAATGCTAGGACTTCCAGATAGCTTTATACTTCAAGGCACACAGCAGGAAATGTATAAAGAGCATGGCCTAGATGCTGATGGCATTGTAGGTGCGGCTAACGCGCTTCTAGGTAATTAGGTTTTCAATACCTTGTATTGTATTACAAATGCGATAGACGCTGGCACATTGCTCCTAAGAATGTAAAAGCCAGATATTAAAAAGCCCGCGACGTATGATTAACGTAGCGGGCTTTTTGTTGTGTGCGATTCAGCGCGTGTTAAACAGGCTTTTACTACAAGAAGCTAAGTGAACTAGGCCATAGCACCATAAGCAAATGGAGGCAGCCACAGGCCATTGCACCCGCCAGAATATCGTCCAGCATAATACCGGTGCCGCCATGTAAACGTTTATCGATAACGCCAATAGGCCAAGGCTTTAAAATATCGAACGCGCGGAATAATAAAAAGCCAATGAGTAATGTTGATGCAGATAGCGGCACAAACAGGAATGTCACAAACATGCCTGCTATTTCATCCCAAACAATAGATCCATGATCATGAACCTGCATGTCATCTGCTGTCTTACCACAAAGGTAAATGCCAATAACGCTAAAAATAAGCGTTAGTGCAATGAATGAAACCGAAGATACATACATGCAAGCCAGTAAAAGCGGAATGGCCGCAAGTGAGCCAAATGTGCCGGGCATAACAGGTATCAACCCACTACCAAACCCCAGCGCCAGGAAGTGAACAGGGTTTTTCATACTTACTCTGGCGCGGTATTCAGCCTGCATATTATTGTCTCTTCTTATACGCTGTTTGGTGAGTTATTGCGGGCTACGCTAAAAAACGTGTTCGTAGCCATCGCCCGTTTTTGACGTGTACTTTTCGTTGTTTTTTAACAGTGATAATGCGCCAGGTTGACCTGTTAACTGCCCTATACACGTCGCTTTAACATTTGTACTGGCAAGAGAGGTTTCTAAACTGCCTCGTTGCTCTTCACTAACGGTAAATATTAACTCGTAGTCATCACCCGCTGACAACGCATAATCAGTAGCCTGTTGCTCTGACACGGCGCTGGTCAAAGCGCGTGAAACCGGCAAACGGTCTACATGAACGTTAGCGCCACAGTTAGATGCTTTTAAGATGTGACCTAAATCAGAGATAAGTCCGTCTGAAATATCAATGCACGAGGTGGCAATTCGACGAATAGCAGTACCAACGGCAACACGTGGCGTAGGAAAATAATGACGATTAATCAACACATCTTTTGCTTCGCCTGTAACCTCTAGCTTATTTTGAAGAATATCCAAGCCTGCGCCAGCATCACCTAACGTGCCGGTAACATATACCCAGTCTCCTGGTTTCGCGCCGCTTCGAGTAAGCTCAGAGCCGGGTGGAATAAACCCCTGTGCAGTGACCGTCATTGCCATGGGCCCTTTAACCGTATCACCACCAATAAGCTGAACAGAATAGTACTGCGTAAGCTCATATAGCCCGCTAACGAAATCGTCTAGCCATGCTTCATTCACTTCTGGCAACGACAAAGAAAGGCTAATCCATGCAGGCTCAGCGCCCATTGCAGCTAAGTCACTTAAATTTACGGCAACCGTTTTATATGCCACCGACTTCGCTGGTGCATCATCAAGAAAGTGAACACCTGCTACTAAGGTGTCGGTAGTTATAGCAAGCTGTTGGTTTTCTGGAACTGTTGTTACGGCGCAGTCATCACCAATACCAATAACAACATCTTTGCGTTTGTGGCCACTGTTTGCAAAATAGCGGCCGATAAGATCGAATTCTTTCACGGTAGTAATTGAAACCCTTTAACAGCAATCCTTGCCGTCTTAGTAAAAAGGTTAGTCGCGCTCATCTTTGCGCAATGTGCGCACGGCCTTATCAAGAGCACCATTAATAAACTTATGGCTTTCTTCGGCACCAAATGCCTTAGCCAGCTCGATAGCTTCATTAATAATTACACGATAAGGCACATCAATGCGCTCGGTAAGTTCCAGTGTCGCTATACGAAGAATGGCTTTTTCAATAGCATCCAGTTCTTCTGGCAAACGGCCAAGGTAAGGTTTGATGGTGTCATCAAGCTTGCTTGCGTTGTGTGCAACACCGCGCAACAAAGCTTGGAAATATGCCATGTCTACCTTTTGCATGTCGTTACTGGTTGCTAAAGCCAGTTCAACTTGCTGAATGTCGTTATGACTCATTTGCCATGAATATACACCTTGAAGTGCTAACTCACGGGCTTTACGACGAGCTGAAACTTTCACTAAATGTTTACCTTAAAGCTTTTCAACAGCATCAAAAACGTTAACCATTTCAAGGGCGCCTAGTGCAGCTTCTGCACCTTTGTTACCCGCTTTGGTTCCTGAACGTTCGATAGCTTGTTCAATTGAATCTGTTGTGATTACGCCAAATGACACTGGTACACCGTACTCTAGTGATACTTGTGCAAGGCCTTTGTTACATTCGCCCGCTACAAAATCAAAGTGAGGTGTGCCGCCACGAATTACCGCACCTAATGCAATGATCGCGTCAAATGACTTTTTCTCGGCAATCTTTTGTGCCACTACAGGTAATTCATATGCACCAGGAACACGTACTACCGTAATGTCGTCACTGTTTACTTCACCGTGACGCTCTAGTGTATCTAACGCGCCTTCAAGCAAGCTCTCTACAACAAAGCTATTAAAGCGTGATACAACGATAGCAAACTTCTTACCGGTTGCTCTGATATTACCTTCAATTACCTGCATGGTTTCATTCCTCGAGAAAAAACGGCGCGAAGTATACCACAACTGCGCCTAAACTAAATCGATTGTTTCTTTAACTTCTATTTGTACATTTGACTTAAGCTGATTGTGGGGCAGCAACCTCGGTTGTGAACACGCGGTAAATACATCCCTGTACGCTCCGCCACCGCATCCATGCGGTGGAGGGTTCACAACCGAGATTACTGCCCCACTCTAATTCATCCAACGTTTGCGATGGACATGCCCCTTCCGCGCTTCTTACTCCGTCGCTCCAAGCTCTGAAGTACTAGTCGTGCACGTACTCCACTACTTCAAGGCCATAGCCTGAAAGTGCGTGATATTTAATTGGCTTACTCAGTAGGCGCATTTTATGTACGCCCATAGACGCTAATATCTGGCTGCCCACTCCAATGGTTCTAGACGAGCCCTGCCAATCTGCGCCTGTTGGACGCTCTCCGCGGTCTTCAGCAGCAAAGCGGCGTACTTGATGTTCAATATGCTCTTCTTTGCCTAAAAGCACGAGTACACCACCCTCTTCCGAAATTTTACGCATGCCATCGGCTAAAGTAAGTGAGCGATGAATACCACGTGTCGAACCAAGAAGATCACTAAAAGTATTGTGCAAGTGAACACGTACTAGCGTTGGTTCGTCCTCTTTGATGTCACCTTTCTTAAGTGCGAAGTGAAGCTGGTTATCAATACTGTCTTTAAAAGTGTGTAGCTCGAAATCACCGTATTCTGTAGGCATGTTGCACTGCGCTACTTTTTCGATGGTGGTTTCATTTAAATTACGGTATTCGATAAGGTCAGCAATGGTGCCTATTTTTAAGTCGTGTTTTTCAGCAAATTTTTCTAGCTCAGGGCGACGAGCCATGGTGCCGTCTTCGTTGAGTATTTCAACAATAACGCCTGCCGGTTCAAGACCTGCAAGTCTGGGTAAGTCAACGCCAGCTTCAGTGTGACCTGCACGGTTTAATACACCACCTTCTTTTGCAATAAGCGGGAATATATGACCGGGCTGAACAATATCAGTGGCTTTTGCATCTTTTGAGACAGCGGCAAGAATAGTAGTTGCGCGATCTGCTGCCGAAATACCGGTTGTAACGCCCTTCGCCGCTTCAATTGACACTGTAAAGTTGGTTGAAAATTGTGCTTCGTTCTTATCCACCATCAACGGAAGGTTGAGAGTTCGGCAGCGCTCTTGTGTCATAGGCAAACACACTAGGCCTCGTGCATGGGTCACCATAAAGTTAATGGCTTCAGGTGTTACATGCTCAGCCGCCATGATGAGATCGCCTTCATTTTCGCGGTCTTCATCATCCATCAAGATAACCATTTTACCTTGACGAATATCTTCAATTATTTCTTGTGTAGTGTTAAATGCCATATTCTTTTGCTTCTTGTAGGGTTATCTTTTTAAAAATCCATTCTCGGCTAAAAATGCCATATCGATGCCTTTTGACTGTGGCTCTGCGGCTTTTTCGCCCAGCATCAAACGTTCTAAATAACGTGCTATAACATCGACTTCTAAATTAACGGCTGTACCTACCTTGTAAGTCCCCATATTGGTTTCTTTTAACGTGTGAGGTATTATCCACAGCATAAATTCAGAACCATTTACTTCGTTCACCGTCAGGCTAATACCGTCTACGGTAATACTGCCCTTATGTGCGATATACTTCGCTAAGTCTTCAGGGGCTTTCACCCAAAACTCGATGTAGTCGGAATGCTTTATGATTTGCGTTACTTTGCCAACACCGTCAACGTGTCCAGACACAATATGCCCGCCAAAACGGTCGGTTGGTCGCATGGCCTTTTCTAAGTTAACTGTAGAGCCTGCTGAATAATGTGCAAAGCCAGTTAACTTAATTGTTTCTGCAGATACATCAGCGCAATAATAGTCGTCGCCCATATCAGTTACAGTTAGGCAAACGCCGTTTGTTGCAATACTATCGCCCAAGGCAACATCGGCCATATCAAGTGTGGGAGATGCAACAGTAAGGCGAATATCGTTCCCGCGATTGTCTAGTTTCTGAATTGTGCCTAGTGCCTGAATAATGCCCGTAAACATAAACTTCCTCTTAATCGCTAGCTGCGACGTTCCGATTGCCATCGGGTTTAAAGATAAACTTAATATCGTTACCCACTTGGCAATTTTCAATGAGTGTGAGTGAAATAGATTGCTCGAGCGACGTGAAAGTAGGCAGCGACACCATACTCTGCCCTTTGTCGCCCAATAACTTGGGTGCCTGATAGCAAATTAGCTCGTCCACCAGCCCCTCGTTAAGCAGTGCACCTGCAAGCCCAGGCCCCGCCTCTACAAGCACTTCGTTATATTGCTTTTCACCCAGTGCATCCATTAGTGCATGTAAATCAACTTTTCCGTTTTTCTCAGGCACTATCATAATTTGACCAGCGTGCTGCCCAGGTGTGCTTTTGGATTCTGTGGATGTGGTTGCTACTAGGGTAGCGAACCCATCATTAAACAATTGGTATTCATCGTTTAGGCTTAATTTACTATCGATGATGACGCGAACAGGTTGACGCAAATTTTGAATAGGATAGTCAGCAAATCCCGCTTCGTTAGCACGCACTAATAAACTGGGATTATCAGCTTTGACTGTACCAGAGCCCGTTAGTACCGCACAACTCATTGCGCGATAGCGCTGCACGTCGCGCCTTGCATCTTTTCCGGTTATCCACTGACTAACGCCATTTTCAAGGGCTATCTTACCGTCTAAACTTATCCCCAGTTTTAGTCTGATATAGGGCTTTCCGGTTAGCATACGTTTTATAAAGCCGGGATTTAGCGCTGCCGCTTCAGATGCAAGAATATCACTAACCACTTCTATTCCAGCTTCCTGAAGTATTCTAATACCGTTTCCGCTTACCGCAGGGTTTGGGTCGGTCATACCGATAACAACGCGAGATACTTGTGCTTTTACCAGTGCTAGAGCACACGGCGGCGTGCGTCCGAAATGACTACACGGCTCTAAGGTAACGTATGCTGTTGCGCCTTTTGCGCCTTGTTTCCGCGCTTTTTCAGCAGCGTCGAGTGCATGTATTTCGGCATGAGGCGTGCCAGCCTGTTTATGAAAACCTTCACTTAAGAACTGATTATTTTCATCAACAATGACACAGCCAACGCGAGGGTTGGGAGAGGTAGTGAAACGCCCTTTTTTGGCATTTTTAATGGCTCTCGCCATCCAGTAATAATCATCTTTTAGGTTTGCGTGATCCACATTTAATCCTGTGATAGGCGCAACGTGCGCTAGTCGCCTAAGCGAGCGATTTCTTCACCAAACTCTCTGATATCTTCGAAGGAACGGTATACAGATGCAAATCTAACGTAGGCGACTTTATCCAGCTCTTTAAGCGCTTTCATGATCAAGTTACCAAGCAACTCGCTTTCTATTTCTCGTTCTCCAGTGGCACGTAACTCAGACTTAAGAGATAAAATGCACTGTTCAACTTTTTCAGTACTTACAGGACGCTTTTCCAATGCCCGCTGCAGTCCCGCACGAAGCTTATCTTCGTTGAACGGCTCGCGTGAGCCGTCGCGCTTAATAACACGCGGCATTACAAGTTCGGCACCTTCAAAGGTAGTGAAGCGTTCGTGGCAGACATTACATTCGCGACGTCTGCGCACTTGATGCCCCTCGGCCACAAGGCGAGAATCAATAACTTTAGTTTCTTGCGCGGAGCAAAAGGGGCAAAACATAGAAAATCCTTAACTATTGCGTACTTAGCAGTGTCTCAATGTAGCAGCATAACTATCAAAGTACGCAATAAAACACAAACCTATTTACTTATAAACAGGATATTGTGAGCAAAGCGTAACTACTTCGTCTTGAACACGCTTAATAACAGACTCATCGCCCATATTATCAAGGATGTCACAAATCCATGTAGCTACTTGTTTAGCTTGTTCTTCTTTAAAGCCTCGGCGAGTGATCGCTGGGCTACCAATGCGCAGACCACTCGTTACGAAAGGTGAACGAGGATCGTTTGGTACTGAGTTCTTATTCACAGTAATGTTGGCTGCACCAAGTGCCGCGTCTGCGTCTTTACCTGTGATATCTTTATCAATTAGGTCAAGCAGGAAAAGGTGGTTGTCTGTACCGCCAGATACAATTTTATAGCCACGCTCAATCATCACTGCAACCATGGCTTTCGCGTTGGCAACAACTTGTTGTTGATACGCTTTAAACTCTGGCTGAAGTGCTTCTTTGAAGGCTACTGCTTTTGCTGCAATAACATGACATAGCGGACCGCCTTGGTTTCCAGGGAATACCGAGCTGTTCAGCTTTTTGTAGATGGTTTCATCGCCACATGCAGATAGAATTAAGCCACTACGGGGGCCCGCAAGCGTTTTATGCGTTGTAGTCGTTACTACGTGTGCGTGTGGAAGCGGGTTTGGATAAACACCTGCCGCTACTAAACCTGCAACGTGCGCCATATCAACTAACAAGAAAGCACCAACGCTGTCTGCAATTTCACGGAACTTAGCCCAATCAACAACACCTGAATACGCCGAGAAACCGCCAATGATCATTTTAGGCTTATGCTCTTTTGCTAGAGCTTCAACTTGCGCGTAATCAATTTCCCCCGTTTCGTTGTTTAAGCCATACTGAACAGCGTTGTATGTCTTCCCAGAAAAGTTAACGTGAGAACCATGTGTTAAGTGACCACCTTCAGACAGGCTCATTCCTAGTACAGTATCACCAGCGTCAAGTAGCGCCATAAACACAGCTGAGTTAGCTTGCGAACCCGCGTGAGGCTGAACGTTTGCGTATTCTGCACCAAATAACTCTTTTGCACGATCAATGGCAAGTTGTTCAACAACGTCAACATGCTCGCAACCGCCATAGTAACGTTTGCCAGGGTAACCTTCTGCGTATTTATTGGTAAGCTGCGAACCCTGTGCTTCCATCACACGTGGGCTACAGTAGTTTTCAGAGGCAATTAGCTCAATGTGGTGTTCTTGACGCTCAACCTCTTTTGCCATTGCATCGGCTAATTCTGGGTCAAAGTCAGCAATGTTCATTTCGCGAGAAAACATGGGGGCTCCTTAACTGCGGTTTTTATGTGGCGATAATACCAATCTGGATAAGAAACTGCGGTGTCACCAATTGCCTATGCAGGTTAGTATTCACTCGAATAGCTCAATTTGAGGCCATATTCTAGTCATTTTCAGCCCCTTGTATACCGCTTTATCACTAAATTAATACAAATGGCGTAGGTTTAACGATATCCCTACGCCATCTTAATTTTAACGCTGTTTTTCTAGCGCTTTGACACGGTCAAATAAGCTGCCAATTTTTTGTAAGCGAACCGTATTTTTACGCCACTCTCGATTGGTTTGTGCCGGTTGCCCTGAAGAGTAAACGCCTGGCTCGGTAATATCTTGCACAATCATGGTATAGCCAGTTACTTGAACATTGTCACAAATAGAAATGTGACCATTAATACCTACACCGCCACCGATGATAACGTGTTTACCTATGTGGCAGCTTCCAGCAATACCTGTGGCCCCGCATATACATGAATGGTCGCCAATAATGCAGTTGTGCCCAATCTGCACTTGGTTATCAATAATCACGTTATTACCTAAAATGGTGTCTTCCATTGCACCTCTGTCGATACTGCTACTGGCACCAATTTGGCTGTCATCGCCAATACGCACCGACCCCGTTTGAGGAATTGGGATCCACACACCTTTGTCGTTAGCATAACCAAAACCCGCTGCGCCAATGACTGTTTGACTATGAATAGTTACTCGTTTGCCAATAACAATATCATGATAAATAGTGACATTTGGATGAACGGTAGTGTCTTCACCAATATGTGTACCTTTGCGCACTACCGTATTTGCGCCAATGACTACCCTATCGCCAAGCACTACGTTGTCTTCAATAATAACGTTATGACCTAACGCTACGTCACTTCCGATGCGCGCGGATGGTGCAATAACAGCGGTGTCGGCAATGCCCGTAGCGACTACCGGCGTGGTATCAAAAAGTTGGGCTATAAGGGCAAATGCCGCATGCGGATTAGCCACAACCAAAGCAGGGACCGGGCTGTCGTCCTTTAAACTTTCATGCAGTATAACCGCCCCTGCTTTTGTGTCTTTTAACTGAGGCTTATATTTAGGGTTAGTCAAAAAAGAAATTTGATGTTCGGCAGAGCCCGACAAGGTACCAACAGCAGAAATGTTGACACTGCCATCGCCCTGAACCTCACCGCCAACATGGCTGGCGAGCTCTTCTAAACTGTACGTACGTTTTTTCATAGCCGTCATGCAATTTTGTACCTGTAAGAATGTTCCAATTAGTGTTGCGTTATTATTACCTGCACTGCTTGACTGGCACTGCTTCTAACGTGCACATTTACCAATGCGCTCTAACAATTACCCTTTCAGATACGCAATAAGTGCTTTAAAGGGCATTGCAAAGTCTTCATTCAGTTCTTCACTTAGTAAAACAACACACACCATTTTATGATCTGAAGTTTACCTTAATTCCATGCTTACACCGATGTTTAAATAAAAAATTTCTCTGCAAGTGCACAAAATAACAGCATAAATACACCTAAATGGCGCTGTGCTCTGGCACAAACTATAGTGTTACGAGTAGAATACGGCACCACATTTATCAACTCGTTGACTGTGCCTTCAAGGCACAAATGAACATAGTATTTTGCGAGTTGGAACTTATTAATTTTTCTGCATTGTAGCGAGGAGCAAGCATGGCTCAATATGTATACAGTATGCATCGCGTGGGCAAAATTGTGCCACCGAATCGTCATATTCTTAAAAATATCTCTCTCAGCTTTTTCCCTGGTGCCAAAATTGGTGTGCTTGGTTTAAACGGTGCAGGTAAATCAACACTTCTCCGTATAATGGCTGGTGTTGATACCGACATTGAAGGTGAAGCGCGACCTCAACCTGGGTTAAAGGTAGGTTACCTTCCTCAGGAGCCTCAGCTAGACGAATCAAAAGACGTTCGAGGCAACATCGAAGAAGCCGTTGCAGATGTAAAACACGCACTGACGCGTCTAGATGAAGTGTATGCAGAATACGCAGCACCCGATGCCGACTTTGACGCGTTAGCAAAAGAACAAGGTGAATTAGAAGCCATTATCCAAGCGAAAGACGGGCATAACCTTGAAAATGCGCTTGAGCGCGCAGCTGATGCTCTTCGTTTACCGCCGTGGGACGCTGACGTCAGCAAACTTTCTGGTGGTGAGCGTCGCCGCGTTGCACTTTGCCGTCTTCTACTTGAAAAACCTGAAATGCTGCTGCTTGATGAACCGACTAACCACCTAGACGCTGAATCAGTAGCATGGCTTGAACGCTTCCTTCACGACTATGAAGGAACGGTAGTGGCAATTACCCACGATAGATACTTCCTTGATAATGTTGCAGGTTGGATACTAGAACTTGACCGCGGTGAAGGTATTCCATGGGAAGGCAACTACTCTTCATGGCTAGAGCAAAAAGAAAACCGTCTTCAGCAAGAAGAGCGCGCAGAGACAGCCCGTATGAAGAGCATGAAGCAAGAGCTTGAATGGGTGCGCTCTAACCCGAAAGGTCGTCACGCGAAAAGTAAAGCCCGTATGGCCCGTTTTGAAGAACTGTCTACGAGTGACTATCAAAAACGTAACGAAACTAACGAGCTATTCATTCCACCTGGTGAGCGTCTTGGTGACAAGGTTATCGAGGTATCCAACCTTAAAAAATCTTACGGCGACCGCGTACTTATTGATGACCTTTCTTTCAAGGTTCCAAAAGGTGCCATCGTAGGTATTGTTGGTCCAAACGGTGCGGGTAAATCAACCCTGTTCAGAATGCTTACTGGTGCAGAGCAACCCGACTCGGGCAACATTGACTTGGGTGAAACCGTTCAAATTGCCGCCGTTGAACAGTTCCGCGATCATATGAACGAGAACAATACAGTGTGGAAAGAAATTTCTGACGACTCAGATATTATTCGCATTGGTAACTTTGAAATAAATAGCCGCGCCTACTGCAGCCGCTTTAACTTTAAAGGCACGGACCAACAAAAGTTCATTAAGGACCTTTCTGGTGGTGAGCGCAATCGTGTTCACTTGGCAAAGCTATTAAAAGCGGGCGGAAACGTATTACTACTGGATGAACCGACTAACGACTTGGATGTTGAAACGCTGCGTGCGTTAGAAAACGCCCTGTTAGAGTTCCCTGGCTGTGCAATGGTTATCTCGCACGACCGTTGGTTCCTAGACCGCGTGGCTACGCATATCATGGATTATCGCGATGAAGGTAGCATCAACTTCTTCGAAGGTAACTACTCAGATTACGAAACGTGGCTGAAAAATGAGTTTGGTCAAGACGTGGTTGAGCCACATCGCCTTAAATACAAACGTATGTCGAAATAGCTTTTTAACAAAGACCTACTTTTGTATGTAAAAGCTTTACGGCACCGTACAAAAAGCCCTCGTTATCGAGGGCTTTTTTATTGCGAAGGAAAAATAAATAGCCAATACTGAGTTTAGGGAAAGAATAAAAAAGGTTGAAGAATGACGGACAAGCGCCAGTTTCATCGGGTTATGCTGAATGTGAAGGGACACCTTGCTCACAACGACATCACTATTGAGGTAATGGTAAGTGATGTTTCACTACAAGGTATTAAGCTACTTGCTTCTGAAACAGAATTGGCAAAACTCCCTTTCGATAGCCATGAACCCTACACTGCAACCTTCAAAGCCAATGAAGATAGTCCATCAATAACCCTTCATATATCACAGCTATACCGGCATTCAGACAGTAGAAAAGACGATGTTTCGCTAGGATGCAAAGTAGAGCGCATGGGTGTTGAATGTTTAAGTGCTCTGCGCAGACTTATTGCGTTAAATAGTATGGATAGCGGTATTGAAGAGAAAGACTTAAACGCGCTGATAGACGCAGTTTACCAAGCACCTCAATAAACCACGTCCATAATAAGGCTATTACTCCAAAGCATCCAACGCTTCGGTCAGGCGCGATACCGGTACCACCTTCATTCCATTAATCGCTTGTTTAGGCGCATTAGCTTTAGGCACAATAGCGCGTTTAAAGCCATGCTTTGCCGCCTCAATAATACGCTCAGTACCATTCGGCACAGGTCGTATTTCACCGGCTAGCCCTACCTCTCCAAATACAATTAAGTCTCGTGGCAGTGGACGGTTTCTAAAGCTCGATATCATGGCAAGCAGTAACGCTAAATCAGCGCTGGTCTCAGACACCCTTACTCCACCTACTACATTCACGAATACATCTTGATCGTTCATTTGAACATTGCCGTGACGATGCAGTACTGCAAGCAACATAGATAAACGATTTTGATCAAGACCCACGGCAATACGTCTTGGGTTAGACATTTGTGAATAATCAACCAACGCTTGAATTTCCACAAGCAATGGGCGCGTTCCTTCCCAAATTACCATGACGCTTGAGCCCGGCGTTTCGTTATCGCCACGACTTAAAAAGATGGCCGATGGGTTACTCACCTCTTTCAGACCTTTTTCGGTCATCGCAAAAACACCAAGCTCATTAACCGCTCCAAATCGGTTTTTATGACTGCGAAGGGTGCGATAACGCCCATCACTTTCGCCCTCTAGCATCATAGAACTATCAATACAGTGCTCTAGCACCTTAGGGCCTGCTAAATTACCGTCTTTGGTGACATGGCCCACTATAAACATGGCAATGTGATTTTGTTTTGCAAAGCGCGTTAGATAGGCAGCACTTTCACGCACTTGAGAAACACTGCCCGGCGCCGACTGTACGTCAGATACATGCATTACCTGAATGGAGTCAATAACCATAATCTTGGGCTTTTTCGTAAGGGCAAGGTCGCAGATGGTTTCGACGTTGGTTTCTGCAAGCATTAGCAGTTTATCGTCTGGTAAGTTTAGCCGCTTAGCGCGCATGGCAACCTGTTGTAATGATTCCTCACCCGTAACGTACAGTGCCGTTTCATTTTGTGCCATTTGGCACATTACCTGTAACAGCAACGTACTTTTACCTGCGCCTGGCGAACCGCCAATTAACATAGCGGCTCCAGGCACAATACCACCACCCAACACACGGTCCAGTTCCTTAAAGCCTGCACTAAAGCGTGGGAGAGATGCCAAATCTATTGCGTTTAAGGTTTCTATTTTTGCCGCAGTTTGACCCGCATAACCTGAAGTACTGGGACGAGAAGCACTTTTAGCACTCGCTACAACAAACTCGCTTATTGTGTTCCAAGCTTTGCATTCTGAACATTGCCCTTGCCAACGAGGAAATTCTGCGCCACAGTCTGAACAGACATAAGCAGTTTTACGTTTTGCCATAAAGCTATTTGATCCATTAGTCTAAAGTAGTATTCTATGTTCTTCATTTAGAAGAGATTGCGACCCACCAACACCTGTTTTGTTAGGTATACGTTTTATACGTTGTGCACTATGCTTTTATGTAGAACACGTGATTGCTTCTCAACTTTTGTGCTTCACGCACGCGCAGGACGCGCAACCTCCATATTAATGAGATTGGCTGAAATGCCGATAATAACTAAAATAATGATACTTAACGACAAAGTTGCCCGTTCATGAGTCAAGATTTAAAGCAATATGCTGCCATTATAGAACAGCTAAAGCCAATGGTTAATGAACCTGAGTTCAACCAAGTGCTGCTTCAGATCGCTTCTGATGTTCCGAAAGAGAAGCGCTTCCTTATAAAGATGGAAGTAAAGCGACTTGCAAAACCTTGCATGAGGACCATTGACTTACGTGGCCATGTAGATGGTAAATGCAAAAAGTATGTGCATGAAGGCCGCACGCACTATATGGATGACATTGCTGTTGATAAGTTTGAAGAGCAGATACGCGTTTTTGGTCGTTATACCTATGGTGTTTACGAGGCCGTACAAAATACGGAAAACAATTTCCGCCTAATGCGCGAAAAAGAACTCGCTCAAGAACGACAAGAGAGAAGTAATCCCGAATTAAAAAAACGTTCTGCGATATTAGAACAATTCAAAGTACCAACAGTAAACCTTCTAGACTATCGTCAGCGCAATGCAGAGCGTATGAACTTTGCGGTAGCCGTAGAGTTATTTAATGACCAAAATGAGTCGATACGCGGGTTAAGTGTAGACATTTCGCTTGAAGGGCTACAGGTTAAACTGTCAAAAGATACGTTTTTTAAAAAAGGGGAAACGCTTCATATCTTTTTTAGAGGCCTTGAAACCGAATACGCGCTGGATAAAAAGAACGGTATTGCGTACAAGCTAGTAAAAATAAGTACGAAGAACGACGTCAATTACCTTGCACTACAGCGAGACAGTAACCATCCCAACCCAGCTTTCGACAAGTTCCTAGAAAACTTTATTCACGGTAATAAGCGCCGTTATAAAGTAAACATGAGTAACACCATCGAAGCCATCACCAGTAAAACAAGCGAACAATTCTTTTCACCCCGCAGCCCTACCTTACCTGTTTTCATTGATGTTATAAGCAATACACTGGTGCCCCGTTTTGCAATGGCTAACGAAGTGAATCGAGAAACACTCGAGTATTGGCAAGACGAAGATGACAACTGTAGGCTAAATTTTCTTTTAACTCAGGAACGACTTAATCAACTATTAAATAAGTCAGAGGAAGTGAGAGAAATTTTTGTCTTTAGCTTCACACATTTTCAAAACGAGAAAGTGTACTTCTACTCTGCTGCGATGGAAGAACTGGCGCAAAAGGATGCGCTTATGCGTGCTTTTCTTGGGTTTGGCTCGAAGAAGGCGAGTTGGCGTGTATTTAAAATAACACTAACAGACATGGTGCCAGAACAAGCACATATTCCAACGTCCATTCCTGATTCGGTGGGTAACAAGATTAAAAAGCTTAATACGCCGCCGTCTGCTCGGTTAATGTCTAAGCTTAAAAACTTACAATTCCTTGCTCATATTACCGATGTTACCTCAGTAACTGGACAAGAAACTTATAACGAATTTACGTTCAATAGAGATAACCTTTCGCATTTACGTCTCTTTGGGCACCCTCGAAACCGTGCCACATCAAATATTGAAATTGTACGATTTAAGTATGACGAAAAGCGGATTGAAAGCCGCTATCAGCTTAGAACTCAAGTAACGCTTCGTTTAAATGATGATGAAACTGTAATTAACGGAATTAGCGAGGATATTTCGGTACACGGCCTGGGGCTGCGTATTGAGTTGAAGCGCGAATATAAAGGTAACCTTGAAGGGCGTGTAGAAGTTGCATTTCCTAAGCTTCAAGAAATTGCACCGTCTTTTAACGTAATGCATTTGCAATACGAAGTGATTTACCACAACGCAGATAAAAACATTTTGCATTTGAAAGCCGTATCAGGAGATGCAGGTAAAGGTGCTCGCTACTTTTTCGAAGAGCTTATTAAAAAGAATAAAAGCAGCCTAAAAGTAGAAGATACAGAAGAAGAAATACCGGGCATGGGTCAGGCACTTCGCTGTATTAACGCGAGGAACGCAACGTCGCTTTCATTTTTGATGAGTAAAGAAGGTGTGCGATACGTACCTCAAGCTTGCATTATCGGGAAACAGGATGAGCGTGTTACTACGCTAACAACCCAATTTGCTGAGCAAGGTCAAGTAAACCTTGAGTTTTTATTCCGCGATAGAAAGCAGGAATCGCCTTTTTTACAGAGCGGTATAAAAGTTGTTAAGCATGAAAACACGCCGTTAAGAGAAGAGCTTTTCATTTCCTTTGATACTGCACAAAAAGACCCGAGAATGGCTATCATACCGCGGTATTCAAGTAAGTTTGAAGATAACAAACAACGCAAGGCTTTTATTCGAGAGGCAATGACTCGCGGCCAGTTTATTGCTATTCATTTGATGCTAACTACAACCGGCAAACCCGATTTATCGATGCTTCAAACAGAGATTAACTACGTCACCATGTACGCGATGCACAAAGCCAAAGAACTTGAAAAGAAGATGTGGAGTATGGCGGCGTGTTCACATCTTATAGATGTGACTGACGAAGTGCTTTTAAGATACGGTTTTTCGTTAGACGACATTACCGCTAACAAAACGCTAGAAAGCAAACCCAAGGGCGCTTTGCTTACGCAATGAGCACTAAACACTATGCAATTAAAACTATTTAGTGTGTAGTGAAGCTCAAAAAAGGCTAGTGAGCACTAGCCTTCCAAGAAATACAGCATACTGTGCAGACTGCCCACGCGAATTGCTACATCGGCTTTTTCGTTTACCAAAGGCTTGCCGTGACATGCCACGCCCAGCGCCGATTCAGCCATCATAACAAGGTCGTTCGCTCCATCGCCCATAGCAACGGTTTGTGCCTTTGGAATTTGCCATTTTTCCGCCAATGTTTTAACCGTACGCGCTTTAACCTCGGCATTGATAATTTCACCTTCCACTTTACCGTTTAGGTTCCCGTCATTTACACCAAGCGTATTAGAGATAGCGTAGTCTAAACCTAAACGGGTTTTCAAATAGTCGGCAAAGTATGTAAAACCACCTGAAGCTATTGCCAGCTTCCAATTGTGCTTTTGTAAGGTTTGAACCAATGTTTGGATACCCGGCATTAACGGGATACGGTTTCGAATTTTTTCAAGATGGGCTAATGGCACGCCATCTAAACATGCAACTCTATGTACAAGACTGTCGTTAAATGCAATTTCGCCACGCATGGCTCGTGCTGTAACCTCAGCAACTTGCTCGCCAACCCCGGCAAGCACGGCAATTTCATCTATGCACTCGATAGCAATCACGGTGCTGTCCATGTCCATAACCAGCAAGCCTGGCTGAGACAATGATGGGCGACTTGCCTGGATGCCAATATCAATATTGTAGGTGGATGAAAGATCTCCTAAAGTAGCTTTCACACTCGAGACATCAGCACTTAATAGCTCACCGCGCAAAGTCACAACACTGTCACCAAACACGTTGTGTAGATGATGAAACGTCATAAACGATGCAGCAAAGTGCTTTTCTAGTGCTTGTAAAACTGATTTCACAATAAAAGGCGTAAGTGCCTGACCTGAAACGGTTAACGTGTGTGTGAAGTTATCATTTCCAGCGTCAGTGGTAACGTATGATGATAACGCGTCGGAAACATGAAGAGATGATGATGTCACGCTGGTAATAAGCGCGTTTAATTTGGCATGCACTACGTTATTGCCCCTTAACTTGATTAGCCCTTATGCTACCCAATTCAATAAGCCAATAAAATAACTCCTTTAAAATTAATTCGATTTATCCTACTGTTAGGCTGGCATTTATTTACGGGAACACGGCCTTTACAAATATGGCGTTAGCAAACGGCGAAAACCACGAGAAAAGAACAGCAGACCGTTCGCATTCACTTTACACCGTGATAAAGCGACTTTGTCATGCGTTAGTCGTTGCTGGAGTGGTTGCAATGACAATAGTGTTAATCGTGCTGTTACAGCAATATCAGAACGAGTGGTTAAAAGTACAAACTCAGTTCTCTGGAGAAAGCGTTGCGCGCCAGTATGCCAAACTGCTAGAAAAACCGCTGTCGAACTATGTAAATGCACAAAGCATAAGCACACAAAGTACTGGCACACAAAGTACTGGCAGACAGAACTCAGCAAAACAAGCTACAACAGACACAACGCGCGATTCAGCTATTGCTATTACCAACATTGAAACCGTTTTGAAGGTGCTGACGAGCGAACCACACATCATTAACCTTGCCGTTTTTAATAGTGACGGCAAATACATTGCACCGCTACCGAAGATCCCAAGCGTTATTGAATTGAGTAAAAGCGACACACTTACTCCACTTACCTTTGTAGAAGATATTCATAATGAAGACGGTATTTTACTTGGCTATGTGAACATCCACATGAATACGAACGCCGTATTGGAAAACCCTCTGACGCTGCGATCACAGCTACTGTTTATATTACTGATTTTATTGGGCCTAGCGTTGATTTTAGGTGTGTACTTGACGCGCGCTTTTTACAAGTCACGACCATGGATTATTGCTCGTTTAGGACAAAAATAAGCGGGCGTAATTGGCTGATGTTAAGCCTATAACGCTTTCCTCTGATTCATCTCCCAACGTTTGCAATGTACTTACTACCTCGCCGATATATTCGGGCTTATTCGGTTGCCCTTGCCTGCCACTCATAGGCATATCTGGCGCATCAGTTTCTAAAAGCAACCAATCGCGGTAATGCTTAAGTAGATACGAAACGGTGTCTCTTGTTTTTCCTGCTCTTTCGTAAGTTATGGTTCCGCCAATACCCAGCATAAAGCCCCGCTCGATATATCGCTTTGCTACATCAATACTGCCCGAAAAAGCATGTATTACACCACCTTTTGTAAATTTAGCAGCTTTAAGGGCCTCAAACAGCAAGTGGTGGCTTTTACGATGATGCAAAATAATGGGTAGCGATGCAGATGCAGCTATATTTAGTTGCGCATCAAGCGCCGATTTTTGCAGTGCCATCGAGGTATTAATATGACCGTCTAATCCTGCTTCGCCGATGGCTTTTACTGAGGAGTGAGGATGGGTTAACGACTGCTCAAGCAGGTCAACACTCTGTTTTAGTAGTGCTATGGCGTTATCAGCATTTGCTTGGAGAAAATAAGGGTGCAAACCCAAGGCTGTATCAATGGGAAGTAGATGTGCAAACGAATCGCTAATGCGCTGAAGTTTTTTCCAAGATGGCACCGTAGTTCCAGGTGCCATAATGCGATTAACGCCTTTCTGTTTAGCACATTGTAATACGCTGTCGATATTGTCAGCGAGTGCAGGTAAATCTAAATGACAATGACTGTCTATCATTGTGGTATCTCTGCGTGCACTCGCATGAGTGCTATGGCATTAACCGTTGCGTGGTCCACTCGCCGTTTTCCGTCAAATTGTATTCAAAGCGATCGTGTAAGCGGTCTTCACCACCCTGCCAGAATTCAATTTGATGGGGAACAATTCGAAAACCTCCCCAGAAATCGGGGACTGGTAGTTCTTTGTTAGCAAACTTATCTTTCAATTGTTTGAATTGGGTTAGCAAAAGCTCTCTGCTGCCAATAGGTTTGCTTTGCTTTGAAGCATACGCCGCAAGCTGGCTGTCTTTAGGACGAGAAAAAAAGTAAGTCGCATTTTCAGATACCGATAGCTTTTCAACGCTACCGCAAACACGCACTTGTCGCTCCATAAAAAACCACGGAAAGTGACACGACACTTTTGGGTTTACAGATAACTCTTGTGCCTTTCTGCTGCCTAGATTAGTAAAGAAAACAAACCCTTTTTCGCTAACATCCTTTAGCAACACAATGCGCTGAGACGGCTGCATTGAGGCGTCTACGGTGGCAACTGTCATGGCAGTTGGGTCTGGTATACCGGCATCAATGGCATCTTTTAGCCACTTATCAAATAAAGAGAAAGGATTTGAAGTTAAATCAGACTCACCCAAAGTGCCCTTTGAGTATTGCCTACGCATATCTGATATTGCCATATACGCTCCCGCGATAAATCGTTAATGATGATGTGGAGTGAAAACGGATGGTAACAAGGTCGAGATCACTCGACCTTGTAAAAACGCAATCGGCAAGGCCTCTTATAAATTGCTGTCGTCGCCGTAGCCCAAAGAGCGCAGCGCACGTTCATCATCTGCCCAGCCTTGTTTTACTTTAACCCAAAGCTCTAAGAAAACTTTGTTGTCGAACAGGTTTTCCATGTCTTTTCGCGCTTGTTCACCGATGGTTTTAAGATGTTTTCCACCTTTACCAATAATCATGCGTTTTTGCGTTTCACGTTCAACTAATATAAGCCCGTTTATGCGATAGACGCCGTTATCGGCCATCTTAAACTGCTCAATTTCTACCGTAGTTGAGTAAGGCAGTTCATCGCCTGTAAAGCGCATAAGCTTTTCACGAATGATTTCGGCAGCCATAAAGCGACTTGAGCGGTCAGTGATATAGTCTTCTGGAAAGAAGAATTCGCTTTCAGGTAGCGACTGCGCCACAAGGTCACGAATGCCGTCTATCATTTTGCCTTGCTTTGCACTTACTGGAATGATGTGTTCGAACTTGTGCTTTTCGCCTAGCTTTTGTAAGTGCACCATAAAGCCTTCTTTGTCTTCCACTTTGTCCATCTTATTTACAATAAGATAGCAAGGAAGGTTTGACTGCTTTACTTTCGTTAGCACCATCTCGTCTTCGCTGTTAAACCGGTCGCCTTCAACAACAAATAACACTAGCCCTACTTCAGCTAACGAGCTAGATGCTGCACGGTTCATGTATCGGTTAATAGCACGCTTTTCGTCTTGGTGAAGCCCTGGTGTATCAACATAAATAGCTTGATAATCGCCATCAGTGTCGATACCCAGAATACGGTGACGTGTGGTTTGTGGCTTACGCGATGTAATACTTACCTTTTGGCCTAACAAGCGGTTTAGCAACGTAGATTTACCTACGTTTGGCCTTCCTACAATGGCAACAAGGCCACAGCGTGTATCCACTGGCGGTGCAGACATAGAGTCATTGTCATTATGCGTTGTCATCAAGCTTCTCCAATGTTAAACGAGCAGCTTCTTGTTCTGCTTTACGACGACTATTACCCGACGCCACTACCGCCTTTGGCAGGCTTTCTACCTTACAGCTTACTTCAAAGGTTTGCGCGTGGTCTTTGCCTGAAATAGAAAGTACTTCATAAGTAGGTAAAGGTTGCTTTCGACCTTGTAGGAATTCCTGAAGGCGCGTCTTGCTATCTTTGGGATGAGCATTGGGGTCTAGCTTTAAAATACGACTTTCCCAAAGTCTGTCGATGACACCTCTTACCTCTTCCATACCTGAATCAAGATAGATAGCACCTAATATGGCTTCAACAGCATCAGCAAGTATTGAGCTTCTGCGATGCCCACCACTTTTTAGCTCACCTGGACCAAGATGCAGCAACTCACCCACGCTCGTTTCTTTGGCAAGTTCGGCTAGTGTCTCGCCTTTAACAAGCGTAGAGCGCATGCGGGTTAGCTTGCCTTCCGGCACACTAGGGAAACGTTTAAACAAGGTTTCACCAACAATCATGCCCAGTATGGCATCACCTAGGAATTCTAGTCTTTCATTGTGTTGCTTAGCTGCACTTCTATGCGTAAGCGCTTGCTCTAGCAACGATTCGTCTTTGAACGTGTAGCCTATCGCCTTATAAAGCCGACGATATTTATCTATTCCTTGCATTGGGTTTTGCATCAATTAATGCCACCTACGCGGTCAAAACGCACTCCGGTGGGTACCCATGTTGGCAAGAAATCTTTTGGATCGCGCTCGAACTCAAATGAGATCCAGATTGCCACCGCTTTACCTACTAAATTTTCGTCTGGCACGAAGCCCCAAAAGCGGCTGTCACGACTGTTGTCTCGGTTATCACCAAGCACAAAATATTGACCTTCTGGCACAATCCACTCATTACTGCGTGTGCCAGGTTGTGTGTAAAAATGAACTGATGAAATTTCACGAACGGGATGACGCAAGATGTCGTGTTTAACCACACCTAGGTCCTCGGTATAGCGCATAAGTTGCGCCATATCTTGCACAAACTCACCACGCTCTTGGAAATCTAAAGGAACTGCTTTAAGCTTCCCGCAAACCTCGCCTTGTTGGCATTTAGGTTTTATATACACCTGTTTGTTTTGGTAAACCACTGTATCGCCCGGCAAACCGATAACGCGCTTGATGTAATCAATTGACGTGTCTTCAGGGTACTTAAATACAACCACATCACCGCGCTCTGGCACACCGGTTTCAATCATCTTACTTCTGAACACTGGGTCTTTTACGCCGTAAGAGAATTTCTCTACCAGTATAAAATCGCCAACCAACAGCGTTGGCATCATCGAGCCAGACGGAATTTGAAATGGCTCATAAAGAAACGAACGAAGCACAAGGACGAAAGCAATGACTGGGAATATCTGCTGCGATGTATCTACCCAATATGGCAGCTGTGGATCTTCACCATATGCTGCACCTTCGGCGGTGGCCGCTTCTTGTAAGCGGGCTTTGCGCTTAGGCGCAAAGTACACACTGTCAACTAGCCAAACAAGCCCTGTGATTAAGGTGAGCGCCACCAAAATCAAGGAAAAATAATTCGCCATTACTTACCTACCTTGAGTACTGCGAGGAAAGCGTCTTGTGGCAATTCAACGTTACCCACTTGCTTCATTCGCTTTTTACCTTCTTTTTGTTTTTGAAGTAGCTTTTTCTTACGGCTTACGTCCCCACCGTAACACTTAGCGATTACGTTTTTACGCAATTGTTTAACCGTGCTTCGCGCAACAATGTGGTTGCCTATCGCCGCTTGAATTGCAATATCAAACATTTGACGAGGAATAAGCTCACGTAACTTTTCAACTAACTCACGGCCGCGACCTTGAGAGTTTTCTCTGTGAGTGATTACCGCAAGGGCGTCTACACGCTCACCATTGATAAGAATATCAACACGCACCATGTCTGATGTTTGGAAACGCTTGAAGTTGTAGTCTAGCGATGCAAAACCACGGCTCGTCGACTTTAAACGGTCAAAGAAATCTAGAACCACTTCCGCCATAGGAAGCTCATAAGTTACTGCCACCTGCTTGCCGTGATAAGTCATATTAGTTTGCATACCACGCTTCTCAACACACAGCGTGATAACGTTACCTAAATATTCTTGCGGCACAAGGATATTGGCTTCAACAAGAGGCTCACGAATTTCCGCAATATCGTTTACCGGCGGAAGCTTGGCAGGGCTGTCTACTGTAAGTACTTCACCTTTGGTGGTTTCAACTTCATAAATTACCGTTGGCGCTGTGGTAATTAGGCCTAGGTCGTACTCACGCTCTAAGCGCTCTTGAATGATTTCCATGTGCAGCATGCCAAGGAAACCGATACGGAAACCAAAACCAAGGGCTGCTGAGCTTTCTGGCTCGTAGAACAATGACGCGTCATTTAGGCTAAGTTTTGCCAATGCGTCACGGAAGTCTTCGTAATCGTCAGAGCTTATTGGGAAAATGCCTGCGTAAACCTGTGGCTTAACTTTCTTAAACCCAGGAAGCATTTCAGTTGCAGGTTCACGCGCTAGCGTAATGGTGTCACCTACTGGTGCACCTTGAATATCTTTAATACCAGCAATGATGAAGCCTACTTCACCGGCGCGCAGTACGCCCGTGTCTAGTGCCTTCGGTGTAAACACACCAATCTTGTCAACTTGGTGAGTTTGGCCATTCGACATAATTTGAATTTTGTCTTTCTTGGTAAGTTGACCTTCAACAATTCGTACCAGTGACACAACGCCTTGGTAGTTATCAAACCAAGAATCGATGATAAGCGCTTTCAAAGGCGCATCACGGTCGCCCTCTGGCGGTGGAATTTGATTTACAATAACTTCCAGAACGTCTTCAATACCAATACCGGTTTTCGCAGAACAGCGTACTGCGTCCATCGCATCAATACCGACGATATCTTCAATTTCTTCAGCAACGCGATCAGGGTCTGCTTGCGGTAAGTCTATTTTGTTTAAAACAGGCACCACTTCCATGTCCATTTCAATAGCAGTGTAGCAGTTTGCCAGTGTCTGAGCTTCAACACCCTGCCCCGCATCTACGACCAACAGTGCACCTTCACAGGCTGCAAGAGAACGTGAAACTTCATAAGTAAAGTCAACGTGTCCTGGCGTATCGATGAAGTTTAGCTGATACGTTTCGCCGTTTTTTGCTTCATAATTAAGCGTTACGCTCTGCGCTTTAATGGTAATTCCACGCTCTTTTTCTAGGTCCATTGAATCGAGGACCTGCTCAGCCATTTCCCTATCGGAAAGACCTCCACAATGCTGGATCAAACGGTCTGAAAGCGTTGACTTACCGTGGTCAATGTGGGCAATAATACTGAAGTTACGAATGTGCGACTGTTGCATAATGCTGGAAATTACCTGCAGAAAAATTCATTAAACAAAAAGATGCTACGTG
The DNA here is from genome assembly GCF_036864375.1 of Alteromonas sp. S167. Taxonomy (NCBI): domain Bacteria; kingdom Pseudomonadati; phylum Pseudomonadota; class Gammaproteobacteria; order Alteromonadales; family Alteromonadaceae; genus Alteromonas; species Alteromonas sp. S167. The sequence goes on from NZ_JAZETR010000002.1 coordinate 49,133, forward strand.
TGCTGCTGTATTTTCGACATCAACACCGCTAAAAATAGCCTATGTCTACGTAGCGCGTGCGGATTTTACCCATTTCTAATACGAAAAGCGAATCAGCAAGGCTTAAACTTTTAATAAGTATGCTTTTGAATGGGTATGGTGGTTTACAAGAAAGATAAAACTAGTCGGTTTTAATATGTTTAAGCAACACGGGCTGATATTTAGAAGACTCTAATTTACTAAGCTTTGATGCAACAAAACGATAAACACAATACGTTATGGCTACCGTGGGCAGCAATGCAGCTAATTCATGGCGTATTTCCACCATAAGCAACGCTTCACTAATAGTAAAAAATGCGACAATAAACGTAAATAGTGGCAGTAAATACAGCCAAGCCGATGCACTTAATACACCTGCCTCTGGTATACCTACCGTTACCTGCTGTCCAACCTGCACTGTCATAGGCGTATTCAACGTAAGATACTGTGTCTTGGGCGCAAGCGCTCGTGAAACCACACCGGTACCACAATCGCTCTGCGCATGACAGCTATTACATGTGGACTTGATGGCCGCCTCTACGGTTACTTTATCGCCATCAACTGCCACCACTGTTGCGGTTTCTTTGATCATGTCGAAATACTACCCTTAATTTGCTGAATTTGCCGCCGGCCTTAATGAAGCTGCCATTGCTTTCGCTGTCTGAAGTGGTATTTCACCCACAACCGTTATCTGGGCCTTTCCAACGGTTAAAGTGAGAAACGTGCTTAGTTCATGGCGTAGCGCTAAATCGGCGCCTACAGCATCTTCTGCGGGCTGCACATATACAGACACATCAACCAAGCCGTCTGAGAACATTTTATGCTCTACCACCTGGCCTGTTAATGCTAATCGCCGCGTGTCTTCTTTTACTTCTTTCATACCAATGGGCAAATAGCCCACATCCCAAGAGTGCTCTCTGGTTTGCACGTTATTCAGCGCCATTGGTTTTGGCAACGATTCTGGATTAATACGTGAAAAATACTCAGATGGTTCGGGAGACATAGCGAATGCAGTCACCTGCACTTGTTCCAAAATAGCACCTTGTAAGTCAACCATATTGAGTTTTAGCAACATTCCTGTTGCTTCGTCTAACCACAATTGATAGCTAAAGCGGCTGTTGTCGCGACTCACAATACGAATTTGTTGAGCAGGTCGGCCAGCTACTCGCGCGCGCCCTACTGCCACAAATTCATAGGCGGTAGTTAACGTTTCAGGATGATACAAAAGCGCCGTCGGAATTGGCCCATTAATATGTTGTGAGCGCAAGCTGTATGGCTGTACGTCAGGCTCGAATACACTTACGACGTCATTAATGCGTATAAGCTCCCTACCAGGGCCGTTTTGCACATTTAATTGTTCCAACTCAGTCCCGTTCTCATCAATGCCATGACGCCATAGATAAGGCACTGTTTCTTGCCCCGTCTTTGTTTGAACGAAAGAAAGCTGATAGTTCTCATTAGACACAATATCGCTTAACCGTATTAGCCATTGCGAAGTAGACTGGATAGAAGAAGCAGACTGATACGATGTAGATGACGCCACTGGCGCTTCTTCATAACTAGCATTTTGTTTTTCTACGACAGGCTGCTGTTGAGCGTTAACGCCAAGCGCGCTAAAAAGAGGTATTGAAATGAAAGCAATGACTAGACTACAGCGCATTTTCCCTGCCTTAGAAACGAACATACCAGCAATTATATGCTGGCATGTTTAAAATAAATAGATGTGCGACGCTACGGACGACGTTTATGGACGTACTTTGTCGCCTTCTTTCTCTTCAGCGTCGTCTTTCACTTGCTTAAGCTTAACTTGCTGTTCATGGTCAGCAATTAACGCATTAATTTTACGCTTTGTTTCCAAAACTTCGTTCATATCGTTGCGCGGCAGCTCACGTGTTTGCTCTAAACTAACCGGAGCAAGGCCACCTTGCGGTCCTACCGTCTCAAACGTTTCAAACGGCTCTGTAGGAACAGGTTGATTGAATTGCTGTACGCCGAGAATAACCGCTACTGCAACCGATGCTGCCACTGCAAACTGACCAGATTGCTTAGCAAACGGTACAACGTTGCCAATAACAGGAATTGACTGCCAACGAGAGCGTTTTGGTGCAACAATAGCTGGCTCGTTCTCCAACGCAGCGGCTACGCTTGCGGTAATATCAAGCTCGGGAGCGACACTAGCTTCTTTGCGCATCGCGCCGCGATATACATGGTAGCGTTGCCACTTGGCTTGAAGCGCTTCATCTTGCTTAATCGCGTCGATGATATCATTGCCTTCTATCTCGCCATCCATGAATGCGGACAATTTTTCTTGCTGTTGCGTCATATGTTCATTTCCAGATCGATTTGATCGTTTACTACCCTAACACAGCTGTTAGTCATCGCTAAAAAAAGAAAGTTCATCTTTTTTTAATTTTTTTCGATTAGTTTTCTAACAGCGGCTGAATCACTTTATCTATAGCCTCTCGAGCCCTGAATATTCGCGATCTCACTGTACCCACAGGGCACGACATCACGCTAGCGATCTCTTCGTAGCTCAGGCCTTCTATTTCTCGTAATGTAATTGCCATTCGTAAATCGTCAGGCAACTTTTCAACGACTTTAAACAGTGTCTCTTCAATCTCTTCAGATAGTAAGCTACGCTCAGGCGTTGACTGTTCTTTAAGCGCATCGCTGCCTTCGTAATAATCAGCCTCATCTGCATCTATGTCGCTTGCAGGTGGCTTACGCCCTTGCGACACCAGATAATTCTTCGCGCTATTTACGGCAATGCGGTAAAGCCACGTATAAAACGCGCTGTCACCTCTAAAATTCGGCAGTGCGCGGTACGCTTTAATAAACGCTTCTTGCGTTACATCCGCTACATCGCCTGTGTTTTTGACATACCTAGACACTAAATGCATTACTTTATGCTGGTAACGAGTTACCAATAAATTGAACGCATTTTTGTCGCCACGTTGTACTTTTTCAACCAGCTGCTGGTCGGTTATCTGCTCGCTCATTCGAGCCGTTACTCCCTACTTCAACTACACAATAGCTCTAACAAGCAGTGTGTAGACGCGCTCTGTTCCCAAAAGTTCTATCTAACTATTAAAAATTTTAAAAAATGCGTACAACTCACACTATCAATCATTGTGTTTTGCTACTCATCCATTAGACTTGCCGAACCTTGGCTCGTTTAATTTAGTATAAAAATACATGAAATCTGTATCCTCTTCACTAACTTCCACATCAAATGCTATTGAACATCGATGTGATGTACTCATTATTGGCAGCGGTGCGGCTGGTTTGAGTTTAGCATTGAAGCTAGCTGACCATTGTCAGGTGATAGTATTAAGTAAAAGTGACAGGAACGAAGGTTCAACACGCTACGCACAAGGCGGCATTGCGGCAGTGTTTGACGAGCAAGATTCGATTGATGCACACGTAAAAGACACGTTGAAAGCCGGTGGAGGCTTGTGCGAAGAGCCAGCGGTTCGGTTTACCGCAGAGCGCGCAAAATCAGCACTGGAATGGTTAATTGGCTACGGCGTGCCTTTTGATACAGAGAAAAATGAGTCTGGCGAAGAGCGTTTTCACCTTACTCGTGAAGGCGGACACAGCCACAGGCGCATATTGCACGCAGCAGATGCTACTGGTGAAGCGCTACAGATAACCCTTAACGACGCAGTATCTACGCACCCAAACATTCATGTATTCGAACGCTACAATGCAATTGATTTAATTCCTTCAAAAACGCAGGACAAGACCTGTGTTGGCGCATACGTGTGGAATCGTCAGCAAGAGCACGTTGAGGTTATCCGCGCTCCGTTTATCGCGTTAGCCACTGGCGGCGGAAGTAAAGTATATCAATATACCTCAAATCCAGACGTTTCTAGCGGTGATGGTATCGCAATGGCGTGGCGAGCAGGATGCCGGGTTGCCAACATGGAGTTTAATCAATTCCACCCTACGTGCCTTTTCCACCCGCAGGCAAGAAACTTCTTAATTACCGAAGCACTTCGCGGTGAAGGTGCAAACTTGTGTCATGCTGATGGTACTCGATTCATGCATAAGTTCGATGAGCGCGGCGATTTAGCTCCTCGTGACGTGGTGGCCCGCGCAATAGACTATGAGATGAAGCGTCTGGGCGCCGACTGCATGTACCTAGATATCAGTCACAAGCCAGCCGATTTCATTGTAAAACACTTTCCAAACATTTATCGCAAGTGTCGTTCGCTAGGTATCGACATTACGCGTGAACCGATTCCTGTTGTTCCCGCTGCACATTACAGCTGCGGTGGCGTAATAACCGATTTCAATGCCAAGACCGACTTAAATAACGTATACGCCATTGGTGAAGTAGCCTATACCGGGTTACATGGTGCAAACCGCATGGCATCAAACTCATTGTTAGAGTGCATTGTGTTTGCTACGGCAGCCGCCGAAGACATTATTCCAAAGCTACGTACAGCAGGCAGTGACGAAGCTATCGCCCCATGGGACGAGAGCCAGGTTTCGAATTCAGATGAAGAAGTTATTATTCAACATAACTGGCATGAACTACGCCTATTTATGTGGGACTACGTAGGAATCGTGAGAACAGACAAGCGCCTTGAACGCGCTATGCGCCGCATAAAATTACTTGAACAAGAAATAGCTGAATACTACGCACACTTTAGAGTGAGCAATAATTTACTAGAGCTTCGCAACCTTGTGACCGTTGCCGAGTTAATTGTGCGCTGCGCTATGGAGCGCAAAGAAAGTCGCGGTTTGCACTTCAACTTAGACCATCCAAATCAATTGGATGAGCCTAAACCGACTATTCTGACGCCAACCAAACAGCTGTCGGCGGCAGATATAGGCTCGCTTATCACAGAAGCAAGTTTTACGGATACACCTGACTGATTTAGTTGACTGGCTTAGCTAAGTGTCAGATACGTTTTTTAAAGCGATGACTTTTACACAGTGTAAATCGACAGCATATAGCGAAACGTGCAATATTCTAAACGTAACCGCTTCCCCCAAATTACAAAAAAGGTGAGTTTTTAACTCACCTTTTCTATTTAAAACGTCATCGAAATTTCGATATGTGTTGAGGTTTTCCTCGCATTTGTTACGTCAATTTTCACACTAGAATCTGTTTCACAATGCTGCTGAAACACTATAGTGTTGGGAAGAAACACAGGCTTTTTAAAACGGCAATCTACGCGATTTATTTCAAGGGCGTTGGGGTTTTCTTGATTGGCGGTGTAGGCAGAGATTGCGCGAGCTAGTGTAAACATGCCGTGGGCTATTGGCTTTTTAAATCCAAATAGCTTTGCCGAAAGCGTAGAAAGGTGAATAGGATTAAAGTCACCAGACAGCGCTGCATAGCGCCTTCCGGTCTCTGCAGGTAATAAGGCATCTCCAATCGTCACCTTTTCTTCGCTGTTACAAGACTCAACCACTTCAGAGTGTGTGGTTCTTGGTGCCACATGAACCGCTTTAACTTTCACGAGGTAGCTACTTATGGCTTTATAAACTAGCTGCCCAGCTTGATACGCCTCTAGTAACACCTCTACTTCCCACCCGCGACTATGCGGATTTACGTCGTGAAACCTTACGCGACATTCGAACGGCTCACTAAGGTCACAACTTAGTAGCACAGACACACTATTGCCGGAATGAATAAGCCCCAAAAGTGGAAACGGGCTTTGCTTATCTAGTAGGCACTGCATCTGCAGTGGCAAAGATAACATTTGCAAATACAAAGGATGCATTCGATCACTTACGGGCCATTCCACCTCGTTGCAGTACGTGCCGTAATGGGCATTATCGACGCTAATGCTCTTCGTATAAATTCTTTGGGGTAGCGAAGGCGGCTTGAATTGCATTAACTTCCGTGTATCAACGCGCTTAAAAAGCGCCTGCATATATTCACGAAACATCTAATTTTTCCTTGAAGGCATTTCTTTTCTGGCCAAGACTACGGCGCGGCAAAGGCGACGGTAATCTCGCTCAGAACACTCATTTCTTAATACCCAACCCAAATGGGTATGATTTTTCTGAAACCAATAACGTTTTACACTAGCCACTTCAAGACAAAGCCCCCATGGGAGCACCATTGATGTGTGATGGAGCTGCTGTAAAGCGTTTTGGACTGAACCGTTTTGTTGAGCCTGTGACTCTTGTGAACTGTTTTTACTTGTGCAAATTTTACCATCACTAGACAGCAAATACGTGATGTCAGTCGGTGTTTGTTTGTAACAAATTGCATCCATTACGATAGCAACAAGCATAACTAATACAAGAGCAACTATTGTGGTTTCGCGGTTCACCCATGTCCAAACGGTATCGGGTGCACCTAATAAAGCCATCGCTACGCAGCAACATAAAAGCACGCTACGTAGCAATGTTCTGTGGGGTGTATACGATATATTTATTCTATACTTTGACACGGTTCACTATGGTAGAAACCATGGCTGCTAATTCAGGGTCTTCACACTTTTGGTGACCCATAATCCATGCGAACAAGTCTGGATCGTCACTGGTAAGCAAACGTTCGAATGTCTCTTGGTCTTCATAGCTCAAATCGTCGAAGGCTTCTTCAACGAATGGTAGCAGCAAAACGTCAAGCTCAAGCATGCCGCGTCGGCACGCCCACTTTAATCGGGCAAGTCTTTTTGGTTCAAACTTCATGTCTTTTACCTATTTTTATTTACGTTCAATAGTACCACGCTCAGGTGTACGGGATCACTGCTCTTTTGGTCTGATAATGAAACTAATAATAAATTAATATCTACACTAACATCCCTTGATTAATTCTTGTTTTGCCATACTTTGAAAGCATAGTTTAAAAGTAAGAGTGCTTTACATGTCTTCAATTGAAACGCTAGAAGCGTTACCCGAAAAATTTGCTGTTCGTTTAGACAATCACATGCTGATAACCCTTGAGGGCGAGCAAGCTGATAGTTATTTGCAAGGACAAATTACCGTTAACGTTAATAAGCTTACAGCAGACTTTGCCCGGCACTATGCGCACTGCGACAACAAGGGAAAAACGTGGTCTGTAGGGTATGTTGCACGTTTCAACAGCAAAATAGCGATGATTACCAATAAGGCAAGTGGTGCACACTCTCTCGCTCAATTGAATAAGTACGGTGTATTTTCAAAAGCCGACATTATTGACGAGTCAAACGCGTATACGCTTTGGTTCGTACCAAGTAGTACAGTAGGTGATGCCCTTTCTCACTTTCCATCTAGCGTTGTGGCGCAAGAAGATATTGAAAGGCTTGCGGCAGCAAGTGAGCAAGGCACTTCATTGGCAAGCTTTGCAAGCGATTCGCTTCTTGCCTTTCAAACAGGCTTTAAACACAGTGGTGTTGTACTTGTGCTTACCGAAGAAATGGCTCAACAAGTACAAGCAAACTTAAACCAACGCAACGTACCACAACTTGAAGCATCCATTTTTGATGCTCTGCAAATTGAAAGTGTTCATCCTGCCCTTGCAGAGTCGGCAGTTGCCGAGTATGTACCGCAAATGATAAACGTGCAGGCTCTTGACGGGATCGATTTCGATAAAGGCTGTTACATGGGACAAGAAGTGGTAGCTAGAACCCGCTTTCTTGGGAAAAACAAACGTGCCGCCTATAGCTTTACATTACCTATGCGCGTGGATGTTAAAGAGGGTGACAGCTTAGAAAAGCAGTTGGGTGACAACTGGCGTGTTGCCGGAAAAATTATAAGCGTGGCAACGTTAGGTAAAGAAACGCATTTCATTGCGGTATTAACCAATGATACAACGCCAGAAGATTTACACAGATTGGCTGATCAAACTGACGTTACCTGTTACCCTAACGCCCTACCGTACAGTATTGAGCAAAAAGCCAGCAATATTGTAAAAAAACGCCGCTAAACACTGTTTGTTGCTGCGTGAATTTTTAATGCCTTTTGACAAAAAGGGCCAACACAGGAAATGCTATGACCATTACCGCTGACAGCGTTGTAACGCTACACTACACCGTATCGACAGAAGACGGTACAACACTTGACTCATCTGAGGGCAAATCACCTCTAGTAGTGTTGCTTGGACGCCGTTTCCTTATTGAAGGGCTAGAAGACGCTTTAATAGGTAAAGCAAAAGACGACAGCTTTAACGTTTCTGTTGCACCAGAAAAAGCATACGGAGAGCGACTTGATGAACTAGTTCAAACCGTACCACGCTCTATGTTTGAAGGTATGGACGTTGAAGTAGGTATGTCTTTTAGAGCTACTACGCCGCAAGGTGAGCAATCGGTTATTATTATTGAAACTACCGATGAAGATGTCGTGGTAGATGGAAACCACCCGCTTGCAGGAATTCCATTGACCTTCGACGTCAACGTTGTAGACGTGCGCGAAGCTACAGCAGAAGAACTTGAGCACGGCCACGTTCACCAAGAAAGCGGCTGTTGTGACGCCGAAACAGGCGAATGTTCATCAGGTGAACACTAATCACGCACGTAATCGCTTTTAGCTTTGATATGAAAATCAACGAAAAAGGGAGCACAGCGCTCCCTTTTTTATTTTCAATAGTGAAACAATGCTAACAAGGTTTAAATAGCTTCTTCGTTTTGCTCGCCAGTACGAATACGTACCGCAGTTTCAACGTTATAAACGAAAATTTTGCCATCACCAATCTTCCCCGTTTTTGCAGAAGACTGAATTGCTTCGACCGCTTGTTCAACGCGTTCGTCGTCTAGTACCAGCTCAATTTTAATTTTCGGCAAAAAATCAACCTGATACTCCGCACCACGATAAAGTTCAGTATGCCCTTTTTGACGACCGAAGCCCTTCACTTCTGAAACGGTCATCCCTGCTATACCTACCTCGGCTAGTGCTTCCCTCACATCATCCATCTTAAATGGTTTAATGATAGCTTCAATTTTTTTCATGACTACAACTCGTCGTAAATAGTTGGAATTGGCACACGTTTGTGTTGTGTACGTTCATAAATATAGAGCAATTTCTCTTCCACTTCCGCAGAAACAGGCTTACCTTCCAAGAAATCGTCAATTTGGTCGTACGTCATACCCAACGCTTGCTCGTCTTCCTTTTGAGGTGAAAGGCTTTCTAAGTCGGCCGTTGGCGCTTTAGTAATTACATTTTGAGGCGCACCTAGATGTGCAGCAATGGCACGCACTTGGCGTTTACTTAAACCGAATAAAGGTGCTAGGTCACAAGCACCATCACCGTATTTGGTGTAAAAGCCTGTAATATTTTCAGCCGAGTGGTCTGTGCCTAATACAAGGCCATCTACCATACCTGCAATTTCGTATTGAATTACCATACGTGTACGCGCTTTTACATTTCCCTTCACAAAATCCTGCTTTGCGTCACTTTCTGGCAATAAGCTAGATTCTGATAATGCTTGCGTAGTAGCTTCATGAATAGCATCTGCGCCTGGCTGAACATTTACCGTTACTGCATGGGTTGGTTGAATGAAATCAATAGACTTTTGTGCGTCTTCTTCATCAGCCTGAGTGCTGTAAGGAAGTCTTACTGCGATAAACTGATATTTTTTGCCGCCTTCGTCATTTAACTCGTTAACAGCAAGCTGCGCTAATCGCCCAAGTGTGCACGAGTCTATACCACCGCTAATACCCAGTACTAAGGCATTAAGGCCAGAGGTTTTTAGCTGATTTTTGATAAAGGAAACTCGACGTGTAACTTCATTTTCCACGTCAATCTCAGGCAGTACTCTCATTTCTTCAATAACTGCTTGTTTTTGCATCATAATATCCACGTAATGTTGAGGCGTCCTGACAAGAGTTTACGACACTATTGTCATTCATGTTAAGGCAATTAAATGCTTATTTTTGCTTATTATTATTCGGTGCAATGCTAAACGCACTAGTACAGCAAGCACGCTGCTTAAAATGGGGGGGTTGTGTATATAGCTTTATGCCCCCTCTTTTCAAAATATACCTTTAATTGGTAAAAATAGTTTACCCTAAATAGAGGGAGAGTTTTGTATCAAAAGCCACATTGTGAATTACAAAGCAGAAAGGTTGTCGATTTAAGCGCGACTTTTATGGGCAACATCAGAGTATAGGTGGTTATAAAAACCCATCGATGATTACCGTACTAACTCTTCTTTTAACAACCAAATTCTTTCTATTATTAGTTATTGAGCACCATGCAGCACAGACACCAAGTATACGATATCCATCGACGTGAGGGCGTAGGTAAACCTCTGATCGCCAGCCTTAATGAGGGTTGCAGGGCTCGTGATACTACTTTTGTCAAATCAGGCAGCGTAAAACTTCAACACGGCTTAACACTATTAGAGATGCTAGTAGCAGTAGCCGTGCTTGCCATAGTGGTAACATCCGTAGCTCCTAATATACAAAGCTTGTTGATAAAAAATAAAATTACAGCTGACTTAAATAGTTTAAGCGCTGTAGCTCAGCGTGCTCGCTTTACTGCAGTTGACGAGCAAACTGATGTACTGATGTGCCCAACAGAAGATTACAGTGCGTGCAGCAATGATTGGAAGCTGGCAAAAATGGTGTTTATTGATAGCAACGGAAACGGCGCTCGCGATAACACTGAAGATCTGATTGTTACAAGCGACCCACTTAATAGTTCAAATACCGTTTATGGCTTGTCTGGTAGCTTAATATTTGACGAACAAGGCGGCGTTAGCCGCGCAGCCACTATTAAGATATGTCCAAAAACAAATGACGCTAATTACGCTTCAGCCCTTTTACTTTCGCTATACGGAAGAATTTCAGTTGCGGTGGACAGTGATGGAAATGGCGTAAAGGAAGATCTGCAGGGCAACGATTTATCGTGTAGCTAGTTTTCGCTTCGTAAGCCACATTGCCTCTTAAAACCTTTCCATCACTTTTTGAAACGGGGCAACTGATGCGATGCAATCGCTGATGCTCAAACCTTTTACTTAAATCACCATGGTTTTGCGAGCACCAACAATGCAAATGTGAATTAGCTTATTTTACGACGTAACCTGATCACACCCAGCATGCTAATACACATTAATACAATTGTAGATGGTTCAGAGACCTGAATAGTATTAGCTCCACTGAATCCTACAATTCGCGCAGTGGCATCAAGAAACATTCCACGTTCTTCGGTAACGTCAGCGTAATCTATAAACATGCTAGTGTTACCGCTCGCGCGCTCAAAATCAAAGACGTGGAGTTGCTCAAAATAGCCAAAAGAAACGCCATTTAACATTGTTCGTTCAATTGCTGCCAAAAAATCATCATAAGTACCAAATTGCGTTGCAGGTAATTCGCTAAATAAGGCGTCTAAATCAAAGCTTGTCCACCATTCATACGTCTGACCTATTTGTCTTCCATTAATATCGTCACCCCAACCCTGTTCTTCGTTGGTACTGGCGCTTATCCTGCTATCAACAGTGTTATTAAATTCCTGCTTGTCAGCATCATTTTCAAATTGTGGGTATAACTCATTCGCCGAATAACTCAATCGGATATCTGTGTAATTGTTGTCAAAAACAAAATCAGCATCGGATTTGTAACTATAATTATCACTGACAAAAGCATTAAACAAAGCTGAACTTGGCGCAGCTGTTTTCGATAACAATTGGAAATAAGAGTCGTAAACTCGAGACTCTCCAACTTGTTCTGAAAAATAAATGCCAGATCGATATTGAGAATTAAACAGAACTTCTTCGGCAATTTCATATTCAATTAAATAAGTATCGGGTAAAGGATATGAGACGCTCTGAAATGTACCGTTTTCCAATTTGTGAATGCTGGTATTTGATATTTCTAATGTGATGATTAATGCGTTAACCGCAGTTGATGCAAAAAGTAAGGCTATAAAAAATATACATTTTTTCATTGTTATTATCCGTGTAACTTCACTCCAGTACACGCGGACTGCAAAAAACATCCCATAAATTAAGCAGCGTAAAATCAGATACTTACAATCCCTTCTTAGAAAATTGTAAAAAACATCGACACAAATTCTTTTATTTATCAGTCGGCTAGCAAACACCCCCTATTCTTTCCTAAAACTTAGTTTTGAAGATTGTATGCAGATAGAGGGGGTTGTAAGAGCGAACTTAAGGAGAATTTGATAAGTTTTAGCATTTACAGAGTATCTAAAGAGGGCTCGCAAGATTAAAGAAGTTTTGAAATTACATGAAAATAAGAAAACTGTGTAACGCTTAACCTTGAGCCAATTACTGAATCAAACGCTTACTTTCAACATGTTGTCCTTGCTAAATATCCTGATGTTCCAACAGTCGACTTTATATTGATTACTACCAACAATGTCTGGGCAAAACTTCATCCTGCGTTATCGCAAGCGTTCGGCAATCTGAAGAATTCGGGAATAACTGTAGAGTTACGCTGAAGTTGTACGAAATACTTTGCTTCGTCTTATCAGTGTTGTCAGTTATTTTTAAGCCTTCCGGTGGCTTCACATCCAATTGTTTTAACGGTTTATAAATGCCATTTTCTAGCCAGTTTCTTGCTTGTATAGCCTGAAGCGCTAGTAAGTAGCTTTTCGCTTTTAGTCTGTTTGATGCGTGCGCTGCACGTTCCGTAGCTTTGTAGACCGAAAGGGTGAGAATAGTCACTATGCTAACGGCTATTAGCATTTCCAATAACGAGAAACCGTTTATATTCCCTGCATATTTTGTTTCAAACCTATCCATGGTACAGCTTACATCCCGTCTCGTTAGAAGTATTTTAAAAGTATCAATGAAGTCGAGACGGAGTAACCGAGCTTGGGTCTAGTTTTTAATATGAATACTATGCGTAGGTCTACAGGCTATTCATTACTTGAAGTAATGATAGTGGTTTCCATAATAGTGCTACTTAGTACGTTCGCTATCCCTTCTATTAACCATTGGCAAGCTGACAACAAATTTAGAAGCACATTACAGGCCGTAAGCGAGCTAGTAAAAGCAACTCGATTACAGGCCCTTGTAACTGGGGCAGAAAAACACCTTGTAGTTAATGGCAAAAGTGAAGAGTGTATCGCTATCAGCACCAATGCCAGCTGTTATTGCTCTGTATCTTCGCTACCAAATTCGCCCACTTCAGCCTCAAAACAATGTACATCAGACAATGAAATAAGACCGGTGTTACTTCGTGATAAACATATAGATATCACCACATCATCGGGTGACAACAAAGTGATTACTTTTAACAAACACGGCACATTAAATTTTTCTAGCAGCACAACAATAGTGCTAAAGAGCAAACAACGAGAGGGCCGCATAATAATTAGTAGTTTAGGGAGGGCGCGAAGCTGTTCATCTCCGTTTTTAAGTGGGGTTGCTAAGTGCACATAACAAGAGGGGCAACGTTAACCGAGCTACTTGTAGCAACTGCAATAATGCTGATTGTCTCGCTTCAGGCAAGCACCTATAGCTCACAGTTGGCACAAGCAGTGATGAAGTTTGAGCACCGCATTAAACTAGAAGATGAATTGCGGGCTTTACAGTCTGTATTGACTGAAAATATAAAAAGTACTGACTTTGCCGCTTATGACCACGTGCAACCCGTTGCTTTTTCATCCGTAACATTGCCTCCTAAACCTACGTTAACAATCAGTCAATTTGGCTCCGAAGCCACAAACAGCTGCGTGCTGTTTGCGTATGATAAAAACGAAAGCGGTGTAATTGAGGCTTCTGCATCTGAACAATTTGGCTACAGACTACGATCGAAGGCAATTGAATATAGAGTAAAAGGTAAAGCATGTGAGGTAACTGGTTGGCACGACATAACAGATACCCGCTCGACGTTGATAACTAGGTTACGCTTCACTATTACGCAGGCTTCCTCGTGGGGCACGTTACTTGAGGTAACGATAGATGCGCAGGATGCAACGTACACTGATATCGCACAAACGAAAACATTTACGATTGGTTTAGTAAATGTGCAAGCCTGAGGATTGCGAACTGCACACAGCGCTTGCTCACTTGAAAGTAAGCCCCTTAAAAAGCGAAAGTAGCGGTTTCATGATGCTCTCGCTCGTACTTATACTTCTACTTTCGCTGTCATACCTTGTATTTTCAAGCGCTCACAGCATTATTACATTCAGTAGGTTAGACAAATTAACACAACAGACTTCAAATGAATCATTATCTGCACGACAAGCAACCCGTGAATTAGCGAAAAGCATCGCAGTAAAACCGCTAGGAAAGTTACTACCCGCACAACATTCACATAAGTTCGTCGTTAATTCATTCAGCTACAAAGGAGCACATGAGCTTTTAGTTGAACAGTTTTCTGTAGCTACGTCGTCGTTAGAGGGCGCGTTGCAATATAAAGAAAGCTTTGTTAAATACCCGAGTATTCTAGCACTACCTAACAACACGAAGAATTTTGATGTAGACAGTTCAATCACTGAGAAAATGTTCAATAGAACATTGGAAAACTTTAGCCACGGTTATTTACCCTCGCCGCTCAGTACAAATAATTGCAATGACTTGCAAACAAAAGTGGTGGTTTGGATTGAAGGAAACTGTTTGCTCACCGCCAAAAGTGTAAAGCACAGTAGTGCTAAAAACCCCATTCTGCTAGTGGTTAAAAATGGCAATATTACCTTTGAAGAGAATACTACATTTTACGGTTTGCTAATTATCATCCCTAGTACTTCAAACACCAACAAAGTAGTGCTTCATCCGTCAGCCAAACTTACAGGGCTCGCTATTTCAACCCGCTCTATTACAACCGATATTCAGGGAACCACTGCTTTTTCGTTTGACGTGTTGCAGCAATTACAGCAACACGCAGCCCTTTTCAAAATAATACCGATACCGGGAACGGCTTATGAATACTAAAAAGTACGGTAAGTTACCTAAGAGTCAAAAATGTCGTGGTACGGTGCTTGTGGAGGTGTTAATGGCCACATTTATTTTTATAAGTAGCAGTGCGTTTCTATTTTCAGCATTTAATAAATCATCAACACTGCTAGTGGCTATACAAGAACACCAGCAGCGCTATTTAGCTTCACGAATGCCAAAAGAGCGCGAAGTTATCACTGCACCTTACGACCAACAATGGAATGACGTTACAAAGCTAGGGGCGCTAACGCTAGAGGGTACTAGTACCTTTGCTAACAAGACCAACAATATTCGCTAGATTCAATACTGCCGTTATTGTTTTGATCCCATGCTTTTCGGCCATCACTGAAATAAAACAAGGCGCCGTCACTGCTTTGCCCTGAACCACTTACCGGAGTGGCTTTTAGCTGGTAGCTTGTTGCCGTGGCGGCAACAATAGTTAAGTCGTAACGCTTGTTCGTTTGTGGCTCTGAAGAGGGTGAATAAGTAGTGAAAATTGCTGGAGCACCTGTATTACTGCCACCGCTGCCAGCACCTTCATAACTAAAAGAGCCGCTGTGATGCCTCTCCATTGCTGATGCAAAAGCAAGCAAGTCAGCCTGCCCTGTACCGCGGTAACCATCTGCCACAACACCTTGATAAGATGGGTAAGCTATCGCCGCGACAATACCGATAATGGTAACCACAATCATCAGCTCAATAAGTGAGAAGCCTTTCTGCATTCTATATTTCATTTCCATCATTCTCTCTCTGTTTCGGAATGCCAGCTTCCCCGTTGAATTCGCTCAAACCTGCCATAAATGTTTTCAGCAAGGCATTCAAACGCCGATACACAGGCTTTGTCGTTACCGTCTTCATCAACTTCAATAACCGCAGATACACACTCTGTACCCAAACACACCACCGGACTAACGATGTCTTCTATAAGTATTTTTGTTTCAGGTGCAATGCCGGTTTGTTTGAGTTCAGCTGATCTGTCACCACTGTCCAGTGCACCATTGATATTGAGGTCGCTTACTGCATTACCGTTAAACATACTGACAAGATACGCACGGCTGTTTCCTGTAGGAGGTGCGCAGGCACTGGTACTGCTTACTGCAGGAACATAGGTTGTGAAGAACACCTTGTAATCGAGAATAAGCGGTGAGGACAACACTTTCTCACCGTTGGTGGTCAAGTTTAAGTACCAACCTGATTTGTTGGCAAAGGTGCTTGCCGCCAAATTACGCTCTTCCTCGTTACTACTGGTTAAGGCGTGGCTTGTAGCGTTATACATGTCTGATTCAAACACTGTACTCATGAATGTGTACTCGCCATTGACGTCTCGCTTGAAAACTCCTTCGTCTTTCAACATATAGAAGTTATCTTCTACTACAGTGTCTAAAGGCGATGCTCTCCAACCACTACCTAACGCCACGCCATAATAAAGCTCATCACCGAGTGCGATTTCAGTAACATCAGGACCGTAATAGAAGCGGCGATTAGTTTCGGCTGTGTCACCACCAAAATCTGCAATCCTTTGCCCTTTGATAAAGTCAGTGCCACTTTCACCATTGTATATATCTAGCCTAAACAGCTGACCACCAGTATCTGCCACATACATATGATCGGCGAAACCGTCATTATCACGGTCGATAACAGAGATCCTGCCAGGAATACTATAATTCATATTTGAAAGATTAAGGTTCGAATCAGCATTACTTGCGTGCCATAGTAAAGCTCCGGTATCGGCATCGAACATGAATACCGCATTACCTATTGAGTCGCTTGATCTTACTAAGCGGTCGTCTTGTGCATCATCATAGCCACCGCCTACTATCATTACATTTTTTACCGTATCTCCCATTCTCACTTTGGTGATTGTGGGGCGTGACCATGTTTGACCCAATTTTGCTAAACCGCCTACACCACCTTCAATCTTGAACTTAAGTGATGGTGAGGTTTTGTTCGTAACATCAAACACGTAGTAGTTTTGACCACCGCGGCGCATTCCTACATATAGGTACTTACTGTCGCCTACGTGACGTAAGATAAGGTCGCCGTCTATGCCATATCGGTGTTCGAAAGAAGATGCATCTTTATAAAAGTGGTGCAAATTCGCAAGCAGCTCTTTGGGCATAATGGCAAAGTTTTCCTCACCTGTAGTGGTGTCGAATGAATGTATCATTCCATGGTTGGTAGCCACCAAAATTGCTGAGTCGTTTTCACCATAGTTCACAATGATTGGTTGAGAGTGAATTGGGTCGCCCATCTGCGCGCGAAAATCTGATGTACTGCCGTCGCCATCGCTGTCTTTTACATCTACGCCGCGAGCCCATTTAAGCAGTGCATCACGCAATGCTTCAGGCTCAGGCTCACTTTGAATAGCTAAGTCAGTGGCGGTAATGGTTGTGTTGTTTTCATGAAGCGCGTTCGAGCTTCTTATAATTGAGCCATCGCCATCGAATACATAAATATTCCGGTTGGCGCCTAGCTGACTTGCAGCGCCGCCGTCACTCACTTCACTGCCATCGGCTAACGTAGACCAATAACTGTGTGAGTTCTCTGAGAAGAATCCCGTAACGCTGTCTACAGCGTTCGAGCTATTCTTATCAAGAATTTTGTCTCCGCTTAACCTGTAACGTTTTAAGTTCCCTGGCCAAATAGCGCCTTCGCTGGGTTTAAATAATGCGAAGTAAAGCTCGTCACGGTGTGTTAAGCGGTTAAGCTGGTTTACAGCAACACCGGGAGATACAAACGTTGCATTAATGTCTTTTACAGAGCGTAAAATAGTATTAAATGCCTCTAGCAAGTTGGTACTGTTATCTGCTTGATAAAATCCACCACCGCTTTGTAGTGCAAGCTGATTTAGAAAGTTGTTTGCACTGCTATTTGCTGCAAAACCGATAGTGTGAGTAATAACGCGTGGGCCTATCACCGAGGTTTCAGATTCGCTGATATTTCTCACCAAATCGAGTCCGCACTTTTCACCGCCACTGCCCGTACAGGTTTTTCCTAGCAACGCCTGAATTTTACTTACACTGTGATTGTTGTTAGCCACACCGTCAGATAACAGCACAATATGGTTATTGGTTTGACACTGTAAGTCGGAAACCGGAGAAATATAAGTTGCTGGTGTCGGGATCTGCTCATTCACACAGTCGCTGTCTGATAAATTATCTTCGCTACAACCTGAAGGCAGAATAGAGTCAGCGCCCAAATAAGAACTGCGATGACTAACACGCGTGCTTCGGCGCACTGAGCTACTTACATCGCTTTCGCCGCGCTTTAGCCCGTAATCAACACTTCGACCACCATAGTAGTTACTGGCTTCAAGTAATGTATCAACAATTGGTGTTAAACCGTTTGCACTTAGCTCATCAACTTTACTGATTAAATGCTCTCGCACGGTAGCAGAGGCGCCAGGGGTGGCCGAGCCGTTAAACTTCACTATCAGCTTAGCGGCTTTTGAAGGTGACCCACCATACGTGTAAGCACCTCGGTACGATACAAAATCATCTAGCACAAAAGCCATATCGTTGCCCGATTGCCACCCCGACCGGTCGGTGATTTGCTTCACGATACTGCTAATATCGGGGGTACGATAGCTATTGTTACGATAGAAATCTGGCATTGACCAGGTTAAACCGGATGTTTTCGGTAAGTTGCGTATCCGGTAGCGACGGTCCGGGTGGAAGTCATTTGCATCATCGTCGGCCACACCGCGAATACGCATACTAGGTGTTCCATAGGTAGTTGTGTTATAGGCGGTAAACTCTAAATATGCCTCTGAGATAACAGAGCCTTGAGGAATATTCACATTTCTGAAGCGTAAACCAATATAACTGTTGTAAGAAGGATGGAAAGTCAGCTCGCTGCCGGTATTGGGATAGCCATTTCTATCTTCTTCAGAGTTATCTCGCGAGTTTGATACTTGATAAATACCCTCACCTTGCACACAACCAGTCGCCGTTGAATCATCATAAGAAACAACGAGTTGTGGCGCACCACTTTGGCCTACGTCACTGGCTCTCGCCTCGCGACCACTTGCGCTATCATCGCTGCTGCCTTCAATTAATATGTTAAGGTCTTTCCCACCGCACCATGCTGATAAATCCACAACTTCTTGTATGACAGCGCTAATATCGGGTGTAGTAACCACTTCACCTGAAGCAGGAAAATCGTTGTCGGTTGTCCACTCTACAGTGGTCGTGGTTTTCGTTCGTGATGTTAAATTACTATTCGTATTCGAAAATACTGAGGAATCGGCGTTATCTTCTGCAGAGATAACTAAAGATGTACCTGCAATATTAAAACGCTCCGAGGTAAAACGCAGGCTGGCACTAACAATGGTTGCACCTTGCGGTATATTTAAATCGGTAAAACGTAGGCCCGACGTAACGGTTTCAGTACCTTGACTAAGAATGAGATCATTTGCGTCAGTAGTTACCGTACCATCTATTTCATGAGCGTCGTGATCATCATCGTTAGTTGAGATAACAATTTCAGGACGTACTGTTTCATCTATATTACGAATAGGGTAGAGAATGGGGCCACCATAATCAGAAAAACGCATAAGACCAGCGTTGATGTTTGTCGCAGAACCTAGCGCCGCTTTCAATGCATTTTGAACACGCAGCATGCGCGTCTGGTCGGTACCGTCGTAGCCTCCCATACTGCCTGATGAATCCATAATAAACAGTACGTTTGGATTGTAGGTAACTGCACTATTGGCATTGCCTAAATAAATGTCTAAGTCGTCACCAAATGCTGAGAACCCAATGCAACTGAAGAGTATTGTTGAAGCAAAATAGCTAGATAACTTTCTCATAACATCACCTATTGAGAGGCCGGGCCGAACACCGACGCTGCAAGCGTATTTGCAACCACCGTCGATTTACCTGCTACCTTTCCACATCCGCGTATAATGAATACGTGACAATTAATATTACTGCCGCCAATTACGTTACTAGAGCCACGACATGCCTGTTCGCGTATAAACGCTGTTCGCGACCAGCTTTTTGAAGCAACCGCGGTTTGATATGTCCCGTCGTTAATATGTCTATCGCCTACGGCAAGACCACCTTCAGTCATGTAGCGATCTGTCCACTCATTGTTATCAAAGCAGCTCATTGCATCGTTTGCAGGGTCGAAAATATTACCTTGCCTGGCTTCTGATAACGGGTCGGTTTGATTAGGATCGCTTAGTAATGTTTCATCTTCAGATTCGAAGAATACCCCAGCAATAGCCGATTCAGCCGCATCGAAAGCCAAACCACTTTGCTGCATCGACACCGCCATTTTAGACTGAGATAAGCTGCTGGTTACCGCGCTTACACCTAACACAGTAATAGACAACAAAACGAGTAACGCGAATACCATCACTAAACCACGCTGTTTCATTGCGAACTCCTTACAAAATTCTTCATATTACGAAGTGCCAGTGTTTTTGAAAAAACCTGATAGTAATGCGATGTACTCATGGTTTTTGCATTCTCGTTAAGCAGCGCAAAACGCTGCGCTTGAGTTTGCTGTACTTCATTTTGATAACTTTTCAGCATGATGCCCCAACGTAGCGCAACCACCTGCTGATTTTGCGCTCTTAAAAGGCCTAATTCATTGGCAGTAACATAGCTTACAGGCTGACCTTTTGATGATGTAATTCGCTCTGACACACCAAATTGCACCTGAAAACTTTCCACATTGTCTAAAAGCGTTACCGTTACTGGCGCCACAGATTGATTTTTAAGCCCCCTTAAAACACGGCCATCAAAGCCTGTACATTTAAGTTCGCTACCGCTCACAAAATAGTGGTTTACTACATGAAACTCTTCATCTGCCGCATAGCCATGACTGTTGCCCGTGCAGTCTTCTTTGCCCAATAAACTCACCACCAGTTTATCGCTATCGCCGCTTGCAGCTTGAATGCTGCCAAGCTCACCGCTGGTAACAAAGTCGCCCACAAGGGCAATAGGCTTGTTCTGAACATACGCCGCTTCAGCAATAGTATCGACAGAACTATCAATGGCAGCCGTAACCAAGTCGTAGCGCCCTACTTCATAGAACTCAGACGATAAACGCGCCATAATAAAACGCCCCGATTCTTGTACCTGCGCAACAGCTTGATTCAACTTATTTGTAACACTGCTGCTTACCAACACTTGAATAATGGCACCGGAAATAATAAGGCCGAGCGTAAGGGAAATCATAAGCTCGACAAGGGAGAAACCTGTGTTTTTCATCGGGGTCGATAATCCGCGCGTCATAATGTAATGTCCTTGAACACGCAGGCATTGCTATCGCCTTCGATAGGGTTGCAGCGACTGTTAAGCGTATAGTTTTGGTTACCCGATGACGTAACCGGCCACGTTAATAATACTTCGATGCGAGAGCCTGCGCTGCATCTGTAAACATCGGCAGTGTTGTTATCATCGCAGCGAATATTTACTTTTGTCTGTGGGTTAGTTTGTACCGCAGAGCAAGACAGCGCCCAACCGTCGTAGGCGGCCATTTGTTGCTCTGTACAGGCGTTGCCTTCGCAATTGGGAATACCGGCCGGGCGACTTAAGCAATAACAACGGTAAGGATGCGAAGAGCCTGCGCAACTTAGGCTCGAAAAGTTGTAGCTGTCGCTATTAAAATAGTCGTTGTGCACTACCATACCGTCGCCTACTGTGGCTGGCCTTGCTGCTGCACGCAAACGCTCAGCGACCTGGGCTGCAACCATTTCAGCTTGGGTTCTACTTATTGCGTCTTTGTTCGCAAACGAACCAGTAAACTGAAGCGCTGCAACACCGAGCAAACCAACGGCAAGAATAAACAAGGTTATAAGGATCTCAATAAGACCTACGCCTGTTTGCTTGCTCATATCATTTACTGACCTGGTATTCATTGCCACCCTTTCTGTAATATCACTTTGGCGAGGAAACCTTGTACCCCAAATACACCTCTACCAATGTAGTATAGTAAGACAATTGAGTATGCAACTGCGTATTCTTAGTTATCAAAACGTATAATTTAAAGATACGAATAAGGTCTTTGGTGTGTTCAGAGACTGCCAGTAACCTTACTTTCCTTTCTTAGCTAAAGACTTACTATCGGCAGCTTTAATGAATAGTTGTGGCATATTTATTTTACCAGCTTCACTACATGAAAAACGTCAAGACACGTATATCAAGCTATTCGCAAGTTGCTGATAGTAAAGCACACTAGCACAAACAAAAACACCGCATTCAATGCGGTGTTTTTTTAAAAGATATGCGATTTCGATTTATGCAGTAATTTATCGTAGCTACACTTTATTATCGTATCTATTGCTTAAACCACTTGCTTAACACGAAGTTCTTTCGGCACAGCAAACTCGACATTTTCTTCTCGTCCAGCGCGCTCAGAAGCAGACACAGCGCCCCATTCTTTCAAACGGTTCACTACGCCTTGCACTAATACTTCAGGCGCCGATGCTCCTGCAGTAACGCCAATATGTTCAACGCCCTCTAACCAAGATTTTTGTATACAGTTTGCGTCGGCAATTAAGTATGCCGTAGCACCAATTTTCTCAGCAAGCTCGCGTAAGCGATTCGAGTTTGAACTATTTTGCGCCCCCACTACCAGCAATACTTGGCAGTCTTGAGCAAGGTCTCGCACTGCATCTTGACGATTCTGCGTTGCATAGCAAATATCGTCTTTACGCGGGCCATTTATCTCAGGAAACTTTGCTCGCAGTGCATCAATAACATCTGCAGTATCATCAACCGACAATGTGGTTTGGCTGCAGTAGTAAAGATTTGAAGGGTCTTTTACTTCAAGGGTTGCCACATCAGCCTCAGATTCAACTAGGTAAATGCCGCCATCTTCATTGCTGTACTGCCCCATTGTGCCTTCTACTTCAGGGTGACCTGCGTGACCAATAAGAATGCATTCAGTGCCGGTTTTGCTTGCGCGCGTCACTTCCATATGCACTTTTGTTACCAGTGGGCAGGTTGCGTCAAACACTTTAAGTCCACGATCTGTCGCTTCTTTTCTTACCGCTTGAGAAACACCATGCGCAGAAAAAATAACAATGCTGTCATCTGGTACTTCATGCAGTTCGTCAACGAACAATGCACCGCGTTCGCGTAAGCCATCAACAACAAATTTGTTGTGCACCACTTCGTGACGTACGTAAATAGGTGGCTCGAACATTTCCAGCGCACGTTCTACAATGGTAATTGCTCTATCTACACCGGCGCAGAAGCCCCTTGGATTGGCTAAGTGAATTTGCATAATTAGTTTCCGTCTTGTGCAGCTGCACCTGGTTTAACGTCAACAATTTCAACGTCGAATACAACAGTCTGACCTGCCAGTGGGTGATTAAAGTCAACCGTTACAGAGTCGCCCGCTACGCTTCGGATAATGCCAGGGATTTCAGAGCCATCAGGCTGCGAGAACGCTAAAATCATCCCTTCTTCGATGCTCAAATCGGCACCAAAGCGACTTCTGTCCATATAGTGGATATTATTCGGGTTAGGCTCGCCAAACGCGTCATTCGCTTTCAACGTAAATGCTTTCTTGTCACCTTTTTTAAGCCCCAGTAAACAAGCCTCAAAGTTAGGCGTTAAACTACCGTCGCCCATTACCATTTTCGCAGGCTTATTGTTTACGCGTGTACTATCTGCCGCAGACCCATCTTCTAACTTTAAATCAAAGTGAAGAATCACTTCACTGTCTGCACCAATCACTAAAGAATCTGTCATAAATAATCCGAATACTACTTTGTGGTTTCGCTTGCACTGGCTGCGTCGCTATCTGACGCTTCATCTTTGTCGCCGTTCTTAAACATATCAATGATTAATAACGCTGCACCAATGAAAATCGCACTGTCTGCAATGTTGAACGCCGGCCAATGGTAGTTATTTACGTAAAAATCAAGAAAATCGATGACGTAGCCATGCACGATACGGTCGTAGACATTACCTAGTGCGCCACCTAGTATAAATGAAAACGCAACGGGCAACATTTTTTGCGAACGAGGAGACTGCTTTAGCCACCATAAAATGACGATACTTACGACCACAGCAATAGCAGTAAAGAACCAACGTTGCCAGCCGCCAGCACTATCTAAAAAGCTAAAAGCGGCACCGTAGTTGTGCACATAAGTAAGGTTAAAAAACGGCATGACTTGTATTGATTGATACAAAGACATGCTATCGATAACCGCGTATTTACTCCATTGATCTAGGATAAATGCAACTGCACTTATCCATAAAAATCGCAATCCTGTTTCGCGAAAAAGATTAAGCATAGTGGCGCTCTTCTCCCTCGCCGTCGATGTTTGTTACGCAACGTCCACAAAGCTCTTCATGGCCTTCATGTGAGCCCACGTCTTCACGATGATGCCAGCAGCGTACGCACTTAGCACCACTTGCTTTATTAACGGTTAGCCATAAGCCATCAACGTCGGTTGCTTTAGCGCCTTCAGGTGCGCTTTCAACTCTCTCTAACGACACGCCAGATGTAATGAGTACAAAACGAAGTTCATCTTCTAGTTTCGCCAATACGTTATAAAGCTCGTCGGTGGCATACAAAGCAATACTAGCTTCAAGCGAACCACCTAACTCACCGTCTTTACGCGCTTGTTCCATAGCTTGGTTTGCCGCGTCTTTAACACTTAGTACTTGATGCCAAAGCGCGTCATTAAACGTATCGCTTTGCGTAAAGTTGTCAAAACCATCATACCAAGTTTCAGTAAATACAAACTCACTGCGCTCACCAGGAAGCGTTTCCCAAATTTCTTGCGCGGTAAAGCTTGTAATTGGTGCCATCCAACGCACTAGTGCCTCAACAATGTGATACATCGCTGTTTGACAAGAGCGGCGCGCAAGACCATCGGCTTTAGCGGTATACTGACGATCTTTAATTACGTCTAAGTAGAAAGAGCCAAGCTCAATTGAACAGAAATGCATAAGCTTTTGCGTTACCACAAGCAGGTCGTACTTTTCATACGCTTCAATTAGCTCTGCCTGAAGTGCTTTGGCACGCGCCACAATCCAGCGGTCTAGCGCTACCATTTCATCTTCAGCTACTGCGTCTTCTACGCTAAAACCATTAAGGTTGGCCAGTAGGAATCGAGCGGTGTTGCGTACACGTCGGTATGAATCTGCGGCACGCTTTAAAATTTCATCAGATACTGCGATTTCACCGCGGTAATCTGTAGAAGCAACCCACAAACGCAAAATGTCTGCACCCAGCTTATTTGTCACTTCTTGTGGCGCAACAACGTTACCCACCGATTTCGACATTTTTCTGCCGTGAGCATCTACAGTGAAACCGTGTGTTAGCACTTCTTTATACGGCGCGTGACCATGCATAGCGGTTGACGACATAAGCGACGACATGAACCAACCACGGTGTTGATCAGAGCCTTCTAAATAAAGGTCTGCTGATGCAGGAATATCATCTCGCTGATCAACAACAAAATAGTGCGTTACGCCTGAATCAAACCAAACGTCTAATGTATCTGTTACTTTCTCGTAGTTATCTAACTCACTACCAAGAAGTTCGGCGTCATCGAAATCCCACCACGCTTGAATACCTTTAGATTCTACTTCAACAGCAACTTTTTCCATGAGTGCAGCCGACTCTGGGTGAATTTCACCAGTCAACTTATGCACGTACAGCGGAATTGGAACCCCCCATGTACGCTGGCGCGAAATACACCAATCAGGACGGCCTTCTACCATTTTTTCAATGCGGTTTTGGCCCCAGTCTGGGATCCACTTGGTTTGTTTAATTTGCTCTAGTGACTCTGCACGCAAGCCTTTTTTATCCATGCTAACGAACCACTGAGGGGTAGCACGGAAGATAATAGGCGTTTTGTGGCGCCAGCAGTGAGGGTAGCTATGCTCATATTTTACGTTAAGTACAAGGTTGCCCTTTTCTTTCACTGTTTCAATAATTTCATCGTTGGCTTTAAATACGAACTTGCCAGCAAATAGCGGTGTGTTTTCAAGGTATACGCCGTTGTTGCCTACCGGATTATACACTTCAATGTCGTATTGCTTACCAACGTTGAAATCGTCAACACCGTGCGCTGGTGCAGTATGTACACAGCCTGTACCAGAGTCGGTAGTTACGTGTTCGCCCAAAATAAGCGGCACTTGAAGGTCAAGGAATGGGTGATTTACTTTTAATTTATCTAACGCAGCACCTGTACACGTTGCCACTTCGCGAAAGTCTTCAACGCCATAACGCTGCATACAGCTTTCTAACAGGTCTTGTGCAACCACTAGCCACTCACCTGACGGCTGAACTTCAACAATCGCATAAGTTAATTCAGGGTGCAGGCTAATTGCGCGGTTAGCAGGTAGTGTCCACGGCGTTGTTGTCCAAATTACAACGCCGGCTTTGTGCGCTGCTAAATCTGATTCTTCAACGCCAAATGCTTGCGCTATTTCTGCACTGTCAGCCACTTGGAATTTAACGTCGATAGCGGGTGACACTTTATCTTTGTATTCTACTTCGGCTTCAGCAAGCGCTGAACCACAGTCAGTACACCAGTGAACAGGTTTAAACCCTTTTTCAAGGTGACCCGACTCAACAATTTTACCTAGTGCACGGATAATGTCGGCTTCGGACTTAAAGTCCATTGTTTTATACGGGTTATCCCAAGCACCAAAAACGCCAAGACGCTTAAAGTCAGCCATTTGACCATCAATTTGCTTTTGAGCGTACTCGCGACACTTTTGACGGAACTCAGCAGCAGTTACCTTCTTACCTGGCTTACCTACTTTTTTCTCTACCATTAGCTCGATAGGAAGGCCGTGACAGTCCCAACCTGGTACATAAGGCGAATCGAAGTCTGACAAGTTCTTCGATTTTACAATGATATCTTTAAGGATTTTGTTAACCGCGTGACCAATATGAATGTCGCCATTTGCGTAAGGAGGGCCATCGTGAAGAATGAAAGGCTTTTTGCCTTTTTTGGCTTCACGAATTTTGCTGTATACCCCTTTTTCCTGCCAGTCTTTAAGCATTTTCGGCTCGCGCTGAGCAAGATTACCGCGCATAGGAAACGCAGTTTCTGGAAGGTTCAATGTGGCTTTGTAATCACTCATAAAATTGTTTAATCCGGTTACCTTAGGTTTCACCCAATGCGTGAGGCATTGTGAAGGCGTTAAATCGTTAACTGTAAAACATTATTTTGGATGCTATTTGTTAGCAGCCTGCTTAATTAGGCTTACATAGTTTTCGTGACTTTATCACGTTTAACTATGCGAGTAACAGACGCGCTTTTGCGGCATCTGCCTGTATTTGTTCTTTTAGTGCTTCAAACGAAGCAAACTTAATTTCATCGCGTATTTTCGCAGTGGGAAAAACGGTAATAGGCTTCCCGTACAAGTCAGATGACAAATCGAAAATATGTACTTCTAATTGATTTCGTTCGCCGTTTAATGTGGGGCGACGACCTATGTTAGCAACACCATTGTAATGCTCACCGTCCACATCAACTCGTACCGCAAAAACGCCGTGTATTGGCGTTTTCTGTCTTTTGAGCATTACGTTCGCTGTTGGAAAGCCAATGGTTCTACCCTTTTTTTCACCGTGCACGACACGGCCGTGTATCGCAAATGGGCGGCCTAACATTTCTGTTGCTAGTGCAAACTCGCTTTCAGCAAGGGCCTCCCTCACCGCAGTAGAGCTTATGCGGTGGGCATGCATTGTAAAACTTTGTGTGCTTACTACTTCAAAGCCATACATGCGACCAGCAGTTTTTAGCATTTCAAAATCGCCCTTGCGACCATTGCCAAAACGAAAATCATCGCCCACGACTAAAAACTTCACGCCCAGCTTGTCTACTAACAAATCGTGCACAAACGTGTCTGCAGTTTGCTTTGCAAACGCTGCGTTAAAGCGAACAGCAAGTAATCGATCAACGCCTTGCTGGCGTAGCAGTTCGAATTTTTCTCGCAGTGGACTGATGCGGGCAGGTGCACGGTCGGGCATGAAGACTTCTTCAGGCTGAGGCTCGAATACCATGACGGTTGCTGGCAATGAAAGCTGTTTTGCTTTTTCAAGCACATTGGCCAGCACCGCTTGATGACCGCGGTGTACACCATCGAACTTGCCAATAGTGAGTACGCAACCTTTGTGACGTGGTTTTACGTTGTTAAGCCCGCGGATAAATTCCACTGTTAGCCACTACCTTTATAACTGCTTAAAATTCAAAGCTCGCGATTATAGCCGACCATGCGCTCAATACCAAGCACCTACATTACGCCTTGACTTACACTATTCTTAATTATCGCTTATTCACCGCCGCTTCTAAAATGACGCGGACGAGTACCCAATACCAACATACTCAAACCAAACACCAAAACAGAAAGACCGATGGTAATACCAACATCTAAAATTTGCTGGGTAAGGCTAAGGTTGAAGAACGCCATTCCTTGGTCACGATAAAAAATAAGCGCGCCCATTGCGGCACTGGATATGAGCACTCGAGCAATAAACATGACAGACGTACGACTTAATGCAAAAACACCTTGTTTGTGCAGTGTGATGTAGAGTAACGCGGCATTCATGGTAGCTGACATACTGGTTGCAATGGCAAGCCCCACATAACCAAACGGGATGGCAAGCACTAGATTGAAAAACATATTGGCAACCATACACCAAATGCCAAATTTAACAGGGGTTTTAGTGTCTTGGCGAGAATAAAACCCGGGGGCGAGTACCTTAACAAGCATAAAGCTTAGTAAACCAAATGCGTACGCAGTAAGCGAATAAGACGCCATAATGGCAGTTTCTGCTGTAAATGCACCGCGTTGAAATATAACCGTCAAAATAGGACGCGCCATCACGCCAAGCCCTACCGCAGCTGGAATACCCAGCAGGCATACCATTCGAAAAGCCCAATCGATATTGGCAGAGAACGCTTTGGGGTTGTTTGTAACGTGATTTCGAGACAGCGTTGGCAAAATAACGGTAGCGATTGCGATACCAAAAAGCCCTAGTGGAAACTCTAGCAGGCGGTCTGAATAATACAGCCAGCTAATCGACCCTGTTACTAAAAAGCTAGCAATAAAAGTATCGAACAATAGGTTAATTTGCCCTACAGACACACCAAACAAAGCAGGGATCATAAGCGTTCGTACTTTAACTACGTTTTCATCATGCCAACCCCATTTAGGCTTTACTAGAAGCCCTGCTCTATACAAAAAGGGAAGTTGGAAAAGCAACTGAACAATGCCGCCAATAAACACGCCCCAAGCCAAGGCGTAGGCAGGCTGACTTAAAGACGGCGCAAGGAAAATAGCACAGGAAATAATGCATACGTTCAATAATACGGGCGTAAATGCTGCAACTGCGAACTTATTCAACGTATTTAATATAGCGCCAGCAAGCCCTGTTAATGAGATAAACGCTAAATAAGGAAAAGTGATTTTAAGCATTGTAGAGGCGAGCAAGAACTTATCTCCCGCCTCATCTCCCTGAAGCCATGCCATAAACCAGCCTGTGCCAAA
The DNA here is from genome assembly GCF_036864375.1 of Alteromonas sp. S167. Lineage (NCBI taxonomy): Bacteria > Pseudomonadati > Pseudomonadota > Gammaproteobacteria > Alteromonadales > Alteromonadaceae > Alteromonas > Alteromonas sp. S167. The sequence continues at coordinate 78,419 of NZ_JAZETR010000002.1, forward strand.
CAATGCTGCCAAAACCGGTGATGCGATAACGCCAATAATAGAAACAACGAAAACAATAGCGCCAAGGGTTCCGCTAATTTTGGCAACAAACTCTTTAAGTTTTTGCTTATCTTCGTCTTGATTTACTTCGGTGAGCACAGGAATAAACGCCTGAGCAAAAGCACCTTCCGCAAATAAGCGACGCAGAAAGTTGGGAATTTTGTTAGCGAAGAAAAACACGTCAGCAGCGGCACCATCTCCCATAAGCCTGGCAACAACTACGTCACGAACTAATCCCAGCACTCGCGAGACAAGCGTCATAACGCTTACAATTAAACCTGATTTAATTAACTTCCGTGACACTTCGTGTTTCCAATTGCTTGATAAGGTTTACCAACTGCTTTTTTAAAAGCATTAGTAGGCGGGTTTTGTTACGTGGTCATACATACCGCTATGCTTTTATACCGGTTTATTTGCAGGGTAACGTATGCCTTCGTAACACCACTGTAGTAGTGAAGGTATGCATGATAACCAAAGGAATTCTTTGGTGAAACGATTTATTCAAAATAGTTGTGCATCTTTATGAAGTTTCTTGCTATAATCCGCGCCCGATATGGGGTGGTGCATCTTCACGTTGTACGATGTGTTGGTGTTTCACGTTTGTGACGAACATATGCCATAAATGCCGCTTACAATACCTCAAAAAGGTATTATGAATGTGCAACGCGTTGAGCATTTTTGCGTTATCAATAGCTTGCGCGGCGTGTTCAATGACTTGCGCGTTTATAGCGCGTTCGATTTAAGTTTTAAATCGTTTGACATTTGGGCGTTTGCTAGGCACAATCCGCACCCTCGTTTTTGACATGAATTTATTTTGGGAGTTACACCTTGGCTAACATTAAGTCTGCTAAGAAGCGTGCAATCCAAGCTGAAAAGCGTCGCCAGCATAACGCTAGCCGTCGTTCAATGACACGTACAAGCATCAAGAAAGTAATCGCTGCTATCGCTAGCGGTGACAAAGAAGCGGCTCAAGCTGCACTATCTGCTGCTACTCCAGTACTTGACAGAATGGCTACTAAAGGCTTGATTCACAAGAACAAAGCTGCTCGTCATAAGAGCCGTCTAGCTGCACAAATCAAAGCACTAGGTTAATCTTTAAGATTAGTAGTTAAAAAAGCGCCTTTTGGCGCTTTTTTTGTATCTATCGCTTTTTGTGTATTAGTGCTGAATTACTTTCGCATACCCCCGCTCAGCCATAAATACCAAGCAGGGAAGCATCCATAAAACCATCAGCTCATTTTTCTAATGGTACTGGCAGGTGCAATGCGCATTATCCAGTGCAACACAGCCCATGGCCAGCTTGGCACAAATGCATTCGCCTTTTCTTTATTTATCGCACTTACCATCGCTCTGCAGCCCACATCGGTATCAACAATAAACGGTACTTTTTCAACCTTCTCGTTAATCTCACTGCGGATAAAACCAGGATGGATACACGTAACTTTAATAGGCGTATTCATTACGTCCATGCGAATTCCCTCTGTCATAGAGGTTAAGCCCGCTTTCGTAGCCGCATAAACTGTCATGGCGCGTCTAAAGCCGCGCACCGCGCTGATAGATGAGATAGTAACTAAATGGCCGCTATTTTGCGCTCTAAAAATGGCCATCGCCGCTTCACACTGTGCAAGCGCCGATACAAAATTGGTCACTGCCGTTTGTTTATTAGCGTGAAAAAAACCTGTACCCACTGAAGCGCCCTTGCCCATACCCGCGTTCACGATAACGCGATCAAGCTGGCCCATATCCGCTTTAAACGCATCAAACACTTCAAATACGGCATCGTGATCGTTCACGTCTAGCGAACGAATGAAGACATTTATATTAGGATTAAGCTCAAGCAGCTCTGTCTTGAGCTGTTCTAGGTTTTCAAATCGTCTTGCGCACAACGCCAGGTTACAACCTTGCTTCGCAAATTCAATGGCCATGCCCTTGCCTAAGCCCGAACTCGCACCCGTAATTAGGATATTTTTTCTTATAGTCATTTTCTTTTTCCAGAAGCTTTTATTGCTTTGTTACAGCGCCATAGTAAGTAGTGAATAAAAATCCAAAAATTCTTGAACGCCGGGTTATTTGTTTGACCATGGTGGTAGCGATAGTAAATTTGTTGCGCAATACCGGCTAGACGGAACAAACCGTACACTTCGTAAAAGGTAAAGTCGTCTACGTCTACTTCCATTTCTTTGCAGTAATGAGCCACAACCTGCTCTCGGGTTAACATGCCCTGTAAATGCGTTGGCTGACGACGCGTTGACTGCGCCAAAAAGTCATCATCGGCATTCACCCAATAAGCTAGAGAGTTACCCAAGTCCATTAACGGGTCACCAAGGGTGGCCAATTCCCAATCTAGCACGCCAATTATTCGGGTGTAGTCATTTGGGTCTAACACAACATTGTCAAAACGAAAGTCGTTATGAGTAATGCAGATACGTTCGTGTGCAGGCATGTTATTTTCTAGCCAACGCATTACCTTTTTACCTGAAGGCACATTCCACGTTTTGGCTTTGCTATAACGCTCACTCCACCCGCTTATTTGACGTTCTATATATCCCGCGCCCTTTCCAAGGTGTGATAAACCGGCTTTTTCGTGATCGACCTTATGCAGCTCAATTAAACTATCAAGCACATTAGTACAAAGCTGTTTGGTCTGTTCTGGTGTTGTTGCTAAGTCCCTAGGTAAGTTTTTTCTGGGGATCACACCAGTAAGCTTTTCCATTACATAAAAGTCTGTTCCTATAACAGTCTCATCTTCACAATAACCCAGCATATCTGGAACATAGCGGTACACTGGCTTGAGCGCATCTTGCAGCTTGAACTCTCTGCCCATATCGTGAGCGCCTTTAGCTTTTGTACCTGCAGGTGCGCGTCGCAAAATTAGCGAAGCATCGTTATAGTCTAGACAGTAAGTCCAATTCGACGCGCCCCCCGAATATTGGGTTACTGCCGGACTGCCCTTTAAGCCTCCCAGCTTAGCTTTTACCTCATCGGTTAAATGCCCACTTAACCATTCATGAACGGCCTCGGCATCGAGTGCCTCGCCAGGTCGAACCTTGTTAGCTTTATCAACCACACTATGTGACATGTATCTTTACCTACTTCTTATTCGCTTGCGTGCTATCCACTAACATGTTGTTCACTAACACGACGTAAATGAATGTGCTTGTTATTTGTGTTTTTCCATTGCTTGCTTCATGTTTTTTGTTTGGGCAAGCATCTTGTTGATATAACGCTGGCTTGGAAGCAGCTTTTTAAGCCAATAAACGCGTTTACCCAATTTATGAGTAAGAATGAGAAAACGCTTCTGCTGAACCTGCTGATATATTGATTCCGCAACATCTTCTCTGGTCATGTCTGCCTTTGCAAAAAAGTGATCGATCATCTTATGCGCAGCTGGGTTTGTGCTTCGCATTGACTCATCTAGATTCGTTTTGAAAAAGCTAGGGCATACCACGCTTACGTCGATACCATCGGGAGCGAGTTCTAGTTTCATGGTCTCCGAAAATGATACTACTGCAGCTTTTACCGCATTGTAGCTTCCCATGTAAGGAATAGGTGTTAGCCCCGCCTGAGAGGCAATATTGATAAAATAGCCACTTCTTTGTGAGCGCATCAATGGCATAAACGCCTGACTGACTCTTACCATTCCCAGCATATTGATATTATAAACCCACTCCCACTGCTCAATACTTTCGTCAAGTAGACCGCCGCCTGTTGCAACACCTGCATTATTGAAAACGAAATCGATACCCTGCCAACGATTTTGCAATTCACTTGCTAAATTATTCACATCATCTGAGCGGGTAATATCGCAATGAAAATAAAACGCTTCCGCGCCTAGCTTTTGAAGCATTTCAATTGTTTCAGCGCCACGTGCCTCATTTATATCGGCAACACATATTTGTATATTTTTGTGCTTCTGCGCCCATTTTTCAGCCAGTGCTTGGCCTAGACCTGTCGCGCCACCAGTAATAAGTAATCGCATTATTTGTTGTTCTCTTTCTAAGACAGTTTTATCTATTCTGTTTTGAGTAAAGACCAGCGTTTAAAGTCGCCTTCGACTCTACAAAAGTGACCGTTGAGTTGCTTTTGCACTTTGATATAGCCCAATGTTACTGCCCATTGTTACTATGTTGTGCTTGCGCGGCTTGTGCGTCGCTTTGCCCAAATTGCTAAAAGCGCTGGGCCAATATACATAGCAATACCATATACCCCAGGCGCTATTGCAAAATCAGGCGCCTTTAAAAAACTTATACATATAAGCATGGCCAATGCAGCATTCTGTACACCAATCTCTATCGCAAGGGTTAAAGCATCTTTGAAAACCAGTTTACTAAAGCGCGCGAGCACAAGCCCTAGTGATACTGATAAAAGGTTGAGCAAAACACAAACTAGGAAAGCATCATTGAATGACGTTGCAAGGTTTTGACGTTCTGATATCAATACACCTGCAATCATCAGCAACATAAAATACATAGAAAACTGTCGGAAGAAGTGTTCTGTACGCTCTGCGAATAACGGTTTGAAACGCCTAATCGTCATACCAATGATAACCGGCACAATTGAAATGCCGACTAGACCAATTACGGTTTGAATAATGGAGAAGGCTGGCGCATTCTCTTTTACAAAATAGCTGATGGCGAATTGTATAATAAGTGGTGTGGTAAACACGCAGGCAACTGTCGATATCGCCGTTAAGCTTACCGATAAAGCCAAATTTGCACGCGCAATATGGCTAATAAGGTTACTTGTAGTGCCACCTGGACAGGCCGCTAGAATCATGACGCCAACAGCAATATGCGGTGGCAACGTGAAAAGTATGCATAAGGTAAACGCTAGGCAAGGTAGAAAAATAATTTGGCCGATAAAACCTGCAGTCACAGATCGTGGTGATTTAAGCAGGCGTGTAAAATCAGCAGTGGTTAGCGTTAACCCCATGCCAAACATTACAAACGCTAACGCTAGAGGTAGCAATACCTCGGTAAGTACAGATGCCTGCATCAACACACCCCTTACAAAAGAAACCTTTTATTAACATCTTTGGCAGTGTACCCTTATTATCAATAAATGAAAATGATGACTTATTATATAAACCCATAAATAGTATGCATGGAAAAATAGACCTTAATTTGTTTACAGTATTACTGGCTATTTACAATCAGGGCAGCATTACTGCTGCTGCAAAGTCGTTGTATCTGTCTCAACCAGCTATAAGTCATGCATTAGGCAGGTTGCGCGAGAGCTTAAACGATGAGTTATTTGTGCGTCACGGTCGTAGCGTGGTGCCCACCCCTTATTGCCAGAAAATTATTGCTTCAGTAGAAGGCGCTGTAAATACGCTTGAGCACGCCGCAAGTGGAGAAGTAAGCTTTGACATTGCCCATACTAAAAGGCAATTAAACCTTGGGCTGCGCGATATATTAGAGTCAATTTTTTTCCCAGCGCTTATCCCAGAGCTCCTCATAACAACGCCCAACCTAACTGTTGCCAGTAGACAGGTAACATGGCCAGAACTGGCTCCTTCTTTAACGAGCAAAGAAGTAGACATTGTGGTTGACGTGTTAGTGCCAACCAGCAACGACATTCGTTCGCAGTTGCTGTGTCATGAGAGTTTTTGTGTGGTGTGCGCACCAGATAACATCTACCTAAAAACAAAAGATGTTCAGGCTTATGCCAAAGCGAAACACGCATTGGTAACGTTAAAAGACTCAAAACTCGATACCGTCGACTTGGCCTTGGCGCAGCATAATCTACACCGTGATATTGCGCTTCAATGTGAACATTATTTTGCAGCAGTTAATGTAGTGAGTAACAGTAACTTACTGCTCACGATGCCAAGTCGCTATGCACAGCAATTTGTAGATAAGTTTGATATTGCAGCGTCGCCTATTCCACTTTCAATCACGCCGCTAGCAGTTCACATGTATTGGCATAAACAGTCAGACAATGACTTAGTAAATAGTTGGATGCGAGATAAATTGATGGAAGTAGCCAATGGACTTGGGCTGTAACTAAACGGTCAAGCATTCGTCACGCTAATGTCAATTACGGTGTTTAAAGTGGCATTCCAAAGTTAATACTTTGGGGCTCGCTATGAACAAAACACACTACCGTACTTTGTGGCTTTCAGACATTCACCTTGGTAACAAAGATTGCAAGGCAGAATATTTACTTTCTTTCTTAAATAACATCTCTGTAGACACACTTTATTTGGTCGGCGACATTGTTGATATGTGGCAGATGACAAAACAATTTCGCTGGCCGAAAGCGCACAATCAAGTAATGCATAAATTTATGCAAATGAGTGAACAAGGTACGCGCATAGTATATTTACCGGGTAACCACGACGAGCCAATTCAGTCTTATTCTGGAATGGTATTTGGTAATATTGAAATTGAACGGGAGATTATTCACACCACAGCCAAGGGTGAGCGTTATTTGGTTCTGCATGGTGACCAATTCGATGGCGATGTTACTTTAGGCCGCTTTCAAGCGTGGATTGGTGATAAAGGTTATGATTTACTGCTTTTTTTAAACCGTGAGTACAATCGTTTTAGGGCGTGGAGAAAGCGAGAATACTGGTCTTTAGCAGGCTACATCAAAAAGCACATTAAGGGAGCGAATGCGGCTATTGCTCGGTATCGCAAGGCATGCTGCCAGCGAGCAAAAGACTTACAGCTTGATGGTGTTGTGTGCGGTCACATTCACCACCCTGAAAGCACTATTGAAGACGGCGTCCACTATATCAACGATGGAGACTGGATAGAAAACTGTAGCGCCCTTGGTGAAGACATGCAGGGCAACCTTACTTTAGTTCATTATTTAGAGCATGTTGAGAAGTCTAAAATAACCACGTTAGAAGTGGGCTCTAAAGCCTCTAGAGCCGCATAATTTGGTATTTCACTAGCGACGTTATTGCTAATAACGAAATATCAGCAAAATATTAGCGAAAACGTCGTGTTTACTAATGCGTTTCCAATAACTTGACTCACACAGCGGTGTTTAGGCAAAACAGTTTAAACACCCTTTCCTCCTATACCAATCGCAAAAATTAACAATTCAATAACATTGTCAAATAACTGCCATTAAATTGCGTAAAAAGCGTCATATTGCCCTGCTATTGTTCGGCGAAAGTCTAAAAAGATATACAGGCACTATGTTTACCGTAAATGAAGTACTGAATAAGCATTACCCTCAGGTTGCCAATAACCCACTCCTTTTTAAGTCTGCGTCATTTGTTTTAAGACACTTACTACACGAACAGGAAATTATTGAGTTTGGCGAAACGTACCCACATTACGAAGATATCGATTTTGTTGAACAGGTGTTGGAGTATTTCAACATCAGCTATTCAACACGAGATGTTGAAAAAGAGCGCATTCCTAGTGAAGGACGGGTAGTTATTATTGCGAATCACCCTATCGGCTCTCTAGACGCACTCGCTTTAATCAAACTGGTGAGTGAGGTTCGTCATGACTTAAAAGTGGTTGCAAATCAAATGTTGATGGCTATCGAGCCACTTCATGACATGCTATTGCCAGTGAACAATATGCAAGGCGGCACACCTAAACAACATTTAGCGGCTATTCAGTCTCATCTTAATGGCGATGGTGCAATTTTAATATTTCCAGCAGGTGAAGTTTCAAGGCTGCGACCTCAAGGCGTGAGAGATACGCGTTGGCACACGGGCTTTTTACGCATTGCACGACAAGCGAAATCACCCATTCTGCCTGTTTATATTGATGCGAAAAACAGCCCGTTGTTTTATGGCGTTTCAATGGTTTACAAGCCATTAGCCACAGCACTTTTAGTGAAAGAAATGTTCAAACAACGCCGCAAACATCTGCCCATGCGCATTGGCGAAGTTATTCCTTTTGAGTCGTATAACCAAACATCTATCCCGTTAAAAGATCAGGTGAAATTGTTCAAGCGTCACTTATACCGTATAGGCAGTAATAAGAAAGGTGTATTCAATACACAAGCGTCTATCGCCCTTCCTGAGGACAGGAAAGAATTATCCCGAGCTATTAGAGAATGCGAACACCTGGGGCAAACACATGATGGTAAGTCGATATACCTCTATCAACACAAGCATTGCTCGCCCATAATGCGGGAAATTGGCCGTCTTAGAGAGGTTGCATTTAGGGCTGTTGGTGAAGGCACGAATAAACGCCGTGATATAGATCAGTACGATTCACATTACTACCACCTTGTTTTGTGGGACGACAGTGACTTAGAAATAGTGGGTGCCTATCGCTTTGGCGACGCAGAGCTACTGTCGCAGAACAATCACTCAACAGGTCTTTATTCAGCAACGTTATTCAACTACGAAGGCGACAATGAAAAACTGTTTAAAGAAGGTTTAGAGCTTGGTAGAAGTTTTGTTCAGCCGCAATATTGGGGCAAACGTAGCTTAGACTATTTATGGTTCGGAATAGGTGCTTTTTTAAGTCGCTATCCAAAATACCGCTATTTATTTGGAGCAGTTTCCCTTAGCAATGCCTATCCGCAGCCAGCAAAAGAATTGCTTGTTCAATTTTACAGCACGTATTTTCCTAGCAAATTTGGCAAGGCTACGTGTAAGCGGCCATTTCAAGCCACGCAAGAGCCCTTGTATACGTTTAAAGGTAACAACTACAAAGCGGAATTTGCGGAGCTAAAACATTTACTTGCCAATATGGGAGTAAACATCCCTACCCTGTATAAACAATATAGCGAAGTAGCAGAAGACGGTGGCGTGGCATTCTTAGGCTTTAACGTCGATCCTGATTTCAACGACTGTATTGATGGCCTTGTGGTTGTTGATATTGCGTTAATGACAGCAAAAAAGCGAAAGCGCTATTTAACGCACAAGCCATTACAGGCCAGCGCTTAAAACTTTAACTAACAGTATAAACTACTTTGCGTTGGGGTTATCTTGGAGTTACTTTGCCAACTCCAAGATACTTAGGCCTCAAGAAGCCAAGCATCAAAAAGTTCAAGCTCCAAATAACTCAAGAATATCAGCGTAAATATCTTCTAAGGTTACCAAATCCGACAAATGAATATGCTCGTTCACTTGGTGTATGGTTGCGTTAGGCACACCTACTTCAACCACCTGTGTGTGTGCACTGGCAAAAAAGCGCCCATCAGAGGTTCCTCCTGATGTGCTAACAACAGGGTAGCGGCCTGTAGCATTTTTTATCGCTGCTTCAACGGTATTAATAAGACACAACCCTTCTTTTTTGGGCTGACTTAGATACGACTCACAAGGTCTGGAAAAGCTTACTTCAGCGCTGCTATCTATATTTGCTATAACCTGTTGAAGCAAAGAAGATAATACCTTTTGATCAAAGTGCCAAGAATAACGCACATTGAACTCGATACGCACACTACTTGGCACTATATTGTCGGTAAATGTGCCTGTGTCTAAATGGGTGATTTGAAGTGTTGTTCCAGGAAAGTCATCGCTTCCAATATCAAATTCATAGTTCTTCAATGCTTGCACTATGTCACAGGCTTTGTGGATAGCATTAACAGCCGTTTTTGGATATGCCACATGACCTTGCTTACCGGTGACGAAAACTGTGGCAGACAGCGAGCCCCTGCGCCCGACTTTAATTGTATCACCAGTACTTTTACTTGCACTTGGCTCGCCGACTAAACACATATCAAGCTGGATGCCTTTTCTATCTAAAAACGCCTTTATCCAACGAGAACCGTCTTCAGCCTCACCTTCTTCGTCTGAGGTTATGAGCCACCAATAAGTTACCTTCAAAGGGTCAAGGCTTTTAATGGTTCGCTCAGTAGCAGCAAGCATTGCCGCCACCCCAGTTTTCATGTCAGCTGCCCCTCGCCCATAAAGCTTATTGTTGCTAATGGAGGGGCTAAACGGCGGCGACATCCACTTCTCTAGCGGGCCAGGTGGCACAACGTCTGTATGCCCAGAAAAAGCAAAGTGTGTATCGCCCTTCCCCCACTTCGCAATGAGATTTTTTACCCCATTCACTTCGTGCTGTTCACACGAAAAACCTAACTTTTTTAACCGATACATGAGATACGTTTGGCAGCCTGCATCTACTGGCGTTATTGAAGCTCTTGCCATTAGGACTTGAGCAAAATGAATGCTTCGTGCTTGTGGAGCTTGTAGGAGTTGTTGAGCGGTCATAATAAAAACGTTAATACGAACTTAGTTTTTATTACACGTAAATATGGTGACAGGCGAATAACACTTTTGCGACAAAGCGATGACATATTACGCCTTTGAATAATAGATAACGCTTTTAGTTACACCGTTGTTAATGGAAAAAGTGAACGGGGCTTGATATAAATAAAGAAATTTATTGAAAAGGCCTTTATTGTGATAAAAATTATTGTGCTTATTCCACTTTTTCTATCACTTTTGTGGTTTGGTTACTTACAGGCAAACAAATATACGCTTGAGCAGGGAAAGCAGGGATTTCTGTATATTTTTGTACTATCCGGCGTTATTGCTGCATTTTATACCTTTATGATGTTTGTCACTAATTAGTGTTTTATTACCAGTATTTTTTCACGATTTTTCTTTGAAATACAAAAAAGCCAGCGTTTTAAAGCGCTGGCTTTTCTAATTTAACTACAGTTATTCGCATTACTGCGTAATGGTAACCTGTATGTCAGCTTGTGCACGAAGCGCATCTATATACTGTTGGTAAACACGTTGGCCTTGTACCTGCGCTAAACGCTGCTGTAGGCTTTCAGCAATATTTTCTTCAATTGCTGGAGCTGCATTCACTCCTTCAAGCATGACAATAGCAACGTCGCCATTTACCGTAGTAGCCGTATCAACTTTGTTGTCGCCTTCAAGTGCCAGCGAAAACAGTTTATCAACCACGGCACGAGCCAACGAACCACCAGCTCTTGAAACTTCCGTAGCAGTTTCCCATGATGCCGATTGCGCCGCTAGTAACTCGTCTACACTTTCACCTGCACGAACCTTTTGTGCAATATCAGAAGCCCACGCTTCAGCAGCGGCTTTTGACTTATCAGCTTTCACTGATGCTTCAATGCCTTCTCTTACTTCATCAAGCGACTGAGTACGCTGAGGGTTGTGTTCAACAACGCGTACAACAACGATATTTTCGTCGTCCAGTTCAATGATGTCGCTGTTCAAGCCTTCTTCGATAAGTTCAGATGAAAATGCAACTTCTAGAACGGCAGGTGAGCTTAAATCAACTGGTGCTGTGTTACGGCTAAACATTGCAGATTCCTGAATTGGAAGGTCTACAGCATTAGCAACATCTTCTAGCGTATCTGGTACTTCAAACGCAATTTCCGCCATGGTGTTTTGTAGCTCGAAATATTTCTCCATTGCCGCGTCATATAAAAGCGTATCGCGGATTTCAGCTTCAACTTCCTCGAACGCTTTAACTTCAGCAGCTCTTAAGTCAGTAAGCTTAATGATATGGAAGCCGAAATCAGTTTCAACAACGTCTGACACGTCGCCTACATTTGCTAATGCGAATGCCGCTTCGTCAAACGCGGGGTCCATCATTTCAGGCGTAATGAAGTCTAAATCACCGCCGTTCTCTGCAGAAAATGCATCGTCTGAATTTGATTCTGCAAGGGCTGCAAAATCAGCACCGCCGTCTAGTTCAGCCTTAAGTGATTGTGCTTTTGCTTTCGCCGCTTCTGCATCATCACCCGCTTCAATTAAGATGTGAGAAACACGGCGCTCTTCTTCTTTACCATAGCTACCAAGGTTGTTTTCGTAGTATGTGCGAACCGCTTGCTCGTCAACTGAAACACGATCTTTTAAGTCCTGTGCACTTAGTTTTACGTAAGCTAACTTCACTTCTTCTTCTGTGTCAAAAGAGGCAATATTGTTGTCGTAAAAAGCAGTAACGTCTTCCTCGGTCACTTCAACAGAATCGGCAAACTTGTCTGAGCTAACCATTACGTACTTAGCATCACGCGTTTGGCGTTGCAGCGCATTTGCTTGCTCTACTTCGCCTTGTAGGGCGAATGATGAGTTGGCTAATGCCGCAGACAATTGATTTTGTGTCATTTGAACACGAAGGTAGTCGCGGAAGTCAGCAACTTGGAAGCCATTCTGACGCAAAATTGCTTGGAAACGCTCATTATCGAACTGACCACCAAATTGAAATTCAGGCATCTGCACAATAGCTTTACGAATTTGCTCGTCGCTAACACGTAGACCTATATCAGCAGCTTGTTGCTGTATTAGCTTTTCTGCTATCAAGCGGTCTAGTACGTTTCGACGGAAATCGGCAAGATACTGCTCGCTAGAGAAAAGCTGAGCAATGCTTTCACCAAATTGAGATTCCATTTGCGCACGTTGGTTTTGATACGCTCTTTCTAGTTCTTGTGCCGAAATCTCTTCGCCATTCACTGTTGCTACAGCGGTTGGACCAGACGAGGTTAAATAGCTACCTACACCTGCGAATACGAAACTTAAAACGATAAGCGCAATTATGGCCATCGCCCAAGGGCCTTGAGAACCTTCTCTGATTCTTTCTAGCATGATTGTTCTTCAACTCCGTTGCTTACTACCATTACCCGCCAACTTAACAATATAAAGTGCCAGATAAAATAAGCGGTGATTATAACGTAATGCCGATGAATATGAATGGTCTAAAGCGATATTTGATGGTCTTTTCACCGTTCTTTATTGAATTGGTGATATCTCAACACGCTCTGTCGGCACTGTGCGTTTAAATAATGATGCTAACCGCAACGGCTTACTTTGCGATGCACATACATTTTATTTCAGAAATAAAAAAGGCGATGGACTAGCCATCGCCTTTTTTTATAATTTCTTTGCTTAGTTACAAGCGTCTTTCAGTGCTTTACCAGCTTTGAAAGAAGGAACTTTCGCTGCTGAAATCTGAATAGTCTCACCAGTTTGTGGGTTGCGGCCACTGCGAGCTGAACGTTCGCGAACTGAGAAAGTACCAAAGCCAACTAGTGCTACTTGGTCGCCGTCTTTAAGTGCTGCAGTTACTGAGTCAGTGAATGCGTCAAGAGCACGGCCAGCAGCTGCTTTAGAAATGTCTGCACCAGCAGCGATTTGGTCGATAAGTTGAGACTTGTTCACAATTATGATCCCCTTCGATTGTTATTATACTGTTTGTCCAAAACGATTTTGAATGGACGTTATAACAAGCTTGATAGTTAACATCAAGCATCTGTCACAATTAATTAACTTTTTTATGAATCGCTGCAATCCCTTTTGTGGCAAGGCTTCAAGCGAATACCACTTAAAGGTAACACAACTTTTGTGAGTTGAAAGCCCATTTTTGCAAAAAATACGGATTTCTTTGGCTCAACGAGCAAAAATTAACCAATTATGGAGATTTTCTTTCAAATTTTGAAAAAAGAAAGCGCTGCACGCCTTTAAAATTAAGCAGTGCAGCTATTTAGATGTACTAATTTTTCACCACTTGAAAAGACTCAACTGGCTCTTGAAGGGCAATATCGAGCACTTCATCAATCCACTTGACCGGGTGAATAGACAGATCTTTTTTCACATTGTCAGGGATCTCTTCTAAATCACGCTCGTTATCTTTTGGAATAACTACCGTTTTTATACCACCACGGTGTGCCGCTAATAATTTTTCTTTCAACCCGCCAATTGCTAGCACTTCACCGCGCAATGTGATTTCGCCAGTCATGGCCACATCACACTTAACAGGGTTACCTGTTAATGACGAAACAAGTGCAGTACACATCGCAATACCCGCGCTTGGACCATCTTTTGGTGTAGCCCCTTCAGGCACGTGAACGTGGATATCACGTTTTTCGTAAAAATCGTCGTTAATACGAAGCTTTTCAGCACGACTTCTCACTACGGTCGTAGCAGCTTTGATTGACTCTTGCATTACATCACCTAGCGACCCCGTTGAGGTCATCTTGCCTTTACCAGGCACAGAGGTGGTTTCGATAGTCAGTAAATCACCGCCTACTTGTGTCCAAGCTAAACCAGTCACTTGGCCAATCTGGTTATCTTTATCGGCTTTGCCATAGTCGAAACGCTGCACACCCAAATAGTCTTTCAGGTTATCTTGAGTCACTTCAACTTTGCCCTTGCTCTTCTTAAGCAGAATATCTTTTACCGCTTTGCGGCATACTTTAGATACTTCACGCTCAAGACCACGAACACCTGCTTCACGGGTGTAGTAGCGAATCATGCCAATTACCGCAGAATCAGTAATCTCAAGCTCTTTCGCCTTAAGGCCATTGCGCTCCATTTGCTTACCAATTAGATGGTTCTTAGCAATGTTCAGCTTTTCATCTTCCGTATAACCCGATAAACGAATGACTTCCATACGGTCTAAAAGCGGTCCAGGTATGTTCATACTGTTAGAAGTAGCAACAAACATTACGTCAGACAGGTCATAATCAACTTCAAGGTAATGATCGCTAAAGCTGTTGTTTTGTTCAGGGTCAAGCACCTCTAACAGCGCTGACGCTGGGTCGCCGCGCATGTCAGACGACATTTTATCTATTTCATCAAGCAAGAATAATGGGTTTTTAACGCCCACTTTTGCCATCTTCTGAACTAGCTTACCTGGCAAAGAGCCAATATAGGTTCTGCGATGCCCACGAATTTCTGCTTCGTCACGAACGCCGCCTAAGGCCATACGCACATACTTTCGGCCTGTTGCCTTGGCCACAGACTGACCCAGTGACGTTTTACCCACACCAGGAGGTCCTACCAAGCACAGAATTGGACCTTTAAGCTTTTTCACTCGCTGCTGTACAGCAAGGTATTCCAAAATGCGTTCTTTCACTTTTTCAAGACCATAATGGTCTTCGTTAAGTACGCTTTCAGCTCGTGACAAGTCTTTTTTCACCGGTGAACGTTTGTTCCATGGAACGTTGGTCAACCATTCAATATAGCTGCGAAGCACCGTTGCTTCTGCTGACATAGGCGACATCATTTTCAGCTTTTGCAGCTCAGATTTTGCCTTGTCTTCAGCCTCTTTAGGCATTTTTGCTTCAGCAATTTTCTTAGACAATGCTTCGAACTCGTCTGGTGCATCGTCAAGTTCACCAAGCTCTTTCTGAATGGCTTTCATTTGCTCATTCAAATAATACTCGCGCTGACTTTTCTCCATTTGCTTTTTAACGCGGGTGCGAATTTTCTTTTCGACCTGCAGCAAATCAATCTCGCCTTCCATCAGCGCCATCAAGTACTCTAAGCGCTCGTTGATGCCCTGCATCTCAAGTACTTTCTGCTTTTCGGTAAGCTTCAATGGCATGTGTGCAGCCATTGTGTCGGCCAATCGCGCCGCATCTTCAATACCGTTAAGCGAGGTTAGTACCTCAGGTGGAATTTTCTTGTTAAGTTTTACGTAACCTTCAAATTGAGACACTGCAGAACGAATAAGCACTTCTTGCTCGCTCTCTTCGATAGTCTCATCTTCTAGCTTATCGACATTGGCTACAAAATACGGCTCTGACTGTTGATAGCTATCAATTTGGCCTCTAACACTGCCTTCAACGAGTACTTTAACCGTACCATCTGGCAGTTTTAATAGCTGAAGAATAGTAGCAATGGTACCTACAGAATAAATGTCGTCTGTATCGGGCTCGTCTACGCCCGCGTCCTTTTGTGCTGCTAGGAAAATTTGCTTATCGTTTTCCATTGCCGCTTCAAGGCAACGAATAGATTTCTCACGCCCAACGAAAAGGGGAATGACCATATGCGGATAAACAACTACGTCCCGCAAGGCAAGTACAGGAATTTCAATGCGATTCTCACGCTCAACTGTCATACTTGTTCTCAATTAGTTCCAAATGTCATTTTTATATGGGGATGTAAGCGCAAAGTTCAATCGCAACTTATTAAAGTGCGTTAATTCCTCAGCTTTTTCTTCCCTGCTCTTTTATAACCATTATAGATTTTAAAGCGTATGGCAATAGCTAAGTAGCAAATCTGATAGAAAGGATAGTATTAACGCAGTAAAGTGCACAAATAAACATCAGGGGTTGATTGTTTGGGACCATGGGCGAAAAGATAAAAAGGCAGAGGCTGACGAAACACTACATAAACAAATATCCGATGTTGAAGTAAACCAGAAACAACGACTGTCGTTTTTAAACCGCGTCAGCGAGCATGGTTTAGACAAGGCGGGAAGTTTTGGGGAATCGGAGTTTACTTACGGTAAATAAGGATTTCACAAACTACGTATAAAAGAAGCATGCCTCAAACATCATCCAGTGTTTTTGTTCAGCGTCGTGAGCGCAGTGGGTGCAAGGCGGGAGTTGACGAAAAACCGCGACAATCTTTGTTTTCGTTAAATCAAACCAGAAACAACAACTGTCGTTTTTAAACTGCGTTAGCGAGCATGGTTTAGACAAGGCGGGAAGTTTTGGGGAACCGGAGTTTACGTATGGTAAATGAGGATTTCACAGGCTCAGTACAAAAGAAGTGTGCCTAACATATCACCCAGTGTTTTTGTTCAGCGTCGTGAGCGCAGTGGGTTCAAGGCGGAAGTTGACAATAAACCGCACTACTGAATATTTGATGTTGAAGTAAATCAAAAACAACATTAGTCGTTTTTAGACCGCGTCAGCGAGCATGGTTTAGACAAGGCGGGAGATTTTGGGGAGCCGGAGTTTACTTACAGTAAATGAGGATTTCACAAAATTTACCAACGCGGTATAAACCAGCACAGTAGCGGTTTAAAAACAAAAAAGGCCCCGAAGGGCCTTTTTTACAACCCAATAATTACTCAGAGGCTGCTTTCTTTTCGTTACTATCATATATCAAAATCGGCTTCGACTCTCCGCGAATAACCGTTTCATCTATAACCACCTTGCTGACGTCTTCCATAGATGGAAGGTCATACATGGTATCTAGCAACACTGCCTCTACAATTGAACGCAAACCACGTGCACCGGTTTTACGCTCCATCGCTTTTTTGGCAATCGCGTTTAAGGCGTCGTCACGGAATTCAAGTTCAACGTCTTCCATCGAGAACAACGCACCATACTGTTTAGTAATGGCATTTTTAGGTTCACGTAGAATCTGAATAAGCGCTTCTTCGTTAAGTTCTTCAAGGCTTGTAACAACTGGAAGACGACCAATAAACTCAGGTATCAACCCATATTTCACTAGGTCTTCAGGTTCAACTTGCTTGAACAGCTCGCTAATTTGCTTGCTGTTGTCTTTCGATTTAACCGTAGCACCAAATCCGATACCGGTATCTTTTTGGGCGCGCTGCTCGATAACTTTATCAAGACCAGCGAATGCACCGCCACAAATAAACAGGATCTTCGACGTATCTACTTGAAGAAACTCTTGTTGTGGATGTTTACGACCACCTTGTGGCGGAACCGATGCAACAGTACCTTCAATTAATTTTAGTAGTGCCTGTTGAACGCCTTCACCTGACACATCTCGTGTGATTGACGGGTTGTCAGACTTTCGAGAAATTTTGTCGATTTCATCGATATACACAATACCGCGCTGCGCTTTTTCAACATCATAGTCACACTTCTGAAGAAGTTTCTGAATAATGTTTTCAACGTCTTCGCCCACATAACCTGCTTCGGTCAACGTTGTTGCGTCTGCCATGGTAAACGGTACATCAAGTAAACGAGCCAATGTCTCGGCAAGTAACGTCTTACCGCTACCTGTAGGACCGATTAGCAAAATATTACTCTTGCCTAACTCAACACCATCGTGAACATCACCATTACGAAGACGCTTGTAATGGTTGTACACCGCTACAGAAAGTACTTTCTTAGCGTGCTCTTGACCAATAACGTAGTCGTCTAGGTGCGCGTGAATTTCGCTTGGCTTAGGTAAAGCGTCCTGCTTTTGCTTAGGCGCGATTTCCTTGATTTCTTCGCGAATGATATCGTTACATAACTCAACACACTCGTCGCAAATGAAAACCGACGGGCCTGCTATTAACTTTCTTACTTCGTGTTGGCTTTTGCCACAAAACGAACAGTACAGTAGCTTGTTATCACCGTCACCGCTTTGCTTATCACTCATTACTTTTGCCTCTGCCTTACCCGAGCCAAAAACCAATACGTGCTACGCACAGGCTCGGGTTTTCTATAACTATACTACTTAGTTCCGGCTACGTCAGATCGATTTGCTAAAACTTGGTCAACTAAACCGTATTCCATTGCTTCTGTCGCGCTTAGGAAATTGTCACGGTCAGTATCACGGGCAACCTTTTCATAGTCTTGGCCTGTGTGATCCGCCATAAGACGATTTAGCTTCTCTTTAATAGACAGAATTTCTTTCGCGTGTATTTCAAAATCTGACGCTTGACCTTGGAACCCACCTAGTGGCTGGTGAATCATCACACGTGAATTGGGTAAGCAATAGCGCTTGCCTTTTGCACCGGCAGAGAGAAGGAATGCGCCCATGCTTGCTGCTTGGCCCATGCACACTGTGCTAACGTCCGGCTTGATAAATTTCATCGTATCGTAAATAGCCATGCCCGCAGTAACAGAGCCACCTGGCGAGTTGATGTACAGAAATATATCTTTCTCTGGGTTTTCTGCTTCAAGAAACAGCATTTGCGCAACGATGAGGTTGGCCATGTGGTCTTCAACCTGACCTACTAAGAAAATTACGTTTTCTTTAAGAAGACGAGAATAAATGTCGTACGAGCGCTCACCTTTTGAGGTTTGCTCTACAACCATTGGAACAAGTGCATTCATAGGGTCAAACGGGGTATTAGTCATAGCTACCTTGATTATCTAGCGTTAAAAACAAAAATGCTCGGAAGGCTCCGAGCATTTAAGCAGTTGCTGACAAGTTTTGTCAATCAGACAGTAACAAATTACGCCTGTTTGTTCATAACCTCGTCAAAAGCTTTCGTTACGTCAGTAACTTTAGCTTGCTCAAGAACCCACTCAATAGCTTGTTCTTCTAGCGCAACGTTTTGCATTTGCTGCATAAGCTCTTGGTTGTTGTTGTAGTAATCTACAACTTCCTGTGGATCTTCGTACGCAGACGCTGCAGTTTCGATCATCTCGTTAACTTTCGCTTCGTCAGCTTTTAGTTCGTTGTTTTTGATCACTTCACCAAGGATTAGACCAATTGAAACACGACGCTTAGCGTTGTCAGTGAATAGCTCAGCTGGAAGCTCAGGAAGGTTTTGACCACCGCCCTGTTGGCTGAAACGTTGCTTAGCTTGCTCGCGAAGTGCATTTACTTCTTGGTCGATAAGCGCTTGAGGGATGTCGAACTCGTTTGCAGCTACTAGCTTAGCAATAACGTCTTCTTTAACTTGCGCTTTAAGCGTTTGGTCTAGTTCACGCTGCATGTTCTTACGAACTTCTGCTTTAAGCGCGTCTACACCGCCTTCTTCAACACCAAATAATTTTGCGAACTCTTCGTCCACTTTTGGTAGAGCCTGGCCTTCAACTTTCTTAACAGTCGCCTGGAATACCGCGTCTTTACCTTTAAGGTTTTCTGCGTGGTAATCTTCAGGGAAAGTTACTTCAATCGTAACTTCTTCACCCGCTTTCGCGCCCACAAGTGGCTTCTCGAAGCCTGGGATCATGCGATCTTTACCAAGCTCTAGTGCGAAGTCTTCAGCTTTACCGCCTTCAAACTCTTCACCGTCGATAGAACCAACGAAATCGATGATTACTTTGTCATCTTTCTTCGCTTTACGCTTAACCTCTTTCCAAGTTGCGTGTTGCTTCTGAAGCGTTTCCATCATGTTATCAAGGTCTGCATCAGTAATTTCTACTACTGGCTTTTCGATCTCGATATCGCTAACACCTTTCACTTCTACTTCTGGGTAAACTTCGAAAGATGCTGTGAATTCTAGGTCCTGACCGTCTTCATCTTTAGTCAGTTCAAACTTTGGCATGCCAGCAGGTTGAATTTTCTCTTGAATAACCGCTTGGTAGAAGTTTTGCTGCATTACGTCACCAGCAACTTCTTGGCGAACTGCCTGGCCGAAACGCTTCTTGATTACGCTTACAGGAACTTTACCTGGGCGGAAGCCGTTAATGCGCTGTGTTTTTGCCAACTGCTGTAGGCGTGACTTAACTGCTGAATCAACCGTGTCTGATGGAACGGTGATAGTAAGACGGCGTTCTAAACCCTGGGTCGTCTCGACTGAAACTTGCATTATGTTACCTCAACTATACGCCTTTGCAGGCGTTTTGTTCTCAATCCCCTCTCCCGTCATGCAATGTTGCATATCACTTGCGGGGAAGAGGTCGTTATCTGACGTTAATATCATCATGGTTAGGACACAAAATGCGTCAAAAAACTAACCTGAAGCAAACGTACTGGTTAAAAAAAGACGCGGTAGTATACAGCCGCACACCACAAGAGTCGAGAGGGAAACACAAGTTTGTAACATCCATTTGAGCATTAACAGCACAAACGTATAAAAAAGCATCGCAGCAAATTAGAAAATAGTGTTGATATAGGTTTAGAGAATGTATCACGCAGAAGATAAGTGGTCGGTGAGACAGGATTTGAACCTGCGACCCCTTGTACCCAAAACAAGTGCGCTACCAAGCTGCGCCACTCACCGACAAAGATATCTTTTTAGAAAAGCTTTTGATAAAGCTTGAAAATATGGTGCGGAAGGAGAGACTTGAACTCTCACGCCGTGAAGCACTGGAACCTAAATCCAGCGTGTCTACCAATTCCACCACTTCCGCAAAAAGTGGGGTGGACGATGGGACTTGAACCCACGACAACCGGAATCACAATCCGGGGCTCTACCAACTGAGCTACGCCCACCATAGAGGTGCTTGCATAGTTTACATGTGAATTGTAAAACATGTAAACTTGAAAATTCTGCCATCCTAGTCAGGACCTACCTGACCCGCATGGCGCGCCCGGCAGGATTCGAACCTGCGACCCACGGCTTAGAAGGCCGTTGCTCTATCCAGCTGAGCTACGGGCGCTCGGCGAATCTTCGCTGCAAAAAGTGGTCGGTGAGACAGGATTTGAACCTGCGACCCCTTGTACCCAAAACAAGTGCGCTACCAAGCTGCGCCACTCACCGACTGATGTAACTGCTTTCTGAGATGTTTTGTCTCTGTGCCGTTACGGGGTGCGAATATTACTGACATGACCCCACCTCGTCAAACACTTTTTTAAATAAATTTATCAACCGCTCACAAAGCGTGCATTATCGAGTTTTTTTGTACAATTCGCGCGTATTTCATCCAAAAAGCTCCTTATTACTCCGTTATAACTCACCCTAAACACACACGGTGTTAGTAAGATGAGTTACATGGTGAAGATGTTGTAGATTGAACTGCTGCTATTTTTTATTTTGTTTTTATCAGCCAATACGCTTTTCACTTTCTATTTCACCAAAGATTTCAATTCACAGTGCGCTTTTTTGTGCAGGTTTGATTTACTTTTGTTGTTTATCACTATTCAAAAGACTAGTTCCGCAACCTTGTTTTATGAAACAATATAGAGCACCTGTTGTTCACCTTTATATAACTAAGACTGCACACGCTTATGACTGCTCATTTAATTGATGGCAAATTAATTGCCAAACAAGTTCGCCAACACGTTACCTCTTATGTAGATACACTAATCCAAGCCAAGAAACGCCAGCCGGGTTTAGCGGTTGTGTTAGTAGGAAGTGACGCTGCGTCGCAAGTTTATGTTTCTAACAAACGAAAAGCATGTGAAGAAGTAGGTTTTGTATCACGCTCTTTTGACCTACCGGCAGATACCTCAGAAGACACTTTATTGTCATTAGTTGATGAGCTAAATAACGACAAAGAGATTGACGGCATTTTAGTTCAGCTGCCTCTTCCGGCAGGTCTTAACGCGGAAAAAGTGCTTGAACGTATTCACCCTCATAAAGACGTAGACGGTTTTCACCCATACAACATTGGCCGTTTAGCACAACGTATTCCAGCGCTTCGCCCTTGCACGCCTAAAGGCATTATGACGATGATTGAATCTACAAAACGCCCGGTTAAAGGGCTAGATGCAGTGATTGTTGGCGCGTCGAATATTGTTGGTCGTCCAATGAGCCTTGAACTTTTACTAGCAGGATGCACAGTTACTACGTGTCACAAGTTTACTCAAGACTTAAAGAGCCATGTTCAGCGAGCTGACTTATTAGTAGTTGCTGTTGGCAAGCCTAACTTCATTCCTGGCGACTGGGTTAAGCCTGGTGCAATTGTGATAGATGTAGGTATTAACCGCTTAAATGACGGCTCGCTTGTTGGTGACGTAGATTTTGAAAAAGCGCAGGAGCGTGCAGGTTGGATTACACCCGTACCAGGCGGCGTAGGGCCCATGACAGTAGCAAGCCTTATTGAGAACACATTAGAAGCTTACGTTAAGTTTCACTCATAACATATCAAAGTGACTGGCGTGCAAACCACTCATCTTATTGAGGCCACTATGCAATGGGTGGACGATATTGTGATATCACACAATTTCTGCCCATTCGCTCGTCATGTTCGTACGCCTAACAAAATTAGGTGTACTGTTGAACATGGCGAAGCTGGCGACATAATTGAAACGCTTTTTAATGAAGCGAAGCTGCTTAGCGTTTCTGAAGAAGTAGCCACAACGCTGCTTATTCTGGGCTCACCTGCCCTAGTTAATTTCGACGAGTACCTAGATGTACTTGCCATTGCCGAACGCATGCTTCAAGAATGGGGCTATGCGGGTATTTACCAGCTTGCCAGCTTTCATCCGCACTATGTATTCGATGGCAATTCAGATGCCGATGCCGATAATTATACCAACAGGTCGCCCTACCCCATCTTTCATTTAATAAGAGAAGACGACATTTCTCGATATATGAAAAACGAAGATGATGCCGAAAAAATATTTCAGCAAAATATAGAGCGTGCTGAGGCCCTTGGTTGTCCCTATTTTGAAGCGAAGTTGTTGGAGATGAAAAAAGAAAAGCCCAAAAGCGAAATAAACTAACGTCCGGGCTCTGAGAGGTGAAGATCCAGGGGGACCAACTATTCATTTATGTTTAGTATAATAGGCGCCGTTTATGTGATTTTTATGACATTTGAGTGCAAACTTTAAACTTTTACATTGTGCGTCCATAAAATCGCGCCCCCGAATTGATACGCATACAACGAAAACGATAAACAATATGTCATCAAGCTATCCAATATTGCCTATTGCCAGCATTGCAACACCTTTTAAGCAAAAGTTTGCCATTCCAAGACAACCTGGACTTGCCAATGCTCAGGGTATCATTACCTTCAACGAAGGGTTTGATGATGAAAACATGTTGAAGGGCATTGAAGGATACAGCCACCTTTGGGTGTTATTCATTTTCCACCAGAATGTTGATAAAGGCTGGAAAAGCACCGTAAAAGCGCCCCGACTGGGTGGGAACGCAACAATGGGCGTTTTGGCAACCAGAAGTACTCACCGCCCTAACGGCATTGGCATGTCGGTGGTAAAAAATAAAGGGCTTAAAAAGCATAATGGCAAAACTTGTCTCATCGTTGAAGGTGTTGATATTGTTGATGGCACTCCTCTTGTCGATATTAAACCTTACATTGCTTACGCCGATAGCATTTCACACGCAACTGACAAGCTTAACGACTACAACCCCATTCCAAACCGCGAAGTAGTCTTTCACGACACTATTTCAGTGAAAGTCACTAACGTTGAACAAGACCATCCTGGATTTACGGCTCTTGTTAATCATGTTTTATCACAAGACCCGCGCCCAGCGTATAAACAACACCTTAATGACGATATTAAAACCTACAAAGTATCACTTTACGATGTTGACGTGGGCTTTCAAGTAAAGAGCGGCAATGTAGTCGTTACAGAGATAAATCCACTATAAAGTTACACGTTTGTAGCGAAATCGTTCGCAGTTAATTAGAATACGCCAAATCAAAGAAAAATTTTTACAGGAAACCTGCTTTACATGCGCACTAGTCAATATTTGCTTGCCACGCAGAAAGAAACACCTGCTGATGCAGAAGTTATTAGCCACCAGCTTATGCTGCGTGCTGGTATGATTCGAAAGCTAGCCTCTGGCCTATACACATGGCTACCGTCTGGCCTTCGAGTGCTAAACAAAGTTGCCAATATTGTTCGTGAAGAAATGAACAAAGCAGGTGCTATTGAAGTGCTTATGCCTGTGGTTCAGCCCGCTGACCTGTGGGAAGAGTCAGGCCGCTGGGAAGAGTATGGACCAGAGCTTCTGCGCATAAAAGATCGCCACCAGCGCGACTTTGTATTGGGTCCAACGCATGAAGAAGTTATTACGGCATTAGTGCGCAACGAAATAAGCAGCTACAAGCAGCTTCCGTTGAACTTATATCAAGTTCAAACAAAGTTTCGTGATGAAGTACGTCCTCGCTTCGGTATTATGCGCGGTCGTGAGTTCACTATGAAAGATGCGTACAGCTTTCACCTTGAAGACAGCTGTTTGGAAGAGACGTATCAGAAAATGTATGACGCATACTGCAACATTTTCTCTCGTATGGGCTTAGACTTTAGAGCCGTTATTGCTGACTCAGGCTCTATTGGTGGTAACCATTCACATGAGTTCCACGTATTAGCCGACTCTGGTGAAGATGCCATTGCCTTCTCTACAGGCAGTGATTATGCCGCTAACGTTGAAATGGCTGCCGCTGTTGCGCCACAAAAAGCACAGGCGTCAGGTGCAGCTGTAGAAACGAAGGATGCAAAAGGTAAAGACTTCGAGAAGATCCTTAAGAGCATTGACGCAGATGTAACCAATGCTGTGAAAGTTGTTGTGGTTAAAGCCGCAAATGCGACTGATGATAAAGGTGAAGAAATCCAGGCAGACAATTGGGTTGCACTAGTGCTTCGCGCTGACCACGAACTAAACGACGTTAAAGCCGAAAAAATTGAAGGCGTTGCGACGCCGTTAGTTGAAGCGTCGCTCGATAAAGCCAAAGAAGTGCTTGGCGTAGTGCCATACTTTGCAGATGCTTCAAACCTTTCAATCCCTACGTTTGTGGACGCTAGCGCTGCTGCACTGGCCGATTTCACAACCGGTTCGGGCGTAGGTGGTAAACTTAACACCAACGTCAACTGGGCAGACAATGTTCAAGCCGTAGATATCAGAAACGTAGTAGCTGGTGATGCATCTCCAGACGGTAACGGTACACTAGATATTAAACGCGGCATTGAAGTTGGCCATATATTCCAGCTTGGCAGCAAGTACTCTGAAGCAATGAACTGCGGTGTACTAAGCGAAACAGGTAAACACCAAACACTTACCATGGGCTGCTATGGTATCGGTGTGTCGCGCATTGTTGCTGCTGCAATTGAACAGAATCACGATAAGTTCGGCATAAAGTGGCCAGATCCTATTGCGCCGTTTAAAATTGCAGTAATACCTATGAATATGCACAAGTCACATCGCATTAAAGAAGTGGCTGAGAAGCTTTACCAAGATCTTCTAGACTTAGGTGTTGAAGTACTGTTTGACGACCGTAAAGAGCGCCCTGGTGTGATGTTCAATGACATGGAGCTTATCGGTATTCCTCACAGTATTGTCATTGGTGAAAGAAACTTGGATAATCAACAAGTTGAATATAAGAACAGACGTACTGGCGAGAAGCAGTTATTAGACATTAGTGCCGCGAAAGACTTCGTAGCCGCACTCTAACATCTGAACTTGCCCTGCAAAGGTAAGGAAAAGGGCGTATGCGGTTAACATTTTATGGCGTTAGAGGGTCTATCCCCACTCCGGGAGAAGATTTTATACGTTATGGTGGTAACACCGCATGCGTTCATATTGAGCTAGAGGATGGTACTGATATCATCCTCGACTCAGGTACAGGTATTCGCAAACTCGGCGAACAACTTGCAAGAAAGCAAACTCCCATCTACCTGCTGTTAAGCCACAACCATTGGGACCATATTCAAGGTTTCCCCTTCTTTCTGCCCATTTATCAAGAAGGCCGCGATATCAATATTTATCCTGGCTTAACAACCTTGAATGAACCAGATCAAATTTTAAAGCAGATGGAAGGTTCACTATTCCCTGTGCCTCGTGAAGCATTAAAAGCCAACATTCAAATAATTGAGCTGAATGACGAGCAAAACAGATTTGAGATCGGCAGCGCGATAATTCACCGGTTACCAATGAACCACCCAGGGAAAGGCAGCGCTTATTGCATTGAAGCCGATGGCGTGAAAGTAGCCTACATCACTGATAATGAGCTTTACCCTCCTTATAAAAAAGAAACTGATTTTCTGGATTTTGTAAAATTTGCCAGCGATGCTGATGTGCTTATCCACGATGCGCAGTACATGTTATCAGATATGCCGGCAAAAACCGGTTGGGGTCATAGCGTTGCTGAAGAAGCAGTGAAATTGGCAATGGCCTGCAATGCTAAGCAATTGGCGTTGTACAGTCATGATCCAGAACGTACCGACGACGATATAGATGACGTAGTTACCCATTGTAATAGTTATGTCACTATTGCTGAGTCTACATTACAAGTATTTGCATCTCGCGAAGGCCAAACACTGGACTTCAGTTAAGCACAAAAACAACCCCTATCATGGAGATACAAAACGTGTCAGTGTTAAAGCCCTTATTCGTTACTGCTATACTCATATTTTGCTGTGCTGTACAGGCACAAACGCGTCCTGCTGATTACGACGAGAAAAATCTCTCGGCGCCCAAGCAAGAAAACACAGCAGAAGAGCAAGATACCGCTAGTGAAAAGTCGGGTATCGAAATTATCGATATCATAAAGCGAGATACCACAACAGAAAGCGCACTAGATGCTAGGCTAGAGGGCGATAAAGAAGCCCTGGATAATGTTTTTGCAATTACACAGCACCGACAAAACTACCTTCTGCCCTACACTTACGTGTCGTCGCCAAACGCGCTAGGTAATGAAGACCTCACCGATGATAACGTAGACAACACTGAAGCAAAGTTTCAAGTTAGCGCTAAGCTACCGCTTTATTTAGAAGAGACCGGCTTTGATGGGCTGTACTTTGGTTTTACGCTGACTTCGTTTTGGCAACTGTATAACAGTGAAGTATCAAAACCGTTCAGAGAAACAAACTACGAGCCCGAAGTTTTCTGGCAAGAAACCGCAGACTATTCGGTACTTGGCTATAAATTCAATACCTTTCAAGTTGGCTTTAACCATATGTCGAACGGCCAAAGCGGTATTCGCTCACGCAGCTGGAACAGAATTTTTGCGTCAATCGTGTTTAGCGACGACGACGATATTTACTATCTAAAAACCTGGTATCGCATACCAGAAGACGAGAAAGAAGACCCTACGGATCCAACCGGCGATGACAATCCTGACATCCAAGATTTCTATGGCAGAATGGAATTCGGGTATGGAAGAAAAATAGGTGCATTTAAAATGATGGCGCTACTGCGTAATAACCTTGATTTTAGCGATAACCGCGGCAGCATTCAGCTTGACCTAACCTATCCTATTTCAGATAGATACGATTTATTAATTCAGTATTTTAACGGCTATGGCGACTCACTAATTGACTATAACCGCTCGCAAGAACGAATTGGTATTGGTTTCCAGCTACAGTTTTTATAAAAAGGCAAACTGACAGGTGCAGCAAACTATGCGCACCTGCATAAACGTTTTAGGGTATTAAGCTATCACACCCGCCGCGCGATACAGCTGCAGATGCACATCAACAAGGGCATCAATATCGCGCTGATACCCTCCCCCAATCACAGCTGCAATTGGCACGCCCAGTCGCTCAGCCATGTCAAAGACCAAGCAATCACGTTGATAAACACCCTCTGTGGTAATGTGTAAATGCCCTAAGTCATCATTAATGTGCACATCAACGCCTGCGTCGTAGATAATAGCGTCGGGTTGAAACTGTCGTAACGCAATCGTTAATGCCTGTTCCAGTACCGTGAGATATTCATCATCCCCCGTACCTTTTGCTAACCCAATATCAATATCTGATTGCTGTTTTCTGTAGGGAAAGTTTTTTTCACCGTGGATAGAAAGCGTAAAGATGTCGCTATCATTTTCAGCAAGTTTTGCCGTGCCATCACCTTGGTGAACATCTAAATCGACAATTAGCACATTGTCGATGTTCTTGTCTTGCTGCATGGTTTTAGCGGCGATGTACAAATCGTTAAATAAGCAAAATCCCGAACCAAAATCGGAGAACGCGTGATGATAACCACCGGTGAGGTTGAGCGCTTTACCGGCTTCAAGCGCAAGCTGTGCAGTTAGTCGCGTTCCAGCGACCGCCGTGCGCGTTCTCTCAATAAGCTGCTGTGACCATGGAAACCCAATACGTCGCATTGCCTTGGGGTCAAGAGTGCCGGTTGTTAATGCACCAACATAGTCACTTGAGTAATAGCGAACAAGCTCACTATCGCTTATGGGCTCTGGCGTGATAAAGCGAGACGTTTCTATACCTCTCGCAATTAATGCATCGCGAATACCAACATATTTTTCTATTGGGAATCGATGACGCTCGGGTAAATCGAGCTGGCTATAAATAGGATGGAAAACGAGTGGGATCATGAAACACTATGTACCTCAAGCGCATAAAAAAGGGAGCCACCTGCTCCCCTTTCTTATACTGTCAAAGCGACGCTAGCGGGTCAAACTATTCACCACTTTTTCAACGTTAAGTGACATACTTTTCATTGAACGTGACATGTCGTCTTTTTGAGAAAGTTCATGATAACGTTCAGATGACGTCACAACATTATTGATAATTGCTTCTACCTGATGAAGCACAGCTTCCTGTTCGTCAGCCGCTTCATTGAGCGCCACTACAACACTGGCTGTTTCTTTAATGTCGCTGACAACATTGTTGAGTGTTTCAAGTGCAGTAGCAGCCTCTTCTGCATTATTGTCTGAAAGCTGTTTACCCGACGCCATAGCATTAACAGCTCCTTTTGCCTCAGCCTCAAAACTACTAAGAATATCGTTAATCTCTTTGGTAGATTGCTGCGTTTTGGCAGCGAGTGCTCGTACTTCATCTGCAACAACGGCAAAACCACGGCCATGCTCACCAGCACGAGCAGCTTCAATGGCCGCATTAAGCGCTAGTAGGTTGGTTTGATCTGCAATTTCGTTAATTACGTTCACAACTTTTAGTATGTTGGTACTTCTACTTTGTAGCTCAGCCACAATATTACTCGACTCTGTTACCGTTTTGGCAAGCTGTTTAAAGCCCAAATTGGCTTTCTCAAACGTGGTATAGCAGCTGGCAACATTCATCTCTGAATTATTAGTAGCAACAGCCACTTGGTCAGTAATAGCGACTAAGCTTTGTACTATCTCGCGAAGTTTATCTGTACTGCTGTCTAGCGAACGAGAGGCGTCCCGCTGCTCTACAGCGCCGTCCATAATGGATTTACTTACGTTGCCAAGCGTACCAAAAGCACGCTCCATTTCAGTTTCTGCCTCACGCAGCTGTTCCACCGACTCTTTCAGTTTACTCTGAAGCGCACGTGCTGAATTTGCTAGCACGCCCAGCTCGTGTTTACTTGTGTACGTTAATGCGTAGTCGTAATTGCTGTTGGCTAAATTGGAAATGCATGAAGCTATTTGCTTGGTTGGCTTTATAACCTGAGTTCGAAGGCGAGAGACAACGTAAACAACGGATGCCAATGACAGAGCAATAGCTGCAAGCAAAATAACCCATAGCATAAAGCGAGTATTCGCTTTCAAATCCGCTATTGCATCTTCGCTTTGTTTGGCAATATCATCTGCAATGCTCGCAAGCAGCTTTGCAGGCTCACGATCTATGCCTCTCACATAGCCATCGCCTACTTTAGGATCGAAGTTCGACGTAACGAATGCCTCGTAGCCCTCTCGATATTTCGTCGCCATCACAGAATGTGCTTTAAGAAACTGCCTAATTTCTGACTTAGCCTTATCGCTTATGGCCTCATTACTTAACATAGCGTTGAACTGGCTTTTTATCTCAGCTTCTCTCTGCTTAAATCGCCCCCAGTACTTATCTAGATCATCTTTTTTGTGGCCACGTATAAGTACGTTTTTCCATTCCTGCACCTGTGTTTTAAACGTGCTTAGCACCATGTTCACATCGCGCTCAGATTGAACTAACGTATTTTCAAGCTCATCAAAAGAATTGAGCACCGAAAACGATTTAAAAATTGATGCGCTGTTAAGCAAAACAAGTAAAAAAAGGCTGGCAAGAACAGGGGTCATGACCAAGCGGCTGATGCTAGTGTAATTGAACACAAAAAAGACCTTAGGCAGAAAATATCCAACGATGTAACACCATTAGATGATCTTTTTGTGACAGCCCTGTTACACGTAAGGTATAAAATTAAATACTAATATATATAAATTTATACGAATACTATCGCTTGGCAAGCATTCCATCGTCATAGACGTTGGCACGAACCTTACGCCAGTTAAACCAAACCCGGTGCAACAGTAAAACCAGCGACAGAACAACCCAATACACTACAGCGCTTTCTCCTATTTTTTCCTCTAACGCATAGTGCAATAGAATAAGTAACGTTAGCGGATAGATACTTCGGTGTAGTACGCGCCAATTTTTTTTCAGCTTTTTCTGAACGATATCAGGACTTGTCAACGCCAAAAGCGTAAGCACTACGAAGCTTAACCATCCAATTGCAACAACAGGCCTTTGCTGCGCATCCCAAACTATTTCACCGAAAGACCAGTCCAATTCGAGCCACAGGTAAATAAGCATGTGTATCAATGCGAAGTGAGTACTAACGACACCTAAACTTCGACGCAATTTTATAAGCCAATTCCAGTCACTTAATCGCTTTCCGAAACGCGCCTTTAAATATTGACATAAAATGACGCACCAGCGCCTTAAAGGCGTTATTGCCAGCACAATAAAAAAATATATCAACGAATATTGACCAGAGAGCGACATCAACGTCTGGTAGGTGTTTGGTAAGTCGGCATAAAAACAATAGATGAGGTAAAGCGTTAGAAAAAAAGCCGAAAGGTAAATAATAATTCGAATTGCACTGACATGCGGTGCAGCGTTGTACCAAACACGTTTAACTTCATTATCAGGCGTATAGGGCCGCGACATCGCTTTCAAAGCCATTGTACATGAGTGTTTTTCTTTTTCTCTTTTCACCTAGCAGTAACTCTCTACGCTGACTCCACCTTGGGTGTGGTTGATTAGGGTTTACGTTGGCAAGAAAGTCATACTCTGACGGTACTGCTTGTTGCCACGACCCCACTGGCTGATTTTGTGTCAGCTCAATTCGGGTAATGGCTTTAATGCTTTTGTAACCATATTTCCATGGCACAACAAGACGAATGGGCGCGCCATTTTGCTTGGTAAGTGGTTTCTCGTACATTTTTGTGGCGAGCATTGTGAGCGGATGCATTGCTTCATCGAGTCTTAATCCCTCAACATAAGGCCACGGAAAATTACCTGTTCGCTGCATTGGCATCTCATCTGGTCGAAAAACGCTGTGAAACTTAACGTATTTTGCATTTTCATTGGGTTCTACCATCGACAATACATCTCGAAGCATTACGCCTTGCCAAGGAATAACTGCTGTCCACCCCTCAACACATCGCATGGGATAAGTACGCGACACATCATCAGGCAAAATAGAGAGCTCCACTTGAATTGGCTTCTTTACTTCGCCATCTATGGTTAACGTCCAAGGTGACACCGAAAACGCTTTCGCTAAATGATGAATCATCTGTTTATTACTAGAAAATTCGTAGTAGTTACAGTAGGTGGTTGCCCGCTTCTCGGACGTGACAGAAATTTCAGAAGCGCCTCTTGCAGGCGAAACTAGTCCACCTGCAACAAGACCACATGCGATAGCTTGCTTTATTAACAGGCGGCGAGATTTGTATATCGCCTCATCAGTTATAGGAAAACGCGTAAACCGTTTCATTACTTTCTCAGCGTCACGATATAATCTACAACATGGCCAATCTCTTCTTGAGTAAGTTGGTCGCCCCAAGGAGGCATCTGACCAGAGCGTTTCATCCCCTCACCACCTTTCGTTACGATATCAATTAAATACTCTTTCGGCAGACGCGATAATGTTAAATTAAAAGGTGGTGGTGATTTTATAATTTTGCTCATTCGCCCATCACCCTGGCCTGAAGCGCCATGGCAAAGTACACAGCGTGTTTCATAAATATCACGCCCGGCAAATATAGACTGTTCAGACGACGCTGCGTTAACCGACGCTAACAAATTCAAGCCTTTATCAGTGTCCTCTTTTAACAGCATAAGAAAGTCGACTACGCTCTCTAACTCTGTCCACGAAAGTTCTGCGCCCATTGGAGGCATATAGTCAGAAATGCTATCAAGAGACGCACCGTGTGTGACGATATTCTGTATTTCTTGCTCATTGCGCTGTCTAATACGTTGAAGCAAATTGGTATTGGGGTATCCCTTTAGCTTCATGGGCAGTATACCTTCCCCCATTGCTTGTGAGCCATGACACAAAACGCAGCGCTGTTGATAAACCTTTGCACCAATCTGAATTGATGGGGTTGTATCCTCGGCATGCACCGTACTTAACAAACATGGGAATAATATGAGCAATACAACAACAGCATGCTTGAAATTGCTGGCGTTCATGAGCATAGTCCTTTTTTATTCTTTCACATGTATGACCATTTTCATGGACGGATGAATCGCACACTCAACCTCAACTTCACCTGCTGTATCGAATTGAATGTCGCGGTGCTCTCCTTTCGGGAACGAACCTAAGTCAAACAAGGCCGCATCAGAAAGCGAAAACACATTGTGAAAAAAGTCATCTTCGTTTAAAAAACGAACCGTATCACCAACCGAAATTTCAACGTTTTTAACGGTAAAAGCCTTATCCTTTTGTCCAACAACAACCGGTTCGTTTGCAAATAGCGTAGTGCTTGTAAAAAACAACATTAAAGAGAATATCAGTTTCATAAATACCGCCTTATAGTGGGAGAATTGGTAAAACAAATTCTTTTCGTGGTGTAGTTAGCGACTCCATAAATGCAACAAGATCTAACTTTTCTTGCTCTGTCAGGTTCAGTGCTTTCATGTTTGGCGATAGATTGTCTTTAACGACCCCGCCTTTTGCGTAGTGCTCTACAACTTCATCAAGCGTATTGGCGCTTCCATCATGAAAATAAGGTGCAGAAAGCGTGATATCGCGAATTGTTGGTGTTTTAAATGCGCCCTTCATAAGCTTTAGCGGCCGCTGTGTATACCTTCCTAAATCTGGATTTTCGTTTCCATAAGACGCTAAACCTAAGTTATGAAAACCATTATCTGTGAAATTAGGCGCACTGTGGCACACCGCGCAATTTCCTTTCTTAGGATCAACAAACACCTTAAATCCGCGTATTTGTTGTTCGGTTAGCGCATTCTTGTCGCCCCTTACCCATGCATCAAATGGCGAATTTCTGCTAACTACCGTGCGTTCAAACGAGGCAAGGGCTTTCGCAATTTGCGCTACACCAATTTCGTCAGTGCCAAATGCGTTCTTGAAATGTTGTTGATAGTCAGAGCTTTTCAAAAACTGCACAAGCTTGGGTATATCCATGTTCATTTCAGCAGAATTACGCATTGGCCCTATGGACTGATCTTCAAGGGTTTGCTCGCGTCCGTCCCACATCTGAATATCGTTGTATGCCGTGTTCGTGATGACAGGTGATGCACGTCCAAGCACCATGCTTTTGTGACCTCTAGCCGTTGCTTGCCCATCGGACCATCCAAACAACGGAGAATGGCATGTGCCACACGACATGTTTCCATCACCGCTCAAACGAGGGTCGAAAAAGAGCATTTTTCCCAACTCAATTTTTTCTTTGGTTAACGGATTATCATCCGGTGTCGGAACTTCAGCAGGAAGTAACCATTCTTTAAGTGATGGATGACCTGCTTCAAAAACGTATTCTTCGGCTAGAAGGTTGGTGGATATCAACACGCATAATGCACACAAAAGGGTTTTCACGTTGCATCTCCCGTTATCTTGAAATAAGAAACAAGCGACTGCAGCCTGCTTGACGATTGTGCCAAACTATCTGAAAGGCCTTCCATATCGGCAACAGACAGTGTGGTGGAATCTATGACTTCCTTGAGCTTTTCCATCGCTTCAATAATGGCGCGCGTCTCATCGAGTTGTTGATCGCCTATGTTTGATGCTTCTTCAATGCGCCCTTCGCTACTTCGAATAAGCGATTCAGCATTCAAAATATTCTCAAGCGTCGACTCAAATTCCTGCTCTTGCTCGGAAACTTTTGTACTGGTCTCATTCATTTGAGACACCATTTCTGACACGCTCGTGGTAAGTTGCTGTGCCAATGCTGCAATTTCGTCGACCGAGTCGTTAGAGCGTGATGCAAGGCTTCTTACTTCATCCGCTACAACAGCGAAACCTCTGCCACTTTCGCCCGCTCGCGCAGCTTCGATAGCAGCATTGAGCGCAAGTAAATTAGTTTGCTCAGAAATAGCCGCAATATTTTCAGAAATTGATGTAATATTTTGTACTGCGAGCCCCATTTGCTCTGCGCATTGATTTGATACGTTGATAGATGTAATCACTTCGGCGATATTGCTTTTTGTCACTTGGGCTTGCTGAAGGGCTTCGAGGGCCTTTTTACTCGCATCAGCACTCATGGTTTTTACTGTGTGTAATTCGTCCGCTGTTTTCTCACTCAACGATATATTGGTTTGTGCACTTTCATCTATCCGTTGGTAAGTTGATGTGAGCGCTGTTACCCGTGCGATAGAATTCTCAGTTGCCTGTTTTACTACTTCGGCGTCACTATTTAGCCCTTTGGCTCGCTTCGATATTTGTTGTACGGTCTTTTCAATTTTAGACAATGTTACGGCAATCGAGTCATTCACCTCACCAATTTCACATTTACTGCGCTTTTCAACGCGACTAGTTAAATCCCCCTCACTGAATTTAGCCAGCACTGTACGCACATAATTAAGCCTATCCTTCAATGTTTTGCCGAAGTAAAGCGCAATACCGAGTGAAGCTAAGGCGCCTATCAATGAAAAAGTAACAAGAGAGTACATAAGTTTTGTATTCTGTGATGCATTTGCATTTTTTAGCTCAGTCAGTTTTTCAGACTCTCTTTTTACTAGCGACAGACTTATTTTTTCAAGCTCAGAGATAAGTGGCTTCATTTCGTTTGCAATGTTCATTGCTTCTGCATCTGAATTGCGCTTCGCCTTTCCGATGACCTGCATTTGACGGGGTTTTATTTCGTCAAATAGCGCTCGCATACGCTGCAAACTACTATCATTGCCAAGCGCCTCTTTTAGATTTGTTAACTCTTCTTCTACTGTAGAAGTAGCTTTGATAGTTGCAATAGCACTGACGCGTATGTCACCAGGAGTGGATGCAGCTATTAAAGATTTTACTTCCGCATTAAGCGCTAAATTGGCGACCATAAAAGACAGTGACATATCCTGACGGCTTTTCAGTTCGTCAATAGCTTGCTGTAGTGATTCGCTTTGAGAAAGGAGTGTGTTTGATGCTAAACCCACAATGGAAAGACATACCAATATTGGCACCGCGCCAACAAGGTATAGTTTAAACTGCCAACTTGCCATGTTTTGGTTTCGAAACATCCTGTCAATTCTTCTTAAGTTTAAATATTAAATGCTCTTAACAGAAGAATAGTAGAGTTCAAAAATCGCGCAAATTTACAAACGAGTAAATTGTTAATAGTGAGAGGGGTTTAACAATATAACCATGCTAAATGGGTTCTTTAGCATTCGTCATTGCTGAGATTAATAACTACCGCCTAATATATTAATTTTTTTTAATCAAAGTGAATTGGTCAATTAAAAAAGGAAGCACTATCGCTTCCTTTTTTATGAGCTAATGAAACGTGAGTATTACTCCCACTCAATCGTTGCCGGCGGCTTACCAGAAATATCGTAAACCACGCGGCTAATGCCGTCGATTTCATTGATGATACGGTTCGACACCTTGCCTAAGAAATCGTAAGGTAAGTGCGCCCAATGCGCTGTCATAAAGTCGATGGTTTCAACTGCTCGCAAGCTTACAACCCAATCGTATTTACGCGCATCCCCCATCACGCCTACTGAGCGCACTGGTAGGAATACGGTGAATGCTTGACTTACTTTTTGGTATAAATCAGCTGCATATAGCTCTTCAATGAAAATAGCATCAGCACGGCGAAGTAAGTCGCAATACTCTTTCTTAATTTCACCTAACACGCGAACACCAAGACCTGGCCCAGGAAATGGGTGACGGTAAAGCATGTCATACGGCAAGCCTAGCTCAAGACCAATTTTGCGTACTTCGTCTTTAAATAGCTCACGAAGGGGCTCAACAAGGCCTAACTCCATGTCTTCTGGAAGACCGCCCACGTTGTGATGCGATTTAATGACATGCGCTTTACCCGTTGCAGAACCCGCAGATTCAATTACGTCTGGATAAATAGTACCTTGTGCTAGCCACTTTGCGTTCTCGCGTTTGCCGGCTTCTTCGTCGAATACTCTAACGAACTCGTTGCCAATGGCTTTACGCTTAAGCTCAGGATCTTCAATGCCCTTTAAACGATCTAAGAATCTGTCTTCAGCGTCTACTCGGATGATGTTAAGCCCGAAATGATCGCCGAACATTTCCATTACTTGATCAGCTTCGTTCAAACGCAGTAAACCATTGTCTACGAACACACAAGTAAGTTTGTCACCAATCGCACGATGAAGAAGCATTGCTGTCACTGAAGAGTCAACACCGCCGGAAAGGCCTAGGATAACTTCTTCATCGCCTACTTTTTCTTTAATGCGCTCAATGGCATCATCGATGATTGCGCCAGCAGTCCAGAGCTTTTCACACTTACAAATATCCATAATGAAATGGGTAAGTAAACGCATACCTTGGCGTGTGTGTGTCACTTCTGGGTGGAATTGTACGCCATAGAACTGTTTTTCTTCGTTGTACATTGCGGCGTGCGGGCACGATGGCGTTTGTGCAATTGTTTCAAACCCAGCGGGTATAGATGCTACCTTGTCACCATGGCTCATCCACACGTCTAGAAGCGCACTGCCATTGTCGCTGATGGCATCTTCTATTTTGTCTAATAGTGGGCTTGGCTTAATAACTTCAACTTGTGCATAACCAAACTCACGCTTGTCAGAACCTTGTACCGCTCCGCCTAATTGCTCAGCCATGGTTTGCATGCCATAGCACACACCTAGCACGGGTACACCCGCTTCGAAAACGTATTGCGGAGCACGCGGAGAGCCGGCTTCGGTTACCGATTCCGGACCACCTGACAAAATAATGCCTTGCGGATTAAACTCGCGAATTTGCTCTTCGGTCACATCCCAAGCCCAAAGCTCACAGTAAACGCCAATTTCGCGAACACGACGCGCTATTAACTGCGTGTATTGCGAGCCAAAATCCAAAATAAGTATGCGTTGAGCGTGTATGTTTAAACTCATAAAAAGCCTTTTTCTCTTTCCAACCACTGTGCAACATGTCGCTAAATAGCGAAGGCAAAGTGTTTGTAAACAACCTGTCCGAGGCATGAATGCCGGGGCCAAGCTCTCAAGGATGGGTTTACAGCGTGGTTGTATAAAACACTATCACCACGCTGAGCGGTAACTCGCCTTAACCTAAACGGTAGTTTGGCGCTTCTTTGGTAATGCTTACATCGTGCACGTGACTCTCGCCCATGCCGGCTGCCGTTACACGTACAAACTTAGCTTTATTGTTAAGCTCTTCAATTGTTGCGCAACCCGTTAAGCCCATCGCCGAGCGCAAGCCGCCCATTTGTTGATGGATGATGTTCGCAATTGGACCTTTATATGCAACGCGTCCTTCAATACCTTCAGGTACTAATTTCTCCGCGTTATCAGATTCTTGGAAATAACGGTCAGATGAACCATGGCTTTGGTCCATTGCACCTAATGAGCCCATACCGCGGTAAGACTTGTAATAACGACCTTGGAAAAGCTCCACTTCTCCAGGCGCCTCTTCTGTTCCGGCTAGCATGCTGCCCACCATAACGCAGCTTGCACCTGCGGCAAGTGCTTTCGCAATATCGCCAGAGAAACGAATACCGCCGTCTGCAATAACAGGAATATCAGTATCTTTTAGCGCTTCAACCGCATCAGATACTGCTGTGATTTGTGGCACACCACAACCGGTAACAATACGTGTGGTACAAATTGAACCTGGGCCAATACCTACTTTAACCGCGTCAACGCCAGCTTCTGCCAACGCTTTTGCTCCGTCGCCTGTTGCCACGTTACCCGCAATAATTTGTACATCTGGATAGTCAGCACGCACTTTCTTAACACGGTCGATAACACCTTGTGAGTGACCATGAGATGTGTCGATAAGTAACACATCAACACCTGCTTCAATAAGTAATGCGATACGCTCATCAGTACCTGCACCAACACTTACCGCTGCTCCTACGCGAAGACGACCTAGCGAGTCTTTGCATGCATTAGGTTTGTTTTCAGCTTTCTGGAAGTCTTTAACGGTGATAAGACCTGTAAGCTTGTATGCATCATCTACAACAAGAATTTTTTCAATGCGGTGCTCGTGCATAAGGTCTAGTACAACATCAGAGCTTGCGCCTTCTTTAACAGTAACCAAATCATCCTTACCGGTCATTACGTTACTAATAGGAAGGTTTAAGCGCTTTTCAAAACGAAGATCACGACCTGTCACAATACCAATAAGGTTGTTGTCTTTATCGGTTACTGGGAAGCCTGAGTAACCAAGACGCTTTGAAAGAGCGATTACTTCGCCAATAGTTGCGTCTTTAGAGACCGTTACAGGGTCAGATACCACACCACTTTCGTACTTCTTCACTTCACGTACGTGCTTAGCTTGCTCTTCTGGTTTCATATTTTTGTGAATGAAACCAATACCACCCTCTTGCGCTAGCGCGATAGCTAGACGGGCTTCAGAAACCGTGTCCATGGCAGCAGACACCATTGGAATATTTAACGTTACGCCACGCGTAAGGCGTGTTTGTAAGTTTGCAGTGTGAGGGAGGACGGTCGAGTGGCCGGGAACCAGCAACACATCGTCGAACGTCAGGGCTTCTTGGATGATACGTAGCATGCAACAACACCTATTCAGTTGAGGGTTAATTGCGGCGCAATTGTAGTGTTTTTTAGTTTTCAGGTAAACTCTAAATGTATTAAACCCAGTGATTTTTTTTATGTTTACAAATTCGCCATCTACGTCTCGACAAATTTTAACAGTTACCAAGCTAAATCGCTTAGCCAGAACCGTGCTGGAAGGTGAAATTGGCCTTATCTGGCTGTCGGCTGAAATATCCAATTTTGTTGCCGCGGCATCAGGGCATTGGTACTTCACGCTTAAAGATAATAAAGCACAGGTTCGAGCTGCCATGTTTAAAGGGGCGAATCGCAATGTGCGAATTCGCCCGAAAGAAGGTGACAAAATATTAGTGCGCGCTTCTGTAGGGTTATATGAAGCTCGCGGTGATTATCAGCTTGTGGTTGAGCACATGGAAAGCGATGGTGAAGGTGCACTTAAACAAGCTTTTGAAGCATTGAAGTTTAAGTTGAATAGCGAGGGGCTATTTGATGCTGTAAACAAACGCTCGCTACCGCAACATGTGAATCGTATTGGTGTTATCACGTCTTCAAGCGGAGCTGCGCTTCACGATGTATTAAGCGTACTAAAACGTCGCAGCCCGCAAACCGAGGTAGTTGTGTACCCTTCTATGGTTCAGGGAGACACGGCATCGCTTCAACTTATTGATGCATTGCGCACAGCAAACCGTCGAAACGAAGTTGATGTAATATTGCTTACGCGCGGTGGTGGTTCACTTGAAGACTTATGGTGTTTTAACGATGAGGTGCTAGCGCGTGAAATTGCCGCGAGTTCCCTACCAATAGTCAGTGCAGTTGGCCACGAGGTGGACTTTACGATTGCTGATTTTGTTGCCGATGTTAGAGCACCTACCCCTTCAGCAGCAGCGGAGATTTTAAGCCAAGACTCAACAGCACTTCAACAAACGCTACATCAGTATACGCAACGTCTTACACGCGTGATGACGCATTATCTTCAAGCAAGTAAGCAACAGTTAACTCTTAAAAAACAGCGTTTGAACACGCTACACCCAGAGAGCAAAATTCAATATCAATGGCAGACGTTAGACCGTCTAAACCTGCGTTTGCAACATCAGATGCAGCGCGTATTCACTCATACAGAAAAGCGACATCAGCAGTTAAGTGCTCGCCTTGCCCAGCAGAGCCCTGTTTCTCAATTGGCGTTAGCTAAAGACAAGCTAGGCAGCACTACTTCCCGTCTATCAAGCGCATTAAATACCATTTTGCGAAACAAAAAAAACACGTTAGGTACAAAGGTGGCCTTGTTACAGTCGGTTAGCCCTTTGTCTACATTAGCCAGAGGCTATTCTATAACACTACTGGATGATGAGCCGGTGAGCAGTGTTTCAGATGTTAAAAAAGGTAAAAAATTAACGACAAAAGTATCAGATGGTGAGATAGTCAGCACCGTAACGCACGTTAAAGAAAACTCAAATTCTTCAAATTAAAATAGGCTATGGAGCAGCTATACAATGATGAGATGTGAAGCCTATTTGGTACTACACATGGAAAGTGAAAATGCGTAAATTGGCGCCCATTTCTACGCTATTTTTATCTTCTTTATTAGCACTGTTAATAACCTTGCTCGTAAGCGCTGGTCACGCACGGGCAAGTGCGTCGTATCATCATTCTTTATCAGTTTATTCAACATACCCCAGCAATGCGTTATTTCGTCAATGCGAAGCGCTAAAGAAAAGCAATAGCGAACAGTGCGTAGAGGATGCAATCCCTGTTGAACACTTTTTAGTTGCGCTGAAGAATTCGAATGCGTTTACTAGGTTAATGCCTTTTGAAGACGGTGGTGATTATGAATTGTTAATTGCAAACATGGGGCACACCGATGGCCAGTATGCAGAGTTCATTTTGCAGTGGCGTGGTCTTGAAATAAGCAGTACGCCATTGTCTTATAACAACCAACAAGTTTCTACTAACCAAGCAGCGTCAGTATTAGTAGACATGTGGCTTGAAAAAGTAAGAAAAGATAACGTTTTTTCCAATGTATTTCTTTTTTCAGCACTGCAAGCCAGCGACTACACCCAAGAATTATTCGTGCCCGATAAAATTGGCGATTTCACGAAATTAGAAACACAGCTTTACGACGACCCATTTAACGGTGCTATAACTCGTTATACACATTCGCAGTTCGAAGATGCACTAATTGACGTTACGGTATACCCATTTATGGAAGCTTTATCAGTGAAAGACGGCGAGTTGTTAAATGCGCAGCTTCTAGATGATGTAGCGAGGGCAGAACAAGTAGCGCAGTCTAAAGCATTGACACTAAGCCAACCGTCTCCGGCATCGCCCTACACTGTCAACAGTGATATTGTTGGCTGGCGAATTGGCCTTAAAGCAGAATCAGAAACATCGCCTACTCTTTATGCATCGACCTACGTGTTCAGACGAGGCGATAAAATTGTAAAGGTGTCGACAACGTTTCCAGTGCAGTTCTCAGACCCTATTGCCGATGAACTTATCGCGTCTATTAGCGTGCCAACAGAGTCAGTACTTATGAAAAATATTAGGCAGTTGTTGCAACAGAGTACGCAGGGCGACTAGCGCGATGCTACGCTAGCCTTACCTTAGCTCTAACTGCAACTTTTAGCTTACGTTTCATTCGATTAAGCTTAGCTGAAGCGGGTGAACCTGCATTTTTAGTTTGCTTCACAGCATTTCTGGTTTGCTTCGCAATGTTTTGATTCATCACATAATTACCACTTGAGGGTTTTGTCTCGTATTTATCAAACCAGTTATATACTTGGTCTTTTTTTAGTGCCTTAGTAAGGCGAAGATGTTCACTTGTAGACATAGTTAATCCTTTATCTTCAATAGTTACTTCACAGCTTTTATCTCAAAGCCTCTACCGCTAAACTTTTATGTCTTCGCTTCCATCATTGAAAGCGAGGTAATTAAGCCAATACAACGTTTGCTTGCCTTTCATCTAATTTGCCTTCCATTAGTTTCAATGCAAATTGAAAGCCACTGTTTATTTACTAACTCAATCGGTCTATAACCGTCGAATCGATTGGGCTTCAGTGACATCATGAAATTTGTGGTAGCGAATGAAAACAAAAAGGGGGGTGGGTAACCATTACATGAATCAGTAATAAATTTCAGGAAGTGAATTGTTATTAAAAACTATTTAGTCTACACATTAGAAACGCTTTTCCACTCCCGGCATTAAGTTTTAAGTTAGCAACTAACTCTTAAAAGCATGGTTTAATTTATGTTTTAACTGCATAAGTTTCTGATACTTTCTAGGTAAGGCGTATCCATCACCTTTCTTTAATTCTTGATTTAGAAGATAAGTCTCTTTGTTTGGGCTGCTTTCGTATTTATCAAACCAATTAAAAACTTCGTCTTTTTTAAGCGCTTTGTTTTTTAACTTAAAGTCACTTGAGGTCATAACAATTCCTAAAAACAACAAAGCATCCATTGCTTTATAAGGCTCACAGCTCAGCGAAACCAATAAAAAAGGTTATTTGGCTTCTACTCTATGTAAGAAGTTCACGAAACTTCCGCTTGTTCGAGTGCGAGAACACACAGCATTACATATCAAAGATATGCAGCTGTTTTTTGAATTAACGATTAAGTGTAAAGAATGGATGCAAGTTTCTGAGCCCTGAGTAGAAAGCTCAGGGCGAGGACAGCGCTGCGTTACTTCTTCTCTTTGTAATAAGACATCATGCGGCGACGTTTACGCTGTTGTGCAAGCGTAAGATTATTCTTTTTGCCTTCAAATGGGTTATTACCTTCACGGAATTCAATTTTTATTGGCGTTCCCATAATTTCTAGGGCTTTTCTAAAGTAGTTCATCAAAAAGCGCTTGTAAGAGCTTGGTAAATCGTCCACTTGGTTACCGTGAATAACGATTACTGGTGGATTATATCCTCCGGCATGAGCGTACTTCATCTTCACGCGACGTCCACGCACCAGTGGCGGCTGATGATCGTCTTGGGCCATTTCCATGATCTGCGTAAGCAATGCGGTATTAATACGCTTAGTAGCACTCATATAGGCTTCTTGAACCGATTCAAACAGATTACCGACACCAGAGCCGTGCAATGCTGAAATGAAGTGGATACGGGCAAAATCAATAAAGCCTAAGCGTCGGTCCATTTCGCGCTTAATCTCATCTTTAATATCGTTACTTAATCCATCCCATTTGTTTACCGCCACCACAAGCGAACGGCCAGAATTAAGTACAAAGCCTAAAAGGCTAAGATCTTGGTCGGTAATCCCCTCTCGCGCATCAATTACCAAAAGCACTACGTTTGCTTCTTCTATGGCTTGCAGGGTTTTTACTATTGAGAACTTTTCAACTGCTTCGCTAATTTTCTTGCGTTTTCTAACGCCCGCAGTATCAATAAGTATGTATTCGCGCTCGTCACGTTCCATAGGAATGTAAACGCTGTCGCGTGTGGTGCCAGGCATGTCATAAACAACAACGCGCTCTTCACCTAATATTCTGTTAGTAAGCGTAGATTTACCTACATTTGGCTTACCCACAATAGCAAGCTTAATAGGTAACTCTTGAAGACGCTGTCGTTGCGACTCGGCATCTTCGTCTTCCTGTGGCTCTTCGTCCACAATTTCCATATCAGGAAATTCAGATTCAAGTGGCGCCAAGGCATCTTGTAATAGCTGCGCTACACCACGGCCATGCGCAGCGGCTATTTGCTTAATGTCGCCAAGACCTAAAGAGTAAAACTCAGCACTTTCACTATCGCCGTCGATACCATCAACTTTATTTGCAACAACAAATACCTTCTTATTTATACGACGAAGGTGATCGGCAATACCCTGGTCGGCAGGTAACAAACCAGCACGAGCATCAACAAGAAACATCACTACATCGGCTTCTTCAATAGCCAAGAGTGATTGTTGCGCCATTTCCGCATCAATGCCTTCTTCATCACCCGTTATACCGCCCGTATCCACAACAATAAACTGGCGTCTATCAAATTTCGCTTGGCCATATTTACGGTCACGCGTAAGGCCGGGGTAATCAGCAACAAGCGCATCACGTGTATTAGTAAGACGGTTAAACAAGGTCGACTTGCCAACATTAGGGCGGCCAACCAAAGCAACAACGGGTAACATTTATCAGATCCTAAGGGTCATGAAAGCTAAAAAGCACAAACCGCAAGACTTAACACCTCATGCAACAGTTATTGAAGCAATTACAGAGCAGGTAAAAACGCTTGCGGCTTTGAAGAATGGCGCATTATACCTTGTTCAATGGTTAATACCAATGACGTTCAGTTTTTGATTGTAAGTTTGAAGAATGTTCACATTCTTTAGGAGTAGTCAGCAAAAACAAAAAAGCGAGCCTTTATTGTGGCTCGCTTTTTTAATTGAACAAATATGTATTGAATAACGCAGCGTGTTAGTTACCGCCTAGCTCTTTAGGTATAGCTACTTAGATATCGCTACTGAGGCATACTTACTGATGCAATAACGCCGCTTCGAGTAACAGCCACGATACGACCATCAACCTTAATTGGCTCTACATAAATGGAATCGTCATCATCATCACCACCAACATCTAAGCGAGCAACAACTTGTCCTGTCTCTTGTTCAATCCAATGCAAGAAGCCCCAGTTGTCGCCTACGACAACGTGGTCACCTATTGGTGTAGCTGCTGTTAAAGAACGTTGTTTAAGAGAGCTCTGCGACCATAGCTCAACACCGTTCCTTCT
Source organism: Alteromonas sp. S167 (assembly GCF_036864375.1). Lineage (NCBI taxonomy): Bacteria > Pseudomonadati > Pseudomonadota > Gammaproteobacteria > Alteromonadales > Alteromonadaceae > Alteromonas > Alteromonas sp. S167. The sequence goes on from NZ_JAZETR010000002.1 coordinate 123,182, forward strand.
GTCTAATGCATACACGTTTGAGTTGTTATCTACAACAAAAATACGGTTACCGTCGATATTCAGGTTTCTAAAAGAAGCATATTCACGCTTCCAAATTACACGACCAGAACGCAGCTCAACTGCAGCCAATGTGCCATTAAACGATACCGTGTATATTGTGCCACCGAATAAAACTGGCGTTGTATCAATATCAACAATACGCTCTAACTCGGTCGCGCCCGTTGGCTTAGCAATGGCAGTTTCCCAAGCGAGCACACCAGAATCGATAAGGTTTACTTGAATTTTGCCCGTAGGTGTTCCAATGATGGCACCACCATTAGAGGCCACTGGGCCAGAGATACCGCGAAGTGTAAGCGGTGGCGTGTCGCCCTCATGGCGCCACACTTGCTCACCTGTTCTGGTATTAAAACCAAATAGGCTTCCAGCTCCCGTGTTTACCACTAAAATGCCTTCGTCAGCTGCTGGTGCTGCCAATATCTCGCCAGGAATACTCGCTTCCCACACAAGCTCACCGTTTTCAGCATCTAGTGCAGCAATGTAACCATTCTCTGTACCAATGAAAACGTGCCTGTCTGCAACGGCAATACCACCAATACGTGCAGTTTCACCGTCTTGCCATAACCGCGTTACCGGGCTCAACATCCCTTCATTACTAAAGGTTGCGAAGTTCTTTTCCCACAAAACTTTGCCTGTTTCAGGCTCCATCGCAACGACATTACCATGTCGCTCTGCAGCGTACAGTTTGTTGTAGGCATATACAGGGCGCAAACGAGAGAAATAGCGGTCTACGCCATTACCTATTTCACGCTCCCAGCTAATGGTTGGCTGAAATTTAGCATCAATGGGCTTTAATCGACGAATCTCTAGCTTTTCGTCGTCAGTAAACCAGTCTTCAATAGTAGAGCAGCCTGACAGCGTTACAGAAACAGCCATGGCCATTCCTATTACGCGAGCGGATCGACCTTTTCGGCCACACGTCTTGTGAAACAAATTGCGTACCTCTTTATTATGAATGCCAGTTATTTGGCTCGCGATTACTGACCAGCGGCAACAGACAAGTTGTCCAGCTTCATTTGTAATAGCGGGTTATTGGCATTTTTTTCTAACGCACTTGAGTAAGCTAGGCGAGCGTCGTCAAACTTTGACTGCTTTGCATACACATCGCCTTTCAATTCTGAAACTTCAGCTGAGAATGCGTCGTTTGTTACGTTGCCTAGCGTAGACAACGCCGCATCAAGCTGGTTCATTTCAATTTGTACTCTTGATAGACGAAGCGACGCGACAGCTTTCATTTCTTCGCTTTCGGCAAACGTTACAACGCGATTTAGGTGCGACGCAGCAGCGTCTAAATCACCAGAATCAACGGCTTGCTTAGCCGCAAGCAAACTTGCAATACTTGCATAGCCACTGTCTTTATTCGCTTCAATAAACGCATCAACCTTCGCTTCACCACCTTCAGCAGCTAGAGATTCAACGGCTTCTTGATAAGCAACAGACGCTGCCTCTTTGCTAGCAAGCTGAGTTTCTGAAAAGTAGCGCCAGCCCCATAGACCGCCAAGACCTAATGCAGCACCCACAATAATTGCAGTACCGTGCTCTTTCCAAAAACGCTTTATGGCTTCTACTTGTTGTTCTTCTGTTTCGAAACGTTCCATGATGTCCTCTTATTATTTTGCGCTAAGCATCTCTTGTACCTTATCGGCTAAGGTATCGAAGCTTACTGTAACTTGTTCTTGTCCATCGCGAAGTGGTTTAACACCTACCTCACGTGCTTGCATTTCATCAGAGCCCAAAAGCAGCGCAAGGCGTGCGCCCGTTTTGTCTGCGCGTTTAAGCTGTTTTTTAAAGTTTCCGCCACCACAGTGCATCATTACACGCGTATCCGTCAGTGTGTTACGCAAATGCTCTGCAACTTCCAATGCGTAAGGCTGAGCATCGTCGCCCATAGCGGTGACATAAACGTCAGCAAAGCTAGTATCTTTGCCTTCATCAGTTAGCGTGGTGAGCAACAGTACCAAACGTTCGATGCCCATGGCAAAACCAACTGCTGGCGTTGCTTTACCGCCAAGCTGCTCGACAAGTCCATCATAACGACCACCCGCACATACCGTACCTTGTGCGCCTAGGCTGTCGGTTACCCATTCAAACACCGTGCGATTGTAGTAATCAAGGCCGCGTACTAAGCGTGGGTTTATCTCAAATTCAATACCCGCTTGCGTTAAGCGAGAGCACAATGTTTCAAAATGAACTTTAGATTCTTCATCAAGGTGGTCGATAAGCGCTGGGGCATCTTCGATTGCCGCCTGAACGTCAGGATTTTTGCTATCTAAAACACGAAGTGGATTAGTTTCAAGGCGGCGCAACGAGTCTTCGTCTAGCTTATCAGCGCGCGCTTTCAAAAACTCTACTAGCGTGTCACGGTACGCTGCGCGCGCTTCGTTAGAACCTAACGTGTTAATTTGAAGCTTTACATGTTTTTCAATGCCAAATGCTTTCCAAAAGCGCGCACTTAACATAATGACTTCTAGGTCGATATCTGGCCCGTCCATACCGTACGTTTCAACACCAAACTGGTGAAACTGACGATAGCGACCTTTTTGCGGACGTTCATGGCGGAACATAGGACCCATGTACCACAAACGTTGCTGTTGGTTATACAACAGACCGTGCTCATTACCCGCGCGTACACAGCTTGCTGTACCTTCTGGGCGAAGCGTTAAGCTGTCACCATTGCGGTCTTCAAATGTGTACATTTCTTTTTCAACGATATCGGTAACTTCACCGATAGAACGCTTAAATAAATCTGTGCTTTCAACAATGGGCGTGCGTATTTCTTGGTAGCCGTAGCTCGCCACAACCTGACGAAGTACAGATTCTACCTTTTGCCATGTGCCGGAAATCTCCGGTAGGCAGTCATTCATGCCTCGAATTGCCTGAATAGTCTTAGCCACGTGAAATTCTCATACTGCTAAATAGTGAAAAGCCCCGCATTATAGGGGCTTTGGAAGTAAACAACAATGAACAAAAAGCGGCTTAGTCTTTAACAGAAACCTGAATTTTATTTTCTTCGCTCATACGAGCGGCTTTAGCGCGGATTTTTGCTTCAAGCTTATCTACTAGGTCATCATTCGGAAGGCGCTCTTTCACACGCTTACCATCTTCATAAAGACCGCTCATGTTGCGTGCACCGGTTAAGCCTATGTCCGACACTTCAGCTTCGCCAGGCCCATTTACTACACAACCGATGATAGACACGTCCATAGGTGTCAGAATATCTTCTAAACGTTGTTCTAGCGCGTTTACTGTGCCGATAACATCAAACTCTTGTCGTGAACAGCTTGGGCACGCAATAAAGTTAATACCGCGCGAGCGAATACGTAGCGACTTAAGAATATCAAAACCCACTTTGATTTCTTCAACAGGGTCTGCGGCAAGTGAAACGCGCAGCGTATCACCGATACCCTCTGCTAGAAGCATGCCCAAACCTACCGCACTTTTGACTGCTCCAGCACGCTGACCGCCAGCTTCGGTAATACCTAAATGTAGAGGCTGATCAATTTCCTTTGCCAGTAATCGATATGCGCCAACGGCAAGAAAAACATCAGATGCTTTAACGCTTACTTTGAACTGGTCAAAGTTGAGCTTATCTAGAATGTCAACATGGCGCATAGCCGACTCTACAAGCGCCTCAGGTGTTGGTTCGCCGTACTTTTCTTGTAGATCTTTTTCTAAAGACCCGCCATTTACGCCTATACGGATAGGAATATTTTTATCCTTTGCACAATCGACAACAGAGCGAACGCGCTCCATATTGCCAATGTTTCCCGGATTAATTCTAAGGCAGTCTACGCCGTATTCAGCCACTTTAAGCGCAATGCGATAATCGAAGTGAATGTCAGCCACCAAAGGCACACTCACCTGCTTTTTAATTTCTTTGAATGCTTCTGCCGCTTCCATGGTAGGCACTGAAACACGCACAATTTCACCGCCCACAGCCACGATACGGTTTATTTGATCAACCGTAGCCGCCACATCTGTGGTGCGTGTATTAGTCATTGATTGAACAGCAATGGGAGCTCCATCGCCTATTGGAACATTACCTACATTGATACGCGTCGACTTTCTGCGCTTGATAGGACTTTCTGCAAACATCTAATTAACCTACATAGGAAGTGTAAAGCGCGCTGTTCTACCATTTTGGTAAGAAGAAATATCAACAGCATCGCCATTTACTGATATACGCACATTATCCGGTGCGCCGAGCGTAACTTCAACCGGAGGTACGCCCTGAATTTCCATAATTCGACCTTTTTGCTTAACGCCATAGGCAATAGCTTCACCCGTAGCATCAGTAATATTTACCCAACAATCATCATCAAAGGTAAATGTCATCGATACAGGTGCGGCATTACTCGTTAAATCAATATCAGGTGAGTTGGTGGCTGAAGCAACAAGTTCGGTTAAATTGTTACTGTCGTTAATAGCCGTGTCTGGTGCTGATATGGCGCCATCATCAAGGTTACCCTCTTGAGTAAAACCACTTTGTGAAAGCGCGTCTTCTTCTGGTGTCACGTTGTCTTGCTGCGCAGACTGACTTGTCTGCTGTGGCTGCGTCGTTGATGGAAGCGTTAATTCATCGTTAGACGTACTCTCAGAATCAGTTAACGTTGATGCGCTTTCTTGCGAGGTAACGGTACCCGTCGCTTTTTCAGGAATAGGTGTATTGGCAGCTTCTTCCATCACCGCATCGGGAAGCGACACATCACTCACAGCATCATCACCAGGCTGTTGATACCACCAAGCCACTACTCCCGCAATGATTAACAGGAGGATCACGTAAGTTACCATCATCCACCTGTCGTCGTGTGTCTGTTTTGCGACACGTTTCGAAAAACTTTGCAGTTTATCCGATGACGGTACTGACTTTTGATTATGGAAGCGCTCGAAGGCTTCAATCACGTCTTGCGAATTCATATTTACCTGCTTTGCGTAATTTCTTACGTAGCCCTTGGTAAACGTTATCGAGGCGTTACCGTCCAGTTTATCGTTTTCTAAATCGTTGATTTGCTGAGCTTTTAAAAACAACTTATCCGCAATTTCTTGTTGCGAGAGGCCCAATGCCTCGCGGCGTGCCTTTAGCATGGCACCTGGACTTGGCGTGCTTTCGTTTTGTTGCGAATCTACGTCTTGTTTCGCTTGTTCTTCTGACACCATTAAACCTTATTCCTCCTGCATACTAGGTGGTACTAACCAAAGCGACTGACCAGCAATAATAGCGCCAGTATTTCCTAGGTTATTCCACTCTTGCAGTGTTGCCATCTTAATATTGTGCAATAGCGAAATACGATATAAGTTTTCGCCCGGTTTTACTACATGGATTTTTGGTGTTTCAGCTGATAATTTATTACTTTGCGCTTTAGCAATACTAGTTTTACTCGCTTGTGCGTTTACGCTAGCGGCGTTTTCGGTATTCGTACTAGCCTGACGCACGGTACGCTCAATACCAGTGTCACTTGCCTTGGGCTGAGCACTTTTTACTTCAGGTACTGATTTATCCATGGCTGTCGTTTTTGAGGGGGCTGCGTTGTCGCTATTTTTAACCACTTTAACAATGCGGTTAGGAGAAGACGCGCTCTCCTTTTCAAAGCGTGCGGTTAATGGATTATCGGGAAACAATGACTGCATCATTTCACCGTAGCCTTTTGCAGTTTCTAAATCGCCCTGCCCTTTCGCAATTTCGTAGGCAAGCCATAAAGAGTCGGGAGAAACTCGTGCTACTTTCTCATATTGCTTTGACGTTTGCTTCGCCAAATCCCATTGCTCGGAAACGGTATAAAGCTGAGTAAGAAGGTATAAGCTTTTTGCTCTGGCAGGCTGATGCTTTAACGCTTCCTTGAAGTAATTCGTTGCTTCTTCAAGATTACCTTGGCTTTGTGCGCAAAGTGCTAAGTTTTCGTAAGTCTGCGCAGCGTTAGCATACAGTCGGTTATTGATGGCATCGAAGAAGTAAGCTTTTGCGTCTTCATATTGTCCGTTTTGACATTTAAAAGCGCCGTAACTGTTTGCTATATCGCCATTGTTGGGTGCCAAGTCTATGGCCGCCTCGTAAAACTCTTCAGCTCGCTGGTTGTCGCCCACTAACTGATAGTAATACGCCATAGCGTATTGAACGTCAGCAGAGCGCGGGTCGAAAGCAAGGGCTTTATCGAGGTTCTTTTTAGCTTGAGAGTAATTGTTGTTTTGAAGGTAGGTAAGCCCAAGCGACATTCGCGTTTTAGCAGCTTCTTCGCGGTCGAAGTTACTGCCATAGCTGCCAGCTTGGTTGTTGCTAACACAACCTGACGCCGCTAGCGCAGCGCCAAGTAAACAAATCCTTAGTGAAGAACGCAATCCTGTTCGCATAGACTTACCCTAATATCTTGATGATTATTGGGCCATTTTTACTGAAATTGCTTCGCCCTTCATCTGTTTTTTTAATAATCTTTTTGTTCTATCAACAACATCACCCACCAATTGACCGCATGCAGCGTCAATATCGTCGCCTCGTGTTTTGCGAACAACGGTGGTAAACCCATATTCCATAAGCACTTTTGCGAATCTGTCGATGCGTGAGTTACTTGAACAGGTGTACGGTGAACCCGGGTATGGGTTAAATGGTATTAAATTTATCTTACTAGGAGTATCTTTTAATACTTTAGCAAGCTGATGCGCCTGTTCAGTGCTATCGTTTATGTTCGATAGCATTACGTACTCTACCGTAACACGACCTTGGTTCGCTTTCGACTTCGCCAAGTAACGACGAACGCCCGCTAGGAACGCTTCGATGTTGTACTTTTTGTTTACTGGCACTATCTCATCTCGAAGTTCATCTGTTGGCGCGTGAAGCGATATGGCCAACGCCACGTCGATTTGGTCACCCAACATATCAAGCGCAGGTACAACGCCAGATGTACTTAAAGTAACGCGACGTTTTGATAAACCGAAACCAAAGTCGTCTAGCATAATGTCCATTGCCGGCACGACGTTTTTAAGGTTAAGCAATGGCTCACCCATACCCATCATTACTACGTTAGTAATTGGGCGTTTGCTTGAATCTTTCGACAGACCAAGGAAGGTAGCAACGCGCCATACCTGACCAATAATTTCACTTACGCTTAGGTTACGGTTGAAACCCTGCTGTGCCGTAGAGCAAAAGGTGCACTCTAGTGCACAACCTACTTGCGAAGAAACGCAAAGCGTTGCGCGATCAGTTTCTGGGATCCACACCGACTCTACTTCTTGACCGCCTTCAAGTGTAAGCGCGAACTTGATAGTGCCATCACTGGCTTCTTGGAAATAAGCAATTTCAGGCGCTTTTATCTCACAATTTTCAATAAGCATGGCACGCAAATTTTTATTGAGGTTACTCATTTCTTCGAAATCGCTGATACCGTGCTGGTAAATCCACTTCATTACCTGGTCGGCACGAAATGGCTTCTCACCCATTTCCTTAAAGAAATTGCGCAAGCCTTCGCGATTAAGATTTAATAAGTTCGTTTTTGCCATGAATTGAATGACCCTTTAACCTTGAGGGGCGCCCCTCACACTGCTGAATATGATGTAAAAACCAGCGAATTGACCAAGCCTTAACCTACTGACGAAAAGCCTTGAAGAAGATAACATTCACTGTTTAAAAATTGCGCGGATTCTACCACAGAAGAGAATAGAGAAAAAGCCGATTTAACGCAGAGCAAGGTTAAGTTTGGCAATGCGCGAGAAGCGTCGTTTAGTCTGCCTAAATGAGCGCCGAGCAAAGCTTCATAACGCGTGCCTTTTTCTTAGTGACTGAGCGCGTGTTAGGCAGTGCGCGAGAAGCGTCGTTTAGTCTGCCTAAATGAGCGCCGAGCAAAGCTGCATAACGTGTGCCTTTTTCTTAGTGACTGAGCGCGTGTTAGGCAATGCGCGAGAAGCGTCGTTTAGTCTGCCTAAATGAGCGCCGAGCAAAGCTGCATAACGCGTGATCAGACACTAAGCACATCTGACAAACAAGAACGGGGCCCTTAGGCCCCGTTCTTACTGCTTACACAATCTTAGCGAGTACGTGGGCAGATTTCTTCTTCAGAGAAGAAGTATGCGATTTCACGTGCTGCTGACTCAGGAGCGTCAGAACCGTGTACTGCGTTTTCGTCGATTGACGCAGCGTAGTCTGAACGTAGTGTACCTGCAGCTGCATCAGCTGGGTTAGTTGCGCCCATGATTTCACGGTTTGCTAGAACTGCGTTTTCGCCTTCTAGTACTTGAACCATAACTGGGCCAGATGTCATGAAGTCTACAAGTGCGCCGAAGAAAGGACGCTCTTTGTGTTCTGCATAGAAACCTTCTGCTTGCTCTTTGCTCATGTGGATCATCTTAGATGCCACAATGCGAAGACCTGCAGATTCGAAACGGTTGTAGATTGCACCGATTACGTTTTTAGCTACCGCATCAGGCTTGATAATCGAAAAAGTACGCTCAAGAGCCATGTTTTCTCTCCAAACAAATAGTATGTATCTTAAAAATTTTGGTCGCGAATTATAGGCAATAAATAGCAGCTTGACCAGAGACTTTGTCAAAACTGCCTTAAAGCACTGTTTTTATGAGTAAAGCTGTGTGTTAGTTAGCGTGCTAGATATGACAATATGATGACATTGTATACATTGTTTTGCATAAGCAGGTATTAGTTTGAAAATACCTGCTAAATAAAGAAAGGCGACCTTATGCGTTTGCTTTCGCCAGCTCTTGTATTTTGCCGACAATAGCGCGCAAACCATTACCGCGAGTTGGCGTAATGTGACGTTCAAGATCAAGCGCTTCAAAATAACCGTCGATATCGAACGCTAAAATATCGTTTGGCGATTTCTCATTATAAGCGGCAAGCACTAAAGCAAGTAGGCCTTGAACAATTACAGCATCGCTGTCGACGTCAAAACTCACTTTTTCACCGTCGTAAGACTCTACTAGCCAAACACTGCTCTGGCACCCTTTAACTAAGCGTTCCGGGGTTTTAGCTTCTTCAGATAAACCGGGGATAGATTTACCTAAGTCGATGATGTACTGATAACGCTGTTCCCAATCATCGAAGAACGCTAAATCATCAATAATCTCGTCACTGCTAGGTAATTGCATCGTCATTTCCGTTTATAGGTAAAGAGGTAATTTGAAAGTTTTAGATAAGCTTAGAAAAACAATCCAGCTTCAAGCTGCGCTTCTTCACTCATCATATCACGTGACCAAGCTGGGTCGAACACCAACTCAACATTCACATTCTTAACATGAGGCACCATGGCAACACGATATTCCACATCGCCCACAAGTACTGGCCCCATTCCGCATCCAGGTGCAGTCAATGTCATATCAATGTTAACCTCGCCTGAAGCTTGGTTTATATCTACTTTATAGATTAGGCCAAGCGAGACTAGATTAATCGGTATTTCTGGGTCGAAGATGGTTTCTAGGGCATCCCATACTTGCTGTTCGCTGATGTTGCCATCTTCTGGCACATCGAAACTTAGCGTCATTGCCTTACGGCCAATAGCGCCAGCGTCTGTACCGTCAATGCGATACATATTACCGCGCCACGTAATTGTATAGTTTCCGCCAAGCTCCTGCGTAATATTAACGAACTCGCCTTCAGGAATTACGGTTGGATTACCTGCAGGTACCAAACGCGCTTTACAGTCGCGTTCAGTAGTCACCATCTTTTGCTTCATATACTGCTTAGTGCCTGTTGTTAAAAAGTATTGGCTATTAGCCTACGTTGAAGCTCTCGCCGCAACCGCATTCATCAACCACGTTAGGGTTATTGTATTTAATAACGCCATTTACGCCTTCCATCACGTAGTCAATTTCAGTATTGCGTAAAAGCTCAGTAGCATCAGACGCTACCGCAACGTTCAGCACTGGAGAAATTTCAATAATTTCGTCATCTGCTTCTGCGCCATCTGCAAAATCAAGCACATAAGCGTAGCCAGTGCATCCGCTTACTTTGGTTGATAAACGAATTAACTGACCAGGCTTGTCTTTAAGCTTACTTTCGAAATGCTTAACGGCACTGTCAGTTAGCGAAATGAGTTTTGTGCTTGGAACAAAAGTTTCAACACTCATAGTGCCTCCTTAGGCCAACATCATTTTTGCTTTCTTAAGTGCAGCAAATAAGCTGTCCACTTCTTCAAGCGTATTGTAAATTGAGAACGATGCACGTGCAGTACCCGGAATACCAAAGCGCTTCATTAGCGGTTGTGCGCAGTTATCGCCGGTACGAATCGCTACACCTTGACGGTCCAGAATAAAGCCAACATCCGCCGGATGGGCACCATCAAGTAGGAAGCTAAGCACGCCAACTTTGTTAGGCGCTGTTCCAATGATACGCATTCCTTCAAGCGCTTGCGCTTGCTCGGTGGCATAGGCCAGCAATTTCTGCTCATGCTCGTGTAATGCTTGTACATCAAGCGCGCTGAACCAGTCTACTGCAACGCCCATACCAATAGCGCCAGCAATGTTAGGCGTACCGGCTTCAAGGCGGTTTGGCAAAGCGCCCCAAGTAGCTTCATGGTAGGTGACGTCTTTAATCATTTCGCCGCCTACCTGCCACACAGGCCAGGTTTCTAGCACCTCTTTTTTACCCCACAAACAGCCGATACCTGTTGGTCCGAATAGTTTGTGGCCTGAGAACGCATAGAAGTCACAGCCGATGTCTTGTACGTCAACACCGCCATGAGCAATACCTTGTGCGCCATCTACCAATACCAACGCACCAACGGCTTTGGCTTTTTCAGTTAACGCCTTTATAGGGTTTACGGTGCCTAACGCATTCGATACGTGTGGAAACGCTACAAGCTTGGTTTTTTCCGATAGCAGTCTGCCGAATGCCTCAACATCAAGTTCTCCGCTATCAAAAATAGGTACAACATTTAATGTTGCACCAGAGCGACGACACGCCTGCTGCCATGTAACTAAGTTTGCATGGTGCTCAAGCTCGGTCACCATGACCTCGTCGCCTTCACTTAAAAGCTGACCAAGGCCATTAGCCACAATATTAATGGCTTCTGTTGTGCCTGACGTCCAAATAACTTCTTCTCGGGCGCTTGCGTTAATGAAACTCGCTACGCTGCTACGTGCATTTTCATAGCGGCGCGTTGCCTCATCAGACAAATGGTGCGCACCGCGGTGCACGTTTGCATTGGTGCCCGTGTAAAAATCCATCAGCGCATCAATCACAGCCTGAGGCTTCTGTGTGGTTGCTGCATTATCTAGGTATACCAGCGGCTTGCCGTCTACCGTTTTCGATAAAATAGGAAACTGGGCACGAAGTGCTGCAACGTCTAAGCTCATTTCACCTCCATCTGAGAGAAACGCTCACTTAAGATTGGGGCTAGCCAGTTTCGTACCGCTGTATTAGGTACGTCATTAATAAGCTCTTGAATAAAGCCAAAGTTAAGCATTACCAGTGCTTTACTGCGAGAAACACCGCGAGTTAGCAAGTAATACAAGGCTTCTTCTTCAATTTCTGCCACTGTTGCACCGTGGGCACATTTTACGTCGTCGGCATAAATCTCAAGCTCTGGCTTGGTGTTGATAACACCACGGCGCGATAGCAACAAGTTGCGGTTGTTAAGTTCGGCCAGTGTCTTTTGCGCATCGCGATGGATATGAATACGACCATTAAATACCGCACGCGCTTTGTCACCAACGATACCGCGAGCGTTTTCTTCTGTTGTGCCATTAGGCATCGCGTGCTCAATGGTTGAGTGAAGGTCGAATAGCTCGCCTTCTGCCAGAAGATAAATAGCGTTCATTTTCGCATCAGCGAATTCACCAGCGTGATGAATATCAACGTCTAAGCGAGAAAGCTCACTGCCGTAACCCACCATGGTGCTGTTTAGCGTGGTACGGTTATGCAGTTTAAAGTGACTGCCACCTAATTGTTTTGCTTTACCGGTAAACATAGCAAAGCGATAGTGCTCTAAGTGAGCATCATCAGCCAAGTCATACTCAGCAAACGCTGTGGTTAAGCTTTCAGTATCACCAAAACCTTGCTCGATAACTGTGGCGCTTGCGCCTTCTGCCACTTTCACTACAACGCGTGTATGGGCATCAACGTTCTGCGAAGCCATATTCACAATGCGAACTGGCGTGTCAATTTTCGCACCCGCTTCTACATTAATGAAGATACCGTGTTGGCATAACGCGTCGTTCACTAGGCCAAACATATGACGTGTAGGCTTAACTTGGCCATATACGCTGCTAATGGCTTGCTGGGTAGACGCATCGTCGCTGTTCAGCGATGTAATGGTCATGCCTGCTGGCACATCAAGGGTATTAACCTGGGTAACCAAAACACCGTCTACAAATACAAGGTCGATAGCGTTAAGGTTCTCGATAGCAGGAACGGGTAAGTTCTCAGCTTTCGCCGTTAAATTCGCTTCACGCTTTTCAACCGATGAAAGCGGTGTAAAGCGCCAGCTTTCGTTTCTACGGGCTGGCCAACCATCGGCTTTTAACTTTTCTAAGGCCTGCTGACGCACGGGCGCTAAGTAATCGGAGATTTGCGCCGCATCAATGACCTGTTCTAGCCATTGACTCATGCCTCAGCCTCCTCGTACGCTTTACCAAGAAATGCGTATCCGCTCTTTTCAACTTCAAGCGCAAGTGATGCGTCACCACTTTTCACAATTTTGCCGTCAGCTAGGATATGTACGAAGTCAGGCTTGATGTAGTCTAGAAGGCGCTGGTAGTGGGTAACAACAATGAAGCTGCGCTCACCGTCGCGCTGGCTGTTTACGCCATCAGCAACAACTTGTAGTGCATCAACGTCAAGGCCTGAATCTGATTCATCAAGAATACACAGCTTCGGCTCTAGCAAAATCATTTGCATGATTTCGTTACGCTTTTTCTCACCACCCGAGAAGCCTTCATTTACACCGCGCTTCAAGAAATCCAATGGCAGCTGTACTTGCTTGCACGCTTCTTTTGCTTTCTTTAAAAATTCAGCAGCAGTCAACGGCTCTTCACCACGTTGTTCACGCATAGCGTTAACCGACTCTTTCATGAATTCCATGTTGCTTACGCCTGGAATTTCTACCGGGTATTGGAAAGCAAGGAAAAGCCCTTCGCGAGCACGCTCTTCCACTTCAAGTTCAAGCAGGTCTTTGCCGTTTAGTGACGCTTCACCTTCGCTAACTTCATAGCCGTCGCGGCCCGAAAGCACGTAACCTAATGTACTTTTACCGGCACCATTGGGGCCCATGATAGCGTGTACTTCACCAGGTTTAACTTCGAGGTTAAGACCTTTAATGATGTTTTTCTCTTCCACGCTGGCATGTAAATTCTTGATACTAAGCATTGATTACCCCACTGAACCTTCAAGACTAATTTCGAGCAGTTTGCCGGCTTCTACGGCAAATTCCATTGGTAGCTCTTTGAAAACTTCTTTACAGAAACCGTTAACAATCATAGAAACGGCCTTTTCTGTGTCTAAGCCACGCTGCTGACACAGGAATAATTGTTCGTCGCTCACCTTCGATGTTGTTGCTTCGTGCTCAACAATGGCTGAAGGATTGCGGCTTTCGATATACGGGAATGTGTGCGCGCCACATTTATCACCGATAAGTAGCGAGTCACACTCGGTAAAGTTACGTGCACCGTCTGCGCGAGGGCCCATTTGAACCAAACCGCGATAGGCATTGTTACTGTTACCCGCTGATATACCTTTAGAGATGATGGTCGACTTGGTGTTTTTACCCACGTGGATCATCTTAGTACCTGTATCAGCCTGCTGACGACCACGAGTAAGCGCTACTGAGTAGAACTCACCTACACTGTTATCGCCTTTAAGCACACAGCTTGGATACTTCCACGTTACCGCAGAACCTGTCTCAACCTGCGTCCACGAAATTTTGGCATTGGTATGCGCTACACCACGCTTGGTTACGAAATTGTAGATACCGCCTTTACCGTTCTCGTCACCCGGGTACCAGTTTTGTACCGTTGAGTATTTGATTTGCGCGTCGTCCATTGCCACTAGTTCAACCACGGCCGCGTGCAGCTGGTTTTCATCGCGCTGAGGTGCGGTACAACCTTCAAGGTAGCTTACGTAGCTGCCTTCATCGGCAACAATTAACGTACGCTCGAATTGACCGGTGTTCATTTCGTTAATGCGGAAGTATGTAGAAAGCTCCATTGGGCAGCGCGTGCCTTTTGGAATGTAAACGAATGAACCATCGGTAAATACAGCACTGTTAAGTGCCGCAAAGTAGTTATCTGTACGCGGTACCACTGAGCCTATGTATTTCTTTACAAGGTCAGGATACTTTTGAAGTGCTTCCGAAATTGGGCAGAAAATAACGCCAGCTTCTTCAAGCTTTTCACGGAATGTAGTAACAACAGATACCGAGTCGAAAACCGCATCTACCGCAACACCGGCTAGCATTTCTTGCTCGTGCAATGGAATACCCAGCTTCTCATAGGTACGAAGTAGCTCAGGGTCGACTTCGTCAAGCGACTTAGGCTTATCTTTCATACTCTTTGGTGCCGAGTAATAAGAAATGGCTTGGTAGTCTATTTTTGGATAATCGACATGCGCCCAGTCTGGCTCTTCCATTTCTAGCCACGCATGGTACGACTTCAAACGCCATTCAAGCATCCATTCAGGCTCGTTTTTCACTGCTGATATGCGGCGGATAACCGACTCGTCCAGGCCGCTTTCAAACGTTTCCGACTCGATTTCAGAGTAGAAACCGGCTTCGTACTTTCTTTCTAACGCCTGTTCGATCTGTTCACTCATGTTGGGATCTCACTTGTTTGCCTGCATTTGCTGCCATTTATTTCGTGCGTTTGCTAGAGAATTAGCACAGTAATCACCCCACGGTCTTGGTGATTACTGGGTTTGTTCCTTTGAAACACTTCTTTCTCTTCGATACTTCTTAAGAAAAAAGCCGACAAACCTCTCGCCACAATATGAGCAGCCTAAAATTTTGGTGCGGTAGTATATAATACCTGACTATTTCACTCAAATATTCAGCAGTATATTTCTAGCCGCTTCGCTTAAGTTTTTGTTAATACGCTTTGTAGGCGTTTTTGCTGTTTTTAGGCACTTACAATGCCTCTTAATCGCGTTGTTACGTCAGTGACTTTATTGATTACGTATTCAACGTCTTCTTGGGTTGTAAATCGGCCTACACTGAAACGAATACCCGCGTGAGCAAGTTCGTTACTGCGGCCAATTGCTTTTAATACATATGAAGGTTCAAGGCTTGCCGACGTGCACGCAGAACCAGAAGAAACTGCAATATCGTTAAGTCCCATCATTAAGCTTTCGCCATCCACACCGGCAAAGCTCACGTTTAAAATGCCTGGTATGCGTTGTGTTTCGTGGCCGTTAAGATGAACATCGCCAATCTTCTCCAAGCCATTCCACAGTAGTTCTCGCAACGCTAAAATACGCTTACTTTCCTGCTCAAGGTTTGCTGTGGCTACAGATATCGCTGTACCCAAACCAACTATTTGATGGGTAGCTAGGGTGCCTGAACGCATACCGCGCTCATGACCGCCGCCGTGAATTTGAGATACCAAATTTATCTTTGGGCGTCTTCTAACGTACAAGGCCCCCATGCCTTTAGGGCCATACATCTTATGAGCGGAAATCGACAGTAAATCCACTGGAAGCTCTGAAAGGTCTATTGCAATTTTACCCACGCTCTGCGCGCCATCCACATGAAACAATATGCCTTTTTCGCGACATGTTTCACCAATGGCTTGAATATCTTGAATTACACCTAGCTCATTGTTCACGTGCATGACCGACACTAAAATAGTGTCTTCGCGGATGGCATTTTTTAAATCGTTTAGATTAATTAGGCCGTCTTGCTGCGCTGCCAGATAGGTTACTTCAAAGCCTTGCTCTTCAAGGTATTCGCACGTATCCAGAACCGCCTTGTGTTCGGTGTTAACCGTAATGATATGCTTACCTTTACCGGCATATCCTTCTGCAATGCCTTTAATCGCAAGGTTGTTAGACTCTGTTGCACCGGATGTAAAAACAATCTCGCGAGGGTCGCAATTTAATGCATCACTAATATTGTTGCGCGCTACATCTACAGCCTCTTCGGCCATCCAGCCAAAACGGTAGCTGCGAGAAGCAGGATTACCAAAATTACCGTCTAGGGTTAAACACTTTGCCATTGCCTCTGCAACCGCAGGGTCTACCGGTGTAGTGGCAGCGTAATCAAGGTAAATGGGTGTTGATAAAGCCATGCGTTACTCAATACCTATTTAAAGTTGAATGCTTACTTCTATGTCGTTAGCTATATTGCGAAGCGACGTGGCACTGTCTTGGCGACCCGCCACCTCTTGAACATCTCGCTTCGCCATTAGCTCACCCAACGTAATTGAATTTAAAAATACCGAAATGCGATCACTTAAGTCTTGCCATAAGCTGTGCGTTAAACAGCGATCACCGCCTTGACAGTCGGCCTGACCTTGACATCGCGTAGCGTCAATCGACTCATCAACCGCACGAATAACTTCGCCAATAGCAATGTCACATGCATCTCGACCCAACAGATAGCCTCCGCCAGGTCCTCGCACGCTATCAACTAGCTGTTCTTTTCGTAAACGAGAAAAAAGCTGTTCTAAATAGGAAAGTGAAATTTCTTGTCGTTCTGATATGTCGGCAAGAGGCACTGGACCACGCTTGGAATGCAAAGCTACATCAAGCATCGCAGTTACTGCATAGCGCCCTTTAGAAGTGAGTTTCATAGAATTCTCCCGCCGTTTTTGATGCGGGAATTTTCACATACCCGACTAAAATGGTCAAGTATAAGACCTAGTGTTTTAGTCAGGTATTATTGGCACATATAGGTTTTTTGATGGTGCAAAATTCCTGTAGCTGCACGGCTCTTGATTTATGTTCTTGATTTTGTGGGAACTCGGCTAGTACGTTACCTAGGGCGCATTGTGCTTTACAGTGGCCTAATTGAATTGCTCTATCAAACCAATCTATTGCAAGCGCTATGTTTTTTTCCGTCCCTTCGCCGTTAAGCAGCATTTCTGCGTATTGATACGTTGCATCAACATCGTCAACATATTCGGCGCCTGCCTTGGCATATTCGAATGCTTTTGGCAAATCTACAGGAACACCTTTACCCTTGCGGTAAACTTCGCTCAATTGTTTAAAAGCAGCGCTTACCCCTTGCTCGCTGGATAATTCAAGAAACTGACGCCCCGTGGCTTCATCTTTGGATACACCATCGCCTTCTAAGTACATCACGCCTAATTTGTATTGTGCAATGGAGTCACCTGAATTTTGATGAGCAGCGTGAAAGTATTCTGCCGCCTTTAACTTATCGGTGGTAACGCTTATACCGTAATAAAAAAGTTCACCAATAAGCGAGTCAGCGTCCCACTCTTGGTGCTTTGCCCACTGTGCTGCTACTTCTAGATGGTCAGTAAAAGGTGAGTTTGCGAGCTTGTTATCTTTTACACAGTCGAGTAAATCAAGATAGGCTTCATCATGCTTTCGTTCAAAGGCCACTAGATACCAGTTACATGCCTCTGCAATGTTGTCCGCCTCTGCGTAATGAGCTGCTAAATCGAAGGCTATTTGAGCATCTCCCTCAGATGCAACAAACCACTTACGTTCTTCATCTTTGAATTGTTCAGCCAATCTTTCAAGTGCAAACTCTTCACCATCTTGGATTGCCTCATAAAGGTAATCTAACGCTAGTGCTCTATTGAAAAGAGGGAGCTCTTGATTTAAATATAATTCAGCAAGATGTATCTTGGCCTTGTCGAAACCTAATTCGATCGACTTTTTGTAAAGTGACTCTGCTTTATACGCATCAACTTCAACTCCATTACCATATGCGTACATTCCTCCCAGATTACTATGAGCATAAGAGTTCCCTCTTTTCGCTGCAATTTCGTATAACTCTCGTGCTTTTTCGTAGTTAACTTCTTTGCCAGTACCTCTGTGATAGAATGTCGCTAAGTTGTTATAGCCCCAAGTTTCATCAGCTTCGATTGCTTGCTCGTAGTAGTATTTAGCAGAAATGGGATCTTCATGACCAAATTTTCCCTCTTCGTACATAAAACCCAAATTGGTATATGCAGCGCCTTTGCCTAACTCTGCTGCTTTGAGATAATACTGCTTAGCGATTTCAGGATTGGCATCAATACTCGTTTTGTCGAAATCATAAATTAACGCTTTTACATACGTCGCTTCCGCGTTATCGCGGCTTACTCCGTAGTTTACCCAATGTAAAAGCTTTTCAGCATCGTTATGTTTATCAAAACCTTCATAAAGTAACCATGAAATAGCACGAATACAAAGTGCTTCCCCATCTAGTGCAGCACTCTCCATTAGCTCTGCTATTCGCAGCACATCATCAGGGTCCCGTCTTGACATAAGGTCACCATACTGACAAATAGCAGGCTCATAACCTTGCTCAAAAGATGCAAGGTAATACTCTAGTGCCCGGTCTATATTTATCTCTCCTTCTACACCTAGGCGATTCATGTCTCCCATATAAAACAGCGAGTATTCGTTTCCTGCTGCAGCCGCTTCTTTCCAAAAAGAAATCGCCTTAGCACTGTCCTTCTCAACTCCCTTTCCCCAATAATATAAAGACCCCAGTCTAGAAATTGACTTAATTGAACCCAAAGATGCTGCCTTTTCGTGAAAACCTTTTGCTTTCACATAATCCTGAGGTACTCCTTCCCCCAATTCATGTATCCGAGCCTGTTCAAAGAAGAATTCAGCTTGATGAGTTTCGCTTTGCACATGAATTGTTTCTTCTACATATGGTGTTTCATCTGCACCAGCCTCACATTCATAAGAAGCACATAGAATTACGGGGATAATTTGTAGTATTCCAAAAAGCATAGATAGGCCGTTATATGTTTGTGTGTTTTCGTTTAGTTCTTATTACCAAACCGATAAATGTTAGAATGAATAACTGGAAAGTTGACGGTGACGACACTGCAGTGGGCTCAAGTAAAGCTATAGATGTGCTTAGGATTGAATTACTTTCTTCAAACGTTTTTCCCGTAATTCGTAGAGTGGTGGTAAGCGTATTCAATGAATCGACAAAACCGCCGTTCCAACCGTAAGCCGTTGCACGCCCAAAAAGATAGAACACACTGTCTTTCTTAACGTCAAAATGAAAGCCCAGCTGAATTTCATCATATCGAGCTTGCCCCGCTAGTTCTGTATTATCCGATGAATAGAACTGGCCACCTAGTAAGCTACCCTCATCAAAGTTCAGCGGGTATATATCATTGTCGGCGGTAGAAAGTCTAATACTTGAGCTAGCAGCAATAACTGATTCGTAATAAGCCCCAACAATTCTATTTCCGTATTGATCATACTGATCTTCACTTATTGTGTAATCTAAGTCTGCATCAAACGACAAAGTTGTATCTTCACCAGTCCATAAAAAGCCCTGCACAGCAAAGCTGCGTGCTATGCTCATATTTCCTTGGTTGCTGCTTGCTAACATATGGATTTCTGGTAACGACAAAACAGTATTTTGTAACTCACTTTCTGAGTAAACGGCGTTATAAAGTGACGTTGTAGCGCTTTGCCCATCAAATTGCTTTGCAAAACGTTCTTGCTCCGCTCCCTTTTCGTATGACGATTGTTCACACGCGTTTTGATAATTTAGTTCACGAGCAAAGTCGATGATTTTTTGTTGGTTTTGTTCGATATATTCTGCATTTACACCTGAGCAGTTATGAACAGATACACTGCTTCCAGAGTATGATGATATTACAGCACCGTTTGCTGACTGCTGGATAAACAGAGAGATGAGAACAAGTGAAATGATGTTTCTCATTGAAGTTCCTTTTCTATAAGTAGGCGATATATAAGCGTTTCGCTTTATCCCTACTCCAATGGGTCAAGCGAACAAAAATCAACCATAAACTTCTTCTAATAAAACATCAAGTAAAGCGACAACACGAAATTATTTTGATTGTAAAAACGAATATTTCAAACCCAAAAAGCCCAGTTATAACTGAGCTTGTTTATGATACTTGCTACTGATTTTAAATTGCCGGATCGAACGAAGAATGCGCTTGTTCTTGTTTTTGTGCGTTCGCTAAATCGATACCTGTGTTAGCGAAGTCTTCAGCGCTTATATTATGTAAGTTCTCTGTGCACACTTCACCACCTAAGGATTGAATAACCTTACACATTTCTTCAACTTTGGTGTCCATTTGGTGCATGTGTTCCAGCATGATGCCCATTGCATTGGCCACAGGGTCAGGGTTATCTGGCGCCACGGCATAGGCGTCGAAACCATATTTTTGCGCAATCTTGTCTCGTTGGGGGTTAACGGTGGCATTTGCGTCATGTTGCTTGGAAATAATAATACGACCTGGAATGCCAACAGCGGTAGCACCATCAGGGATGTCTTTCACCACGACAGAATTAGATCCAACTTTCGCATTTTCACCAATAATAATAGGCCCTAGCACTTTTGCTCCAGCTCCCACAACCGCACCTTTTTTAAGTGTTGGGTGACGCTTTCCCGCTTTCCAGCTAGTGCCTCCAAGAGTCACGCCATGATAAAGCGTTACGTCATCGCCAATTTCAGCAGTCTCGCCAATTACCACCCCCATGCCATGGTCGATAAAAACTCGATTCCCCAGTGTTGCCCCAGGATGAATTTCAATGCCTGTTAGCCAACGACTAAACGTAGACAAAGTTCTTGCTAACCATTTCCAATTAGCCTTCCACAGTTTATGACTCACTCTATGTAGCCAAACTGCGTGTAAACCTGGGTAGTTGGTTAGCACCTCAAAGGTATTTCGTGCTGCGGGGTCACGATGGAACACACCTTGGATATCGTCTTTTATACGGGCAAACATAGTGCTTACTCTTTATTAATCTCAGCGTCAGCTTCGACGCTAGCAGCTTGGGCTGTGTCTGCGTTTACCGACTTGTCGATAGACGCCAAAATACCACGTAATATGTTCAATTCTTGTGATTCAGGGCGCGCTCGATTAAACAGGCGGCGAAGCTTGGTCATTACCACGCCAGGGTGACTTTTACGGATAAAAGATGTCTTTTCTAGCGTGGTCTCAAGGTGCACATAAAAGCGCTCTAAGTCTTCGTTAAGGGGGTATTCTTC
The DNA here is from genome assembly GCF_036864375.1 of Alteromonas sp. S167. Classification (NCBI taxonomy): domain Bacteria; kingdom Pseudomonadati; phylum Pseudomonadota; class Gammaproteobacteria; order Alteromonadales; family Alteromonadaceae; genus Alteromonas; species Alteromonas sp. S167. Next base: position 144,331 of record NZ_JAZETR010000002.1, read on the forward strand.
TTCAACACTTGGATACGTTTCGCGATTTAAATACGCCATTCTTATTTCGTAACACAGTGTTTGAACCGCTGCCGCTAAATTTAATGAGCTATACTCAGGGTTTGCAGGAATACACATATGGAAGTGACATTGCTGAAGCTCTTCATTGGTTAAGCCACTATTCTCACGACCGAACACGAGTGCAACCGGGTATTTTTCCACTTCTTGCACTAGCTTCTCACCACAATCACGAGGCCCAAGCATTGGCCAAGAATGCGTACGAGAACGTGCTGATGTACCAACAACAAGACCACAATCTTTCACTGCTTCTTCTAATGTACTTACTATTTTCGCATTCGCTAAAACATCGCCAGCACCTGCCGCCAAAGCACTCGCCTGTCCATCAGGTTCGTTAACAGGATCAACTAAGTAAAGGTTGCTTAACCCCATCGTTTTCATAGCACGAGCAGTTGAACCTATGTTTCCGGTATGAGACGTGTTAACTAATATAATACGAATGTTTTCGAGCATGTTTTGTATACCTAAGAATAATCTTTATTGCGCTTGATAAAGATGTTGCTGTGAAACAACACGCTGCTTAACAGGCAATTTCTAATGTTTTAAGTTTATCACAGCGGCAGTATAGATGGCTATTCACAACGCCTTTGTGAAAGCCCTCGTTTCAATACGACCAAATTCATTTGCATCACAGCATGATTCTGGTAGACTCCGCCCGTTTTCGAAAACAGCTAGCTATTTTTTATACAGCTGGCTTTTTTCATTGGTCTTTTACAATTGGTGGTTTATCTATGCATCCTATGCTGAATATTGCGGTGCGCGCTGCGCGTGCGGCTGGAACAGTTATTGTTCGTGGTTTTGAAAAACATAATGAAGTTGCAACCGAGTCTAAAGGCTTAAACGATTTCGTTACACAAGTTGATAAAGAAGCAGAACAAGCAATTGTTTATAAAATTCAGCAATCATACCCAGAGCATTGCTTCCTTGGCGAAGAAATGGGTGAGATTCACGGTAAAGAAACCGACTATCAGTGGATTATCGATCCGCTAGACGGCACCACCAATTTTGTTAAAGGCATCCCTCATTTTGCCGTTTCAATTGCACTTCTACACAAAGGCCGTTTAGATCAAGCGGTTGTGTTCGACCCTATCCGTAGTGAACTATTCACCGCTAGCCGTGGCCAAGGTGCGCAGCTAAACGGTTACCGCATTCGTGCGTCTAAACCACGCGATCTTACTGAAACCATTATCGCTACGGGTCTTCCGTTTAAAAACAAATCGCAGTTTGGCGAATACGCACTAAGCCTAAACAAAATCTTCCACGAAGTGGGTGATATTCGTCGCGGCGGTAGCGCAGCACTTGACCTAGCATACGTAGCGGCTGGTCGACACGATGGTTACTGGGAGCGTGGCATTAAGTCTTGGGACATCGCAGCAGGTGAACTGATCGTTCGCGAAGCTGGCGGCTTGGTAACAGACTTTAAAGGCGGCAATGACCCTCTTAACAAAGGCGAAATTGTTGCCGGCAGCGTTAAGGTTGTTCAGGGCCTAGTGAAACATCTAAAATAAGGCTAAGCACCTTAAACAGAGCTAAGCACCTTAAATAGGTCAAAGCGCTTGGTGTAGCGCTAAATACACCACACGAACAAACAAAACGAGGAAGGCGCTGGTTCAATACCCGCGCCTTTTTCTTTTCTTACATAGCGAGTATAAACTACAAAAAAGCCGCACTAGGTGCGGCTTTTAACATTTCATTGCGACTACGTAGAAAATGCTTAAGGCATTGGATCTAAGTCGGCGCCTTCTTTTTCAACCTGTGGAGGCATCAAGTCTTCTTTACTGATACCTAACGCCAACGCAACAGAGCTTGCAATGTAAACAGACGAGTAAGTACCTACTACTACACCAAACAACAGTGCAGTGGCAAAACCATGAATTAGCGCGCCACCTTTAAAGAACAATGCTACCAACACAAGCACAGTAGTAAGTGAAGTGATTATGGTACGGTTCAAGGTTTGAGTAAGAGAGATATTGATGATCTCAACGGGCTCGCCTTTTCGAATTTTACGGAAGTTTTCACGGATACGGTCAGAAACAACAATGGTGTCGTTAAGCGAGTAACCAATCACTGCTAGCACCGCCGCAAGTACCGTTAAATCGAATTCAATTTGCAGTACAGAGAATAAACCTAAAGTAAGAATAACGTCGTGAATAAGTGCGGATACCGAGCCCAGTGCAAAACGCCACTCGAATCGCATTGCTACGTATACAAGAATACACAGCAACGCCACTAGCATGGCTAAGCCGCCCTGCTCTGTAAGCTCTTCGCCCACATTCGGACCTACGAATTCAATACGACGCATATCAACAGAAGTACCATCAGAACGCAGTGTTGCAAGCACTTGCTCACCAATGGTCTCTGCTTTAATTCCGTCACGAGGTGCAATTCGAATAAGCACATCTTGACTGCTACCAAAGTTTTGTACAATGGCATCTTCAAAGTCTGCGCCGTTTAACTGCACACGAATTGCTTCTAGGTTTGCAGCATCTTCATAACCCACTTCAATTAACGTACCGCCGGTGAAATCTAGCCCCCAGTTCAGACTATTCACGCCCAGTGACACGATAGAGCCCAAAATAAGCACAGTAGAGAGTACCATCGCAGGTATGCGAAGGCGCATGAAATTGACGGTTTCGGAAAGTTTTAATAATTGCATGTTACGCTCCTTAAATCGCCAATTTGTCTATGCGTTTACCACCCCACACGGCGTTAACGATAACGCGCGTTACCAAGATGGCGGTAAACATTGAGGTAGCGATACCAATCATAAGCGTAATAGAGAAGCCTTTGATTGGGCCGGTACCAACGGCAAACAATATAAGGCCAGCAATAAACGTTGTGATATTTGCATCCAAAATAGTTGAAAATGCACTGTCGTAACCATGATGAATAGCCTGCTGAGGACTACGTCCATCGCGTAACTCTTCACGGATACGCTCAAAAATAAGCACATTCGCATCAACGGCCATACCAACCGTAAGTACAATACCTGCCATACCGGGAAGCGTTAGCGTAGCACCCGGGATCATCGACATAATACCCACAATCATTACAAGATTGGTTACCAAAGCTACGTTGGCTACAACACCAAACGCTTTGTAATAAATCAGCATAAAGATAAGTACAGCGGCAAGACCAAAAATTATAGCCTGCATGCCCAGCTCAATATTCTCTTTACCTAAGCTAGGACCAACCGTACGTTCTTCAACGATTTGAATTGGCGCAATTAGCGCACCTGCACGAAGTAATAACGCTAAGTCACGGGCTTCTTTAGGTGAATCAAGGCCGGTGATTTGGAACTTGCTACCAAGCTGCGCACGAATAGTAGCAACAGAGATAACTTGCTCTTGCTTTTCAAATACTAATTTACCGTCTTTGTTTCGCTCGCCAGTAGATTTGTACTCAATAAACACGGTTGCCATAGGCTTACCAATATTGCCACGAGTAGAGCGTGACATCTTGTTACCGCCTTCTGAGTCTAGCGAGATGTTTACATTCGGTAGACCATACTCATCAACGCCGCTGTTAGCATCAATAATGTGGCTACCCGTAAGCATAATGCGCTTTTCTAGAAGCTGTGGAACGCCTTGTTGGTCTTCAATAACTTGAGACCCAGGAGGAACGCGACCATTCAATGCATCACGGATGTCATTTTTTTGGTCTACCATACGGAATTCAAGCGTTGCGGTTGCATTAAGAATTTCTTTTGCTCGCGCAGTATCTTGAATACCCGGTAGCTGAACTACAATACGGTCAGCACCTTGCTTTTGAACCAGTGGCTCGGCAACACCTAATTGGTTAACACGGTTACGAATAATGGTGATGTTTTGCTTAACGGCGTTATCGCGAATTTCTTGCAGCTTGCTTTCAGCGAAAACAGCGCGAAGGGTTAAGTCATCAACTTGGTTAAATGTTAAGTCACGGCTTTGGTTACGCAAAAAGAACTCAGCTTTATCTAGAGCGTCTTCATCGCGAAACGTAATATCTACGTGATTACCTTCTTGCTTAACGCCACGATAGCGAATGCCTTCTTCGCGAAGTGAAGTACGAAAGCCACTTTCCGCATCTTCAAGTGACTTAGCAATAACCTCTGTCATGTCGACTTCCATTAGGAAGTGAACACCACCACGAAGGTCAAGACCAAGTTTCATTGGTGCACCGCCAAGGCTTTCTAGCCAGTCAGGCGTATCGGGTGCAAGGTTCATTGCCACGAAGTAGTCATCGCCCAACACTTTTTCCAGTGCTTCGCGAGTAACTAATTGTGTGTCTGAATCTGAAACGCGAACAAGAATTTGCTCATTTTCAAATTCAACGCGTTTCGGAGTGATATTTTTTTCCGCAAGCGCTGCTTTTACTTGGTCAACAGTAGCAGTGGTTACTACTGCATCACGTCCTGCAGAAATTTGAACGGCGTGATCTTCACCGTAAATATTTGGAAGTGCGTACAATGCACACATTGCAACAACAATGAGTGCACTGAGTACTTTCCAGATGGTATTTTTATTTAGCACTGGATAATCCTTTCGTGCCAGTACCGGGAAGCATCCCGGCCCCGGCGGTTGTTACTTACAGTGACTTCATTGTGCCTTTAGGCAGCACAGCAGTAACTGAAGACTTCTGAACAACAATGTTGTTTGATTCATTTAGTGCCACTTCGATAAAGTCTTTCTCTTCCGACACCTTAGTAATTTTACCTACTAAACCACCTTGCGTTAGTACTTCATCACCTTTACCCAGTGATGAAACAAGGTTCTTATGCTCTTTAACACGCTTCGCTTGTGGGCGGTAAAGTAGAAAGTAAAAAATTAAACCGAATACTGCCAACATGATAAGCATTTCCATGCCACCACCCTGTTGAGCACCACCAGCAGATTGCGCGTAAGCGTTTGAGATAAATAGGCTCATAAAATTCCCCAATTATTATCGTTGTTATAGTGCCGGAACCGGCAACCCTTTTTGTTCATAAAATTCTTGTACAAATTCATCCAGCGTACCCGCGTCAATTGCATCGCGAAGGCCTTGCATAACACGCTGGTAGTAACGAAGGTTGTGAATGGTGTTTAAACGCGCACCCAATATCTCATTACATTTGTCTAAGTGATGTAAATAAGCACGAGAATAATTTTTACAAGTGTAACAGTCACAATTTTCATCAAGTGGCGACGTATCGTTTTTGTGTTTTGCGTTTCGGATTTTAACGATACCTTCGGTGACGAACAGGTGACCGTTTCTAGCGTTACGAGTAGGCATAACACAATCGAACATATCAATACCGCGTCGTACTGCTTCCACTAGGTCTTCCGGCTTACCTACACCCATTAGGTAACGCGGCTTGTTTTCTGGGATCTTAGGTGCCGTGTGATCGATGATGCGAATCATGTCTTCTTTCGGCTCGCCCACCGACAAACCGCCGATAGCGTAACCATCGAACCCAATAGCTTCTAGACCTGCAAGCGATACGTCGCGTAAACCTTCGTACATACCGCCTTGAATAATACCAAATAGCGCCGCAGGATTATCACCGTGCGCTTCTTTGCTTCGTTTAGCCCAACGTAACGACATTTCCATTGAAACGCGTGCTTCTTGTTCCGTTGCCGGGTATGGCGTACATTCGTCGAAAATCATGACGATGTCAGAGCCCAAATCGCGCTGCACTTCCATCGATTTTTCAGGCGTAAGTAAAATCTTTTCACCGTTAATTGGTGAGCGGAAGGTCACCCCTTCTTCAGTAATTTTACGCAGGTCGCCTAGGCTGAACACCTGAAAACCGCCTGAATCGGTAAGAATAGGCTTATCCCAGTTCATAAAGTCATGAAGGTCGCCATGTTCACGGATAATGCCGGTGCCGGGGCGAAGCATTAGGTGGAATGTGTTTCCTAGACAAATATGTGCGCCACTGTCTTTCAACTCTTCTGGCGTCATTCCTTTAACGGTGCCGTAAGTACCTACAGGCATAAACGCAGGTGTCTCTACTACACCTCGCTCAAATACCAAACGACCGCGGCGAGCGCGTCCTTCGGTTTTTAACAACTCAAATTGCATGTGAAAATATTCCCACTTTGATGCGCAGCTGCGCTGGGTGTAAAAAATAATTGGCGGCGATTATACCAGTAATTTTGCTGAGATCATGCCCTGTATCTATGTTTATCCGTCATCAAAGGCGAATTAAAACAAGCCGCAGGATGAATGAATACAGAAACAAACGCAGATTGTGTGGTAAATGTAGCTTTAAATCAGCGAATTAAGCTGCAAATCAACTACTCATTTGTACTTTAAGTGAGTAGATAAAATGCAGCGTTTGTTCACTACTACACGAGTTTGAGCGTGCGAGTTTATCCACGCTCAATAAACATAGAGTCGCCATAACTAAAGAATCGATATTCTTCGTTTATGGCCTCTTGATACGCATTCATAACGTGCTCTTTCCCTGCAAACGCACTGATGAGCATCATTAACGTAGATTCTGGAAGATGGAAGTTAGTAAACATCGCATCTACTACTTTAAATTCAAAGCCCGGATAGATAAAGATCTCGGTGTCTTCGTAGAAAGGAGCAATAACAGCTTCATCGCCGCGCTCACTGCTTGCTTTAGCTGCAGATTCTAGCGAACGTACAGACGTTGTTCCTACGGCAATGACGCGTTTTCCATTTGCTTTTGTGCTTATTACTACATCTACCACTTCTTGAGGAACTTCTGCATATTCAGCATGCATTTTGTGCTCTTGGATATTATCAACGCGAACAGGTTGAAAAGTTCCCGCACCAACATGCAACGTAACAAATGCTAAGTTAACGCCCTTCTCTTTTAGCGCCGCTAATATGCTATCGTCAAAATGAAGGCCTGCTGTAGGCGCAGCCACTGCACCCGGTTTTTCGTTGTAAACCGTTTGATAACGTTCTTTGTCTGAGTTTTCATCAGGACGGTCGATGTAAGGCGGTAATGGCATGTGGCCGTGTGCTTCAAGCAAACTTAACACTGTATCGTCGTGCTCAAATTGAAGAACAAATAGCGCTTCAGCGCGCCCTGTTACCGTTACATTTACCTTATCTTCCAGTATAAGTTTTGTGCCAGGCTTTGGTGCTTTGCTAGCGCGAACATGGGCAAGCGCTGTATTGTCTGAAGTAATACGTTCGATTAATACTTCTACCTGGCCCCCTGTTTCTTTTTTGCCTAGCAAACGCGCAGGGATAACTCGAGTGTTGTTGAAAACAAGCAGGTCTCCCGGTTCAACAAACTTCAGCATATCGGCAAACATGGTATGGGCAACATGCCCGGTTTTACCGTCAAGATGTAAAAGGCGACTAGCTGCGCGTTGCTCAGTTGGGTATTTCGCAATAAGCGCTTCAGGTAATTCAAAACTGAAATCAGATAACTTCATAATAAAAACAACACTATAGACCGTAAATTAATTCACTAACTCTCTAACGTTAAGAACACGTTAAGCTAAAATCACACCATTTCGTTACGCTTTTTCATAACGCAAAGCTCACTAAAACCAATAAAAAACCAATAAAATCAACCATTTATAAACAAAGCGTATAAATATCAATACCCTATTATAATGCCACATACGTCAAATCACTTTTCCTTGATAGCGCTTACAACCTTAAACGGTTAAGATGCGTACAGATAGTGATGATGTTCTCCCATAACATTCCTTATCATTCATACCCGGTGTTTGCTGGGTATTTTTTTGCCTGCACGTTCAACATCGTTTTCAATCAAAAACGATAGATACATAGTTTACGCATTTTATTACTGTAGGTCAGTTAAGATTTCTTCTAAAAGCGTAGAGTCTATTGGGCGCGCCTTCAGTACATACAATATCTGAAGCAATAAATCAGCGCCCATTATTCCTTTGTTCACCTTATTCCTTAAATTATCTGCACTTTGATCTATACCAATTTCTTCAAGCCGCTGGCTTAACGTTTGATATTTCACCCCTCGTACAGACATTTCACTTTTAACTACCCTTGCAACCGCTTGTCGCCACGCATTCTTTGTACTCAAATGGCACCTCTAAAAATATACAAATGTGACTTATAATTTACAAAAACACACTTTTTTACACTTATGGAGTGATTTTATATTGACGATTATGGCATATCGAGTCTACACTGCAAGTCTAGATATTGGCGTGTACAGAAATTGTCGTTACAGTAGGGTGTCGCGTTTTACTAAAATTCGACTTTCACACGACATCATCGCTTCAAAAATAAAGGAGAAAGCCATGAGCTGGGAACTAGAAAGCATCGAAACCTTGTTAAAAGAGGTTGATGACTTTGTGGTAACACGAGAAGAAAACTGCTTACTAATAGCTAATCAAGACGGCATTGACGCCTGGCTAGCCATAAGTGGTGAGCAAATTTTAGTGGAAAGCTTATTGTTTGCAGCATCAGAGGTAAAGGATAAGCCTGCATTAGATCATGAAATATTGTCATCACACATGGTATTCCCGCTTACAACAGTGGGTATATCTACTATTAATGGCGAAGAATACTACACCGCTTTTGGCGCACTCAGTGCACAATCAAAAGCCGAAAGCATTGTAATTGAAGTAGAAACGCTGTTTCAGAATGTTGCGTCGTTTTTAGATGCATACGAAACACACCTTAACTAATAATTTACTTCTAAGGAGAAGCAAATGTCTGTGTGGAAAAAATTAGTAACAGCAGTGAAAGGTGGTGCAACCGAAGCTGCGCAGTCAGTGGTAGACAGCCAAGCTATTCGCATTCTGGAACAAGAAATACGAGAAGCAAAAGAAGAGCTTCGCAAGTCAGATCACGCTCGTACCCAAATCTTGGCTAAATGCAAACTATCTCAGCAAAAAGTAGACAGCTTTGATAGTTCTATTGCGGAATACGAAGCTCACGCTCGCAAAGCAATAGATACTGATCGACAGCTAGCCTTAGACTGTGCCCAGAAAGTGTCGGAACTTAAAGAAGAACGCGACCAAGAACAGGCGTATCTTGATCAGTTTAAACAGTCTGAAAAGCAACTTGCTCAAAACATACAACAAGCAAAAGCTAACCTTCGCCGTTTAGAACAGCAGGTTGATATGGTAAAGGCAACGGAAAGCGTTCAAAAAGCACAAGTTGCCGTATCATCGCGACACATGGGTGCGAATAGTAAAATGAAAACGGCTACTGAATCGCTGTCTCGTATCCAAGAAAAACAAAAAATGCGAACTGCAGAACTTCAAGCAGCTGAAGAGCTTGCAACCGAAGAATCAAGCAGCGATTTAGAAAAACGTTTGGCGGAAGCAGGCATTAAAGGCGGTAAAACATCTGCCGACGATGAGCTAGCACGCATTTTAGGTAAATAAGTAATACTCCGGTTGTGAAAGCACCCGGGCAAAAGGAGCCTTCGGGCTCCTTTTTTGTTTGTTACCTTATGAAAAGTGGTTAGGAACAATGGTTTGTTACACATAAACCATAGACAAGCTCCCAATATTCGGGGCACAGTAACATAACGCGAAAAAAGGGCTTTTGGGTAATATGTCTCCGTCTCCATGGATTAAGCTGCGCAAAATAATGTTGAAGCATTTTGCGGAGTCTCGCTGGTACACAATATTAGGTGCCACCGGTTTTTACGCAGCCTCAAGTTATTGGCTTCTTTATGCTGCAGGCGAGCATGACCTTATTGGCAACGTCGACTTCATTTATTGGCTTGCAGTAACGGCATCTACTGTAGGTTATGGCGACCTCTCCCCTTCCTCTTCGGCGGGGAAAATTGTTGTAGCACTTTACGTTATACCGCTTGGATTAAGTATATTCGCTATGGTTATTGGGCGAATAGCAGCTTGGGTTACAGGACAATGGAAAAAAGGGCTAATGGGTATGAATAGCTTGCACCTAGACCAGCATATTTTAGTAATTGGATGGAATGAGCAGCGCACAATGCTGCTGTTAGATTTATTAATACGTGAACGCGATGCAATGCCAGAACGCCCTGATATTGTGTTGTGTGTGAAGAAAGACATTGAAAATCCTATGCCAGGCGTCATTGAGTTCGTTAAGGTTGACTCTTTCAACAAAGATGAGGACATGGATAAAGCGTGCGTGGCTGAGGCAAGAACAATACTTATCGATAACCCGCAAGACGATGTCACCATGACAACCGCATTATATTGCGCAAAACGAAATCCAGAAGCGCATCAAGTAGCCTACTTTGACGACGACAGCCTTGTTGGATTGCTGCAAGATCACTGCCCTAGAGTAGAATGCACGCCAAGTGTGGCCGTTGAAATGCTAGCAAAAGCCGCCTTCGACCCGGGTTCGAGTATGCTTCATCACGACTTATTAAGTGTTGAAGATGGGCAGGCGCAGTTTTCAGTAAAAATTCCTGAAAACAGCCCTACAATTTCAGTAGCAAAGCTTTTTATTAATTTGAAGCGCAAGCATAACGCTATTTTTATTGGCTATGCCCCTAACGCCAAAATAAAAGAAATGGTAGTAAACCCGCCGCTAGAAGAAACGCTAAACGCCGGTGACACACTGTTTTACATAGCCGAGCACCGTATTAATGCCATCAATTGGTCGTCGTTAGACGCAGACTAAAAGGCTATTTCTATGTTTAGTAAACTGTTTAAAAAGTCGACGCCCAGTAAGCCGAAAGCGCCAGAAATTATGGGGCTGTACCTTGGTGGTTCATTTGAGCTAGATAATTTAAAAATGTCGCTTATAGAGCCAGAGCTTACCATTGAAGGCGCCGCACGTTCCCAGCTTATTCAAGCCGTAGGTGAAGCTCCTCTTGATACAGGCGGCACATTACTACGTTTTTACACCGACGACGACGCATTTCTGCAAGTTGTACTGGACGGCGGTACTACCGAAAATCACATCACAGATGTAAAGCTTTGGCACTTTTATGACACGCAAACCATTGGCAGTAGTGCGCAGTGGAACGACTGCCTGAAAAACCTTATTAGTAAACCAACTTATGAATTAGACGGTAAAGTGTTTACTCGTGTTTGGGAAGCCGTTGGTGAGGAATCTCCACCAGTAGCCGTAACAGAAACCACCTATGAGGAAGACGGTGACGTAAGTAAAACAGATCAGTTCATGATGCTTTACGAACGCCCGCTAGATAATGAGCGTGTAGAAACATTGCTGGTTGTTGGCGAAGAAAAACAAGTTGGTAATAATATGGATCGATGCCTGGTAATCTCAACAGGCTTCGATATTCAACCCGCAGATATAACAATTAACGGTTAAGAAAAAAGGATTATCTATGGAAACCATTATGCATTCACTGGCTGGCCTTGGAAGCTTCGCACTGTATTTCGGCCTGTCTATTGTCTTTCTTTTCATCTTTAAATTAGCTTACGCGCTTGTTACGCCGCATGATGAATGGAAGCTTGTAAAAGAAGAAAAGAACGTTGCAGCTGCTATTGGATTTGGCGGAGCCATAATTGGATTTGCCATTGCCTTAGGTGGCGCTGCATCGAACTCGGTTGCATTGCTTGATTTTGCGGTATGGGCACTCGTTGCGTTAATTGCGCAGTCACTTGCATTTGCCCTTCTGCGTTTTAGCTTTATGCCTAAAATTGCCGAGCGCATTAACAACAACGAAGTATCAGCAGGTGTTATGCTGGCCAGCATGTCAGTTGCGGTTGGCTTGTTAAATGCGGCTTGCATGACCTACTAGGGGCGCGCTGATGACTGAACTAAAACACAATATTAATGAAGCGCCAAGAAAGCTTAAGCGAAGTAAAAACATCGACTTAACGCGTATGCGTAAAGCGTTCAGTATTAAACCTATTGCGCTTAGTGTGGCCAGCGTCATGTTAAGTGCCTGCGGTGCAGAACGTGAAGATGCGACTATTTATACTTCACTTGAAGACTGCAAGCAGGACTTCCCAGACGCTATTGAACGTTGCGAAGCGGCTTATCAAACAGCCGTTGATGAAGCCATGCGTACCAGCCCGCGGTTTAATTCAGAATATGACTGCGAATATGAGTTCGGCCCTAACCAATGCCAGTATGTAAACAACAGCAGCGGCAGCTTTTTCATGCCGTTTATGGCTGGCTATATGGTTAGCTCACTATTATCGCCTAACCGATATTACTCTCAACCACTATATACATCGTATTCGTATAACTCTCCTTTCCGTTCACGCTGGATTACCGCAGATGGTTATGTGTTTGACGGCGATATACGAAAACGTAACTATCGTGTTAATAAAGACGTTTATAAGCCTAAACCCACTGTAAACCGCACAATGAAACGCGGCGGCTTTGGCAGCAGCGTTCGCGCGAAGTCATCTTGGGGCAGCAGTGGCCGTAAAGGCGGCTGGGGCGGCTAACTATGTTTAGAATGCCATGCCAGCCAAGAAAGGGCTGGCAGCAGCTGGCTAATGAATTCGGTTTTCACTTTCATACTATGTATGGCGAGCCTTACTGGGACGAAAGTGCGTATTATCAATTTACTCTCGAACAAATTGAAGAAGACTTAGAAGACCCTACTGCTGAGCTCCATCAAATGTGCCTGGCCGTGGCCGACGAAGTGGTTAACAGTGAATCACTGCTTACACAATTTGGTATTCCTGAAGCACACTGGGACACAGTAAGAAACAGCTGGCTTCAAAGAGATCCCAGCTTATATTCACGCCTTGATTTGGTTTACAACGGAAAAGCGCCGGCAAAACTGTTAGAGAACAATGCAGACACACCGACCAGTTTGTACGAGTCTGGCTTTTGGCAATGGCTGTGGCTTGAACAAAATGTTGATAGTGGGAAGCTTGCTCGCCATGCAGATCAATTCAACAGCTTACAAGAAAAGCTTGTCCATCGTTTTAAAGAGATAGCGCTGCACTATGGTATTAACCAACTGCATATGGCGTGTTGTAAAGATACCGTAGAAGACCGCGGTACTGTGCAATACCTTCAAGACTGCGCTAAAGAAGCAGGGCTTACCGCTGATTTTGTTTATATTGAAGACATTGGCCTTGCTGATACTGGTGTTTTCACCGACTTACAAGATAACCCAATAACCGATTGTTTTAAGCTTTATCCTTGGGAGTTTATGCTTCGTGAGGAGTTTGGCAATGTACTTGACGATGCCAATGTTAGTTGGTTAGAGCCAGCGTGGAAGTCAATTCTGTCTAACAAGGCCTTGTTGCCACAGCTGTGGAAACGCTTCGAAGGCCATCCCAACCTGCTTCCTGCTTACTTTGCAGAAGATATCAAAAACAATGCGTTGTCAGGAAAGTGGATTAAAAAACCCCTATTTTCCAGAGAAGGTGCCAATGTGTCGCTCATCGAAAATGGCGTAGAGAGTGAATTAAGTAGCGGCCCGTACGGCGAGGAAGGCTTTATTATTCAGGCATTTGAACCATTGCCTGTTTTTGAAGGTAATCATACACTCATAGGAAGCTGGCTTGTTGATGATATGCCTGCGGGCATTTCCGTAAGGGAGGATAAGTCTGCCATAACGCAGGACTTATCGAGGTATTTGCCGCATATCATCCTGTAGCATCGTTTATCGCAGCATCATTTCTAAAGGCTGTGCATCATATAATATCGCACGTAGTGCCACACGTTTTTGCGGTGCTTTAACTGGTAGTAAAGAGGAAATCGAAATGAAGCCACTCTCTTTTCAAATAAGGGTTTTATTAACATTAGGTGCGTTACTTATTGTTATTGAAGTGGCGAATATCTTAACAGGTAATGCCCTTAATCAGTTTGGTGTTGTGCCGCGCTCATTGTCGCACTTGCCCTATATTTTTACTGCGCCATTTTTGCATGGCACGCCTACCCATTTAATGGCAAACCTTGTGCCGTTGTTATTGTTTATGTGGTTAACCATGCAATGGGGAAGACGTACTTTTCTGATAGCTACACTCAGTGCCTTGATCATTGGTGGCTTAGGCGTGTGGCTATTCGGGCGAACGGCCACACACATTGGCGCAAGCGGCATGGTGTATGGTTATTTTGGTTTTCTTGTACTCGCCGGTTTTAGAAGCAAAAAAGTCAAATACTTGCTTATTTCGTTATTAGTGGCTGCGCTTTATGGAGGAATGTTAGTTGGTGTACTCCCTACGTCGAAGTTTATTTCCTTTGAATATCACTTATTTGGCTTTATTGGCGGTTTAATTGCCGCATGGCACTGGGCACGATAACTCGTTTCCGTATAATTGAACCCAAGACTTAACATTTAAAGTAACTATGTCAGCAGTACAACAACCTACACAAAAGAACCAAGGCTTTTTTGGTAACCTTGCGTTTAATATTATTATTCCCGTGGTGCTAATGAGCTACGCAAGCTCTGATGAATATTTAGGGCCAGCGTGGAGCATCGTAGCAGCTTTGAGCTTTCCGATAGGCTATGGCTTGTGGGATTTAAAAGCATCAGGAAAAGTAAACGGCTTTTCTATTTTAGGCATAATAAGCGTGCTGTTAACCGGCGGTTTTAGTCTGCTAAAACTTCCCGCGGAATACATCGCAATTAAAGAAGCAGCAATTCCCGGAATAATAGGCATTGCGGTATTGGTCACTCAATATTCCAACAAGCCACTGGTTAAAATGCTTATTCTTAACGACCAAATCATTAATTGGCCGCACCTTAACGCAGTGCTCGATGCAAAAGGCAAGCAATCTGAGTTTAAGAAAAAAGTGGCGGTTAGCTCTTACATTGTTGCAAGCTCGTTTTTCTTATCCTCTGCACTTAACTACATTTTGGCAAAAATAATTCTAGTGAGCGAGCCTGGCACTACCGCCTACACCGAAGAGTTAGGCCGTATGACAGCGCTAAGCTACCCAGTAATTGTTATACCCAGCATGATATTGCTAATCGCAGCACTCTGGTATTTGTTCGCTCAAATAAAGAACATTACTGGCGAAGAGCTAGATAACTTTATAAACCAATAAAAAAGGGCCTAATGGCCCTTTTTTATTGCGCTTACATTTCTTACTTTCTAACTGCTGCAAGCACCGTGTTCCCATTCAAACATAAGTAAACAAAAAGACCGTCGAACACGTAGTAGTAATGTCGTTGTAACTTATCGCTTTGTAAGTACTTTCTATGCTGCTCATCAATAATTTAGTAAAAACATTTTCAACTGACGCCGCTCCGTTGCTCAACAACATAAACCTTCAGGTTGAACAAGGTCAGTCGGTAAGCATTCAAGGCGCTTCAGGGTGCGGAAAGTCAACGCTTCTGTCTTTAATCGCTGGCTTCGATAGTGTTACCAGTGGTTTGATATCAGTAGGTGGTTTGCAAATTACACCAAATGCCACAACGCACGGTCAAACAAATCCCGAGCTAGCAACGCCCAAGCCCATAAAGAAAAGCGCACGTAAAGTGCAAAGCAAAAAAGCGTTAGATAACTTTCGTAAAAACCATTTAGGGATTGTGTTTCAAAGTTACAATTTGTTTGACTGTTTTAACGCGTGGGACAATATCGCTTTTACCGCTCGGCTTAAAGGAAACTACGATAGCGCCTTTCAAAAAACATTAATGCAGCAGCTCAATATTAGCGACCTTGCTAAAAAGCCGTTGAACGACCTGTCTGGCGGCGAGCAACAGCGTTGCGCCATTGCCCGTGCGTTGGTACATCGTCCTTCTCTGGTGTTGGCCGATGAACCAACGGGTAATTTAGATGAGGCCACCAGTGAATTTGTATCAGCGCTGCTGTTTGACACCTGCAAAACAACAAACACCTCACTGATTGTAGTAACGCATAGCAGCGACGTTGCAGCACTTGCAGACAAGCCAATGCATTTACACCAAGGCAAACTTTTAGATGCCAAGCACCAACCTTTACTTTCGGTTTAGTGGGTTAGTTACCCCTTATGCGCGCTTTTAACCTAACGCTTTTTACCTTACTTGCCATGGCCAAAAAGCGGCCGTGGGAACCTTTACTGATCATGTTAGCCATTATGTTGGCTAACGCGGGATTAATTACCGTTTTACTTATAAACGAAGGTGCGTCGCAAGGTGCACTGCTTCAAAGCAATTCATCGGTATTATCAGGGCAAATAATAAAACCTAGCGACGGACAAGAAGGCTTTACCAAAAACGATTATGTAAGGTTACGCAAAGCGGGCTTTACTTCGCTTATTGCCATGGCAGAACGGCAGGTAAATGTTGCCTGTGGTTCAGATACCACTAGCTCAGATTCTGATAGCTTTGATGCCGATACAAAAAGCACGCTTAGGCTTGTAGGGGTGGATTATCAACCACTGTTAGGCAGTGCTTTTAGTGAGCTCACGGCATCACTTTTTAACAGCACATCAACAACCAATACCGCACAAAATCAGCTATTGAGTAACGCGGCGCTAATACACCCTATAACGTCGGCCAAGCTGGCGTGCGATGACTTACTTACTATTCGCACTCCTACTGTTAGCCCTCCTATTATAAGTACTCTTGCCACTCGCACTAATGAGACACTGCAAAATCAAAAGCTCAAAAAGGTAGTAACTACTCGCATAGAGCAAGGTGTAATGCTGGTAGCAATGAGCCAATTTTACAGTGCTGGCATTACCGAAGAGTCTACTCCACTCTCTGGCTTTGTTTCAGTTCATACGCTAACTGCCGAAGACATTTCGAATATTCAAACACTGTTGGGCAATCAAGTAGTACTACAAAGCACCTCGCAGCAAAACGAAACAGGCTCGCTACCACAAAGCTTTAAACTAAACCTTTGGGCAATGAGCGCCCTGATGGGCGTTGTAGCATTATTTATAGTACTAAATGCTATTAACTTGATGTACCGCACTAGGCTTCCCAACATCGTACGACTTCGCCAGCTGGGTATTGGTCAACGAGAATTGCTAATAGCGTTGTATGCCGAACTTTTATGTTACTGCATAGTGAGTGTTCCAGCGGGTATGGCAATAGGTTTTTATGCTGCATCGGCGCTTTCCCCAATTATCAGCGGTACTTTTTCTTCATTGTTTAATGCCGTATTTATAAACCCCGACGTAAATCTGCTTTTCTTGTTTGCCCTTACGTTAAGTATTACTTTTGTTTCGCTGCTGCTTTTTGCGGTGAAGCCAGTTTCACAGTTAACCAATGCGCTCACACCTAAACGTGTGAGAAGCGTAAGAACGCTCTCAGTAAGAACAGCGGCGCTGTGCACTGCTGCAGCGATCGCCGGATTAATCACGATACAGCAGACAGTGCATAATACGGGTATGGCATTGCTGTTTGTTGCTGCTTTGCTGTTGTTGTGTTGCTCTTTAGTGCTGCTTTGGCTTCCCCTACTTGCTAAAAGCCTTGCTGTTGTTGCCCCCAAATCATGGCCTGTTTTTCATTTTGTAATGGCGAACATGCATTTACTCTCGGGAAAAACAAAACTCGCAGTGTGCGCCTTCTTTATTGCCCTTACCGCTAATATCGGCATGAACACCATGACAGATAGCTTTCGGTCTGCCACTGAACAATGGCTGGACCAACGGCTTTATGCACCTTTTTACCTTTATACTAATCAACCGCTTTCAACAATTTCTCTTCCCAGTAACGCACAAGTAACACCATTACTTCGGGCACAAGGCACGACAACTTTTCAAGGGAAAGAGGAAGATAGAGTTTCTATTAGTAGCTATCCCACTCACGTCTCGGGAAGAGAGGCGCTGGTTGTGGATTTCGCACAGCCCAATGCCTGGAAGCGTTTTGTAGAAGGTCGAGGCGTTTACATTAATCAGCAGCTCGCGTTTGCGTTAGGTATTTCAGTGGGTGAAACCCTGACACTATCGAACGTAACGTATCACCCCCAAAATAATGAAAACCGAAGTGTGGTAAAAGACAAGGAAAATGTAGATGACATCCAAGGCGCTATCGATGACATTTTCACTTCACCTGTTACATGGACTGTTCTTGGCGTATACCCAGATTACGGCAATTTAAATGGCCAACTTCTAGTGCCGTTGCCGTTTTTTAATCGTGTCGATACAGCAAGTGGTGATGCGCTCTTCTCGGGTGTCATCGCAATCCACAGCAGCTCAGAGTACGAAATCACTGACACCAATACGGTAAATCACTCAGTAAGTGATTCGGAAGGTAGTACGGTAAGTCATTCACCGAAAAATACAGTAAGCAATACAGCATATGAAAGCAGCGTTGTAACTAAAAGCGACATTGAAAGCGCTTTAAAACTGAATACAAAAGAAGATGCAGGCCAACTTTTCTCTCAGCAAGAATTAATGGCGCTGTCTTTAAATACATTTGATAAAACGTTTGTACTTACCGATGGCTTAAATATTACCACCTTGCTAGTCGCCGGTATTGCCTTTGCAGTTTCACTTACGGTGCTTACATTAGGGAATGCAGCGCAGCTTTCTGTATTGCGTGCACTGGGTGTTACTCAGCTAAAAGTAAAGGCAGTATTATTTATTCAATACTTGCTGCTGTGCATAGTAACGGCTCTACTCAGTGTTCCGTGCGGTATTTATCTGGCGTATGTATTTATTAACTTGGTAAATCGCTATGCCTTTAACTGGTCGTATTCGTTAAGTATTAACGTACAAGTTATTGCCACCAGCGTAGGCGTATCGCTATTAATTATCTCGCTAGTGTTACTGCTTCCGTTGGGCAAACTGAAGCCTAAGATAGATTTAAGGCAGGATACTCAGCTATGATTTTCACCTCATGCAGTAAAACGATAATAAGAGTCCGCGAGCGCGTTTTTGAATTGAAATATGTGGCAGGAACAGCACTAGCCATACTACTAAGTTTGAAGTGGATACAAGTACCTTCTGCCCTTTTATCGGTTGTCGTTCTGCTGATGTCTTGCTCTGAACAAAACCAATCTAACAACAGCGAAACAAATGTAGGCCCCACCTCATTTTTTGGCAATATGCCTAGCAATAATACTGTGAGTAACGCCGCATCAGTACAGCGCAACACACTGCTTAAACTGCCTGAAGATCATAAAAGCCATCCCGAGTTTCAGCTTGAATGGTGGTATCTCACTTTTGTACTTGAAGATGAAAACGAAAATGAATATGGCATGCAGTTTACGCTTTTTCGTTTTAGTGAGGCTTTTGAAGGTGGCTTTGAAGGTGGTTTTGAAGCTGGTTTTGAAGAGCAAGACACATCTAACTCGCCCCAACATGCGAGTAGTTGGTCAAATTCACAACAATGGATGGGGCATGCATCACTTCATTCTAAAGACGAGCATTTTTTTGAAGAGCGCTTTGCTGCTGGCGGCGTAGGTAATGCTTATGTAAACACAGCGCCATTTGAAGCAGTTATCGATGACTGGAGCTGGCAAGCTAACAACACTAACGCCGACTTATTTCCATCATCGTTAAGTGTCACATTTCCCCAAGCGGTCTCTAGCAACACTAGTGCATTTCTTCAACTTACTGCTAACGGCCCCTACATCAAACAAGGTGACGATGGGTATAGCAAGAAAACCTATGACGAGCGCCTTAGGTCATATTATTACAGCCAACCATTCATTGAAGCGAACGGCACGCTTGTAGTTAATGGAAAACAGATAACAGTAAAAGGGCTTGGCTGGTTTGATCACGAATGGACAAGTCACCTTGCCAATAGCGAGGCCATGGGCTGGGATTGGTTTTCTCTTCATTTTGATAATGGCGACAAGCTAATGGCGTTTCGGATGCATGCAACGAAAAAAGATGCAGAAAAAGAAGCAGAAGGAAACGTAAGTAATACAAGCGATACAGGCAGTGTGTCGGAAGTTTTTACAACGGCTAGTTTTATAAGAAAAGATGGGCGCAAAGAAACCCTAAATGGCGATGAAATATCTATTCAGCCTGAAAAAACATCTCTCATTACCTCTAACAACAAGGAGCACAGCGTACCCACGAGTTGGCGAATATCCATTCCTTCAAAAGAAATAAACCTGCTAACCTCGCCATTTAAAAAAGACCAGTGGAATCCTAGTTTATTTCCCTACTACGAAGGCAGAATTGACGTAACTGGTACACACGGTGGCACTGGGTTTATGGAGCTTACCGGTTACTAACCGTTTAAAAAGGCTAGTATATTGACCAGTTTATTCGCTCACTTAACGATGTAAGTGCTGCAACCCCAAGCTGTGAATTACCTACGCTGTTTAACGCAGGCGAAAATACACAAATAGAAAAACGCCCGGGCACAACGGCAACTATACCACCACCTACACCACTTTTACCTGGCAGCCCTACTTTAAACGCAAAGCTTCCAGCTTCGTCATACATGCCGCTTGTTGCTAAAAGCGCATTAACTTGTTTTGTTTGGTAAGGGCTTAGTACCTGTTCACTGGCACATGATGAAAAACCCGCATTGGCTAAAAAGCTTGTTGACCGCGCCAAGTCTTCGCAACTCATCTCTAGTGCACAGTTATGGAAATAGTTTCGTAGAACATCTTCCACTTCATTGTCGAAATTGCCATACGCCTTCATTAAATAGGCCATGGCAGCATTTCTCGAGCGGTGCTCGTATTCAGATTCTGCCACCACCTTATTGACCACAATATCGCCATTGCAAGATAGCCTTCTTACAAAATCGCGCATAGCTATATGTGGTGATGCGAAACGCGACTGCACCATATCACTCACCACCAATGCACCGACGTTAATAAATGGGTTTCTAGGAATACCGTTCTCATACTCCAGTTGCACCAAAGAGTTAAAAGGTAGCCCAGAAGGTTCGCAACCTACGCGCTCCCACATTTCCTCACCGTAGTGGTTTATAGACAAGACCAAATTAAATACTTTCGAAATACTTTGAATAGAAAACGGTACGCCTGCATCGCCAATAGATGTTATCTGACCTTGTGTATCGCATATGGCAATACCAAACTGCCTTGGATTTACCGAAGCAAGTGCGGGGATATAGTCAGCCACTTTTCCCATGCCAAGCATAGGCTCTACTTCGTCATAGATATCTTGTAGCAAGGTATACATTTCACTATTCATCGTATAATTCTTCTCCTCCCTATAAAGCAAAAGCGCCCGTTAAGGCGCTTTCAACAAACAACACTATTTAAGTATTTATGATTAGTGCTTTTTATCAAGCAAAGTGAATATTTTTTTAGCAATATCAGTGTTATCAATTTGGCCCATAAAGTTTGTGTATCCAGCACCAAATGCAAACACTTCTACATCAACACCGGTATGGCCGCCGGTTGTCCAACCTGTATTGGTTTTGGCGTCAAGAAATGCTTTAACTGTTGTAAAGCGGCTTCTGTCATCTTGGTTTGCAACACTGGCAAGGGTGGCTAACTCATCTTCTGTTAGCGACAAGCCCAGCATTGATGCCACATATTCTTCAGGCTTTTCTTCGTTCGGCATTGCCATAGCAATTGTCATCACCGAGGCCTTTAAACCCTTAAGGTGTTCAGGGCTCCAGCGATAATCGCCATTAGCACCAATAGTTAACCCACCCGTGCTGTGATCGGCAGTTAGAACCACCAATGTGTCAGGATTCTTAGTTACGTAATCGCGCAGATATTCTAGCGTAATGGCAAGGTCGTGCATTTCTGCCATTGCTGATGCAATATCATTTGAATGTCCTGCCCAATCAACCTGACTTGCTTCAACAAGCAAAAAGAAGCCATTGTCGTTTTCTAAATGCTTTATGGCATTTTTAGTAAGATATTGAAGACGGTTTTTCTTTTCATCATCAAGTACAGCAGGCAATGCCACTGGTGCAAACAAGCCCAGCACGTTACTACCTGCTGGTACCTTTTCTAATGTTTCGTACGTGTCTACAAATTGGTAATTGTTATCAGTAAACTGCGCCGCAATATCTCTGTCTTCACGCTTAAAATAAGACGCACCGCCCCCAAGCATTACGTCTGCAACAAACTCACCATTTACTCGAATATCAAAAAAGTCTTCTGCAATGGCATTGTAGTTTTTACGGCTTTCATTATGTGCAATATAAGATGCAGGGGTGGCATGAACAATTTGTGAAGTAACCGCAAGGCCTGTGCGCATGCCTTTGCTTTTTGCATAGTGCATTACTGATTTCACTGGCTTTTTATTTACGTCCACACCAATGGCACCATTATAAGACTTTATGCCAGTAGCGAGTGCAGTCGCCGCAGCGGCCGAATCTGTGACATAGCCTGAAACCTGTGCAGGATAGGTTGACGCATTCCCAACTAAAATGTCATCGAACACTACATTTTCTATTACAGGCGTTGAAGGGTCGTCCATGTAATTGCGATAAGCCGTGGTGTACGCTGGGCCCATACCATCAGCAACAACCATAATAATGTTTTTTGGTGTATTTACTTCTGAACCAGCGGCTGCAACGGGGTCACTTTTTGTTGAGCCACAGCCTGCTAAAAACGCAGCCGACGCACAGCTTAACAGCGCTGTACGTAAGAAATTTGTCATCATTTATACTTCCCTGAGTATTTCACTTGTGGGCAAAGGTATTTGATATTTGCCAATTGCAAATGTAAACCTGAGCGCCATTGCTACAATAATTTTCGCATAAGTGTAAAACACACAGCGTTTCACCTCAAAGGTTTAACTAAAATAAACAAGGGTTATTACAAGGAAATTAAGACCAAATAGTCTTATGATGATGGAAGTTTAATATCCGCAAACGTTCTCTTACTTTTTGGTATCTAAATATTCACGCATTCTTTGCTGCGCTACATCCACTAACATATCGGGTTGGAATTTTGATATGAAACGATTACACCCTACCTTTTCAACCATGGCATCGTTGAAACTTCCACTAAGTGAAGTATTCAGAGCAATAAAAAGGTCGCTCATACGTGGGTCACTGCGCACCTCTGCCGTCAGACGGTAACCATCCATCTCTGGCATCTCCGCGTCAGTGAACATCAACAGTATCTCATCCGATGGGCGTTTACCTTCATCTGCCCATTTTTGAAGTAGTGCCAGCGCTGCAGCACCGTTTTTACGCTCAATAATTGATACGCCTAATTGCTCTAGCGTGTCTTTAATTTGCTTACGGGCGGTGCTTGAGTCGTCCACAATCAACACTTTCTTACCTACGAAGTGATTTACAATTTCGGTATCCAGCACCTCTTCCGATATTGAGATATCGTAATCGATGATTTCAGCAAGCACTTTCTCAACATCTATTATCTCTACCAGCTCGGTTTTACCTTCAATATTCACCTGAGTGATAGCGGTTAGATAGTTTGATTTACCAATGCCATTTGGGGGGGGCTGTATGTCCCCCCATGATGTATTCACAATGCTTTTCACTTCGCCAATGATAAAGCCCTGCACGCTGCGATTGTATTCAGTAATTATCACATTTTTGGCGAAGTCGTCGGCAACCGAACCGCGCATTTTTATTGCTTGGCGAAGATCAATAATAGGAATTGAGCTACCTCGATAGTTCATAACGCCTCGAAGGTTGTAGTGAGAACCTGGCATCATGTTTAGTTTTGGAACGTTGATAACTTCCTTGATTTTAAAAACGTTCATGGCAAAGACGTGACGCGTGCCAAGCTGGAACATCAAAAGTTCAAGCCTATTTTCACCCACAAGCTTGGTTCTTTGATCGACAGACGACAATACACTGTTACTCATACCACTCACTTTTCTTTAAAAATCAATACACTCGGATCATATCCGACCAGTGCGCGACAATCTACAGGGCGTTTGCACTAATAGCTATTACCCTTTCATCTAATTGCCAGCTCAAAAACTAAGCGCCTCTTATTTATTCCTTACACTTAAAGCGTAGACAAAGACTTCTGGTTTAACACCTTTTCGTACAACGCATCGCTACAACATTCACAAAATGAATGGCGGCAATGCTGATTATATATTTCTCTTATTCGAATTCGCACACTAGGATGAAATGGAACTAACGGGAACGCCCCAAAGCGTAAACGCTAATAACGTTAAGTATTTTAATTATAGTCGGGAGAGACGCTCATGTCGCAATATCAACAAGACATTGATAACTTCGCCACATTAAAAGCAGCACAAAAAGGAACTTGGGAAGGTATTAACCCAGAGTTCGCTGCTCGCATGAAAATTCAAAACCGTTTTAAAACGGGCCTAGACATCGCTCGCTATACTGCAAGCATCATGCGTAAAGACATGGCTGAATACGACGCAGATTCGTCTCAGTACACACAGTCTCTTGGTTGCTGGCACGGCTTCGTAGGTCAACAGAAAATGTTGTCTGTTAAGAAGCACCAAGGCACTACTAATAAAAGCTATCTATATCTTTCAGGTTGGATGGTAGCAGCACTTCGCTCAGAATTCGGTCCACTTCCTGACCAATCAATGCACGAAAAAACGTCTGTATCTGCCCTTATCGAAGAGCTATATACATTCCTTCGTCAAGCAGATGCACGCGAGCTAGGTGACCTTTTCAATAAGCTAGACGACGCTAAGAAAAACGGCGGTGACGTAGCTGCTATCCAAGCAGAAATTGATAACTACGAAACTCACGTTGTACCCATTATCGCAGACATCGATGCAGGCTTTGGTAACGAAGAAGCAACATACCTACTTGCCAAGCAAATGATTGAAGCGGGTGCCTGCTGTATTCAAATCGAAAACCAAGTATCAGACGCTAAGCAGTGCGGTCACCAAGACGGTAAAGTAACGGTTCCACATGAAGACTTCCTAGCTAAGATTAACGCTGTACGTTACGCATTCCTTGAGCTTGGCGTAGATGAAGGTGTTATTGTTGCACGTACCGATTCACTAGGTGCTGGCCTTACTCAAAAGATCCCTGTGTCTACGTCTGAAGGTGACCTAGCAGCACAGTACAATGCATTCCTTAAGACCACTGACGTGGCGGGTGCGGATGACCTAGCTGAAGGCGATCTAGTGCTTAAGCAGGGCGGCAAGCTTGTTAAGCCTGAGCGTCTTCCTAACGGACTATTCCGCTTTAAAGACAACACTGGTTTTGACCGCGTTGTTCTAGACTGTGTAACCTCTCTTCAGCACGGTGCAGACCTACTTTGGATTGAGACTGAAAAGCCTCACGTTGGTCAAATTGCGGAAATGGTTAACGAAATTCGTAAAACAGTTCCAAACGCGAAGCTTGTTTACAACAACTCTCCATCGTTCAACTGGACGCTTAACTTCCGTCAGCAAGTATTCGATGCTTGGACTGAAGAAGGTAAAGACGTATCTGGTTACGACCGTGCGAAGCTTATGTCAGCTGACTACGATGACAGTGAACTAGCTGCAGCGGCAGATGAGAAAATTAAGAGCTTCCAAGCTGACGCAGCACGTGAAGCGGGTATTTTCCATCACCTTATTACACTACCTACATACCATACTGCAGCATTGTCTACTGACAACCTTGCTAAAGGGTACTTCGGTGAAGAAGGTATGCTTGCTTATGTTCGCGGTGTTCAGCGTCAGGAAATCCGTCAAGGTCTTGCGTGTGTTAAGCACCAGGCAATGGCAGGTTCTGACCTTGGTGACACACACAAAGAGTACTTCTCTGGTGACGGTGCACTGAAGGCGTCTGGTGAAGACAACACAATGAACCAGTTTGACGTTTAATAACGCGTAAAACACTTTACTGGAAAGCATCCCAACCTTTCCACGGGGCACCTTCGGGTGCCCTTTTTCGTTAAGGTACACTGAAAGTGTTTTAACAGCACTGCGTGAATACTATAAATCGCGAATATAAATAGTGGTGTCTTCTGACGTTCAATGGAAATTCACCTACAAATATTCACTAAGATTATGCGTTTTAATGCATGTGATATTTTGCACAAGCTGAAAGATATAGTTCGAGAAATAGCCAAATGCATAAAAATCAAATACTTAAAATAAAAACAAAAACTTACAATAAGACTAAATGCTTATCTGACAAGCGATACAAAATTGCGTACAATAGATACGTTTAATTAGATTACTGAAGAGCATTAGAACAATGAATATAGCGAAGGTCGATCTTAATCTATTGGTGTATTTAGATGTGCTTCTACGAGAAGGAAGCGTAACAAAAGCTGCAAACCAATTAAGCATTACGCAGCCTGCAATGAGTAACGGCCTTAAGCGCCTTCGAGATTTGTTTAAAGATCCGCTACTTGTTCGCACTAGCGATGGCATGACGCCAACTAAACGCGCACTTGAACTTCAACCTATCATTCGCGATGTACTCAGTCGTCTAGAAAGCTCTATTCAGCCAGAAACTGACTTCGACCCACTTACCAGTGATAGAACGTTTCGTATCATGACCAGCGACTACGCGGAAAGTACACTCCTGCTCGAGCTTGTTGGTAGATTAGCGGACCTTGCGCCGAATATTACGCTAGATCTTATCACGCCGAGCGATGTGACATTCCATGACGTCGAACAGGGCAAAGTAGATATGGCAATAAACCGGTTTGACGAACTACCGCTTTCCTTTCACCAAAAGGTGATTTGGTACGACACTTTCAGCTGTGTTATGAGTGCCGACCACCCGCTGGTAGCGAAATGTGACCTTGATGGTTATCTTCGCGCTCAGCATATATGGGTAAGTAAAACAGGCTTTGGTGTTGGGGTTGGTATTGACCCTAACGAAGTACAAAAGCTAGGCTGGGTTGATGCAGAACTTACTAAAATAGGTAAACAACGCGCCATTCGCGTATTTACACGTCACTACCACGCCGCACTTCAAATAGCGAAAAAACAGAAACTGATTGCAACCCTTCCCAGTAAAGCAGCGCGCCTGTTTAAACACGACCCAGATGTCGTCATTAAAGAGCCACCATTCGACATTCCACCTATCGCACTAAAAATGGCGTGGAGCGCGCTTTTACACCATGATGCAGGGCACATTTGGTTGCGCCGACTCATCAGCGATGTAGCAAGTGAGATGAATGCCGGCTAAACATTCACAAAATATATGGCAAAAATACAAACCATAAATTAAAAAACTACCTCTATTCACACTACACTGAAGCAACAGAGAAATGTATAGAGGTAGTTATGCAAGGATATATCACTAGAGGCCGATTACAGGTTGCCGAACAGCTCGACAACTTTATCAACCAACAGGCGCTCCCCGGAACAGGCGTAGAACAAGACGCTTTTTGGAAAGGTGCAGAAGCCCTCTTCGCAGAATTCATTCCACAGAATCGTGCGCTTTTAGAAAAGCGTGAACAATTGCAGCGTGCCATTGACGATTACCACAAAGCCGGCAACCCGGTTAACTGCAATGAATACAACGAGTTTTTAAAAAGCATAGGCTATTTAGTAGAGCAACCATCAGCCGTTGAAACTACTACCACCAACGTTGACCCAGAAATTGCCACCATGGCAGGCCCACAGCTTGTGGTGCCTATTAACAATGCTCGCTACGCGTTAAACGCAGTAAATGCACGCTGGGGTAGCTTTTACGATGCGCTTTACGGCACAGACGTAATTAGCGACGAAGGTGGCGCTGAAGCAGGTAAAGCATACAACCCAGTGCGTGGCGCAAAAGTAGTGGCGAAAGCAAAATCATACTTAGACGACATGATCCCACTGGCCAAAGGCAAACATGCCGACGTGGTGGAATACAAAATTGAAAGTGGCAAGTTAGCCATTAAACTGACTGACGGAGATGTCACGAGCTTAGCGAACATTGAGCAATGGCAAGGCTACCAGGGCGACGTTTCAGCACCATCAGCGCTACTTTTCCGTCATAACGGCCTTCACTTTGAAATTCAAATTGACCCTACACATCCTATTGGTGAAAGCGACCCAGCAAGCGTGAAAGATGTTCTTGTGGAAGCAGCCTTAACCACCATTATGGACTGCGAAGATTCAGTGGCAGCGGTTGATGCAGAAGACAAAACCTTAGTGTACAGCAACTGGCTTGGCCTGATGAAAGGCACGCTTAGCGTAGAAATGACCAAAGGCGGCAAAAAGATAGTGCGCGCCATGCACGAAGACAGAGCCTATTCACCATCTGCTCACGCAAACACGGATGAGCAGCTTACCCTTTCTGGTAGAAGCCTTATGTTCGTGCGTAATGTCGGTCATTTAATGACTAACGACGCAATATTGTTTGACGGTGAAGAAGTGCCGGAAGGCATTATGGACGGTATTGTTACCTCACTTATCGCTAAACACGACTTGCTTGGTAATAGTAAATTCAAAAATAGCCGTGAAGGCAGTATTTATATCGTTAAGCCTAAAATGCATGGCCCAGAAGAAGTGGCTTTCTCAAACGCGCTATTTGGTAAAATTGAAAGCATTATTGATGTACCTGAAAATACATTGAAAATGGGCATTATGGATGAAGAACGCCGAACTAGCGTAAACCTTCAGGCATGTATTGCAGAAGCTGCTTCAAGGGTTGTGTTTATCAACACAGGCTTCTTGGATAGAACCGGTGATGAAATCCACACCTCTATGCTCGCAGGGCCATTTGCTGAAAAGGCAGCGCTAAAAACAATGCCTTGGATTGCTGCTTATGAAACTGCAAACGTAGCAGTAGGCCTTCGATGTGGACTATCAGGCAAAGCCCAAATAGGTAAAGGCATGTGGCCTATTCCTGATGAGATGCAAAACATGATGAATGCGAAAATAGGTCACCCTAAAGCAGGCGCAAACACTGCTTGGGTACCGTCACCTACCGCAGCTACGCTGCATGCTTTGCATTACCATGATGTTAATGTATTTGACGTTCAGCAGGGGTTAGATGCATCGTTCGATGGGCTAAGCGACATATTAACTATTCCACTGCTTGAAAATGACGCTTCAGCACTGACACGCGACAGCATTAAGCGAGAAATTGACAACAATGTTCAAGGTATTCTTGGTTATGTTGTGCGCTGGGTTCACCAAGGTGTTGGATGCTCTAAAGTACCAGACATCAACAACGTAGGTTTAATGGAAGACCGCGCTACGCTACGTATATCGTCACAGCATATCGCTAACTGGCTCGAGCATGGCATCGTAAGTGTTGACCAAGTAAAAGAGTCTCTGGCGCGTATGGCGGTTTTAGTTGACGAGCAAAACGCTGGCGACCCTGAATACATTCCTATGGGCCCCAATCTTGATAACTCAATTGGTTTCTTGGCGGCAAGCGATCTTATCTTCAAAGGTAAAGAGCAGCCAAGCGGTTATACAGAGCCATTGCTTCATGCACGACGTCGCGAGATGAAGGCCAAGCTGGCTAGCTAGTTATGTAATTTAGCTGACTAGTTGCGTCTGCAATAACGTTTTAACCTCAAAAGCCCGCGTAATACGTTACGTGGGCTTTTTGTTACATTAATCGGCCTTGTTTAAAAATCGTTCCTGTTTGCTAACCCTTTTTGATTCATAGTTATTAAATTCAAACTTTAGACTAAAGACCATTGTTACTTTTTTGCCGTAAGAATGGCTATCTACTATGCTCTAAATATGAATATGGAGCCTTTCGATGCAGCTAATTAGCCCTGCTTTAAGCAAAGTAACCACGTCCATCGTGCCTATCTTCTCTGGAGGCGGCACGCGGCTAAGTGCACACATTGGAATCATAAAAGCCTTACACGACATGGACTTTTCATTCGACACGTTAGTAGGTGTATCAGGGGGTTCGATAGTCGCATCTTTATACGCATCAGGACGAACTGTTGAAGACATGCGTGAACTAGCACTCGCTACCGATTTCAAACAATTTACCGAATTCTCATTGGTGCGTTTATTACGCGAAGGTGGGCTTTCATCTGGCGATGTTTTCCAAAGGTGGATAGACATGCAGCTAAATGGAGCGGTATTCGACGAATTACCTTTAGACCTTAATATCCTTGCCACAGATGTAAACGGCGGCGGGCCTGTTTTGTTTAACAAGAAGACATCGCCTCAAATGAAAGTGTCAGAGGCAGTACGCTATTCAATGTCTATACCGCTGATTTTCTCTTTCAAGCCGTTTAAAGAACACCTTTTAGTGGACGGTGCGATCCTATCAGAAGATGCATTGTTTGAAGACTGGCGAGGCGACGGCACACCGTCAGTATGCTTTAGGCTCCAAAGCACAATGCAAAAGCGTAAAGCTATCAAGAAAAACTTGTTACAACTACCTCAGTATATCAGCATGCTTATTCGCACTTTTATGACGGCTATTTCGAGGGAGTACGTAAACGCCAAATATTGGCATAACACCGTAGTGGTAAATACGGGTGATATTTCGGCGGTAGACTTTACGCTTTCGCCAGAAATTAAAAACTCGCTGTTTGAACTTGGCTATACCACCACAAAAGAGTTCTTGCCCAAGAAATATGCGGGTTTTACCTCGACCACGCTTTTATAAATACCTTAAAACTAAAAAAGGTGCTTAGTAGCACCTTTTAAAATATGAACCTGAGCAGATAAGCAGCGTTGTCCTTTACGCCTTTATATCGTAAAAACCCCTATACCAATCTACGAAAGCTTTAACGCCGGTTTTAACGTCAGTGCTTGGCTTGTAGCCTGTATCTTTCACAAGAGATGACACATCAGCATAAGTATCTGGCACATCGCCTGGCTGCATTGGCAACAGTTCTTTCTTGGCTTCTACGCCAAGCGCGTCCTCAAGCGTCTCAATAAACTTAAGAAGATGTACAGGTGTTTGTGCACCAATGTTGTAAACCTTGTAAGGCGCTTTACTGCTGCTAGGGTCTGGATTTGCACCATCCCAATTTTCATTGGCAGTCGCGACTTTATCAAGTGAACGCACAACTCCTTCTACAATGTCATCGATGTAAGTGAAATCTCTACGGTGATTACCGTAATTAAATACCTTAATTGTTTCGCCTTCCAGTATTGCCTTAGTGAACTTAAACAGCGCCATATCTGGGCGTCCCCACGGGCCGTATACCGTAAAAAAAAGCAGGCCTGTTGTAGGCAAATTATAGAGATAGCTGTAAGTATGAGCCATCAATTCGTTTGCCTTTTTAGTAGCCGCGTAGAGTGACACAGGTAAGTCGACATTGTCGTTTTCCGAGAAGGGCATCTTTTCATTGGCACCATAAACCGAACTTGAAGACGCATACACCAAGTGTTCAACATTATTATAGCGACAGCCCTCTAGAATATTTCCAAACCCAACGACATTTGAATCAATATAAGCACTGGGATTTTCAAGAGAATAGCGCACACCTGCTTGTGCAGCTAAGTGCACAACGCGGTCGAACTTATGCTCTTTAAAAAGCGATGCCATTTTATCACGCTCTTCTACGCCCATTTCAGTAAACGAAAATAGACTAGCTGCGTTTGAACCTTGCAAAGAGGCTAAACGGGCGTACTTCAAGTTAACATCATAGTAATCGTTTAAATTATCGATACCAACAACCTCATCACCGCGGTTGATAAGGTATTGCGATACAGCTGCCCCGATAAAACCACCTGCGCCGGTGACTAAAATTTTCATAGTTTAAAACTACAATCGCATATCAGTGATTGTTTTATCGAACATATATTTAATGTCAAAAATAATAGAGTTTTGCTTGCAAAAAGAACGCAGTTTTTTATCGGAAAAAGCCTTGAACTCACTGTGTGCGACAGCAGCAATAATTGCATCATACTTTCCTTCTTCAATGGTGTCTTTGAGCTTTAGTCCATACTCTTTTTCCAATTCTATTGCATTTGCCCAAGGGTCATAAATGTCGAGGTTAACATGATAATTTTTTAAATCCTCAGCAATATCTACTACTTTTGTATTGCGAATGTCCGGACAATCCTCTTTGAATGTTACGCCGAGAAGCAGGACATTAGCGCCATTGACCATAATTTTGCGGTTTAGCATAGCCTTTACTAGCCGTGAGACCACGTATTCACCCATACGGTCATTAACACGTCTACCTGCAAGTATTATATCTGGATGATGACCAAGTGCTTCAGCTTTGTGAGTAAGATAATATGGGTCAACTCCGATGCAATGCCCTCCAACGAGTCCTGGTCTAAAGGGCAAAAAGTTCCATTTACTTCCAGCCGCTTGTAATACTTCCTCAGTGTCAATACCAACTCTAGCAAAAATCATGGCGAGTTCATTTATTAAAGCTATGTTTAGGTCTCTTTGCGCGTTTTCGATTACTTTAGAGGCTTCTGCAACTTTGATAGACGATGCTTTGTGTGTTCCAACCGTTATTATTGAGCGGTAAAGACTATCAACACGGTCAGCTGTCTCATCATTGCTACCTGAAGTCACTTTAACAATAGATTCGAGACGATGTTTCTTATCACCTGGGTTAATGCGTTCCGGTGAATACCCTGCAAAAAAATCTTTATTCAGCAGAAGACCGGAATATTGCTCAAGAATTGGGATACATACCTCTTCGGTTGCACCTGGATACACCGTAGACTCATATATGATAGTCATGCCTGCTTCGAGCACGGTGCCAATCATCTCACTGGCTTTTTTTAGAGGAGTCAAATCTGGTTGCTTATTACTGTCGATTGGAGTAGGAACTGTAACAATGACAAAATCACATGCTTTGATTGATTGTGGGTCTGAAGTGAACTGAAGTGAGCGTGCACTAGACAACTCTTGCGGGGTTATCTCTCGCGTATTATCAAAGCCTTCCTGTAGCTCCCTTACTCTGTCCGTGTTTATGTCCAACCCAATCGTTTTGTATTTTCGACCAAAAGCGACAGCCAAAGGTAACCCAACATAACCTAAACCAACAATTGCTACTTTTATTCTACTATCCATACTTTTTAAACCCTACTCGCTTATTACTGAAGCTATCCTAGAATATTGTCACATAATCCTTTACAAACAAAACACTTAATTGCTGGAAGCGTATTTTATTATTGGAGTTCTATTCCATGTTGTCGCGCCAAATTCAACACTTCCACAATTGGGATTGCATAAGTGATACCACTAGGATTTGAGAGAACCGCCTCTTTTGTTTCTTTAACGAAAACTTTATTAACGACACCAAAAACTTCTCCTGAGTCCGCTACATATACCGGGCTCCCCGAGTTTCCAGGGTAAGCCACTATATCTAGCTGATATACCATGAGTGGATCATTAAGTCGCGCGAGAAAGGTTGAGGACATTTCAGAACTATGTTGAGCAGGTTTAATATTTGGCGTCCGTGCCGCCACTATCCCCTTATGAGTCGCTGGGTAGAGGCCCAATACTGCCCCTATTGGATAACCCGTTATCGCTATTGTAGTACCGTCATCAACGCTTTCCATTGATGTATACAGATCTACTGCAGGTAATTCAGCGTCTATTCTCGCGATTGCAATATCATACTTATCATGCACAAAAACATCACGAATTGGGATCGTAGTATAAACATTACCATCGCGGACAAAAATCACTCGATGAAACTTCTCCTCATGCGGATGCTCTGCGTTTATTACATGCTCATTTGTTACGATATACTTACCATTTCCAACAACAAAACCAGTTCCAACAAGCTGGTTTTCTACAGTAGCGAGTGGAACTTTGAAACCTACTCCAACTATTGACGGCTTCAGTTCCCTGACTACATCAACTAATGGCTTCGCAAATCCATAGGGGGCAAGAACGAAAAAAAATAAGAAAGGTTGCAAGCGATAAAACATAGTCTGAGGTCTTTTCTGATTAAGAAAAACATAGTTAATAACAAAAAACCGCTCAATACCACATTTCCGTTCTCTGATAGATTGCAATTAACACAAAAAGCTGTGCTATATTAACATATATTTCGCGATACTAATGTATAAGGTGCGTACGTTGGAGCTTCTGAAACCAAATAACCAATTCTTAGGACCTGTTTTGATGAACAATCCCCTAAGTATTGTTGCCAGCAAAATGAAAAAAGTAATGACTGGATACATAAAGCTTCAAGAAGCAAAACAGATATCTAAGCACTTTTCAGACTATTTAAGACCGGTTGTTGCCGATACTGTTGAAAAAAAAGAACAAGTTTTTAATATTCGTCATCAAGTCTACTGCCAGGAACTCGGGTTCGAACCTGTTAGAGAAAACGAGCAGGAATTCGACGAATTCGATACATTTTCAACACACGCGATGATTCAACATCTCCAAACAGGAGGTTTCGCCGGAACTGTTCGGGTAGTTCGTCCATTAGAAGACTATCAGCAATTGCCAATCGAGAAATATTGCCTACATTCAATTACACATAAAACGCTTAATCCTGCAAACTTCCAACGAGCAGAGGTTTGCGAAATAAGTAGGTTAGCGGTTCCCGAAAGGTTTAGACGAAGAAATTCAGATAAGTTTGCAGGGGCCGCAACTGGTGCGATTGATACCGAAACATATTCAGATACAGAACTTAGATGCTTTCCCTTTATCGCTGTTGGTCTCTATATGTCTGCAGCGTCAATAGTGATATCAAAAAAAATTCCTCATACTTATGTGATGATGGAGCCAAGGCTTGCTCGCAGTATGGGGTTCTTAGGTATTAAATTTCAAAAAATTGGACCTACTGTCGAGTATCACGGTTTACGAGCCCCCTATTACATCAACCCATCGCTTCTAATGGAAAGTTTAACACCAGCTTTCCGTAAAATGCTAAATGATATTCAGGTGTCGATCGAAGCACAAAAGCACTTATTCGGAAATAAGAGTTCATAAAATGTTTAAATACGAAGACGCTTTTTCACGAAACATTGGTTGGGTTACAGAAGAAGAACAAGCACTACTAAGAACCAAAAAGGTGGCAGTTGCTGGGGCTGGTGGAGTTGGCAGCCTTCACATGTTGACTCTAGCTCGCTTAGGTATACAGCACATGCATATTTCTGACTTTGACGAGTATGAGGTACACAACTTCAATCGACAGTTTGGCGCACTAATGTCGACAGTGGGTAAAGCAAAAGTGTCGACAATGAATACAATGATACGAGACATTAATCCAGACGCCGCAGTAAAAGAATTTGATGGTGGTGTTGATGAAGGTAATGTCGATGCATTTCTGGAAGGCGTAGATATTTATGTAGATAGCCTAGATTTTTTTGCTCTACATGCCAGAAAGCTACTGTTCTCCAAATGTTACGAAAAAAATATCCCTGTCGTCACCGCCGCACCTCTAGGTATGGGGTGCGCCTTGCTATGCTTTTTGCCTGGTAGAATGACATTTGAGCAATACTTCCGCTTCAACGATAAGGCAACGGAAGAAGACCAACTCATACAGTTTTTAATCGGGTTATCGCCAGCGATGCTACAACGCAACTACCTTGTTGACACTAGTACTGTAAACTTTAAGAAACAAAAAGGCCCCTCTACTGTCATGGCGGTAAACCTATGCGCAGGCATGGCCGAAACATATGTTTTGAAAATATTACTTAACAGAGGCAACATTCTTGCAGCACCATATGGTATACATTTCGACGCATACAGAAATGTTCTAAAAAAAACCTGGCGCCCATTTGGGAATAGAGGTTTAACATCGCGGTTAATGTTTAATATTGCGAAAAAGGCTGTGCAGTAGGCCTAAAGCTTAACACCAAGCGTCGATTTTTTTTACACCTACACTTTCTTTGCCTTCCTTAAAGAGCAAAAACCTTAAAAAAACAAAGAATTATAAAAACGGCCCGAAAAATGCTT
Source organism: Alteromonas sp. S167 (assembly GCF_036864375.1). NCBI lineage: Bacteria > Pseudomonadati > Pseudomonadota > Gammaproteobacteria > Alteromonadales > Alteromonadaceae > Alteromonas > Alteromonas sp. S167. The sequence goes on from NZ_JAZETR010000002.1 coordinate 179,759, forward strand.
TCAAATAGTAGACACCACATAATGCCTATCAAATAGGGACGAATATGAAAACATTTAAGATTTTAGTTGCTGCAGCAGCAGTAAGCGCGAGCTCAGCATCATTTGCAATGCCAACTCTGATAACAGAGTGGGATTTTTTTAATGAGGCTGGTTGGATAAATTGGCAACCGTCGACGGCCATTACTGCCTCTGGACAGTCTGATGATGGACTTGGTTCTATTCTGTCCACGGGTCCTCTATCAACAGATTTGTGTTGGGGTAGTCCGTCAACGAGTAGTGGACAGAGCTGTCTTGACATAGACTCGCCGAAAACACAGAATTCTACACAGTCTTGGGACGAAAATGGCATCTTCCAAGATATTAACGGTGGCTCTGCTCAAGGGAGAGTGCAAACTGTAGCGGCGAACACCTCTTATGAATCAGGGTTTAAGGACGGAACATCTATACGCCATAGAAACTTTATAATAACCGGTGACTCCCTTGAGAATGTAACGTTAGTTGATGGATTGCAGTTGCAAGGGTTCTACAATACAAACGAAACCACGGGCTCTGTACTCGCTCCTGAACTTGAATTTAGTATAAACTTCAATGAAACTAGAAATAGTGGGGATAGCACAGGGGCGTGCCCATTTGGTCCTAACTCCGGAACCGCAGGCAGCATAAACGAAAACGGGTGCGCAGACATCTTCACAGTACTAGGTTTTCAAGGCGGAAATATTCTTGCCCAGGGCAGTGATTTTATTGATTTCTCGGTAGATTTTGTCGTTAATGGGTTGGCTCCAGACATTCACAAACGTTACGAACTCATCACGCGCTTGAGTGGATTACAAACAATAGCGGGAACCTTCGGTTTTGCTACGGAAGAAAATCAAGTGAATGTGTTGAGTGCACAGCTTGCCGTTCGAGCTATTCCGGAACCTTCAACCGTTGGAGTACTTGCTCTCGGATTAATAGGCCTAACATTGGCTGGCAGACGTAAAAAGTCTTAGCTAATGATTACAAGTGCTAAAAAGGGTTAGTACTTTATTTAGTCAAAAAGCCAGACGAACTTCTGAAACGGCCCCCAATAGTTGGATTCACCAATTAAAGGGGGTTTTATGTCTAAATACAACAGAGCATTTAGATTAACATCAGCGCGACTTGCGAAAGAGATTAATTCAAGGAATTTAAAGCCAGAATTTGAAGTACATTCCAACCAGATCGGTTATTGTATCCCAGTATGTTGACTCAATTGTGAAGAACGTTTTACTCACCAGCCACCTCCCTACAAATGTAAGTTTAAACCCAACGAGTTAAATACTATGAGGCGTAACAAATGGCCGAACGGTTACACTAATGCGTCTTTCGGTTTATCCTCACCAGGCATGTTATTCCAATGACAAAAGCCGTATGCTTTTGAGGGTATATCCCGTCTAAAACCGCAGAGAAAACGGAGACCTCGCGTCAATGATAACTCTTCAACTCTTAAAACATCATCAGAGATGACCGAAAAAGAGCTTAGAGAAGTGCTCGAATATTTACATGCAGAGAGCGCTTCTTGAAAACAGTTAGAAGCCTTGGCTCAAGCCAGAAAGAAAAAAGCAAAGACAAACGTTAGTTGTCGAAGGAGCTCAAGGCAAAATACAGCTTACGATACTTACTAAAGATAATCGGACTTCCCAAGAGCCTGTATTGCTAACATAGTAGTATGCTAAATAGCTCCTGCTGGCGTTACCACTTTTTTGAAAGCACTCCCTTCATCACTTCCACTTCTAAGAGCTTGTCAGCAAGCATCTTTTTCAGCTTGTTGCTCGCAGACTCAAGCTCTTTTAAGCGCTTGGCTTCGTTAACTTCGAGACCCGCATATTTACTGCGCCAATTATAAAATGTGCCTGATGAGATACCCATCTCTCGGCAGATGTCGTCCACCTTTGCGCCAGCCTCATGCTGCTTGATGGCCTTGATGATTTGTTCTTCGCTGTAACGTTTCTTCATTTTGAGATCTCCATTGTCTCCAGTTTATTCGAAATCTCATCAATGTCATGGTGTTATTTTTGGGGGAAAGGTCACCACAGTGTTTCTGAATCTGTTCGTAAGTCATTTGCTCTTTTTCTAACTAATTTACAACTGCTAATTTAAATGCAAGCGAATTATTTCCTTGATTACGCTTAGTTTTTGATTGCTTTTCACTCTCCAAGAAGTTTGAAAAGTATCAACGCTATTTAAGCAAGGTCATGATATATTCTAACTATGTCTATGTAGACTTTTTTGTTTTTCAAAACCTATTATGTGTATTACGATCGAAATCAATACCTCAGCTACTTCAGAAAAGAGAACAGTCAACGTGACGGCCCCTTTTAACTACACTTCTTCTCTAGTCAAAGGCGCAAAACTCTTTTATACACGTTTGCCTTTAAAGTATTCCGCTGAACAAGTGTTGTTGAATATGATGAATAAAGATTATTCATTCATAGCTCAGTGTGAAGGAAATTTTATTATTGCACTGGTACATACAACATCATCTGGCGAAGCAGTCACACTGATAAAAGATCGCTTCAATAGCCAAAGAGTTCTCTACGTACAACGCGGAAACAGACTGCTCATCAGTAATTCATCGAGCGTATTTCCTGTAAAGAAAAGTGAGATCAACTATACAGCGCTTTATCAAGCATTTACATCAAGAATTTTGACAGAGCATGCGCTTCAAAAGGACGTGAATGTTGTTCCATTAAACCATGGTCTTTATTATGACGGAAAACAACTAGATTTGATTGAAGTTTTAAAATGTGAATTAAAGGTTTTAGAATCAACTAAAGCCCTAAGCAACGAAGAAGCGTTGGCTCTGATTAAAAGAAGCCTAAACCAAACGTACCGAGCACTAGACGTTGATACACCTATAGCCGTGCTTCTCAGTGGTGGTGTAGATTCATTTATTCTAGCGGCGACTGCCCAACAATATTTCCGCAACATATGCGCTTATACTCCAACTTGGGATGATGGTAAAAACCCCGAACTAGCAAGAGCAATTCGATTTTCTGAGCAGCTTGGAATAAAGCATCGCATTATTAAAGTAACGTCTTCAGATTTTATCGATGCTTTCAAGGAAACAATAAGCGTAACAAAAGTACCGAACCGTAACTACAGCTCCTTAGTTTTACATAGATTATTCGATAGTATTGAAGAAGTTCACATACTATACGGCGAATATGCAGATAGTCTCTTTGGAAGCTCTTTAATAAAAGGTGGGATACTAGACTCGAAGTACGCTAGGCTCTCTAAACTTATTCCTAAATTTCTATTTCCGTATGAGTTTCAAAAAATGCTTAAAAAGATAGAAAGAAACTCTCCAAATACCTTATATCAAATTGAAGAAGTAGATGATAGCCCCATTAAACAATGGACCGTAGAGAATAAAATACAAGTTGACTTAATGCCCACTATAAAAGTTTCAAACGAAGAATTTTCCAGAATAAACGGTATTTCGCAAGCGCTTCATAACAGCTGTGCGCAGCATATGCAGGAAATTGAAGCTAGTGCCCAGCTAAAAGAGAAAGTAATAATTACCCCATTCTACAACCAGAGAATGCTAAACATCTCAAACAGGCTAGATGAATATCAAATGTTTGGTAAAAGTGGCCTTCGAATAAGCAAAAACTTCAAACAAGAAACTCGGATAGAAGTTAAACCTCTGTTGAAGCAGCTAGCTAGCGAGTACATCGATAGAGATGCGATATACCTTAGAAAGCTAGGCTTTCCAACGCCTTTTCACGTTTGGGTCAAAAGCTTTGAAAAAACCTTAACTGGAGAATTAAAAGAGAAGGTTACTTCTGTTGAGAACATTGAGACCAAATGGTCAATAATCAATCTTTACTATTTAGTTGAAAAAGACATCCAATAATTGATGTTGCGTTTGTAGGTTGGCTCATATGTCTCTCAATGAATTTTTTTTATAACTTTAGATTCGAGCATGGCGAAGCTTATAATATCCCCCTAATGGATAGTGAAAAGCTAGAAGAATTCAAAAGAAAATCTGTCTAGTAAAGTCTGGTCGACTGATAGTTAAACCCGCAATGCGCTTGGACCCATGTTGTTGGTTTTTTTGAATGAATTTAGAGCTTAGCTATTAATACATGATCGGTTACTATTTTAAATGAATGGCCGAAGAGTAAACATAGCTTTGTGTGTATATGCAATTTTAATTCAATAGTCTGCTGTTTAGCACGTCTTAGTAAATAGTAAATAGTAAATTAAAGGAAAATAAGTGTGTGTGGAGTTAATGGAATCGTTTCTTTCGGAAAACCAAAAGATTTCAACCGTAACATTAGTCGCTTGGAAGATATGAACTCCTCGATTGCTCACCGCGGTCCAGATGATTCAAGTATATTGGTTAAGGCTGGGAAAGTCTTTTTAGGGCATCGACGGTTAGCAATACTCGATACCAGAGATATTGGCAATCAACCAATGGAAAGCCGATCAAGTCAATTCACTATTGCTTTTAATGGTGAAATCTACAATTTCAAGAAATTAAAAGAGCTAGTTAGTGAATATCCTTTTCGCACAAACACGGATACAGAAGTTATTTTAGCGCTTTGCGAGGAGTTTGGTGTCCTAAAAGCAATCAACAGACTTGAAGGAATGTTTGCACTAGTTATCTACTCCCAGAAAGACAATGCGGTCTTTTTAGCCAGAGATCAGGCAGGTGAAAAGCCTCTTTACTACACTTTTGACCATAGAGAACTTATTTTTTCTTCGGAACTTAAGGGGGTATTAACTGGTGCGGGTAGAAAATTCAGATTGAATAGACTGAATTTAGGAAACTATTGGCGATATGGTTATTTTATTGATGATCAAACCCCGTTAGAGACAATAAAAAAAATTAAAAAAGGGAACATTGTCAAAATTACCCTTGAAATTCCTCATCGTGTTGAACTGTTAGAGTACATAAATCGAGAAAATGAAGAGGAGGGAAGAATAGTTAAGCCATTAGATCAGCATCTTAAAGCGGCAATCCATAATAGCATAAAAGCACAAATGGTTTCGGATGTTCCTCTTGGGACTTTTCTATCCGGTGGCATTGATAGTAGCTTGGTTACTGCAGTTGCCCAAAAACACTCATCCCAACCACTTGAAACCTTTACTATTGGCTTTGAACAGCGAAATTTTGACGAATCGCCATTTGCCGAGAAAATAGCGGCTCACGTAGGGGCAAAAAGTAACGTAATAAAACTTAGTGAGTCAGACCTACTTGATAATCTTTTCCCTTCTATTGATGCCTTTGGTGAGCCTTTTGCGAACCCATCTGCGGTTCCAAACTTCATACTAGCCAGAACAGCAAGGCAAAAAGTCAAAGTTTGCCTTTCTGGTGATGGAGGAGATGAGTTGTTTCTTGGATATAACAGATATTACCCTGCCTATAAAATATACAACAAGCTAAAATCGCTACCAGTGCCCTTAAGTAGTATTTTAGTTCATCTGATTTCTACAGCGAAACACTTAGATGTAGACTCACTGGTGGGATATATAGAGAAGCTTTCGGGCAAAAAATTCGGTGCAAACTATAACGATAAAATACAAAAATTAAATTGCGCATTATTGGCCAAAAACTCACAAGACTTTTATCTGCGGCTTATTTCTATTTTTGACGACCAATATAATGAAGATATCCAAGGTGAATTGTACAACGGTAGAGCTTTTGGATTCGAGACCTCTTACCTCAAAGCATCTTCACTTTGGGACCAGATGTATTATTTGGTAGACGACTGTCTTTTCAAGTCAGATAGAATGTCAATGGCGTCATCATTAGAGGTAAGAGTCCCCCTTTTAGCACGAGAGGTTATGAATATTGCAAACAAAGCTCCCTTGGAATATCGGATAGGAAATAGCTTAGCAAAAGCACCATTAAGAAGAATGTTGTACGAATTAGTTCCTAGTGAGCTTATCGAACGTCCTAAAATGGGCTTTTCGGTGCCAATTGCTAGTTGGGTTAACGGACCACTTAATAAAATAATAAGAGAAACTCTTTGCGATGATTTTGTTAATTATGTCGATGTTATATCAAGCGAGGTAGTCAACAAACTACTTTTGGAAGACGATAGTGACCACAAAAGGGAATTAAAGCTGTGGGCGGTGTTTGTTTTTCATCGCTGGGTAAAATTAAATATAGACCACCTAGAGCTATAAGAAAGAGACACTGAACTTGCTTCTTAAAGCTTCCAGGTGTTTAGTTGACTGACTCGCTACCTGAATTACCATAAACAACAAACTATGTTCCCTGGCTTCAGTAACGATTTAAACAAAGTTCAACATTGCGTTTGAACTTATCGTGCAGCTTAATGGCATTGGCGTTCGTAATTTTACGCCCAGCGACTTTCGCGATTACACAAACTGTCAATTGAGCATTGGAATTCAACACAATCATTCTTATCGCTCCTCAACTGCACAAAAAACACCTAAAAGACACGGTTAAAATAACCGTTCAATTCCCTTATTATGAGCGACTACGACAGAAGCGCGCAGTTATTAAAGTATTTTAAAATTGATTGGCGTTCAAAACTAAGATCGAGCTCGAATCAAACTTGAACTAGCACGCATTTCGTTAATGCGTCTTTTCAGACATTCCTCGGACTCGATAATGATACTATTCGTTGAATCTCTGTTTCCTAAATTGATATAGGTTGTTAATCAACAATTAGTCACAATCTCAATCAACCTATTGTTTTTGTTTTGCATATTTTTCTAATTCCCTACTTCAAACCCAACTTTACCAAAATATTCCTCTTTAAAAACTTTCTTAATCGAGCCATCATTTTCAACAATTATAAGGTCATCTATACTAGACACAACATTGTCCCGGGTTGTTGTCATATTGCTTAGCTCCCAACGACGCAGATTGTTTGTTACCACTACATTAGAGTCAACCTGATACTTATTAATTCCAGGAAATCTTATCCAAGCAGAACCATTGACAAATGTATTCCTGTAAATAAACGAGTTGTAAGTTTCGCCTCCCCACGTATTTTGAATTGCCCAAAGCAATGAAGGGCTATTGGTTTTTGGAGAAGCGAGCACTATTCTGTTCCAAGCTACTTCGTGATTGTTAGAAATTTCAGGAGACTCTTTACCATAACCCACGCATATACCTCCACCTTCAATATTTTCAAATGCGTGGTTGTTTCTTATTGTTACGTAACCTGTTGTACCTTTGGCAAGGAATCCACAATAAACATCGATGTTAGAAGCTAAGTTATCTTCAATCAAAACATAACTTGAGTAATAAATATCAATAAGAGAGCCATTAAGTCTACCATCATAAAAGTGCTGATGTCTGTTTCCTTTGTAGAGTATGTGCTGTTTTTTCGAGCCTTTTCCTGAAATAAACACCCCAGCTGGATTATCATTTCCAATAATTCCCGGCCCGTGATGGTGAAAACTGTTGTTCCACCATGTTGCTCTGCTTACATCACCAATAGCCCAGAAAAAGTGAGCATTTTTAACGTCTTGTCTAGAGTTGTGCCAATTTAAATTCGCTATGAACATATCTTGTAACTGCCCAACGTCAGTGATTACTTTCGCTTTTGACGCATCAATATAGGCTTTTTCTCCGGGAAAGCCTATCAGGCTTGGTGTTTTTGACGAAGAGTCCAGTCTCAAATTGCCATTTGTTTCTTTTGACCCTTTAAGCTCATAGTTTCCTTTGCGAAAAACCACTATTTTATTGTGAAACGTATTATCACTTCGGCTATTTTTGTACCAATCAACAACGTCTTCTAAAGGTGCACTAATTGTTCCTTTTTTCTCTCCATTCCATCCATCTTGGATAAATACAAAGCGGTCAGTGGCAATATTTACTGACCAAAAAATATCTAATGTATTATCTTCTTGATCAGTGACCTTAACATGAAAATGCGCAACGCCTCCTTGTGTCGTTGGTTGCCATTCAATTATACCGTAGGAGCGTTCTCCTTTAATATTGCCTATACTGGAACCCTCTGGGCTGGTTATCAATTCGTATTTAAATGGCCATGAACCTCCTTGTATACCGATTGGGATTCGATATTTCATTTCTGGGTGTGCCCAACGATGACGCGCATGTTTCTGTGTTTCGTTATCAGGCCTTGGATAAACAAGATGCATAGGCATCTGACTGGGGTATGGTTCCTCTATCTTGAAAGGCTTATCTATAGGCTCGTGAGTTACCTGTATTGGGCTCGAACTAACTGTACCTGCACTATAACTTTCCGTGTCCGCTTCTTCAAAGCAAGCATTCAACGAGGTCAGGAAAATTAAAGCTAGAAAAACTTTTTTCATATAAATCCAACATCTATTATTTTTGATAACTAATATCCAATATCCCCCTGCGTAAGCAAGTCGAATATTTCTATATAAGTCATTATTAAACCTGACAAAAGACTCTTCGCGTGCCACTATTTTAGTGCCGACTAAATGCTCTTGCATAAGCTATTGAGTGAAGCTTTCCGCGATACTGCTATCTAGAGTTGCTTCCTTTTGTTTTTTTAATCGTCAACTAAATGATTATTGACGTGATTTTATTGAATTTGTAATACCTACTTGGATGCCAAGACAAATCCATAGGAACGGATAATATCCTACCGATACAAATTGACCAGCAATAATAAATCCAATTATGGATAGCCGATTTCCTTTCCAAATTGCATATAAAATTTTATCTGACACAGAATTGATCTGCTTTAACGGGAACCGATAGGTGACGCTCAAAAGTAGAATTCCAACATAGAAAAAGAGAGATAGAAACCCACCATCAGTTCCAATTTGAACAAAAATATTGTGAGGTAATTGAGCTGATGAATAAAGGATATCATGCCGATAATATGTGTTGTAGTAGGGAACAAAGTTGTAGAAGCCAACACCAAGAACAGGGTGGTCCTTCATCATCTCCCACCCGTTTTTCCAGTACAACTGCCTTTGAATTGAGGTCTTATCTTCCCCTATCTCAGAAAATCTTTGTTTCTGTTCATCGGGTAGAAAATTAAAGCCCAGCCAAATTACTATCGCGAGTAAGAGCAGAGACTTAGGCTTGTAAAGCTTTTTCCAAAAAATGATAACAAGTTGTACTCCCAAAGCTATTTGCGCTCCTCTACTACTCGCTCCTAAAATGGTTAATGCAGGGCAAATTGTGGCTAAGAATAGAACTATTTTTTCCAGCTTGTTGAGGTCTTTAGCGTGATATCTAAATAAGTAATAGCCTAAAGGGAATAGCGTAAGCATAAGTATTGCTAGCTCTCCTGAGTTTTGGAAATAGCCCGGGGGCCCAGTCAAGCCCCAGGTGGTAAAAGAAAAACCACGAGACACCCATATTCTCGTTGTACCGAAAGCAATTTTTAGTGAACATAAAAATATAACTAAAAAGAAACTGTAAAAACGCTCTCTGTTGGTCACTATCGAAGATACTAAGAAAAAAACGATGATCCACTGAATAAAAAATTTGTAATTCCTTTTACTAGAGTCGATGTCAAACGCAACCAAAAAAGACAGATGAATACTTACGGCAAACAGTAATATAACTGTATGGAGCCGTGTCCAATTCATATCCGCCTTCTTGTCTGAAAACACGGAGACAAGAGCAACGCACAGAAAGAGCTGGGCCCATGGCAAAAAGTCAATAATTGGGAAGATAGATTGCGGTCTGAAGTATTCTACAAACATGTATGCACTGATAGCTTTAAACGCAAGTGATTCAGACTTGAAATACGCCCACAGTGGCTTGAGCTTTAAAAACCAAAAGTTTTCAACCATATACCCTTTCGACTGCTTACTGCGCATTTATCAGCCTCACCAGCCTTTTGGTTGCAACACTAATCTGCTCCATACACAAATAAAAAAAAGCATTATTCGTATTGTAGGGGTCGTGTATATATACGTTATTGTAATCAGTTAAAAATCCGAGCAACAAAAGCTTGACTTCTGGAAAAAGTTCACGAAGCTCTACTAAATGCTTTGGCTCCATAACAATTAACAAATCACCAGCCATTGGCTTGTATTCTCTTATATTTTTTGAGCGATGTTCGGTTACTTCTAAATTGCGTTCTAATCCATATGCCACCGTTTTATCAAAAGCAGGGTCGTTACCTCGACAGTGTAAGCCGAAAGAATCTGAGGGAAACTTTTCTTTTTCGGCTATTAGATGGCCTAAAGCACTTCTGCAGATATTGCCGCTGCATACAAAAATCAACCGTTTAGTTTTTTCTATATTTTTTGGTTTAAACTTATTAAAAGCGCCAAAAAATTGGAGACCGCCAAACAATAAGAATCGACAAAAACCTTTTTTCGACCCAAATTTATCTGCCAAAAAATTTAAATTTAAAAAAAACATGACTAGATCTTGCCTTGACCAGGAAATGATACATCAATCGCTTTGTAAACTTTGACGTAAGCTGACAGCATAGCGTTTACTGAAAATGATTCTTTGATACGCATACTCGCATTTTTATTGTAATAATTTGCCTTTTCGTTGGTTTTTAACTGTTCAGCGACTCTGGCAATGGCGGTAGCAATTGCACTTGCTGATACTTCTACTAAATGCCCTTGCGAGGGTTGGTTGATAATTTCTTCCGGCCCCCCACATCTGGTAGCAATAACCGGAAGTCCTGTTGCCATTGCTTCTATAGTACTTATTGAGAACCCCTCATTATCTGATGTCAGCACGAACGCATCTAAATTACTTAAATATTCAGGAGTATTTTCTACGAAACCTATGAAATATATATTGTCCAGATCATACTCTACAATCATTTTGTCAAGCTGAGTTTTTAACGTTGCTTTTGGATCCCCAGCTATACAAAACGCCACTTCGACCCCTTGTTTCTTCAGAATGCAGGCCGCTTTTAGGAGTAAATCGTAACGTTTAGATGGTCTTACATTACCCAAAGCACCAAAAAGAGGTGTAGATATTGAAATATTAAAATGCTTTTTTAAACGCAAGGTTTTTTCTGTGCAATAAATCTCTGGATCAACGCCATTGTAGATAACACTCGTTCTGCTTGGCACAAGTAGATTTTGTTTACTAATCGCTTTTTTCAAAGACTCGCTTACAGTCACAAAATGTGAGATCCCGTGTTTCATAAACCAGAGCTTTACTTTTTTGAAACGTTCATTGGGAGATACATCAACCATACCGTGATAGGTGGCGACAACAGGAACTCCACTTAACAACCCTACAATAGAAGCATAAACATTCGCTCCCAACAGATGGGATTGGATAATATTCACTCTATATTGTCGAATGATTGAAATCATTTTTAGAATGAATCTGAGATTAAAGCTCCCTTTAGAATCTATTATTACTGGCTCTATACCGTGTTTTCGGAGTGACGAAGCAACATAACCTTCCCCTCGCACCACAGCTATGCTGTTTAATTCGTTATTTCGGAGCCTTGAAGCCAATTTAATGAAGACATCTTCCGCACCGCCAGGGCCGGTTGTATCGATTAGGTGAAGAATTGTGTATGCCATGAAATCGCGCTATCTCTAAGCTGATGTGTATTCGTAAATTCCCTTGTAGAAGAGCATAACAAGTAATATCCTTGATGCATACTAAACATATTATAAAGATCATGGAAAAAAAAGTTGTTTTAGTTTTGGATGCGAATCAAAGAAGCGCCTTAGCTTCTACAAGGTCTTTGGGGAGTCGCCCTGATACTACTGTAATCACATGCGACTGCACGTCGGAAGCATTAGCTGGCAATTCGACATATAGCAGCTTTTATCTGAGTTGCCCTGATCCAAAACACGATGTTGATGATTTCGTATTGTGGATTATCGAAACAATAGAGAAATACAACATCACTTGCTTATTCCCAGTGACCGAAATAAGTAGCAGAACGTTACTAGCACATCGAGAAAAAATTAAATGTCAGTTACCATTTGCTTCACTAGAGACCGTCGTTTCAATTAGTAATAAAAATGAACTTATGAAATTGGCAGAGTTAAATAACGTTCCTATTCCAGCAACAAGTTACTACGACAATGCACATTCACTCGACATCAATACACTTGAATACCCTATTGTTATTAAACCGAGCCTTTCGCGCGTTTACGTTGAGAATAAGTGGATAGAAACAAAGGTGCATGTTGTTCAAAATAGTGCCCAACTTAGCCACGTGCTTTCTCATAGTCATTACTTGTTTACGAGCCCTTTTATGACGCAAGAGTTCATCGAAGGCCACGGTGCTGGTATTTTTACTTATTATCAACACGGCAGCGTAAAAGCATTTTTTGCGCACAAAAGGCTACGAGAAAAGCCGCCACGCGGTGGTGTTAGCGTGCTGAGTGAGAGTACTGAAGTGGATGAAAAGATGCGTGATTTTGCGTCCAGGATATTAAACAGCGTTAATTGGCATGGTGCAGCAATGATAGAATATAGAGTGGCGCGAGACGGTACGCCCCACTTAATGGAAATTAATACTAGGCTTTGGGGGTCTTTACAGCTAGCAATAGACGCTGGTGTCGACTTTCCGTCTTTATTACTCGATGGCGAGGACGGCAAGGAGTTAACCCCAATCACAAATTACAAAAAACGTATTCAGTTGCGCTGGCTTTTGGGCGACCTTGACAACTTATATCTAACCTTGAAAGACCCTGTTTTTAGTCCCAATGAAAAGTTAAAACGTGTGTTGCAATTCTTCACTCCTAAAATATTTAATAGGAAGCATGAAGTAAACAGGCTTAGCGACCTAAAACCATTTCTTTATGAACTCAAAAAGTACGTAGGAATTTCGTAAAATGCTGAGTGAGATTAAAAGACTAGTAAAAGCTCCACTGGAACTTTTCGCTGGCACCATTGGCTGGAAGCGTTTGCAGAAGAAAGAAAACACGCTTGTAATCTTAATGTACCATCGAGTCTTACCTGAGTATGATCCAAGGTTTGATAACGAAGAACCAGGAATGATTGTTACACCGGTTACCTTCGAGATGCACCTAGGTGTATTAAAAAGCACGAATGCACCTGTAATGACTGTTGAGGATTGGGTTTCCTTGCCATGCCACAAACGACCAAAGCTCGCATTCGCGCTTACTTTTGATGATGGTTGGCTAGATAATTATGAATATGCTTTTCCTTTATTGAAAAAGTTTGATTTTCCAGCGACCCTGTATTGTGTAACCAATTTTATTGGCAAACCATCACCATTCTGGCCAAACAGGTTAATGCGCCTATTAATGAGCGACACCAATTTTAGCGACCCACAATATAAACAGCTATGTGAATTATTACCTGCCCCTCTAAGCAACAAATTAAATAAAGAGCAAGCAGCAACGATAGTTGCGTATTTTAAACAATACACCGATGAACAGATATACTCCGCCTTAGCTCCGATTAAAGACGAACGCACTCAAATTGAAATGATGAACGTGGAACAAATTATTGATTCACAAAATAACTATCGAATCGAAATTGGTAGCCATACGAAGAATCATTTTAGGCTAAAGGGTAACCTAAAGAAGAGTGAGCTTTATGAAGAGATAGTGGCATCAAAAGCTACACTTGAAGGTCTTGTTGGCAAGTCTACCGATGGATTTTGTTTTCCTAACGGCGACTTCTGTAACGAAGCTATGTCACTAGTAGAAGAGCATTATAAGTACTCAGTTACAACTTCTAAAGGGGTAAATTCCTCGCAAGACAACAATCATTCTTTATATCGGATTGGTATACATGAACATGTTTGTGATTCAGAAATTAAATTTAAATCGAGACTAACCGGCTGGACGTAATCATGAACTCAAGCTTTTGGGCTGAGAGCCTTTCGACACTGCATTCATTTCTCAGGAAGTACAACACTTACAGTAAACCACCCTATTTCAATGTAACAGTAAAATTATTGGTATATGACAATCTTTCTTGAACCTATAGGCAACAAGTCGAGATCAATTTATTTTGTCAAAAAAAGCTTTGACGTTGTTGACAAAACACCTGCTTTTAAAAATAAGAAAATGTTTCTTTTAGTGATTCTGCACCTAATGGATTTCCAAAGCATTCGGTATGCCAAATCATACTCCTTCAATGCTAGGATCTCCGACCCCCAATTTTCATAAATGAAGCTTTGCGCGTTGGCTAATACAAGAGGGTTGATTTCAAATTCTTGATTTGCCTGCTCCAAGATTTTAATATGATTTTTGTACGTATTTGTGCCTCTTGTTCGAGCACTCTCTTTTTGAATAAACACAATTCCTAGTGTTTGTTCAATTCGACAGACTTGCGAATGTTGACTAAGCCTAATCCAAAGATCAATATCTTCCCCTGTATCTAGAGAAGTCGAAAAAAAACCGACTTTATCGAGTAACATTCTATCAACAACTACACCTGGAGTACCAAGCCATGGCATTGCGATGATGTCATCCTTAGACATTAACTCTACATGAGTTCGGGGGTCAAATATCGTTTGTCCTGCAGGTTTATCTCTTTGAAATTCTGAACAAAACTCTTCATTGACCTTTTTGAGCTTATGAGAAAACACCTGCACATCCGTATGTTCTTCTATCGCTTGTCTGACAACTTCAAGCTTTTCTGGATACCAAAAATCGTCGGCATCTAAAAACGCAATATGGCTCCCTGTCGCGTTCTCAATACCAATGTTTCTAGCGGAAGCCGGCCCTTTATTTTCGTTACTAGTTATAATCTCAACTTGCTCTCTAAACTCTTGAAGAATTGCAGGGCTAGTATCTGTAGAGTGATCATCTACTACAATGATTTGCGATGGTGAATATGTTTGCAATAAGACCGATTTTAATGCTCGTTCAAGAGTTTTTTCAGAATTGAAAACCGGGATAATTACTGTAAATGAGATCGGCATTTAATTATTCTCTTCCCTGCATTAAGATTATCAAAGCTGGGAATGAGTATATATTTGTATTTGGGCCTTGACAATCACTCTATTGTGCAACAACCCAATTGTTTTGACCGATTATAAAAGAAACATGAGTTCGCGTTGATTTATAAAAAGAGTCTTCAAATCAACCGGCCCCGAATGCAGATAATAAGTGCGCCATTCTTGGTAAGATGGTGAGATGAGAACAAGGCCTGTTGGTTTTACTCTATAATCGCCAAATACAAGAGTAATTACTATGAGTTACAAGTAGTTGTTAGAAGGACAGCAATACTAGATAGAGGCTCTCTTACGCAAGGGTTTAAGTTGAAAGGAAGTAGACAGTAGGTATAAACGGTTGAATATAAAACAACTTGATTTGTCGCTTACTCGACCATCCCACCAATTGATTTGAAATGTATTCTGGACCATTATCTCATCGCTGCAGGGTTCCGTTACTATTAGATTTTCCTCTCCAACGACTGGATAACGTAAGCACTTAGCATCGAAGGTAGATTGACTACATTTGATTAGATTTTATCGGAACACTTGGCGCAGCCGGCATGCACTGTTGTACGTTTTTTTGGTTTGACACCAAGACAACCACTCACTTTTAACCAAAAATTAGCTCCGTCCCAAAGTCATCTCCCAACCAACCCTGTCAGTTCGCTTCACGTTCTGGCTTTTGTTAAGATGTCAACGTGCTAATTTCAAATAGAATCTGCGTATTATCAATGCATCTTCTGCACCATCACATTTGCGAATGCGGCAGTCATCCCCTTTAAACTTGATATCCAATATCCAATGAGCCGTTATTCCCACTTACCAGTGCGACATGAATCAGCATTGGATTAGAACAATGGACGCGGCAAGATACGAAGTAGATTTATGGCGTGAGCGTTACAACCATGTTCGGCCACATAGCTCACTAAATTACCTGCCGCCTGTTGAGTATGCGAAACAGGCAGCATAATATGAAAAATCTCATCGAAAGAGTGGCGCTAGTTCAGGGGAAAGGTCAGTAAATATAAGCGGTTTGAAGCTTACTTCGCCGGACGCAAGCTACAGGTAACAGAAGTTACTGAGCCTGAAAAATTGTCGTCGGATGACAATGAGATCCAGAAGAAGCTTGAGGTTTTAGCGTTGGCTGACAGGCTTGGAAATGTGGCAGAAGCATCTCGGCTTAGTGGCGTCTCCCGCGATACGATTTACCGCCATCGTAAACTGATAAAACAAGGTGGAATCGAATTCTCACTGGCTAACCCACATCTAGGACAATCCAAGGTGTCACGGCTGCTCAAATCTGAAAGAAATGTCGACATACACGCTAGCGGCGTTCGAAATATTTGGCTAAGGGAAAACATGAGTACCACTGCGTTACGGCTAGCAAAGCTTACCGAAGCGCGGCAACATTGGTGGTGTGATTACGTCAAAATCGCTTGGTACTTATACCGTCAGTATCCCTTGGTAATCACACTGGTACACCTAAATGCACATCAACTTTTTTAGCAGAACATCGAGAATTTTTACACCCCGATACGGTTTCATACATACTTCGGCTATATGAGTTGGAGTCGGTATAAGTTGGCAGCAATAAAAGGAAAAACCCTTAACTGGGTTAGTTAACTTTGACTGCCAATTCATTGAGCTAATCACATTGGAATACGAATCCTTATATCCTCTATTACTTAGCTAGTTTTTTGTTTAGATACTTTGTCAAATAATACTATGAAGATTGACAAAACTCTCCCTGAAAAATAAAAGTAATAGATGAAGAAGTTTATGCTTAGTGGTAGTAATTTTGAATGTGCATACTTATGCCATGTAGATAATGCTAGAAGTGTTACCAGACTTACAATAGATGCGCCAATTAACCATTTTAAATTAGCTAACACTCCGAAGATAACGCCTAAATGGGCAAGTAAAAAGCACACACTTGTTATCGCAACTTTGGATTGTAAAAAAGTGTTTATGTCTATCAAATCACCTTTACCATGCCAACTTTCTCGCTTTATAAAATCTCTTAAGGTATTCGGGAATCCATAGTGGATAACTTTTAGCTCAATATTGTTTTCAATGATAATGTTCAGACTTTTTGCACGTTGACAAAAATCATAATCTTCACCTGTCTCCAAAGCTTCATTAAAGCCATTAATCTTGTTAAATGTATTTTTGCTGGTAATCAAGTGCGCGCTGCCTAAATGTGACACTTCTCGCTTCTTATAAAATTCCTCAAACCAATATTTTTCAATAAATTTGGCAGGTGATGGGACCGCGGCTTGTGAGCCAGTTAATAAAGACTCTGTCAACACTCTTTGCTTTATAGGGTTAAAAGCTAAAAACCACTGTTCAGTTAACTCTATATCGGCATCTAAAAATATAAATATATCTCCTACTGCTTGTTCTGCGCCTAAATTGCGCATACGAGCGATAGATGCTTCACGGTTAATGATAACTTGAGCACCTAACTCCTCCGCTATTATTACTGTATCATCGGTGGAGCCATTATCAATAACAATGATTTCGCGTTCTTGTTCTTTAAAAAAGTGCTTAATACTGTTTAAACAGAGCGATAAATGTTTTTGTTCATTAAATGCAGGAATAATGAAGCTAATAACAGGATTGGCGTGCATAAGACCCCTAAAAAAACCTCTGTACTAATTACAAAGGGTTTGTAGTTTAATTACATAAGTCTAGCGTTATCTATTTTAGAACAGCATCGACAGGTTTATTGGAAATTTTGAATAGATCGTAACTAATATATATAGTGTCTGTATAAAAAGCGTTTACTCCGTATAACCTAAGCAAGCCTATGTTAATAGTTAAGACTCAGTTTAATTTTTCATATTAGCAATGATTTTTTCATCCTTCCATATTTGCTTCTCAGCATCATTCGATGCTGCTAGTGTAAACATCTCAATATAAGCAACAATTTAAACTCAGTTGTAATGATTATCGGTGATCAGCAAATTTTTATCACTACCGTAGTTGGATCAGTTAGTTGTCTACTCTGAACTATTTCGAATAAGCCATGAACCAAAACTAAGGCAACCGGGACTAGTCGACCAATTTTCACGAAAGCGAGGAGTTCTATATATCGCAAGACTCTTTTTGTTACTCGAAATGTCAACACGGTGACAAGGTTCGGTATTTACGTAAAGTTTATACATTATCCATATTTCAGCTTTTTATGGATATCACATCCGCAGTTCATAAAATGATTCACTACCAATACCGTGATGGGACATTTTAATTATAATAAAAAATCACCTGATTTTTTGGCTGCTGATGGACGTTGGCGCGAGTTGCGTAAAAAAGAACACCCAACATAGAATTTTGCTTGAATCGCCCTCGAATTTAAGTCCTGATTCAAAAAGCTTATATTTCGCAAGGGTGATGCTAAACGTCGAACTTAATGAAACAAACCACGAATTCAAGTCCGAAGTGTAACACTTGCAAAATACAGCTGCTCCGCGTAGTTGATTAGATGTGGTCTAGTTGAATTGACCACATCAAGTGCCAAACAATATGAGCCCTCATTGGGTTGCTATTATGATGAAGGTATTGGGCTAGTGAAAATGTTCGTTGAGAATGACATGAACCTGAATCCGTTTCGCTACGTGTTGTTCGTTTAAGCAACAAAAAGCGCGATAAGGTCAAAATACCCTATTGGGATAAAGACTCATGGTCCGGTGAGTTGACGTGAAACTCACGGTTGAGTACGTTATCGAACACTATATTCTCGTTGTCACACTAGAATCTTTGTCGACTGTTGAGTTTGTAGAACAGGCTGTATAACATAGAGAACTTGATCGAGTGATTGGTTCTCCTTTCGAAGATAGTTCATTTTCTTCAATCACTCAGGACACGTTCTCTAAAAAACTTCACTATACTAAATCTAACATTTTTCTTACTGAACAACGATACGATAACTGCAACGGCAAAAATCAAAACACAAGATAACTGTATATACAACTGATTTAATTGAAGTTTATATGTAATTGACCACTCTAAAATTAAAATTAGATAGATAAGAGTTAAAAACACTCCTAATAAAACTATAGTTAAAGAGATGTCCTGAGAAAAAAATTTCTGGCCACAAAAATAAGTAATCAAAAAGTCAGCCGCTCTAATTAACATAAGAGAAATAACAACGCCCTTTATTCCAAAAAAGTATGCGGATGCGGGTACAAATAATGTCACCAGTGAAGCGTTAAGCAAGACGATTTTAGGAATTAATTTTGTGGCTCCGAATTTTAGTAACGGAAACCGCACAAAAAGACCAAGAGCAGCGAACAAAGACAAAACACACAAATAGGGTATTAGATACAGCGCATCAAAGTAAGATGGGTCTGCCATTAAAGAAATTAATGTGGGAGAAGATAGGGATATACAAACAACTCCGGTTAACATGATACAAAAAATGATGGTAAACGCTGTTCCAAACTCAGCGCTAGGCGTTGTTGATGTATCGTACACTTTAAATCTTTCAACCTGCCACCATTGGTTGAACGGTTGCCATACAAGTACCGTGAGTAAAGAGCTAAATTTTAAAGCAAAATGGTATAAGCCCAGCTCCTCCAAAGAACAAAAAAATTTTATTATAAAGTTAGTCGCAAGCGTTATGTATATAGAAAAAAAGCCTGCAGTCCAAAGCGGCCAACAATACCTCCAGAGGGATGATATAGTTCCTATGACAAAATATAGACCTGTATTACACAAAGTATACGCACCTAAAAGTAATGACATTATCGAAGAAGAAATAATCGATGCATATATAAAACCAGCTAATCCCTCTTCCAAATAAACAATCAAGTATATATTCGAAGATAACTGAAGTAGTAACTTAAATATCGAGGAAATAAAAAAGTAAAAAGGCTTCTCTCTTAACCTCAAATAGATTAGAGAATACTCTTCAATGGAGCTAGTGGTTAGCGTAACGCTAAAAAACGCTACTAGTGTTGTTAATTCGCTGCGTTCAAAAAGATAAATGGATATTATTTGTGAGCTGCTCGCAAAGCCAATTGAGCCTAAAACGCTGAAACTTGCAGTAAATAAGAGTGCAGTCGAAACCAGAGAGGCTCGTTCTTCGAAAGTCTTCAAATCATAGTAAAATTTAGGTAAAGCTGCACCAAACCTTGCACCTAAAAACAATTCATAAACGCCTAAAATAATAGATAATAGCGCTATCACACCATATTCTTCCGGCTTTAGGTATGATGTATAAACTGGGAGCATGATAAGTGATGCCACTTGCCTGATGATTGTTCCGGATGTGTACCATACGATAGGCCTTGAATTTAAAGAAGATAACTGCATTTCGAAATTGCTTTCCTATAAAAATAAACAGCATATTTGAGCCACCCTTTCTCGATTCACTACTAAATAGCAGTGGAATTAAGAAAAGCATCATTGGAGAATTAAACTTCAGGTTTTCAGTATCGTCATAGAGCATAAGTTTAACATTTGAAGCTAGGCAACGCGCCTTACAATTTTCTATATCTTGAATAAATTGTGACAAGTAATTGAAACTAAAAAGCTTGCTAGATAAGAAAGTGTTACGATATGGCAACATTGTCACTTTGACCACTGCTTACTGTGGCAGTTATTAGCCAATGTTTCCCTGCGACCAAGAAGTTCCAATTTTTTGTGAGCTTTACTTCCATTTCTAAAATTTACCTCGAGTGAATAATTTAGGGGTATGTTATTTTAATATAGTTTCACAGCCGAGGAGTTCATAGCCGCGACAAAATGCGACGACTGGCTCTGTCATCATAAATGACTTTTCCCGCCAATATATCAATTAAATAGGGAAAGCAGTCGTAATTGAAATGAGCTAAACATTTTGTATTACCTTTAGAGAAATAATATTTTTTGATTTGCCCTTCTGATTGACTCGAAATACCGATCAATTTAATTGGAATTAAATACTTTGCATTAGCAACTTACTGAGTCACTTAGCCTTTCACAAATTTTTTACAAAAGTTGAATTAACCTGCACTTGGCTAAACAGATTCAGTCGGACAGAGTAACAGTTAACTATCACAATCAGATATTAACTGTGTATATAAGTTGTGACCAGAATCCCCCAAAACTAATTTAACGCACGCATATACGCATCATTAATTCTTTTTCCAATAACATTACTACAAAAGTTCTCCTCTACCCACTCTCTTGCCCTCCTGCGAACACGCCCCCAATCTTCAGACTCACTAAGTAATGCAAGCATTTGCTCTGTTATTTCGTCGGCACTTCGATCATTCACTAAAAATGCACTTTTGCCATCATCTACACATTCAGGTATTCCTCCTGCATTTGTTGCTATAACGATAACCCCAGAAGCCTGAGCCTCTTGAATAACAACAGCTTGAGTCTCCTCATGAAAACCGTCTTTAGCTTTTAGGCTGGGAAGTATAAAAATATGGGTTTTACTGTAAAGCTGTCTGAGCTCTGCATCAGAAAGTCTCTCCAATACTGTAACTTCATTTTCTAGCCTCAACGTCATTATCTCATTGATAATATCTTGCTTGTATGGTCCGTTTCCAGCAATCGTGTAATGTAGCTTAACCCCTTTATTTTTAAGGTTTTTGATAGCACGAAGTGCATATTTATGTCCCTTATCAGGATGAAATCTTCCAACTGTTATAACGTTTAACACATGCTCTGAGTTAAACTCTTTATCACTGAAATGCCACTTTGATAGATCAATACCTTGAGGAATAAGCTCAAATTTTTCTTCCGGAGCACCCAAAGCAACATATTGTTTTTTAGCAAAGTTGGTGTTGGCAAAGATGATACTAGCGAGTTGCGTAATTCGTTTTCGCTCAATGTCTCTTATGTGAGGTACTCCCACAGGCGTTAAACCGTGAAAAGTCATGACAAACGGCGAATCTTTAGCCTTTATTAGTCGGTAACAACGTGCGCTTACTGACTCGATGTGGGAATGCACGATGTCAACATCTAGGTTAATGGCAGGGCTTACTAGTAAATCTACTGCTTTGTGCTTTATGCTAGTTTCTTCTCGCTGCCAAACATCCGAAAGTCGTTTGAAAGAAGAGCCTTTAACGCCTCTTTCTCTATGTTTAATGAAAAATTTAAACAACTCAATTTTCGATGTAGGAACTTTTATGTAGCGCTCAAGCAGGTCATTTTCCGCAATCGCCTCTGAAAAATTGTTAAGCTCAGATTGGAGGCACAAAATTCTATTATCACCTCCATGTTTGTGTATTTGAACTAAATGATTTATCAACCATGGCTGAATAAGGCTTGGAAAAACCTCTGTAAGAGTTAATACATTAACAGCATTTGCTTGAGCTTTTTCAGCCATTGGTTTGAAGTACAGAGTATTCATAAAACTAATCCCTTACTTGCTTGAAATAACAGCGTTCAAACTTTTAATGAGAGCTTCGTGTGTTTTTACCAAAGCATATCGTTTAAATATTTCTTCCCTCGCAAACTGACCATGTTTATTACATGCAGCTGTATCTTTTGCGTAAAACTCTATCTGGTTTGCCGCACTTTCAACGTCACGATCCTTGTAAATTCGTCCACTGCAATTGTGTTTAGTAGCACCGCAAACAGATGGATTATTTGGAACGATGACTGGTAACCCCGCTGCCATGTATTCCAAGATTGAAAGTGAATACCCAACCTCCCCGTTGCTAGGCTGAAATCCAATAGAGAAGTGTGAGAAGTATGAACTAACGTCCTCTACCCTCCCGGGGAAAAAGCAATGTTCTTGTAGACCTAATTCAGCAGCAAAATTCTTAAAATCATCAAGGTGCGGCCCATCTCCACAAAACACATATTTAACGTTTGACATGCCTCTATCTTTTAGGCATTTAATTACACGCAGTGCGAACAATCCTCCTTTGTATCTATTTGCCCTAGCGGCCGTAACGATTGCAAAGTCTCCCTCTTTGGGAAGCCACGCCGCAGCTTTGTTAATTGATTCATCTCCCTTGATTTCAATGCCGTTCTGTACGGTAAAACACTTATCTTTTTTCAAACATCCGGTATTCTGTAATCTTTCTGTAACAAATAGCGTTGCACCGAAAGCCCCGTCAACAGACATAAGCGGTAAATTAGCAAAAAGCGTTTTTACAGCCTTCTTTAATCCTTGGGGTACGCATCTAATTCCAGGTGTATGGTCATGAGTGATGATAAATTTAACCCCACTAATACGGTAAAAAAAGTAACTAATGGATGAGAGTGGATAGTCAGTTAAATAAATAAGTTTTATGTGATGCCGCCGAATCAATCTACAATTACGTATCAGACCAATCACTCCCCCCCTTTTGAAATTATGCGGTAAACAATCTATGGCGCTCGATTGTATTTCAGACGGAACTTTATTAATTTGCGGATATGCTAGAAGAACTTTGTTAGAAGATAGATGTTTAGAAATGGCAACCCAATAGCTTTCCATAAGCCACCATGCATAGCCTACATCCGAGGGCCAATTAGCGACGAGAAGAACATTTCCCTCTAACGTTTTTGATTTAGCTGACATTAACAAATCGCCCGTTCATTACCGACTTTCTATTAAAACCATCGAATCTATAGCCAAAATAAGAAATATCATCAGCATAAAGCTTCGCCACTTTCTGTTTTGCTTCCTCACTGTAAACTTCTTTATATCCGGTTCTGTTTGAGGAATTCTTGTGCGCTAGCTCTTCACTGCCAGCTATATTCCGAGAGATGATGTCATAATCTTCGTTTATTGTTTCGAAGTACGCTAAATAATCAATCATTGGCTTCCCTCGTTTGTCGCAAATAAAACGATATTGAGGCCAGAAATGAATATGAGATTGTAATCGTTCTGGTATAAGCCACTCCATTATAAATTGATTGAAGTCATTTATGTCTCCAAGATTTTCTTCCGCCCAACGTTTGTCATCAACATTCCAGCCACCACCTTTCAAATAGCAAAATGCTGAATAAACTCTGTCCCAAGGGTTTCTTACAAAAGCAAATTTGTAGTACTGTTCGAATGTCTCGGCACCATAAAATACTTTGTATTGCCATGCTTGATAGTGATACGGAAGTGCGTCAAAAAGAGCAAGCGCTACAGATGTTCCAGCCGTCTTTGTTATGTGAACAAAGATGCATTTGTTCTTATCAAATGGAGCTAATGAAAAATTTCCTTTGTCAGACGGGTACACATTAGAACGAAGTTGCATAATTTCATCCGAATGTCGGAGCTTATACAACCACAGCCGCCATTCCTCTGGCACATATTTTCTATACAATTTGGTAATCACGTCTTTACTTAAAAAAAATATTTTAGCTATGTTACAACAGCAATTTTAGTTATTCTATAAAAAAACAAGGATTAAAAAATTCAATATGTTTGTTGCAAAAGAACTGGTATTTACCGAACTACACAAGACAGCCGGAAGCCATATTGGGATGTTACTGGCTAACACTCTGGGCGGGGAACAAATAGGCAAACACAATCGTATACCTGTAGAGCTAAGAAGTAAGTTTGTACTCGGTTCTATTAGAAACCCCTGGGACTGGTACGTATCTCTTTGGGGATACGGTTGTGATGGTAAAGGAAGTGTATTCTTCAACACTACCCGGAAGAATAATGCGCTAGATTCAAGCAATGCGCTCGTGAGAGAAATGTTCGGTTCTTCTCTAACCCCAATGCTTATTTGTAGACAATGGAGACACGAACAAACAAAGCCAACAGAAATTTGGCAATCTGTGTATAAAGACGTAGACGATGTAGAGGGATTTAGGCGCTGGATCAGGTTAATGTTCTCAGAGGAGCGTCGATTTGATATCGGTGAAGGGTTTGGTAACTCACCATTAAGCAGTCGCCACGGCCTTTTGAGCTACCGTTTTTTCAAACTTTTCACAGGAATCGACAGGCAAATCTATGCTAAGAATTTTAATACCACAATGGATGGATTGACTCGCGTGTGGGAAAACTATGGATTTATTAATGCTTTCGTAAAACAAGAATCGCTAGAAGAGGACTTCATAAACGCTCTCATGCTAGCTGGAGTTACTCTGAGTGATACGCAGCAAACAGAGATAAGAAAAGCCAGAGAGAATAAAACCAATACATCGTCAAGAAAGCCATCTAAAGAGTATTATGACGAAGAAACTGCAAACTTAATTTTTGATAGAGAGAGATTCATCATAGACAAATTTAGCTATGATATTTCTGATATATTTTAAGTTCAGATAAGAACGTTAGCACCGCTAGTGCAGGTATGTTTAAACCTTACTTTCTAGAGTTTTTTATCCGAAACCGAGGATTAACATAACACAAAGTGTTATTCAAATTTTCCAACTAGCTCTGTTGAGAGCTTTAAATAAAGGAGTTCAACCTGCTCGGCATTGTGAGAAGCATAGAACTCTTGTGGCAGCGTCGGCGAATGTAAGCTTTCTAATCTATCCAACATATTGGAAAGCGCTTCAAAATACCCCTTTGCAGAGTGCTGCTCAACTAGGCCCTGTGGAAAAGCACTTGTTAGCAAAGGAACTAAACCGCCAACAGCATGAGCAACCAGCGGTTTACCTAGAGCTAGTGCCTCCAACGCTGTCATGGGCAAGCCTTCATGGTCCGACGTCATAACTACAATATCCATAGTTTGAAGCCTGGACCTAATGTCACTACAGTGTCCATGGAAAGTTACAAACTTTTGAATTTCATATGACACGGCCTCCTCTTTGTACTTCTCGAGCATTGGACCATCGCCAAATACGTGAAAGTCTACGACTTGTCTGTAGCGTTTGTCCTCTAAAAGTAACTTAGCAGCAAGTAAAAACAAATCAACGCGCTTAACCTGTACCATCCTACCGATAAGACAAATATGTATACGGTCTGAGAGCCGCTGCTCAACTTTTTGTTGGCTATCTTTCACCACTTCATCAACGTCAATACCGTTCGAAATTGTGTGAATTTTGTCCTTACCGTAAATCAGTGCGAGTTCGGCGGCCAGTGTCTGCGAAACAGAGATAATACCCTTTTGTAAACAACGTCCTATACACTCGTCGACAAAACGCTGAAATCTCTGCTTCCAATTTAAACTGAATTCAGAACTGCCATGCACGGTTTTTACACAAACTATTTTAGTTGAAAGCGCGCATGCTAACCCGCCCAATATGTTTTCTTTTTGTCGGTGGGTATGCACCACGTCAGGATTTATTTGTTTAATTATGCCCTTAATACCTCGTAACAGGTGCAAAAAACTGCGAGATGATTCTGGTAACACGGTTACCTTAACACCAACAGAATTTAGCTCAGATTCAAGGCGGCCAGCATTTAACACCACTGCAAACACATCGTGACGGCGAACTAATTCCTTTAATAAAGTTGCCACCTGAACTTCGGCCCCCGCCCATAAGTCGCCAGATATAATATGTAGTATTTTCATGGGTTATTAGCTAATTTGATGAACTGTTGAAGTTGCGGGCTAGTTTTCCACTCATCAAGCGATTTACACTGTTGCTTGCAAGTCACAATCATTACTAGAGCGTGAGCAGGTTCAGGGTTAAAGGCATATTTCAGCTGTAAAAGCTTGGTGCCGAAATCCGAAGTTGCTATATCGCTTCCTATCTTATAAAACCAAAAAACACGCCCGCGTCCTTGCAGGATTTCAGCACTATTCACTGCGACGTCACCAGTGCCTAATAACTGAACTTTGGATGTTAGCTTTGCGGGACGATTAGCATAGTAGATTAATTCTTTGCCCTGTTCTTGTTTAAAATATGACACAACAAATAAATGTGTCACGTCGTTCATCGACTCATATTTAAAACCTCGAATGCTATCGTAGCCAGTATATTGCCCTCCCCATTGTTCAAAAGAAACGCTATTATCTTCTGTATAACCTTTGAATGCGGTTGGGAAATAAAATTGTGAAGCTACATCGATATTGCGTTCTTTATGAACATTAGAAAGCAAAGGCGCTGCAACCAAAGCAATTGCGGTAAGTAAAGCGATGATACACGATTGTATGCCTATGCTTAATTTGCTCGCTTGTGTATATACACCTAGTTTACTTGTTTCTGCCTGAAGAGCTAGGTTATGGCGCACAGGCGAGCGCTTAACATACCACTCCATAAAAATGAAGTAACTAACAACCAGAACTGCAAAAATCACCCAACCAAAAAATCCATGATCGTTAACTAGGCTACTTTGCATTTCTGAATTGTATGCGATCATCACCAACGCAAACACTCGGATCCAATTACCCACCAAGGCCAAAAAAATTATTAAGAATACTGCTAGTAGTTTATCTCTTGCTCGAACTAGGTTGAGGTAAGAATAAAATAGTCCAATACTCAAACCTGCGAGTATGTAATTAAGTCCGGCACAGCCGCCTGCCACACGCAACGTTCCGAAGGGTAGCTGTATATCGAAATTTTCGATATACGCGGTTATTCCTGCCCCCCTGACAGCGATTGAAACCGCATAGGTAGTGAGGTTTTGGAGCGGCGAAATGAAAACATCCATCACTGGTATTGCAAGATACAGTCCTAACAAAGGAAGCCAAACCTTAAATACGTTCTTGAGCCCAACAAAAGCCAACATTAACGTCGCTACAATGAGTGGTACTACCATTTGTTGAAGCAGTAAAATTTGCACGGCATTGCCAGCTACCCATGCTCCCCCCATAAGAAAACCTATTGGTATCGCCATTTTAGAGGGAGAAAGGCTAGCCCAGTGCCTTTCGGCGTGTAGCGCGTAACAAACGAACAAAATCAGTATGTAGCCATGCGAGTAAGTTTCATTATTCTTTGTCCACAAATCGTGTAGGGAAGCGAGTGTTGACTCGAATGCCCACATGATCGGTGCTAACGAGATTAAAAGTGTACCAATAATACTTATTAGCACTTTGCTATTGTGAGAAACTTTCATTTATTCTTATTACAACTCGTTCTAGGCTCGTTTGAAAAAGACACAAGCAAATTGATTACTTTTTTAACATAACAGATTGCTAAAACGAGGCAAAAGGATTTCTTTTTGCCATCTAACAAGATACATTAACGAATGTTGGTTGCGTTAACCCCAAGGATAAAAATGAAAAGTTTGTTTTGGATACTGTTGGTATTATCCATCTTCAGTTATTTTTTATACCCTTTAATCCTTAGATGCATATTAGTAGCAAAAACAAAAAGTATTTGCCCCCCCCAAACAACAAGGATGGAAAACCTTCCCTTTATAACTTTAATCGTCACAGCATATAACGAAGAAAATAGAATAGAAGACAAAATAGCCAATACGCTGAAACTAGAATACCCCTCTGGCAAGTTGCGTTTGATAGTCGCATCAGACTGTTCAACAGACAGAACCGACGATATCGTGAATGGATACAGCAGCCAAAACGTAACCTTGGTAAGAGCAAAGGAGCGGTTAGGGAAGGAAAATGCCCAATTAACGGCACTAAAAACTGTTGAGCAAGGCATTATTGTATTTTCAGATACGGCAACACAAATCGAGCAAGATGGTCTATTGAAGCTTGCGTCTTATTTTAACGAACCTAATATAGGGGCAATATCCAGCGAAGATCGCTTTATCAGTAAAACCGGTAATATAGCTGGCGAGGGAGCTTACGTAAAATACGAAATGTGGCTGAGAAGGGCTGAGTCACAACTTGCTGGTCTGGTGGGTTTAAGCGGCTCATTTTTTGCGGCTCGTAAAGAAGTTTGTCAAGAATGGGATATACATTCCCCAAGTGATTTTAACACGGCTCTAAATTGTAAACGCCTGGGGTTAAAAGCTGTTACAGCAGATAACGTATTGGGTTTCTATACAGATCTCTCTGACCCGGCGAAAGAGTATGCGCGTAAGGTGCGTACAGTTATACGTGGTATGACAGCGCTAGAAAGACATCCAGACGTATTGAACCCGTTTAAATTCGGCTTATTCAGCTTTCAAGTTTGGGGGCACAAGGTGCTTCGATGGACTGTACCTTGGACATTGCTAGCCCTTTTACTTGTAACACCGTTTTGTATTGCTCAATTTTACAGTATATACACACTAGCGCTTAGTGGGCAGGTTGTTTTTTACGGTGTAGCTCTCGCCGCTCATTTTGTCCCAACACTTTGTAAAAGTGGTCCAATAAAATTAATCTACTTTTTTACTCAAGTGAATATTGCTCTCTTTGATGCCAGCATTAAATTTTTTAGAGGTAAAAGAATGACTGTCTGGCAACCATCTGCAAGATAATGTGGTCCCTAACTCCCCCTGTAGGTACAAAAGCAATATTTACTGCCAAACAGTGTCGCTCGTTTGACAAGTTAGCCAATGTGGAAGATTATGTTTTGGTCAATTCTGGAACAGCTGCTCTCGCGCTGTCATTAATTATTGCTAAAACCACTAACCCAGAAAAAAACGAAGTGATATTACCTGCTTATGGCTGTCCTGATTTGGTTGCCGCCATCGAGTATGCAGATTTAATTCCGGTTATTGTTGACATTACCGCTCTGCCTTATTCCTATTGTAATGAATCACTTACAAAAAGTGTTAATAAAAGAACTCTGGCAGTTATATGCCCCACCTTATTGGGAATACGCATGCCACTTGCCTACCTTAGGAACAGATTAGGCAAGAATATTTTGATAATCGAAGACAACGCTCAGTGGTTACCTTCCTCCAATTCACGTACAGAGGCCCCCGCAAAGAAGCCAATTGAGCTATTTGATAGCAGTTTTGAAAATGCAGATATGTCAATTGTCTCCTTTGGTAGAGGTAAGCCTGTCAATCTGTTAGGAGGAGGGGCATTGTTTTTACACAACAAAGCTCTTTCCGATTTTTTCAAACAAGCGATACATTACAATATCAACACAGTACCATCGCTAGTGGGAGATGATGAATTCACAACAAGTATTAAATACCAGTTAAATGCTCGATTATTCAATCTATTGTGCACCCCTATCTTTTATAGACTAGCAACTAAACTTCCTTTCTTATCGGTTGGAAAAACAGCATTCCACCCACTTATCAAAATTGAACCAATGGGTGATGACCAGCGGCTATTGCTTTCCAGCGCAGTTGATAGATATTTGGATTTTTTTCCAATGGCAGAACATAAATTAAGGCGATCGCTACCTCAAAATAAAATAGCAGCGCAAACTAATAATCGGCTTCTGAGGTACCCCTTATTGTGTCGCTCAAAAAGTGAACGTGACTTACTGATCAAAAAATTAAACCGCTCTGGAATTGGAGCTTCACCTTTCTATAATGCACTTTTGACAGACATTGAGGGAGTTGATACAAAATTGAAACAATATTCCACAGTCTCACATGCTAAAGTACTTTCTGAAAATATGTTAACCCTACCCATTCACCAAGGGATGAGCCCTGCCTGTGTAGATTTAATGGTCATGACTATTAAAAACGAATTACAAATACTAGAAAGCGTGACGTAAAGTGAACAGTAAGATAGCAGCAAAAATTGAATAT
Organism: Alteromonas sp. S167; assembly: GCF_036864375.1. Lineage (NCBI taxonomy): Bacteria > Pseudomonadati > Pseudomonadota > Gammaproteobacteria > Alteromonadales > Alteromonadaceae > Alteromonas > Alteromonas sp. S167. The sequence continues at coordinate 210,002 of NZ_JAZETR010000002.1, forward strand.
TTAGAAGCGGAAGAAAAACGTCTTAAAGCTGAAAAAGGGGCTATCGGAAGCCAATTCAAGTATTTGAGTCGTGATACAGATGCATTTTTTGAGTTAAAAAAAGAAATGCAAGTGAATAGTGAAAACCTAAAGCAAACAGTGTTAAAGCTGAAAGAGCTACGCAAGCAAGCGAAAATAGATAAGAAAGAGCTCTTAGAACCAGTAAAGCCTCCTTTTTTTGAGAAAACCACTGAGGTGTTTACAGGTGACATACAATACGAAACTTACCAGCCTGATAATGTGCCTGACGCTTGGTGGACGTTTTTAGAGAGAAACTCAGCGAGCTTTTATCACTCAAAATTGTTTATGTCGTTGCTTGAGAAAAGCTTCTCTCTAACTGCTCACACACTCATAGCGTTCAACAAATACAATGAGATTATAGGCGGTCTACCACTGTTCGTTACCAAGAGTGCCCTGTTTGGAACATTTGCAACGTCAATTCCCCATGTCAATTACGGTGGCCCAATATCTCCTAAAATTAACGTGTGTACAGGGCTTATGGAGCAATTACCAGCTTTATGTTCACAACTTAATGTTAAGAATATTCAAGTTCGCAGTTTACAAAAACTGGGCGACTGGCCAGTGTCAACAAAAAAAGTATCCATGCTTCGAGCGCTTCAAGGCGACAAGCAATCGTTTGATGCATCTATTGGTGCAAAAGTGAGAGCACAAGCCAAAAAAGCGGAAAAATCAGGCCCATCTATAAAATTTGGCTCTACTGAACTATTAAATGATTTTTACAAAGTATTTAGTCAAAACATGCGAGATTTGGGCACGCCGGTTTATGCTAAGACATGGTTTGAGAACTATCTAGAAATGTTTCCCGAAGCGTCAGAAATTTGTGTTGGTTGTATTAAAGGCACGCCAGTGTCTTGTGGCTTTCTTACCTATCACAACAATGTAGCAGAGATCCCTTGGGCATCGACGCTTCGAAAAGCGAACCGATATGACATGAACATGTGGATGTACTATCAAATCCTGATACGCTGTATTGACAGAAAGTTCCAATGGTTTGATTTTGGCCGTTCAACCCGGGAGGCAGGGACCTTCAAGTTCAAACGCCAATGGGGGGCTAGAGAATTTCAACACTATTGGTACAACGCCACTCGCAATGGCTTCGAACTGAAAGAAGGCTTAAATCCCGATAATCCCAAGTTCAAACTGCCAATTTCTATTTGGAAGCATCTACCCGTTGATGTGACAAATTTCATTGGACCTATGGTGGCAAAGGATTTGGTGTGATGAAAAATTTATTAGCAAAAAGTATAAACGCAGTACCTCCTAGTTTGTTCAGGTACTTTATTGGTAGTTATGTCCCTATTTTTATGTTGCATCGGGTCAAGAGTTCTGCATCGCCGAAGGCAGGACATGACCCACTTTTTTTAAGGAAATGTTTAGCTTATATCAGGAAGAAAAATTACAACCCAATTAGTCTAGAAGACTTAGCTAATCTAATAATAGAGCAGGAAAATATACCTCCTAGGACGGTCGTTTTTACTATAGATGACGGTTTTAAAGACAACATTGTTGACGCTGGCGACATTTTTTCTGAGTTTGAAATTCCGCTAACTTGTTTCGTAATATCTGGCTTTGTAGACGGCAGTTTGTGGCCCTGGGACGACCAGCTTGAATTCGTTTTCGGCACAAGCAAATTCGTGCCAAAATCAATTTCCTTACCAAATGGTGATAAGTTTAGCCTCTATAAAAAAGATGGAAGCCGTGTATCAGTGAGCGAGTTTAGAAATCATTTAAAGACAATTCCTCAATCCAATTTATACTTTTGGATGAAAGAAAAGTTGTATCCAGCATTTGAAATGAATGTACCGAGTCACCCCCCAAAGGCATTTTTACCCGCAAATAAAGAAGAAATAAAACGATTTATAAGACAAGGTCACCAAATCGCCCCTCATACACAAACTCATCGCATTTTGTCTCAGTTAAAAGACACAGAAATCAGAGAAGAACTAAGAAACTCTTTGCTTTATCTGGAGCAAACCTTCTCTTCGGTGAGTAAAGTATTTGCCTATCCAACTGGTAGAGAAGCCGACTATAACTTGAGAACGGCAAAAATTTGTGAAGATCTAGGCTTCAAGGCTGCTGTAACAACCACACCGAGGCCATGGACACAAGACTCACACCTCTTTATGATGCCACGCTACTCTATGCCATCTTCTTTTTTCGATTTTTTGCAATATGCAGGGCCAATTGAAGCTACAAAGGATTTCTTGAGAAGCTACTAGCACTCAGCGCTGGCGAGTCGATACTCTTCTTATCGCTCTTCTAAAAATCGATCGTAATTGATTGTAGGATGTAACGATAGTGGGTATCTTATCCTTGTTCCACCACGTAGCCCATACCACAGGTCCGGTAAGTACATAGATTAAGCGATGCGTTATTGAGCGTATTGGTTCTTTGTCTTCTAATCTAGATATAGTGTCGCCCAATCCATTTACAAAATAAATACCTGTAGATTGTTCCCATGCACGTGGATTGACTGCTATCCCGTGACTCAAATAGTATGTTACTAATACGTTGCTGACATTACACTGACTATCAAACCAATTACACATTCCCAATCTCGGATTCGTTTCTATATAAAGGTATTGATTTTTTTTAGAGCAAAACTTGAACTCCCACATGCCAGGGCCTTGATAACCAATAGCCGCTCCCATCTCCGCTACGATCGCTTTTATGTGCGGATTATGTTCACTATACGCCATTGACGTTACGCCAAAATGAGATGGAGTTGTACCTAATCTTCTAAACGTAAAAGCACATACAAGCTTGTTATTGGTATCAAAAGTCGCATTACAGACCCATAGATTCTCATCTGGACCGTCAATTAGTTCTTGTGCGACAAACAATTCTAATTGATTTCCAAACAATTCATAAAAGCTTTCTAGTTGTTGTTGTTTCTCAACAATTATATTTTTCGCTTTTATTACAGCATACCCTTTAAAGTCTTTAGGCTTAATAATGATTGGTAAATCGAGGTCATCAAATGGACGTTCACTTGTCGTGTCCCAAACGGACGAAGGGATTGGTATATTATGTTTATCAGCGAATGCTAGTTCTCGCTGTTTATCATTAAGAATATGAATCAACTCACCAGATGGGAATATAACTTTAATTTTATCAGGAAACTGTTCATTATAACTTTCCACAAAATTTGCAGCTCTATCCGAACAACTATAAAGCGGAATATTATCATCAATCTCACTCGCTAACGTTTGCAAGTGCCCTAGAATTCGCTGTTCCCATGATGAATCTAGTTCTTCAATGATAAGTCTGAAAGAGGCATTACTTAAAGCAGCTAAATCTCTCGTGTTAGGGCAAATAACGACTACTTGAATCTCGGCTTCATTTAGTGCTCTAACGACCCCTAAACCGTTCAATCCGTTGGCTAACACTACTGCATATCTACCTGCACATGAGCGTCTTAACTGTCGATTCACAAACGCTCTGCGCTGTTGAATCTCTTTGTTTCGCCGACCACAGAGCATACGTATAACAAATTTGGTCGCACCAAAAGTATTTCTCGAAATCCATAATACGCTCTCAACAGAAGTACTAGTGTTACTAACCCTAACTTTATATGGTTCCTCTCCTCGAAGTAGACAAATACTGTTGACGCCAATCTCATTCAAGTTCAGTTGCAAATAACGAAACAAAATCATCCCCAAACCGAGATTGCGATAGTTGTCATCAAACGCTGGAGCATAATACTGCAATTGCTCACCTGTCTTAAAGCTTAATACACATGCGGCAAAATGATTGTCCAAGTATAGTACCGAACAAATCAGCTGTGACTTTAATGACATCAATAATTCAATAATATCCGCTCGACTGGAAGCTGCGTTAAAAGAAGTTATGCCATGGTGTGACTCGTGAAGATTTAAAATCTTCTCTAATAAATCCTCGGTGATTTGAGCATTCAAGTCGTAAGATATTTTATGAGACGCCTGAGCTTTTCTCATTCGTCTTTCAATATCCGATGCTAACCTTGGGTCGATATGTTGCTCATTTCCTAAATTTTGAAAGACATAGTTCGTACCGTAAGAAAGTCGCTCAAAGTTTTCATTTTGAAGTGACAAAAAATGTTCTGTTCTTGACTTGGGTGGAGGAAATTCTATTTTTAGTACGTAATCTTTGAAATAAGACTCCAAAAAGCGACCAAATTGGTCGGCCAGCTTTTCGAGATCTTCTTGTTCATCAAACAAGAACTCATGGTAGTCTGTGAACGATTTTGCTATGTGTTCCAAACATTTGACATGAGGTATCTTTGAGGAAAATTCAGATTTTTGTAACGGAATTACACAACGCACATTACCATCATCAACGCCCAATATCACTAAAGGTGATTTCGCTCGTTGCATATGGTGATTTATCCATTCCAATGAGATAAATATAGAATTCACTTCGACCTGATACAGTGAGTACCATTGCTCACGCCATTCATTCAACTGGTCTGGATTTGAAATGACTAAGAATTTCATTGACTAATTTGTGGACTTTGCATTTGCCGCCTTTAACCACGTATCGAATAAAGGGTACTCATCACCGCCTAAATAACACTCCTGCATTGTTCCCCACGAGAAATCATTGCACAATCTGCGTAACTTATTTGCGGCATGCTTTTGATTTACATTATGTCTAAATTGAGATTTGAAATCGCCAGGAAGTCTCGGTTGCTCTGGGTCAAATTCCCAGGGATGCGTATAAAAATTCGCGGGACCACCTGAAAGCAAGCTCTTGTTTAAAAGGAACTTGAAAAAAGCATATGGCAAAAGCCTAAAATATCCACCGCCGCCCGCAGGAAGTGTTTTGCCCATCAATTTACATGTAGTGACAGGGATTTCCAAGAGCCCATTACCTAGTCGGTAAGGAGTTGAAGGAGCATTAGGAACTCCATATAAATCGTGATTAATTGGGTATGAACTGGAGCTGTAGTGATAGCCCGCAAGCGCAATCTCTTCATGAGCCCAATCATTGTCATGCCTAATTGAGAAGCATGGTGCGCGGAAACCCAATACAGCACTGCCGCTCACGTCCTCTAAAATTTTTTTAGCGCTTTGAATATCTTGACGAAACTCTTCTTGTGACTGACGCGTAATATGCTGATGCATAAACCCATGGCTAGCTAACTCATGCCCTTGATTAACTATCTTTTTTATAACGTTGGGACACGATTTAGCAACCCAACCCAATGTAAAAAATGTTGCTTTGACATCATGATGCTCAAAAACTTCTAACAAAATATCTATCTGACCTTCTAGACGAGACTTAAAGCTTCCCCATGAAGATACAGAAACTTGGTTTGCAAAAGCTTCAACTTGGAAATATTCCTCAACGTCCACTGTCATAGCGTGTAAAGATTCCAAAGCTAAAAAAACCTTTTAAATAGGTAAATAATGCGAGTAGTATTGCACGGAAGCAACTTATAGCCAAGCCCCTAATATAATTAAGCGAAGGAAGAACAGCTTTATGTCCAGCAGTAAATTTCCTATCATTCTAGTTTCCATCATACCACTTCTTTTCGCATGTCAACCAGTTGTAGACGATGAAAGAGTACGTCACGAAATAGCACGAGAAATAGAGAATAAAAATTTCAACAAAGCGGAAATAAAAATTAAGTCTCTTCTTACAGAAAATCAAGACGATGCAGAAATGAGAAAGCTGCTCGCAGAAGTATTGTATGAAAGAGGAAACTATTCAGCTTCTGTCAAAGAGTTTTCTTATGCTATATCTCTCGGTATAGACGATGTTGATACTCGGGTCTCACAATTGAAAGCTAACCTTAGAGCATCAAACTATGACGAAGTATTGTCATTCAACCACAGAATTTACGAACTTTCTGCCGCCTCTCTGGCTGAGGTCTATGTATTGAAAGGAATAGCTGCGGTGCGAGTTGATGCTATTGAAGATGCGTACACTTATTTTAACAATGCAATCGAAACAGCATCAGACTCGCAGTTTTCTTATATGAGTAGAGCATACCTCGCTTCTAGCGAGGAGAATTGGGAAAACGCTCTGCTAGCTATTAATGAAGCCATCAATGTTGATTCAAATTTGAATGAGGCTTACTTAATGAAGGGACAAGTTCTAAGTAATTTAGAGCGCTTTGAGGAATCCATGTATGCATATAAAAAGTACTTCGAATCTCGCCCGCAATCTCACGAAGCTAAACTTATCTATGTAAATAGCTTAATACAAAACAACAGATTTGATACAGCAACCCCACTGGTAGCACAATTATCTGACAACTTCGGCAAGCATCCAGTTATAAGTCAGCTTAAAGGCGTGCTGGCTTTTGTAAAAAATGACTTTCAAAACGCCAAGATACATACTGATGAAGCCATAGCTGGGGGATTACAAACGCCCGTTTCACTAAGTATCAATGGAATAAGTGCCCACGAGTTAGGGCTTTATGAGCAAGCGTATCGCTCATTGCGAGCTGCTGCTCCTAACCTGCCCGAGGACCACCCTGCGAAAAAGCTATTATTTATAACGCAAACACAACTTGGGTTCAACGAAGAGGCCTCTGAGACTTTTAGTGGGACAAAGTTTGAAACATCCGATGCAGATATCGTTTCCATTACGGGTTTGTCCCTAGCAAGATCTGGCAATACTGAGGTGGCAGAAGATGCACTACAATTATTGATGGGATTTGACGGGCTGTCGGAGAAAAGTCTTGCGCGAAGAGGTATGCTTCGCCTCCAACTTAAAGACCTTAGCGGAATTGAAGATTTAAAGGCAGCTCTAGTAACAGCCCCACAGCTTGAGGGAGCGCAAGTAGCTCTTTTTGATGCCTATTTAAAAGTTGAGGACTACGATAGTCTTATTGAGTACGCTCAGAATCTCGTTAATGATAACCCACAGTCAGTTACTGGTTATAACATGCTAGCAAGAGGACTTGTTGCAAAAGGTTTGGAAAACAAAGCGCGGAAAGCATTCGACAAAGCTTTAGAAATTGATCCTATTAACCCCCCGTCACTTATTTTTAAAGCTTCCGAACTTTCTAAAAAAGGGGACTTTGTTGGAGCCGCCAGTACAATTGAGCCCTTAGTACTCAACCGTCCGAGTTACATATATGGCCTAAAACTATATTACCAATTTCTTTCAGATGCTGGTGAGTCAGAAAAAGCATTAAGAGCTTTAGAGAATGCAGCAGACGCTGCGCCTGACTCCGATGAACATAAGTTTCTACTCGCAACTGTATATTTTGCCAGAGAAATGATACAAAAATCACAAGAGCAGCTGTTGAATATTCCACAAAGAAAATCATTGCCGAACAACTATTGGTTGTTGTTAGTCGAAACTTATCTTTTTGAGCCAAATTGGGCCAAAGCTGCAGGTGCCTTAAAAACCTGGATTACCATGGACCCGTTCAATGAATATGCTCATGTTTATAGGGTTGCTTTGCTTCAACAAACGGCACAAACAGATACCGTACGTGTAGCACTTGCAGAAGCACTTGCTGCGTTACCGCGCTCAAATACGTTGAAACTTCTTAAAGTCCAATTAGATATTGAGGCTGGTAATTTTGCAAAAGCACGATCTTCATTGAAAGAAGTAGAAAGAACCTCTTCCACAAAAACTGCCTATGACGGAATTGAAGCATTCTTTGAAGTGTTGAGTAATGAGTCAGATGCAACGAGTGAAAATAGATTGTTGTCATTTTATGAAACTTACCCGACGAAATTTGCTGTAAAAGCAATTATCACGAGTTACAAGCAACTACGTGACAAAGAGAAATTACTTTCATTCCTTCAAAAGCGAATAAATGATTTCCCAAGAGATTTTTTTAGCAGAAAAATGTTGGCTGACGCATTGTTCACTCAGTTTCCCGACAAAGCAATTGAGCACTACACACTACTTAATAAAGTTGATCCTTACGACTTACTAGTTATCAATAACCTTGCTTGGCTGCTTTACGAGAAGCATGACTTGGTTGCTGCGAGTGCGATTATAAACGATGGGCTTGCTATACGGGACGACGTCCCTTTCATATTGGACACCGCAGGTACAATCGAACTAGCGAAAGGGAATAATCAAAAGGCTGTTGAGTTATTTGAAAGAGCCTACAACACCTCACCATCACCAAGCATTATTATCAACCTTGCCTCAGCTTTAATTGAAACTAAACAAGAGAAGCAAGCAAGAATACTACTTGAACAAATACCTGACGGTATTGAGACTACGTTGAAGCGTAAAAAAGAGAAGTTATTATTGAAGCTTCAATGATAAATTGGAAAAGGGCTACCGCCCTTTCCCAAACAAAACAACTTCAACTGTTCTAATAAGTATGAGCAAATCAAGCAACAAGCTTTGATGTTTCACATAATACAAATCAAACTTAAGCTTTTCCATAGAATCCTCTACACTAGCGCCGTAGGGATAGTTTAATTGTGCCCAGCCGGCTAAACCAGGCTTAACGTTGTGCCTCTGGTTGTAGTAAGGCACTTCTCTCACCAATTGTTCTACAAACTCTGGTCGTTCAGGGCGCGGACCAATAAAAGCCATTTCACCTTTAAACACGTTTAGTAACTGCGGTAACTCATCTATCCGATACTTTCGAATAAAGTGACCAATTCTAGTTACCCTATCGTCGTTTTTACTAGCCCACTTTGCACCGTCTTTTTCAGCATCGGGTCTCATACTTCTGAATTTTATTATGTTAAATAACTTACCATTCTGCCCTACTCTTTCCTGTTTATAAAAAACTGAAACGCCCGTTCTTTTCCCGTCGTCTACATATATAAATAACGCAGTGAAAAGCATTATAGGCCAAACAAAAAACAGCACGAAACACGCTAATAACGCATTCAATGAGTAATCTAAAGCATCCCGAAGATAGTTCTGACTGTGGAATCCGTTGGAATATATCACCCAACTTGGATACATGAGGTTCACGACAATCTGCCCCGTCTCGCGCTCCATAAAATCTAGCAGCTCCGTAACTTCAATCCCTCTCAAACGGCAATCAAAGAGTACTTCGACAGGTAAGGTGCCCCGTCTTTGATCGCAAGCTATTACGATTTCTTCAATGTCATTATCAATTACAAATTGCTGGAAACCTTCGTCGATCTTAAGATGTATGATCTTTTCTTTTTTAATACCCTCTTCTCTATTATCACCTGGTATTGGAATAAACCCTATTAAGTCGAAGCCAATCCTATCGACATCTCTCCTCATTCGCTTTTCAATAATTGATGCTCTCTCACCAGCCCCGAGTACCAAAATACGAACTTTTCCCAACCCAAGAAGACCAAGTCGATTAGTAAAATATCTAAATACAACTAACGTAACTATTATTGATGAGACTGATGTAGGCAAAAAGTAGGAGTCCATAATTAAGCTATCGAAAAAAGCTCTACTCACTACTTCAACAAGAAAGTAGCTCAAACCAACACTTACAAAAATACGTCTAATTATCCCTCTAAACGTCTCCCTAAGCTTAGCTTCATAAAGGCCAACGGATAACGAGCAAAGCAGTATAAACACTGCTAATAAGGCAACATTTACTATAAGCTTTTCTACTGGTACGGACGACGAAATACCAATTTGTACTAGGATGAAATGAGAGATATAACTCATGTACCCTATTAGCAACGCCTCTGTCGCAACCAAGATGTTAGAACGCTTGTTTTGCTTATTTTTCTGTGCAGGCACTGTCAATTCCCTGTAAAACTTAAAACATTAACCGTATGATAAACAAACTAATTGATATAAACTATTAATACAAAGCCAAATATTAACACATTTGCCTGTGTAACGATTACGAAAAGAACTTTGTGATTATCACATCTTGGAAGAAATTATGAAACATGTCACCCACGCTAGAAAACTTATATTGCTTTTTTTCATTGTGTCACTCTCTGCATGCAGCTCTCGCTCACTTCCAGAATCCGAACCTCGCGCATCATTGACCACTGATGTTAATAACTATCAGTATCTTATAGGGCCCGGCGATAACCTCACTATTTTTGTATGGCGTAACCCTGAAATATCAGGTTCTTTTATTGTACGGCCTGACGGAAAAGTAACTACCTCGCTAGTAGAAGATATCGTGGTTGCAGGCAAAACCCCAACTGATCTTGCCAGAGAAATTGAAGAGCAGCTTGCGACCTTTATAAACTCTCCTAGAGTAACGGTCAGTGTAAATAATTTTCAGGGGCCGTTCAGCGAGCAGGTTCGAGTAATAGGAGAGGCAACTAACCCAAGAGCGATAAACTATACACAACACATGACTCTACTCGATCTAATGATTCAAGTTGGCGGTCTTACTGAGTTTGCAGACGGAAATAGAGCAAAACTTGTGCGAGTAATAAATGGCCAACAGAAATCATTCGATGTGGATATCTCTGACCTAATTAAAAAAGGCGACATATCTAAAAATATCGATATCTTACCTGGCGACATTGTCATAATCCCAGAGGCATGGTTTTAGACCCAATCAGTAGTAACGGAAACGCTCTATGCAAGATTTAAGAGGCACATTAGAAGAAATTCTCGACCATGTACGTGGTATATGGATAAAAAAGCGCTATGTAATGCTGTTTAGCTGGCTGGTAATACCTCCTGGACTTATTTACGTAGCCACAATGCCGGATGTTTACAGTTCAAAAGCCAGAATATACATAGACATCGGTTCTGAACTCGATATGGCGCTTCGCGGGTTAACGTTTGAAGACAACCCCAATCAAAAAATATTAATGATGATACAGACTCTCAAAAGCAGAGAGAATATCGAAAAGATTGCACGAGGTGCTGATTTGGACATCACGACCTCTAACATGCAAGAGTATAACGAGTTGATAAGGGAATTAAATGGAGATATTAAATTAATAGTTCCAGAAACGAGGTCGAAAGAACAAATCTTCACCATATCTTATCAACACACTAATGCAACTACAGCCAAAAACGTAGTGCAAGAGACCTTAGACCTCTTCATCGAAGGAACATTGGGTGAATCTAGAGAAAGTGCAACAACAGCCAACCGGTTTTTAGACGAGCAAATATCTGACTATGAAAATCGATTGTCATTAGCAGAACAAAAGATGGCCGACTTTCAAAGAAAGTATACTGACTTGCTACCTTCATCAGGCTCTTTCTATTCACGACTCAATATACTTAAAGAAGAGCTTGAAGAAACCAGACTACAAATTAGCCAGCTTACAAAACAAAAAGAATCATTCACTTCTCAATTAAGCATTGAACGAGAGAACTTTACTAACTCAAATATTACAGATGGTGAGCCGGTTATAAGAACTCGATATGATGCTAGGATCTTAGAGTTAGAGGCCAGACTTGATCAGCTAAAAATAAGGTTTACCGACTTACACCCAGAAGTGACTGAGACATCTAGACTACTGGAGAGCCTTGTTAATACAAGGGAAGAAGAAATCGCTTCTTATCTAGAGCGAGACAAAACAGACGAAGAGCTAGTAAGCACGAGTCCAGTTAGTTTTGAAATCAAGGTAGAGATAAACAGGTTAGCTGGAGAAGTTGCTGCGCTAGCGGTGAAAGAGGACAGCCTGTTATCAAAGATTAGCGAGCTCAGAGCAAAAATAGATTTAATACCTCAGATTGAAGCCGAGCAAACTGCACTGAATCGTGATTATGAAATTCTTAAGCAAAATTACCTAGAACTATTATCAAGAAGAGAGTCTGCGGAACTCTCTCAACGAGCAGATATCAGTTCTAAAGACTTTGAATTCCGAGTAATAGAACCACCAATGGTGCCCGTCAAGCCCAGCGGACCACAGCGTCTTATTTTCTATACCGCAGTTGTATTTTTGGGTTTTGGCGCTGGTGTAGCAGTTGCATTCATAGTAAGTCAATTTAACCCGCTTCTTTTCCGAGCATCTCAAATAAACCGATTTTCTGAGTATCCTGTTTTAGGATGCGTGAGCCACTTGGATAAACCCTCACTGTCAAAAACCAATAGAGCACGACTTTTGATATTTCTTCTGTCATCAAGCGTATTATTAATGCTTTATTTGACACTTATGGCCGCTGAAATTTTGCACATAGATTTAATTGAGAGAGTCTTACCATGAATACAATTGAAAAGGCACTGAACAAAAAACGGACAGAGCCTGCAGAGACTAGCAACTCAAAGGCCAACGAACATGGCGCCTCTGCAGTTTCACAGAATGAAAATGAAAAAGAGCTCTCTTCTACTTCTTTGGGCTCACCTTTTGACGTAGCAATCGACACTGATATGCTAGAAAGGAGCGGCTTTGTTTCTGTTGACTCGACTAGAAGGCTTATTAATGAGGAATATAGAGCAATAAAACGAAAACTACTGCAAAACGCCTTCGGTTCGATTTCGAAAACGCTTAATAACGCTAACATCATTATGGTCAGTAGCGCAAGGCCAAATGAGGGAAAAACATTTACCGCGGTAAACTTAGCTTTGAGCATTGCAGCAGAAAAAGACAAGACGGTTTTGTTAGTAGATGCAGATGTTCTTCGCCCAAACGTAGCAAAAACTTTAGGTATTAATTTTGAGACAGGGCTAATTGACTACCTTTTGGATGAAAAACTCGACATCGCAGATGTTATGTACAAGACAAACGTAGATAAATTAAGAATAATTCCTGCGGGTAAAAGCCATCACCTCTCGACAGAATTACTAGCTAGCGAAAAAATGCAGCGAACCATTGATGAAATAGCTACAAGATATCCTGATAGGGTTGTGATAATTGACACACCGCCACTTATAGGCATAAATGAAACAGCTATCCTTACAAACTTTGCGGGACAGGCGGTTGTTGTTTGCGAAGAAGGTAAAGCACGCCTAACAGACATAAATAGAGCAGTATCGCTTTTAAACCCTGAAATGGCGATCGGTTTCGTTGTGAATAAAGCTATTGTTTCAGTTGATGACGATACTGGCTATTATGGTTATTATCACACCAAGTCTTAGGCGCTAGACCGCCTAAGGCTCTATTAATCTTTAAGCATATCGTCGTTTTGTTACCTGATCAGAATGGAAGTCTAAGCTGTGAACATTAATAAAAATAAGAATCGCTTTATGAAAGGACTATCGGACAAGATTTTCATTGCAACCTGTTCTTCTTTCGTTGTGTGTAACAACGCTGTCGCCGATTTAAAGCTATCAGCAAACTCATCGCTTACAAGTGTTTATCAAGATATCAGTTCTGAGGAGAACGGGAACGACTCTTTTACTACCTTCTCAGTGAATCCTACTTTAAATGCCAGCTATCAATCTAAAACGATAAATAGCCTTTGGCAGGGAAAGGTAACATATTTAAAACGTGGCCGGAATGAAGATATAATTGATGACACATATGGAGAATACAACTATAAGGCGATATGGTCCCCCTTAGGAGACGTATTTCTTGTTTCAGCGAGCGGCGCGTTAAAGTATCAAAATGCTCAATCAGGAAATTTTTTAGTATCTGATTTTTTTACAAATGCAGAAGCACTAACAAAGTCGCGTTCCAATCGTTTTGCTATTACTGGTAAATTAGAAAGAGGAAGCTGGATTAGAGGCGACGCTACACTTTCCTACTCTGATGTTGCATCAGAACCAAACATAATCGCTGCTTTTCCCGCTTTAAACAACGATACGTATTTTGCGTCGGGTGAACTGTCTAGCGGGAAAGACGCTAAATATGTTCTATGGCAGATTACAGGTACATTTCAAAGCACCGATAGATTGGATCGTAACCAAGGAAACTTCGTTACCAGGACGTCGTCGGCGTTCGTAGACGTGCACTTATTAGGAAATTGGGCAGTACGAATAAATGGAAATCATGAGGGCAATCAAATATCAAGTGCCGATAATGCATCGAGCATCGTACGTACCTTTGATTCATATGGCGCAGGGTTAACTTATCGTCAATCAGAAAACAGGTTTGCCTCGATAACAACAAATATCTCGAAGTCAGATGCTGTTGAAAATAACAACATATCTTTTATTGGTCTTGATGTTCAATGGGCTCTAACAGAAAGAACGGGATTATCTATCAAATATGGTAGACGCTTTTTTGGTGAAACGGCGAGCGCAAGCTTAAAATTCAACTCTAGGGCGCTTAGAACAGCTTTTACATACACAGAGGATGTAACCAACGCTTCTAGGCTTTTGTCTAACCCGGAAAATCTTGGTGTTTTCGTTTGCCCTGTAAACTCAATATCAATTTCAAACTGCTTTCAACCTAACAGTTTAAACTACTCACCCAATGCTGATGAACAACTAGTACAGTTTTCAAATCAAAATATTGATATTAATGATAATGTTATAATTAGAAAATCGAGCAATTTACAATTAAGCTATGATTTTTCCAGAGTAACTGTGGGAGGCTCTTTCAGATATTCGGAGGATGACGCATTAGAGCAAGATAGACTTATACGCACATACTCCTTTGAAAGTAGTGTCTATTATCGCGTCGGTACCAAAACCCGCTTCGGGGCGGAAATCGAAGCAGCTTCAATAACACAACGCTCAGAAACATTTTCAAACGGTGAGAGCGATAATTTTAATTTAAGCTTCAACGTCGAGCACTCCATAACCAAAAACCTATTGTTTAAAACTGGTATAGATTTCGTTGATAGAAAAGGCGATAACATTAACGCCATCGGATCACAAAATGGGCTGTTTGGCGCAAATTTTGAAAGTAGAAGGATATCGATAAGTTTAAACTATTCTTTTAACTAACTAGACCCTACTATCAAAAAGAGCTTTTAATTATTAGTTGAAGGCTCAACAGGCTATGCAGCGCAAAAAAGCAAAGCTATAGCCTTCCTAGCAGCAAAGAATAAGTTAAGTCTCAAGTCTTATGAAATCAAATACAACCTTTATCTTTTTGCGCAAATAGAAAGCTGACATAAATATAAACAAAGTTAGTATATCCGGTTCTGCTACATCTACAGCTAGAGGGTCTCTAGCCCACACGCTTACATGCGAGATAGATTGAGCTTTTCCATTTTTATTCAAAAAGTCTGCCGTACTAAAAGTGCCACTCAGCGTATATGGGGTAAAGAAATCGAATTTGCCGGGAGGCTCTTTTGAAAATATATCTTTAAAGTCGAAGTCATATACTGAAAAACGATTCCCCACTTTAAGAGAAATAGCGAGTCGATCAAATGTTGACCTTCCTAAAACGCTCTGAACCTCTTCAATTATGGATAAATCAGTTTTAAGTGACCAAGTACCCGCAAGGCATTCGCTTGTTTTGCCATCAGTGCATGAAAAGTCAATGGTAAGAACATCCTCAATATTTAATTCAGCGTTAGAAAATGGTGCCGTTACGTTTTCATAAGATACGTCTAATAAATCATTTAAAGTGCCTAGTCTTATCCAGCCAGGATCATTAACGCCGCCAACACCGTCTAAATCAAGTAAGTCCTTAGTTTCAACAAAAGCTCCCTCTTGGAAAAAGTTGTTATTACCGTTCAAAAGACCGTCACCAAAGGCACCAAAATTTGCTGATGGTTTCAAATTTCCATCATCGTTGCCAGAAAAAGCAGCACATCCAGTCGCACTATATACATTTGAAATAAGCTCCGTTCCAAGCTCATTAGAGTTTCTTATAGAGGTAAGTAAGACATTTCCTGTATTGCACGACAGCGCGCTAATAACAGATATTTTTGTAGCATAAGAAGGAAAAGTAGTGAGAGAGATAACAAAAAATAACAATAGTGACTTATATATTTGCATTGGTAGCTAATTTTAAATGAGTTGATTCTGCGCAACAATGCAAAAAAAAGACCAAGAATAAAAATCACTATATTATCAATAATTTAAAAGCACCTTGGAAATTTATCATTAAATGATGTAAAAGAGGTCGACAATTTTTTTAAATTTTCGATAGGTAATTCCACCTAATTGTTAAATCCGCCAAACGTTGATTAACGATCGTTTTTGCCATCTTCTTTAAGCCGCACGTAAGTCTTAAACTTCTTCTTCATAAGCTTATCGACGTACTGGGTCATTTTCACCTTTTGGGAAATCGCGTCATCCAGTGCATCTACTAGCTCAGCTAGCATGTCTAAGTAGTACTTAGTATCGCGAATAACATTCCCTTCTGGCGTCATCACCGTTTTACTTTCTGGGCTATCAGCAAAGCCCATATGCTCGGTTACTTCTGCACCCGTTTTATCAGGCTCAAACATCTCGGCTTTAACTTCGTCAATAACTTCATTTACGGCATCTGCAGAGATGTTATCTAGCTCTTCAAGAAACCCGTACAACATAATGCGGTCCATCAAGGTGTTTATTTTACGAGGTACACCGCGTGTAAACAGATGAATTCGCTCGTACGCTTCTTCACTAAACAGCTGCGAGCCGTTCCAACCTGCATTGCGTAAACGATATTCTATATATTCCTTGCACTCGTCGTGCGACAGCGGCGCTAAATGGCACGACGCCACAATACGCTGCCTAAACTGTTCCATGTTTGGCGCGCGCAAAATTGGCTGCAGCTCTTCTTGGCCTAACAAGAAGCTTTGAATGAGCGGCTTTCCGTTTAATTGAAA
The DNA here is from genome assembly GCF_036864375.1 of Alteromonas sp. S167. Lineage (NCBI taxonomy): Bacteria > Pseudomonadati > Pseudomonadota > Gammaproteobacteria > Alteromonadales > Alteromonadaceae > Alteromonas > Alteromonas sp. S167. The sequence continues at coordinate 226,550 of NZ_JAZETR010000002.1, forward strand.
GTTACTTAGCATACGTAACTCTTCAATGGTTTCTAGCGGCAGGTTTTGCGCCTCATCTACCAAAAGAAGTGCTCGGCGCCCCGCCCTGTTTAAATCGAATAGAAATATTTCAAGGGCTTTTAGAATGTCTGCTTTCGAACGGCCTTCGGTAGGAATATCAAATTTCGCGGCCACCATTTTTACTAGTTCATCTGGCGATAGCTTTGGCGTAACAATTTGCGCTGCTGCAATATCGTCTTCAATTTCTTCTAGCAGGCTATTTGCAATGGTAGTTTTACCTGTACCTATGCCACCAGTGATAACAATAAAGCCTTCCGCTTGTGACAAACCATACTGAAGGTAAGACATGGCTCGTTTATGCCATTTACTGGCGAAGAAAAATGCGGGGTCTGGCGTTAACTGAAACGGTTTCGAGTTAAGTCCGTAATAACTTTCGTACATGAATATTACCGTTGAATGAATTCGATTTAATAGCGCGCTGCTATATTACCTAACATCGCTTAGTTATCGTAGTGCTAATTCGACACTTCTCAAATTTTGACCACTGGTATTTTAACAACTTAGCATTTTAACGACTTAGTACTTTTACGACTTGTCGATTTAACTGCTTGCCCTGCTATGACCGGTCAAGCTCTGGTATTATCCTTGAACTATAATTTATGAAACAAAAAACACGGTAATGAGCAGACCAGCCAACATCAGTAATACCCATCAACAAGACACAAACACGGCTTGGTATCTTTATCTTATTGAAAATAAGCTGGGGCAGCTTTATACGGGAATTACTAATAACCCTACGCGTCGCATCGCGCAGCATAGGGGCGAATTAAAAGGCGGTGCTAAAGCCTTAAAAGGTAAAACGCCGCTATGTTTTCGCGCTGTTTTTGAAGTGCAAGACAAGTCACACGCGGCAAAGCTAGAATATGAAGTGAAACAAATGAGCCGTCAGAAGAAAGACCGTATAATTGCGCAGCGCAAGCTACATGATTCACACTGTGTTATGGAGTCAAAAGGGTTTGAGTAGCCCTGTGTTTACAAGAACTATTCATATTCACATAAACAGAAAAAAGAATAGCTAGTCACCCTACTTTCAAGCCAGCTGCTAACCCAACTAGCCACTTAGCAGTTCAGCCAACTTTTCACCACAATTATCAACTCAATTAGCCACCTACTACCCACCCAAAACAGCGTTGATAATCATGGCGTTCCCTATGCTCAAAGTAAATCCGACTGCCGCCACGCCAACGTTATGCTGTTGATCCACTTCCTGCCTAAAGTGCATGCCAAATAAGATTATTTTCTTGCTTACCAGTACCAGCAAGTGAAGCGCTATAGTTAAACATACGCTTACAAACAGCCACCCCGTTACATTACTTACATAACCCGATGGTGAATAAACCAATAAATTGTTTGCAGCCGATACAATCATGGCTGTACCTAACAAGTTACCAGAATGCTCAATGGCTAACGCCAGTTGCCCTTTTTCAAGCGCGCCTTGGAAAGAGTCATTTTGGTTGTCTTTGGCATATCTATACTCAAAAATACGCGTCATTATTAACAGCATAGTAAGAACCACTGAGAACCCCGTTACTATAGCAATAAGGGCATTCATGTCGCTCCCATCCACCCACAACATGATGTTGCGAAGTACAATAGCGCTTGCTACCAAACTTGCTGCATCAACCAGTGCAACGCTTACACTGCGCTCGGCAATCATTTCATGGGTATCTACTTCATTCAGTACCAGTTTGTCGTGCGCAAACCGTCCTAGCTTTACCAATAAAATACCTACGGCACCAAAAACAATCATTCCTAAAGCAGCGTCTTGATACCCCTGCCCTACGTGCCTTCCTACTACAGAACTCAATACAATACACAGCGACAGCATGCCGCCAGCAATGCTAATACCAAAAGCAAAGTTATCTTTCACACCCAGCTCTTCGGTAACAGAGTGCTTTCGAAATGCACCAGTAAGCCACTTCATTATCATCAACAGTACCAACGCAATGGCCACATCCATGGCAAGGTAAATTGCTAATTCTTGCGTAAGAGGTACTAGTTTTACTAAGGCTTCCACGTTATCGTTGCTCCAAAGACGAGCATTTGCTTTTAGTTTGAAGCGCAGTCGTCAATACTTTGATTAGTTAAAGAAATATATCCAATATTATGTGCCAGTATTATGCCAACAGAAAACGAAAATAGCATGACAAACCTTGAACACGCCCAAAATGCTTGGCATCAAGTATTGGCATCACCGCATTTAACCGACAGTGCTAAACAACAAATTGAAATACATAAAGACGAATTGCTTCTGGCATTCTCTCGCTCTCTATTTATAGCTAATACACTTGCTAATAACCCCAAAGCTATTTCACGCATTATCGGTACGCCGCCAAAAAACCAAGAGATCTCTTTCTATGAAGTTGCTTTGACAGAGCAGCTACAGCACATTAGCTCGGAAGATGAATTATCACGGGTACTAAGGCAGTTCAGAAACCAAGAAATGGCGTGCATAGCGTTTAGTGACGTACTGAACAAACAAACTATCACCCAGTCGCTAAAGCAGGTATCGGCGTTAGCTGATGTATTGATTACAAAAGCATACCACTGGCTATACGATTTCTTAGCTACGCGCTACGGAAAACCGCATGATGAACACGGTGATATGCACATGTACATCTTGGGCATGGGCAAACTGGGCGGTAAAGAGCTTAACTTCTCTTCAGATATAGACCTTATATTTTGCTACCCAGAGAAAGGCGAAACCCAAGGTGGTCGAAAATCCATAGAACACCAGCAATTCTTTATTAAGGTTGCGCAGAAGCTTATTCAAGCACTGAATAAAATTACCAACGATGGTCAAGTGTACCGCGTTGATATGCGCCTTCGCCCGTTTGGTGATTCTGGTCCTCTGGTAATGCACTTTGCTGCACTTGAAGACTACTACCAAGACCAAGGGCGTCATTGGGAACGCTTTGCAATGGTGAAAGCGCGTATAATCAATACACATAATCCGCATTGCAAAGACGAAGAGTCAGTCGCTTGGTTGACCAGTATTCTCCATCCTTTTACGTACCGTCGATATTTAGATTTCACTACGCTAGATGCGTTGCGAAATATGAAAAAGCTCATCGCCACAGAAATAAGACGGCGAAGATTAAGTAACAACATTAAATTAGGTGCGGGCGGCATTCGGGAAGTTGAATTCTTTGCCCAAAGTTTTCAACTTATTCACGGCGGACGCGAGCCCTTACTTCAAAGTAAGTCATTACTTACTACCCTAAAAGCACTCAGTAATCTTGATATTGTAGAACAAGAAACCACGGATGTGCTTGTCGAAGACTATCTGTTTTTGCGAAAAGTAGAGCATACGCTTCAGCAAAACAACGACGAACAAACACAAACACTTCCCAATGAAGCATGGCGTAAACACGCGCTAGCAAAAGTGATGGGCTATGAGAATTATGATGAGTTTAATGCCGCGTTAGTGAATGCTATGGCACGTATACACGCACACTTTAATGATTTGGTTGAAGAACAAAGTGAAACTCACTCACAAGAAGATACTTTGTTCACTGCTTGCCAAGATGCGTGGCAACTGTCGTTAAATCAAGAGGAGTTTAGCGACGCATTTAGCGACCATTTGTCAGTAGATGAAATAGAAGGTATTTACCCTCAAGTATTGTCATTCAAAGAAAAGCAGCGCAATTACCGTATTGGCCAAAAAGGTGAAGATACGCTTAATAAGCTTCTGCCCGAAATTTTGTATGTGTTAGTGCAGCAGCACCCTCACCATGCTGTTAATGTGCTGTCGCGCTTGTTAGGGGTAATTGAAGCCATTACAGGGCGCACCACTTATTTGGATTTGCTATTAGAAAACCCCGATGTATTAAAGCAGCTAGTGCGTTTATGTGAACGTAGTGATTGGATTGCACAAGAAATTAAGCGTTTCCCATTGTTGCTAGACGAGCTGCTAACACCATTGTATTTGGGGCAACAAAACACTGACATTGTTACAAGTAAAAGAGAATACGAACAAGAGCTTCGTGAAAATATGCTACGCATTGAGCAAGATGATGTTGAAATGCTAATGGATGCATGGAGACAGTTTAAGCTATGCCAACAGCTTCGCATTGCAGCAAGTGATATTAGTGGTTCACTTCCAATAAACCATGTTAGCGATAAATTAACGGTCCTTGCTGAGGTAATTCTGGAAAATGTTGTGAACGCTGCCTGGATGCAAATTAGTGAGCGATTTGGCGTTCCCAAACACCTTGAAGGGCAAAACAAGGGGTTTGCCGTTATTGGCTATGGCAAACTTGGCGGCTATGAATTGGGCTATGGTTCAGATCTCGATTTAGTTTTTTTACATAATGCGCCTAGAACAAGTACTACGAACGGTAAAAAAGCAATAGAGGCCCAACAGTTTTATATAAAATTAGCTCAGCGCATTATGCATCTGCTTAACACTAAAACCTTGTTTGGACAGCTTTTCGAAACCGATCTACGGCTTCGCCCATCTGGAAACGCCGGCTTACTTTGCTGTCATATAGACGGTTTCGAAAAATATCAGCATGAAGAAGCGTGGACGTGGGAACATCAAGCCCTCGTACGGGCACGTGGAATTTGTGGTGACGGTGAATTATTAACGCAGTTCTGTGAAGTGAGGGAACGCGTATTATGCCAACATCGAGACATAGACGCCCTTGCCAATGATGTGCGTAGTATGCGCATAAAAATGCGCGAGCACCTGCTTTCAAACACTAACGATAAAGTGGATTTAAAACAATGTGTAGGCGGCATAACAGACATCGAATTTATGGCGCAATTTTGGGTACTTGCCCATGCGAACCAACAAAGAACTCTTACTGAATACCCTGATAACTTGCGGATATTCGAAGCAGCAGCGCAAAGCAATTTACTCAGCAAAGAAACGGCGTCTACACTGCAAAATGAGTATCTAGCACTTCGCGAGCAGTACCACCACCTCACGCTGGCCGATACCAAATACGCTGACGAAAGTGATGAGCTCGACGCAATCCGTGAAACAGTTACAAAACAATGGGCTACTTTATTCAAAGAAGAAGTAGGTTAACCCCTAACTACTGCGCATTCGTTATCAAGAAATTCTGAGCGCTGCGCAGTGACTACCAATGAACGCTGGCCTGCACATAGGTAGGCCATAACTTCACCTTCAAAGCTACTGTTTATTGAACTAGCAATACTGGCAAGTGATCCTGCGACGGTATTGTCTAACTGAAACTGATGCTTTATGACGAAATCTTGCGGCAAGTTCCAAATTAGCTGCATGCCTTCGGCTTGTGCGTATTGCGATATCGCCTCGCGTAGGGTGTTACCTTCTTTAAAAGTTCTGTATTTATGCTCGCCAGTCCAGTTCTTTTCAACGGGTCTAGTTTGGCTAGACATCTGTGCAAGCTTGCCATCCAGGTCTGGGTCAACACCAGCAATATCAAGCACGAAATCACTTGTTTCTTCTTTTTCTGGATTGGTCGCAGACATACGAATGTCGCGATAAAACTCACTTAAACCACGACTTACCGATTTTTTCTCGGTCTCTGAGTCAGGTACGGGATTGTCATCATTAAGAGAAAGCATATAAATAAGCACCGAGGCCGCCACAATTAGCGCCACTGCCAAAGCGACTTGCTTTGCCCAAAACGATGAGCTCGAATACGTTGTTTGTCCCATTTCCTTTGTATACCTACTTATAACCTTTTACCAAAACCTATGCGCTCCGCGCTATTACATGTAAGCACCCTTTTATTGTAGTGCACTGCGTGAGGTAAAACCTATTAAACTATTTATCAATATTTTTTGTTTGACTGAGCGCTGTTCAACCGAGTTGTGTTTACGAATAAAGTGACGATGGGTTGTCAGCTGGTCTTGTTTTAAACCGCTTGTGCATCCAAAGGTAGCTTTCCGGCTGCTCTTTAATGGCTTTATCAATATGTTGATTTAACAACGTTAACGCTTCTGTGTCTTCCATCTCACCTAAACCATGAAGTGCAGGGAAGACTTTTATCTTATAGCCACGTTTGGTGTACTGCGATGAAATTAACATGGGTTCGCAGTCACTGCGTCTTATAAACATCAATGTTGCTGTGGTGGTTGCCGTGTCTTTCACGCCGCCAAAAGGTACGAAAATACTTTGCTTAGGGCCGTAGTCTTGATCGGGTAAATACAAACACAGCTCTTTCTCATCAAGGGCCTGCAGCAACGCTTTTGCATTGCGCTTATCAATCATATATTTATTAGAACGATTACGGCCATGATACTGAAGATAATCGACTAGCGGGTTGTTGTGCTTGCGATAAAAAGCAATGCTTGGATGGTAATAACCAATGCCTCGACAAGCGAACTCTAAGTTCATATTGTGCAACGCCATACCAAACACGCCTTTGCCTTTTGCAAACGCAGCTTCTATATGCTCTGTTCCTTCAATCTCAAAAGCGCGTTGAATACGCCAGTTTGGCCACCACCACCCCATTGCGGTTTCAAACAATGCCATACCCGTTCTGCGAATATTTTCTTTGTAAAGCGCTTCAACTTGCGCCTCACTTAATTCTGGGTTCCATAGCGTGATATTTCGTTTGGCAACTTTGGCTCTTTTGGGCACTATTTTAGCGATTAATTTACCTGTGCCTGCACCAATGGCACGGATTACTGGCAATGGCAGCCAAGTAATAAGGTAAAGAATAATTACACCAAGCCATACGGGCCAAAACTTCGGCCCTAGAAAAGCTAGTCTGAATGTGGGAGCTTTTATTGCCGCTGCCAATGTAGCGTTCCTTTTAAATTGACACTTCAAATTAATATGGCGGCATTGTATCAGAAGGTACTTTGATCGGCTATTGAGAGAAGTGCTTACGCGGGCGCACGCCACCCGCAAAACTTATAGTGATTAGTATTCTTTTTCGATTTTCTTCAGCTTTTTCTCAAAGCCTTCAAGATGACTGTTCGACTCGTAATCGAAATGGTATTTATTGTGAAATCCGAAACGCAGCTTCACGTGCACATCTTCAATAAACAAGGTGTAGCCATCGTGGTCAGTATATGCGGTGATCCCAAGCAGTTTATATTGCTCGTTTTCTTTTTCGCCGTGTTGACGAATTTTATCAAACACTCGAAGTAAAAATTTACTATCAAGTTCGTTTTTCATAGGGGCACCTTTTGTAATCCATGTACTGTTTTTTACTTTTCACAATACAATTTGGATTTGCGCCCCCACTATGAATTAATTGAAATTGTATCTAAACCCAACATTTAGCATATGGGTAGAGAAACTGTCTTCGCCAGACAAATGTACATATTCCACGCGAACCATAGACTTTAGCGAAACAAAGTAGTCGAACCCTAATCCAACTAAACCTGCAGCGATACCGTTATCGCTTGCACAGCGTTGCGCAACGCCAGAATCGTCACAGGCAAAATCGGTTGCAATATCTACTCTTGCCACACCCACTTTATAGAAAAGTTCGCCAGTTCCTCCCGACGCCTTGCCTAACATAGCTAAGTAGAGCGCCTCACCTTCGGCGTTCACTGTATCGTCGGAATAATCGAAAAGGTTTAAATACCCAAGCTCTGCATACCACTGCTGATGAACTTGTTTACCAAATGCAGCTCCAAAGGCCAACTCACTATCACTTGCTTGCGCAAAATCAAAATCGTTATAGCCGGCCGTCACCACTCCATAGTTTTTAGGTGCAGCGTTAGCCTGTGAAAGCCCAACCACTAGCGCACCTAACATCCAAAACAACTGCTTCATTTAAACTTCAACCTTAAAAAAAGTACTCCAAAGACAACTGAATATGATCGTCTCTTCGAAGGAAAAAGAACGTGTCCTCTACATCGTCCGATGAAAAGAAATAGCCGTCTAATTTCCAACGCCAGTTCGAAGACAGGCGACTACTAGCTTCAATAAAAGCAGAGTAAGTTGCGCTTTCGTCTAAGTCCTGCACATATCCAAACAACATTTCAGTGCCTGCAATATCATTAACAATAACGCGCAACCCCATCATAAGGTCGTTTTGCCCTACAGCAAAGAAGTTGTCATCGCGCTCATCGTATTGATATTCAAGTAAATACCCTAATCCATACTGCGAGTCAAATACGCCTTGCTGGGTATACTCAAAACCGGTTACTAACGCTGCAAAATCTTCACTTTGCCCTGTTCTATAAATACTCTCTAATTTTAAAAGCCACGCACCACTTACCTTTAGTAAATCAACACCGGCTTGATTAACTTGTGCGTAGAAAGGGTTAATCGCAACGTTGCCATTCTCATCTATGCCGGCAACAAGCTCTGGTTCCCGAGTTGTTCCAGTAAAGTAAGACAGCCCTACTTCCCAGTCATCAATAGAAGATTGCCAGCGCACTGCTAAATCTATATTGCGCTGCTCATTTGATGACTCATATATCGCATCACCAATAGCAATAGGTGGTCTTAAACGACCTTCAGTGCTTTGAAATGTTCTTTCACGAAAATACGGTAAAACAAAAACTGAAAACGTGCCTATGTCAGAATAATAAGACGCGTTCACCATTGGCTGCCCAAGTTTTGCTTCGCCATCCACCTGCTCAACGGCATCGGTTTGGTTAATAATATCTACAAGGTGGATAGACTCTGTTTGGCCCCAAAAAACTTTGCCAATTCCAACTTTGGTTTCCCAACTATCGGCATAATGCGCCCATTGGAGTTCTCGAATATCGCCATGAGTACGTTCGTCATCGTGTTCATCTACTCGATAAAAAGGCTTAAACAGCAGTGAATCGTTACCGTCATTAAACTCGGTGTACACTTCTGGAGAGACAAAGAAAGACCCATAGGTACGTTCTTGTTCTGGGTATAGCGCGTCTTGAAGGTAATAACGCATTTCTACTCCAGAAGAACCGGTTATCTCTACTGCAACGCTTGAAAACGCGATTGTGCCAAGCGACACAAAGGATGCGACTTTTTTTATCATCTCACTCTCTTAAGGCTGTTCTTATCAAAATCGTCGTCGCTTAAATCTGTATCAAACGTCATTTCTTCTGTAACTAACGTTGTACTTTTGCGAGTTTGTACGTTTCTCATTAGGTTTTTCATTGGGCGCCAATACTTGTCTTTAAACAGCTTGTAGTCGCTTAACAGAAGTATTTTCAACAAGGCGCCTTTTTGGTCGTAAAACTCTACTTTTTGGACGCGATAGTGCGACTGGTCCACCCATACTTTCATAAAAGAGTAACCTGAAAAATCGTACTCCGGCGTTTGCTTCAAAACAAAGCATATTTCATCGTTAACCGTTTCTTCACCCACGTATTCGTAAGAAAACTTTTCGACTTCGAAAGACGTCATATCTTCAAACGCAAATTCACTTCCTACAAACGGTCCGCTTTTGTTTTTAGACGCGATACGCTTCACCCGTTTCAATGCAGGCAGATAAATCCATTGCTCATCTGCCTCTAATGCGTGTGAAAAGCTCAAAAAGGCAGTGCCTTTAACGTCTCTTGGTGAATCAAATACCGTTAGCGCTTTGTCACCATCACCCTGTACCTCAAGCGATTTAACGCGAAGAGCCCTTGTTGCTTTCTGGCCCTGCGCATTTTTTAGCTCCATCGTCACGGTGGCTTCTGTTGTCCCCCACCCCAAGTCTCTCGCTTTTCGTTCTTTTGCTACTTCAATGGCTTTTGGGTCGCCCATCACATCTGCGCTAGCCAAATTGCCTATCAATAATTGCCCTGCAAGTAACACGGCAGATAAAGTCATTACTTTCATTTTAAGACTCCTTTGGGATTGTCTTATTGCTGCCAACCCACGCTAACAGCGCTGGAAGGAATATAAAATCGATAATAAGTGCTGCCACAATGATGATAATAGTCAACATGCCCATATGTGCGTTAAGCACAAAACTCGATGATGCTAAAACAGCAAAACCAAGCGCCAACACAACGGTTGTTGTGGTCAAGGCCATGCCTACCGTATCAAAAGCGTAAATAATGCTTTCCCTAGTCGACTTGTTATTAGCTTGTGCAGCCTGGTACTTCGTTAAAAAGTGTACTGTGTCATCTACAATAATGCCCATTGTCATGCTTATAACCACCGACAATGCCATATTGATCTCACCAGAAATCATGCCCCATACACCGAAACCTACGGCAGCCGGCAATAAGTTTGTCACCAAACTTATTGCACCAAGCTTTATCGACCTAAGTGCAAATAATATAAGGAAAGAAATAAGAACAAGGGCAACTATGCTTCCCCACACCATACTTTTCATATTTCTTTCGCCAATGTGCGCGAACATCAATGGAGGGCTAGCCGCCTCTACACGATACCCAGTATCACGCCCGTTAAAATAAGCTTTTGCCTCTCTCTCAAGTGCAGTAATGTCGTTACTGCCTAAGTTTTCTATAAGTGCGATGATACGTAGTGCAGACTTATCAATATCCATTTGGTTGCCTAAGTCTAGACCAAAAGGTAGCGACATTTCGTAAAGCAAAACATATTGAGAGGCAAGGTCGCCATCTTGAGGAATTTTGGCGAACGCCTCGTCGTCAAAATTCATATTTTTGTTAAGCCGCTTCAGTGTGTCGGTAAACGTAAGCACATGATTTACCTCATCTCGCGCTCTTAACCACTCAGCGAATGAATCAATTTCGTTTAAAAAATTGGGGGCTGTTATTCCATACGGTTCGTCGGTGTAAACCACAAAGTCTATTGTCGACATACCGCCAAGCTTTTGTTCGTTTATATCTACAGCCTGTCTAAAAGTACTACGTTCATCAAAGTATTTAACCGCAACGTCGTTTAGCACATTGGTGGAGGCGAATGCACTTATTGCTGCAATTACTAAAATAGAGATTAGAAGTAATTGCCTGTGCTTCGTGTAAACGAATTGCGCCCACTGATTGAAGATGACGTATTGCGTAGCATTTTTCGTTGATAGCGGTCTCAACATAAGAAGCGATGGCAAAATGGTAAGGGAGAACACGCACGCCAGCATGACACCCAACGCGGTCATGTTGCCTAGGTGCGATAACACAGGAACCGCAGAAAAGTTAAGCATCAAAAAACCAATAGCAGTGGTGACACTAGTAATAAAAATAGGTTTTCTGTTTGCTTTTACGCTGTTTTCAATGGCCTGTTGATTGGTGTTGCCCTGAGAAAGGAAATACCTCACCCCCACAATAATATGGATACAGTCAGCAACCGCTAGCGTTGTAATCATTGTGGGCGCATTAACCGTTGCCGTACTAAGGTACACACCTAACCAGCCTGTTATGCCAATGGTGATTGCCACAGAAACCATTACCACAACCATGGTAAATACCGCTGCCCATAGCGAACGCACTATGAATGCAATAGCAACAAAAATTAACCCAAACATAGCAGGGATTAATGTTTGCGCGTCTTCTTGTGCCGCCACTGCGAAAGCATCATTCATAATGACCATACCGTTAAGGTATATTTTGTGCTGCGGATACGCTTGTTCTATCTCGCGCTTGATTTCTTTTGCTGCAGTGGCAATTTGTATGACTTCCTGAGTTTGGTCACCGTCTGGAAGCTGAATCGTTGTATCGATAACCGTAACATCTTCGCTGCGAGATAACAGTCTGCCGTACACTTCTGGCGTATTTATCAATGCTTGCTGAATAAACGGTATGTTATCCAGAGTTGCTGAGTCTTTTGTTATCAAGTCTTCAACAACCAAATCGCCGTCTTCATCATAGGTGTGTTGGTAATTTGAAATTGACTCAACGCGAGTCGATAGTGGAAGCTGCCACGCCTTTTCCGTTAATTCAACCACAAGCTGCAACGTTGTGGGCTTCATTACATTGGCATCATCTGGCACCACCATAAAAGACACGTTTTCACTTTTATTAAAGATGTTTTGCATCTCTTCAAATGCCATGCGCTGTGGGTTATCAGGCTCGAAAAACACCTTATAGTCGCCCCTAAAATAGAGGTTTTGCGCGCCAATCATCGCAATACAGGTAAGCAATAGCACTAAAACAAGAGATACAAGTGGAAACTTTATACTAAATGGTGCGGCACTAGGGCTGTGACTCATCACACTATCCTTTGTTAGTCATTACCGAAATTCTACATGCAAATCAGCAATTAACATAACTCACACAGAAATTTAATCATCATAAAACCCAATACAACCGTATGAATTAACGTATTGGGGTTCAAAATTACCGAGCTAAATAGCTGTTTTAACGAAACATTAACGGTTGTTAACGTAATTTTGAGCGAATTTTTTTGATCTTTTGTGAATATGTTGTAGTATTAATTATCACAACTGGTCAGATGAGCGGATGAGTTATTATGAGTTTAAGAACTAGCTTAAAGAAAGTATTACCCCCAATTTCAGTCACAGAACAAGAAGCCCTAGATGCGGGCGACGTATGGATTGAATCTTCGATTTATCAGGGTAAGCCTGACATGCAGGCGCTACGCGATATCCCTCAGGCGAAGCTGAGCGCAGAAGAACAAGCATTTATGGACGGCCCAGTAGCTGAGCTACTGAACATGGTTGACGATTTTGAATTAGGAAATGGTAAACACATTCCTCAGGAAATTCTTGATTTCCTAGGTAAGAACCGTTTCTTCTCTATGATCATTCCAAAAAAATTCGGTGGTCTAGAGTTTAGCCCTTATGCAAACTCAACGATCGTTGCAACTATTGCAGCGAAAAGTGGCGCGATTGCGGTAACCGTAATGGTTCCTAACTCGTTAGGTCCGGGCGAGCTATTAATGCACTACGGTACTACCGACCAACAAGACTATTGGCTACCACGCCTTGCAGACGGTCGTGACATTCCATGTTTCGCACTTACTAGTCCAGAAGCGGGTTCAGACGCAGGCGCTATTCCAGATGCAGCGATTGTAACTAAAGGCGAATTCAACGGTGAAGAAGTTCTTGGTCTACGCGTAAGCTGGGACAAGCGTTACATTACACTCGCTCCAATTGCTACTGTACTTGGCCTTGCATTTAAAGTGTTCGATCCAGACCAATTACTTGGTGACAAGCTAGAGCTGGGTATCACTTGTGCCCTTCTACCTAAGTCACACCCTGGTGTTGAGCTAGGTAATCGTCACGACCCAATGGGCGTGCGTTTTTACAACGGTACAACACGCGGTCAAGACGTATTTATCCCAATGGATTTCATCATTGGTGGTCAGAAGAACATCGGTCGTGGTTGGCAGATGCTTGTAAGCTGTCTAGGTGCAGGTCGTGGTATTTCACTACCAGCAATGGGCGTTGCTACAGCGCAATCAGCGTTTAAAGGTACAGTTGAGTACTCTTTCGTACGTGAACAGTTTGGTCTTCCAATTGGTCGTTTCGAAGGTATTCAAGAAAACATTGCTGATATCGCTGGTAAAACGTTCCTTTTAGAAGCAATGCGTGTTCTTACTACAGAGGGTCTAGGTCTTGGTGTTAAGCCGTCTGTTGTTACTGCAATTGCAAAATATCACATGACTGAGCTTGGTCGTGATGTAATGAACTCTGCTATGGATATCCAAGCGGGTAAAGCAATTCAGCGCGGTCCACAAAACACGCTGGCTGGCGGCTACGCGGCACTACCAATTGCGATTACCGTAGAAGGTGCAAACATCCTAACGCGTAACCTTATGATCTTCGGTCAAGGTGCAATGCGTTGTCACCCATACCTAAAAGATATGGTTGACTTAATTCACAGCAACGAAAGTTCTGCGGACAAAGAATTCAACAAAGTACTTCGCAAAACTGTAGGCTTCAGCGTGAAGAATGCATTCCGTAGTTTCGGAAAGGCATACCTTCCATTCCTACGTGGTAGCGAGTCTGCACTTCCAGAGGTACGTAAGTACGAGAAGCGTGTGAACAGCATCTCTGCGAAACTAGCACCTCTTGCTGACTTGTCACTAGCTGTACTTGGTGGTGACTTGAAGAAAGCTGAGCTTCTATCTGCACGTTTAGGTGACGTAATGAGCTACCTATATGGTGCAATGGCTGCAATTCGTTTCTACGAGCAGCGCATTGAAGACAGAAAACTTGCACTACCGTACTTCGAATACGCAATGCAGTGGTCTTTACAACAAGCTGACCAGGCAATTGTTAACTTTATCAACAATTTCCCGAATACAGCTACGCGTGGCCTAATGCGTGTGCTAACCAACACTTACACTAATAGTGTTGCTGGCATTAGCGATGACTTAGTGCGTGAGTTGTCTCTTGCATCAATGCAGGACAACAGCGTTAAGGCGCAGCTTACTCACCTTGTTAAGGTAAGCCCGGGCGATGGTAACGACATCAACGAGCAAGCGTTTAAAGCGAAGCACGCTGTTGCGCACCTATTAGGCAAAGTGCAAAAAGCACTTCGCAAAGAGCCTGTAGTACCATTTATCTCTTTCGAGCACGCTCTTAACAAGCTGCAAGAAAAAGGCGTGGTTACTGCTGATGAAGCTGCACAGCTGCACGACTACAACGAGAAGCGTAAGCTTGCGGTACGTGTAGACGAGTACACGTTCGACTTAGAACTTGTTCCTGCTTCACAAACGCTTAAAGCGGTTGACGGTGGTCAAAGCGCGGCATAATCGCGAAACACTATCCAAAAGCCCCAGCAAATGCTGGGGCTTTTTTGTTTGTAATGAAGTTGCTGCACTCGACACTTTCATTTCAGCTGGCTGTATACAAATTAATATCGACAAGCACAAAATATATACACTTTCTTATAAAACGTCTGCTATGCTTAAAAACCAGCTACACTTAAACCCTTAATAAACAAGCTTAAATATGCTTTATATCACTGAACAGAGACGATAAGAAAAAGGTTAGTTAAACACTTGAAACTCGATGAGCACGCAGTCTCTGCGGAAGATGTAAAACGTGCCACAGTAGGAATGTTAGTAGGCAACAGTTTTGTGGGCCTTATTATGACATTGCTTGCATTCAGTGGCCTAGTGTTCTTCTTTGATAACCAGTTCGAACAAGTCAACACGCTCAAACGTCAATTCTGGCTTGCAATGGTCGTGGTTTGCAGTTTGCGCTTTACCGATTCCTTTTATTGGAAGTATTCCCTGTCTCATACTACTTATAACCCTTCACCTGTCTTTATACGTTTTTCATTGGGCCTTTACGTAACAGGGACCATTTGGGCGCTTTATGCAATCACGCTTCACCCCACTATGGGAACGGTGGAACTAGCGGCGTCAATGGTTGTACTAGCTGCAATGTCAGGCGGTGCCGGTACCGTTTTATCCCCCAGTATAGTTTTGGTGTCTTTTTACAGCACAGCCTTATTACTGCCTATGTCTATTTGTGCGTTAATTGACGACAACAAGCAGTTTTTCATTTTAGGCGTGCTAGGTTTTGTTTTCTGGGCTGGAATTTTCATCAGCGCATTTCGTTATAACCGCTTTTTTCTGCAGACAGTGCAAGTCAAAGCTAAGTATTCTAAGTTGCGAGAACAAATAGAGCACGAACGAATAGCTACAGAAAAAGTAAATAGGCTGCTTATTGAAACCAACGAAAAACTTGATGCTTCCAATGCTAACCTTGAGAATGAAGTTAAAAAACGTACTGCAGATATATTCAGATTATCCAATCGAGATGCGCTTACAAATTTATTAAACCGCAATGGTTTTTTAGAACATTTAAATAGCCTGCTCGATACTTCAAACACTGTTCACAACTCACTTGCCATAGTGTTCATAGATTTAGATGGATTTAAACAAGTAAACGATAGTTTAGGCCATAAGGTAGGAGATATTGTTTTGGCTGAAATTGCAGCCAGACTTCAAAAATACAGCGAAAAAAACCACCTAGCGCGCTGGGGAGGCGATGAGTTTCTTGCGGTAATACCCTATGCAACTGTAGATACCGCTAAAGCAGTAGCACATGCTATGCGTAGCAGCGTGACCGTGCCTATTATTGCCAGCGACAATCAGATAACGCTAGATGCCACCATAGGCATTGCAATGTATCCAGAACACGGTGAAACAGCGGTTGACCTCATTCAACAGGCCGACTTGACCATGTACGAGCAAAAGCGAAAGCAGCGAGGTTCGGTGGGCGTGTTTAGCGGGGCCCTTCACGAAGAGATTAAACGTGAGCAACATCTATGTGAACGCTTGAGAAGTGCGATTAGTAACGGTGAGTTAACGGTTTATTATCAACCAATTATAGACGTAAATTCAGATAAAGTAGCGTCGGTAGAAGCATTATTGCGATGGCAATGTGATGATGAGTTAGTTTCGCCTGTTATTTTTATACCTCTTGCCGAAAAAAGCGGTTTGATGCCTGAAATTGGCGCCTGGGTGTTAAACCGTGCATTAATTGACTTGTCGCATTGGCACTTTACGTCTCACCTTCGTTTATCTGTCAACGTTTCGATTGCACAATTAATCGATGACAACTTTTTAAAAATCCTCGATAGCGCACTTGAAGGATGCCAATTAGATGTTAGGCGTTTATGTCTCGAGATTACTGAAAGTGTGTTTGCAAACAATGCAGAACTCGTCACCAATCGCCTCAGCCAGCTTAAAGACCGTAATATCAAAGTGTCGATAGACGACTTTGGAACTGGTTACTCATCTCTTCATAGACTGCAATCAGTGCCATTCGATTTTATAAAAATAGATCGATCTTTTGTACAGAATACCTCGGAAGAGAGTGATACTATTATACGCGCTACGCTTTTGATGGCCCGTGAATTTGGCTGCAAAACTATTGCTGAGGGTATAGAGACAGAAGCCCAACGTGAGCATCTTGCAGCGCTTGGAACTGACTACCTGCAAGGTTTTTACTACGCCAAACCCATGAGTGCCAGTAACTTTATCACTTGGTATAACGAAAACTATTAATCGCCATGGCTCAACTATATTTCTACTATTCCGCAATGAATGCGGGAAAATCGACGTCTTTACTTCAATCAGCTTATAACTATCGCGAACGCGGTATGCATTCGATTATTTACACCGCGGCACTCGATGACAGGTATGGCGTAGGCAAAGTGACATCGAGGATTGGATTACAGGCCGACGCAAAGCTTTATGCAAAAGGCGACGACTTGTTTGAATCGATTAGCAGCGATTGCAAAGACAAAAAGCTAGACTGTGTTTTTATTGACGAGGCACAATTTTTAACTAAAGAGCAGGTGCGTCAGTTAGTTGATGTTGTAGACGAGTTACGAATTCCGGTGCTTGCCTACGGATTGCGGACTGACTTTCTTGGTGAAACCTTTGAGGGCAGTCACTATTTGTTAGCTTGGGCCGATAAACTGTCTGAATTAAAAACAGTATGCCATTGTGGTCGTAAAGCGAGCTTTGTTGTTAGGCGAGATGAAAATAGCAATGCGGTGACTAATGGCGATCAAGTTCAAATCGGTGGGAATGATACCTACGAGTCATTGTGCCGAAAACACTTCAAAGAATTGGTTTGGGATAGATAAATATAAACATCCTGCGTGATGCACGGTCCGTCTTCTCTCTTCGTGCATCACACCATCTCCTTTTTCTTTAAAATCACCATTCTTCATTTGTTTTACCTTACAACTCTTAACAACCTTCCCTCCAGGTGCATACTACTCTTTCACCCAAATTAAATTGATTAAGCAAGGCAGCCAACAACCAAAACAAACACCTTACAGGTTATACTAAAGATAAACTTAAACAATTAAGAAAGTGCTTGCCAAATTGTAAAATCCACTCTATTGTTAACCTGATGTAAAAAAACAAACTTTGTTTAACACACATTCGGCAAGGTACACATAATGAAGCATACTGGAACATTTAAACCCGCTTTAATAGCGCTATCTATTACCACCGCTCTTCACGGACAAATGGCATTAGCACAAGAGACACCAGACAACGAAGAACTTGAAGTTATTCAGGTCTCTGGTATTCGCGGCTCTTTAATGAGAGCTCAAGCCGTTAAAATGGACAATGACTCAATTGTAGAAGCACTTTCTGCTGAAGACATTGGTAAACTACCCGATGCATCTATTGCAGAATCGTTAGCGCGCCTACCTGGTCTGTCGGGCGAACGCGTAGGTGGCCGTACATCAGGTATCTCTGTACGTGGCTTTAAAGAAGACTTTACTGGTACTTCATTAAACGGTCGTGAGCTTATCGGTATTGGTGACAACCGTGGCGTAGAATACGATTTGTATCCAGCAGAAATTATGACGGGTGCAACTATTTATAAAACGGCTGACGCATCACTTGTGGTACAAGGCTTAGGTGGTACGGTTGATTTACAAACTGTGCGTCCGTTGGCGGCACAAGAAACGCTCACATTTACCGGCGTTTACGAGATGGGTGGTAACGATTCAGATAACCCTGAATTCGACAACACTGGTAACCGATTCGCGCTTTCTTTCGTTGAAAAATTTGCCGACGATACAATCGGTCTTGCTGTGGCATTAGCATCAACAGAATCACCGCGTAACGAAAGAAAATATGGTGTATGGGGCTACGGCGAAAACGATGATGGTCAAATTTTGCCGTTCGGTCTTGATACACAAGCTATCAGCCGTGTTCTAGAACGCGATACAGTTTCTGCTATTTTCCAGTGGCGTCCTACTGACAATTTAGACATTGTCGTCGACGTGCTTGATATTGATTACTCTGATTCAGGCGTAATCCGTGGATTCATCGAACCCTTTGCAGCCGCAAACGTTACTGGTACCGGAGTTAACAACTCGGGGACGCAAATTAACGCTAACCCAGTGCTTCGTACTGACCCTGCACAAAAAGACGGTGAACTACAAACATTCGGTCTAAACATTAAATACGATGTGAACGACAACTGGTCTGTAATGGTGGATGTAGCAAACAGCGAGTCGAAAAAGCGTGACTTGCGCGGTGAATCATATGCTGGCCTAGCTCGTTCTGGTGCGCTAGGTGCTGATGAACTTGGTTCACGCGAATTCCAAATGAGCGAGGATGGAATTTTCTTCACCGATAGCACTGGCTTAGACGCGTTCTCTGACCCTGCACTACTACAACTTGCTGGACCTCAAGTGTGGGGTGGCGGTATGGCGAATATTGCCGATCAGTTTGCTACTAACGAACTACAGGCAAACGGCGAACCATACAGCTACTTCAACGCGCAGGACGGTTTCTTGAACTTTGCAGACTTCGAGGAAGAGCTAACTACAGCACGATTCGAAGTAAAAGGTTTTGTTGACTGGAGTATCTTTAACACCTTCACAGCAGGTGTAAACTACAGTGACCGATTCAAAGCTAAAGACAATAAAGGCTTCTTTGCTACCGCTTCGTCTTACCCTTTCTCTGAATCAATCCCGACGCAGTATTTATACAACGGTTTGGCTGACCTTACATGGGCAGGCCTCGGTCGCGTTGTGGCTTATGATGGTTTTGCTCCATACAACGACGGTGAATACACGCTAAACGATGCCGGCCTTCTTGAGCCTGATCGTCTAGGTGACACTTACACAATAGACGAAGAAGTTATTACGCTTTACGCTCAGCTTGACTTTGAAACTGAAGTAGGTGGCTTTCCAGTAAAAGGTAATGTTGGTGCTCAATACGTAGACACAGACCAAAGTTCTTCTGGTTTTATTGGTATCGTGGGTGACAACTTCGCTGTATGTGATGATGACGGTAACCAAGTTGTTGATGCCGATTGTATCATTACTGAGGGCGACTCTTACTCACACTTCTTACCAAGTTTAAACGTAAGCATGGAACTTGATGAGAATCGCTATTTGCGCGTTGCTGCGTCTAAGACTATTAGCCGCGCTCGAATTGACCAAATGAAGGCTTCTGGTTTTGTTAAGTTCGACCAAAACATTGAGCTAATTGCAACACCAAATACGCAAGAAGCTGTGCGTAATTTTGGTTCACCATGGTCTAAGTTCACAGGTAACCCTACTCTTCGTCCACTTGAAGCGAATAACTTTGATATCTCGTTCGAAAACTACTTTGAAGACGAAGGTTATGTGTCGGTGGCATTGTTCTATAAAGACCTTGTTAACTGGACCCGTGACGGCAACCAGCTAATCGACTTCACTAATGACCCAACGAATGGCGGTGCGAATTATTTCATCCCTGGGTTCCACGACCGTGTAATTGATGTTGACGGAAACTATGGCCCTGCAGATACACCTTATCAAGCAGGCGACTTAGTAACACCACCTGATTTTGGCTTCTACTCGTTCTTCGAAGATGGCCTTGAAGGTAGTATGAAGGGTATTGAGCTTACTGCGAACATCCCTCTTCGCATGGCATCTGATATGCTAGACGGTTTCGGTATTGCGGCGTCTGCCACAATTCTTGATGCCGAACTAGAAGACGGTACAAAAATACCGGGTCAGTCAGACAATACGTATAGCGTAACGGCTTACTACGAAATGAATGGTTTTGAAATTAGGGTTGCAGCAACAGACCGCTCTGAATTCTTGACTTATCAGCGTGGTGGCTCGAATAAAATCGACGCAGCGACACGTAGTGCAGTTACACAGGTTGACGCGCAAATCAGTTACGACTTTGCAGAAAGCGGCATTGAATACTTAGAAGGTCTTCGTATTGCGCTACAAGGTCAAAACTTAACTGACGAGAAGGAAGAGACAATTGATGGCAACGGCATTGTGACGCTTCGTCGCGAGTTTGGCCCGTCTTACATGCTAAACCTTAACTACTCATTCTACTAAAAACCCAAAAACAAGGCTGCTCATCAGAGCAGCCTTACTTCTACAGCTTCTGTTTTGCCGCAAGGCATTCAACGACCTACGTCCACATGTAAATTTTATAACAAGCAGAGTGCGACATGAATCAACCGCTTAGAATTGTAATTGCCGGTGGCGGTACTGCCGGATGGATGGCTGCAAACTTACTTGCGCATCGTTTCGCTACAATACCTATTGATATAACGTTAATTGAATCAAAAGATATTGGCACTATAGGTGTTGGCGAGGGTTCTACTCCAACGCTTAAACGCTTTTTTCAAACTCTGGATATAGCTGAGCATCAGTGGATGCCAGCATGCCACGCAACCTATAAAGTGAACATTAAATTCAATGGATGGAGTGGCGATGACAATGCATCGTATTCACATCCGTTTTTTAGTCAGCTAGACGTACACAGTGAGCGCTCATTCTATGTTAATGCGCTGACAAGACGGTTAGGCCTTGATGTTGAAACAACGCCTGACAGGTTCTTTATGGGAGGATATTTAGCCAAAAAGAACTTGGCGCCAATTCCATCGCATAACTTCCCTTTTGCTATTGAATATGGATATCACTTTGACTCGCACAAACTCAGCGAATTTTTAAAACAGCACGCCAAGCGACTAGGCGTAGAGCATATCGAAGGCGACATTGCTTCAGTAGGCACCTCTGTATCAGGCGCAATAAGCCACCTAACATGTAAAGACGGCCAAGTATTGAAAGGCGATTTTTTCATCGACTGCACTGGCTTTAGCAGCTTGCTTTTACAAAAAACGTTGAACGTACCGTTCACGTCTTTCAGCAATAACCTTTTCAACGACTCAGCTGTTGTGCTTGCTACACCCGCTATCGATCACATGCCTGTTGAGACTGAATCTAGCACCATGTCGAATGGCTGGTGTTGGCAAATTCCGCTTCGTAATCGCACCGGTAATGGCTATGTATATAGCCAACAATATCAAGATAAAGACAAAGCAGAATACGAGCTGCGCAATAAGTTAAACTTATTAGATAGCGATGTTGAAGCGCGTCACCTAACTATGCGTGTTGGGCAATGCGAACAACACTGGGTGAAAAACTGCCTTGCCGTTGGTTTATCTCAGGGTTTTATTGAGCCCCTTGAAGCTACTGCTTTACACCTTGTACAAATTACCATTGAACAATTTGCTACGTATTACGCGAAAGGCAATTATACAGAGAAGTATCAGCAACACTTTAATAGCGCTATGACCGAGCGCTTTGAGCGCATACGCGATTACATTGTGTGCCACTACAAGCTTAATGGCAGAACTGACAGTCAGTATTGGACGGATAACAGAGAAAACATGCAGCTATCAGAGTCATTATTAAGCCTGCTTGATGTGTGGTATCGCAAGGGTGATATTGTTCAAGAGATTAAGCGGCAAGACATCGGTAAACACTTTAGTGCAGCCTCTTGGCACTGCTTATTAGCTGGTTATCGTGTGTTTCCAGAAATCGCCCAACATCAACCCGCTTCACTGGAAGAGCAAGGAGACTTGTTTGAAGAAAACAAGCTGAGCACCTTTTTTAATCGATGCTCATTAAACTTTGAGAAACAAAAAACATTGTTTACTTCCGCGGTATAGCTGGCGCTATACCGTTTCACCTCTACGCATTTCAAACGGTAATATTGTTTTCCCACTTACCGCTTGAAGTAGTACCAGAGCAGCATTCTCTCCTTTCGCAGCACTCGACTGACAAACAGTTGTTAAAGTAGGGCGAGTTCTCTGCGATTCTTCAATACCATCAAATCCTGTAATACGGAGCTCTTCAGGTACTTTTATGCCCATGTCTAACGCAAGATGGAGCAGCTCTAAAGCAATAATGTCACTCATGCACAGCACGACATTAGGGCGAGGCGAGCTAGTCAGTAGTTCTTTTGCTGCTTGACGCGCAAAGCTACGCTCACTTTCAGGTAAGTGCCAAATACGCTCTCGACTCACATTCACATTTTTCGCTTTGGCGGCACGAAGGTAGCCGTCAAGACGACGATGCGAAATAGAGCTTTCAACACCAATTAAAGGGTTATCATAAATTCGACATGTCGAAGGTGAGTCGATAAGGCGCAGACCAAAAATAGCCAAATTATCGCCTTCATTTAACGCGTGATCGGCCACCTCAAAGGCTGCTTCCTCATTATCAATATTAATTGAGGGCTTGTCATCAATATCAAAATCAACGGTAACTATAGGCTTTGGTGTTACGGCAAGCTCGTCTACCAGCATTGCATTTCGCGGCGCACCGTAACATATAAACCCATCAACGAAATCAACAACATCTAAAATGCTTTTTGAATCGCCCGGGTATAATAGTAGGTGCTTCCCTTCTTTTTGCAGCGCTCCAGACACGCCTTTAATAAATGTGCTGGCGACGGGGTCGCTTACCATATACGAAATACTGTCAGCGAGTACTAGCGCCACAATGTTTGATTTACCTTTTCGTAAAATCTGTGCCGCTTTGTTAGGCCCGCTGTAGCCAATTTTCTTACACTGCGACAATATTTCTTCGCGCTTTGAAGCAGATAGCTGATCAGGACGGTTGAAGGCGTTTGATATAGTGGCTGTTGAAACGCCCAATTGCAGAGCGACATCTTTAAGGGTTAATTTTGTTTTTTTCATTATTATGAGCTCTTTGCGTGAAGCAGGCTTCTTGTTCACTAGACAGTAATTACCTAGAGCACGTAAATTCAGCGTTTGCTGGGTTTACGTGCTAGATAAAACAAGCTCGATTATAATAACATTAACTTAAACGTTTAACTCATGCTTTTTAGTGTACATAAGTATAAGAATTAAAATTTAAGTATTTTATTTTTTTGGACAAGTTGGGTTAGTTATCGCGTGCCGAAGATTTTATCACCCGCATCGCCTAGCCCAGGCAAGATATAACCTTTATCGTTTAAACGCTCATCAATAGCAGCCGTGAATATATCCACATCGGGATGCGCTTCCACAACGGCGTCAATTCCCTCTGGTGCAGCTACAAGAAAAAGCCCCATAATTTTGGTACAGCCTTTCTTTTTAAGAAGGTCGATGGTGGCAATTAACGTGCCCCCAGTGGCTAACATCGGGTCGACGATAAGGGCCGTACGCTCGTCTATGTTCTTAACCACCTTGTCGAAATAGGCAACCGGTTGAAGTGTTTCTTCGTCACGATACAACCCTACTACGCTTATCTTTGCATTGGGAATCAAGTTCAACACACCGTCGAGCATACCTAAGCCAGCCCGAAGAATTGGCACTATGGTTATTTTCTTACCTTTAATTTGTTTAACTTCAACGTTTTCACCAGACCAGCTTTTTATCGTAGCGCGTTCAGTTGGGAGCGTACGCGTGGCCTCGTAAGTTAGCAAATTACCCACTTCAGAGGCCAACTCGCGAAAGTCTTTGCTGCTAATTTTCGCGTATCGCATCAAACCAATTTTGTGTGCAATTAACGGATGAGTAATTTCGTGAACGGCCATGTTAAGCTCCTAAACAGTGGTTCAGGCACAGTGTCTGTGCAAAGTATTGGCAAAGAATCAGCATAGTCTAGCGCACAAACGCCTTTCAAAAAACGCTAACCGCTGCTGATTTGACAACTTATAGCTAAGCCCCGCGCTTTGTTACCCAACCTGAAGAGTAGCCCCGTCTGGCATGGTTACTTCAATTTTCATGTTACCACCTACTGCACTTAAGTATGCGGCAGCACGCTGCAGAGATACATCTTGAATACGTTTCGACTCTAGCTTACTGACGCCCGATGCCGTTACCGAAAGTGCCATTGCCACTACTTCCTGTTTAACTCTGTGTTGTTTTCTAATGTCGCCTAACGTTAATTCTTTCATTGTTTCTTTTCCGAAGAATTCGGGCATAAAAAAGCCCAGATGGTGTAAACCTTCTGGGCTTTTGCAAAACGTTATTACCGTGATGCCCAGAAGCGACTATTTGCTCCTGAACACTCGTGGTCAGGCGCAATCAGTAATTAAATTTATTAAAGTACCAATAAGTTGAAACGTTTCGCATGATAATTCTCTTTTTTACAATGATGTGTTAAACAGTTTTTTCGCCAAATGTGAGGATGAAAAAGCACTTAGCGCTGAATTCTTATCCTTTACCATACCACCACAATTGGCAATAGCAATCACTTTCCAAAACGGAAAGTAGCATTTTTATAGCTTTTTAAATCTAATAGCTGCGCCGCCGGAAGGTGCCAAGTCTAGCTTTATCACATCTATTGAACTCACTGTTTTTCTCGTGATCTCAATGGCGTAAGGGTTGTTTTCCCAATGAGCGTCTTTCGCATCGACATAAACCTGTGCCTCGTACTCTTCATCACTATCAAGGAAGTCGAGAGACACGTTCAGCGTTCGAGCTTTTTCATCTGTTACTGCACCAAAGAACCAATCATCACCGCTATAGTCTTTGTGTTTTCGCGATTTTCTCGCTATCGCAATAAAATCGCCAACTTCGCCCTGAAGTGCTTTCGTTTCTGACCAGTCTGTAGGCACGTCCTTGATAAACTGAAAGGCATCGGGTTTCGCAAGGTAGTTTTCGGGAAGATCAGCAGCCATTTGTATTGGGCTATACAGCACAACGTACTGGGCGAGCTGTTTAGCCAACGTGGTTCTTGGCCTCATGTTGTCTCCCTTGCCCCACTCTTTTCCACCATCATTAATGCGAACATAGTCGAAATTAAAAATACCAGGGGTGAAGTCCATTGGACCTGCCAACATTCGTGTAAAAGCTAGCATTGGAATATGCTCAGGCGGATTAGGCGCTGCCCAGCCTGAATTATATTCTTGCCCTCTGGCACTTTCTCTTGAAATCCAGTTTGGATAGGTTCTGCGTAAACCAGTGTCTTTAACCGACTCATGGGTGTTAATAGATAACTTATATTTAGCAGCGGTGGCTACGTTATGGATGAAGTGATTTACAACGCGTTGGCTGTCGGTAAACTCATAGCGCATATTACCATTATTATCTTTTACTTTAAGATTTTGCCCGTGGGCAACATAGCCTGTTTTAATTTGCGATACACCTAGACTTTCATACAGCGCAAATCCATCCCCCATTTGCGCTTCATAATTAGTGATACCACCCGAGGTCTCGTGATGACCTATAAGCTTAACGCCTTTTTCTTTGCCATAATCAGTCACTTTTTTTAGGTCAAAGTCTGGGTAACTTTGAGTGAAAGAAAAAAGTTCCGAATTGGCAATCCAATCGCCATCCCATCCTTTATTCCACCCCTCGACCAACACACCATCAAACCCATGCTCAGCAGCAAAATCCATGTAGGCCATTGTGCGCTCTGTAGTAGCACCGTGCTTTTCTCCAGAACCCCAGGTAAATTTATCGATATGCATGCCCCACCAAATACCAATGTATTTACCAGGCTCTACCCAACTCACATCTCCCAGCTTATTCGGCTCGTTTAGGTTCAACGCAATGTAAGAGTTCACTAAATCTACCGCTTCTTCACCAATGGTTATGGTTCGCCATGGCGTTTTGAATGGGCCAACCTTCCTTACTAAAGCACCGTCGTGACTTGGCGCAAGAGAAGCACTGAATCGTCCGAGTTCTTGTTTATCTAAACTCATACCAGCAAAATCCACCAATGCGGCTTCGTGAATGGCAACGTGCAGCCCACCATCATATTTTACAGTAAATGGCGTATGCGCTTTGTATACTTCTTGTAGCGGTGTTGTGCGATAAAGGTATTCGTAACGTTCTCTGCCGTGGGCGGGTATCCAGTAAGCTGTCGCTTTGTGCGAGTCAACAAAATTGAACTCCGTAAGTTCTCTTGTAATTGTGCGTTCATTATTACCGTGGACGATATAGCGAAAACCGATGCCATCATCGAATACGCGTGCCTGAACTGAAAACATATTTTCTTTGTTGTGCAGGTGCGAAAAAGCAACTATCAGCTCGTTATGGTGATCTCTGATGTTGGTTTGTTCACCCCATGGTTGAGCCCACACAACATCGACAGAATTACGACTTTTTTCAGTTAACGTAAAATCTCGATACATTGGTGCTGCGGTAGCAAATGTAAAGCCTAACTTGCTGCTCCCCAAAACCACTTTTTCATTGTACTCAACGCGGTATTGAGCAATGTTTCCACTGTCGCTAAATACCAGTTTTAGTTTTTTATTTGGTGAAAGTACACTCACTTCAGCGGCTGAAACGGTTAAAGAAAACCAAAAAATAACAAACACAAAAAAGCGCATAGTAAACCTTACAAATGTAAACAAAATGTAAGTATCAATGAACATCGTTTAATTGCAAGCACTTTCTAAATCGATTAAGAAAAAGTGTAAAAAAACGCAGAGGGAATACTATGTTGCACTCAACCTCTGCGGGAACGGGACAAAAGAAACAGGAATTGTTTCCTCAGGCATGTCCAGTGCCTAAGCCTTTACTACAAAGAAGCGACGCTTTGCCAACTGCCTTGTATAAATTTGACCTTCTTGTCTTGATGGCAGAACACGGGGATTTTCCACGTTGCGTCATTTTCTTGTTGAAGACGACTGTCTGGCCACGTATATGAAGGCTGTGAGGATAGCTTCACCCACTTACGGTCTGAGGTGTAGGGTTTTCTTGCTAATTCCTTCCAGCCTTTACTTTCTGTGTTTACCTCTACGCCATTAGGACTAAATCGAAACATGGGGGCATCTTCATCATCCAAAATAACCATGTAATGATCGCCCGCGTATTTCATGTGAATGGCACTTTCCACGCCGGGTTTCACAAGCGCTCTCATGTCAGCTATAGGTGCCGTTTTATTATCCACCGTCACCAATGTTCTTTTCTTCGGTGGCGTTAACGATTTAAACGAGCCAAAGTAATTGTTGAGTGATGTACTCCACGACATTACTCTCATACTTCACCTACATACACATGTTCGACATTTCACCGGTAACCTTAATGGCCTTTGATACAGACGGTACCAAGTTTCCTTCAGCGTCACATGAGTTCACAAACAGCATGTAAACCTAACGATCGTTAGATGTAATTGGATGCAACTTTTTTATATTTTTTTAATACTTTTAAAATCATAGATTTATCAATATTTCGAAAACTATCTACGATTTTTTTTCATCCGGCGACTTTGCTCTTGGCGCTTTTCTTCTCGTTTTTCTTTACGATCTTTTTTGTCGGGTGTTAATGAGCCAGTTTTAAACTTTGCTTTACGCTTAGCCTTTGCTTCTGCTTTTTTGGCGGCCGCTAACACCATTTCTTCTTTTTCTTTTTCCAGCATTTCAGGCGTTTCAAGCGTAATTCGCCCCAACTTACCCGACTGCAACTCCTTTAACAAAATCTCGCAAATTTTGTGTAGATTTACACGGCCACCGGCTTGAATAGCACCGCGCTGTTTAGCCGCAGCTTCTAAGAACTCAATCTCAGTATCAGGAAGGTGCTCAAGCTTATAACGCTCTTGCATCACTTCTGGGTAGGCTTTTATTAGGTAATCAGCAGCGAAAAAGCCAACATCATCGTATTCCATAGCCGTGTTTTTCACCGCGCCTGATGATGCTAAACGGTAAATAGAGTGAGGGTTTTCCAGCTTCGGCCACAGTACTCCCGGCGTATCGAACAAAATAATACCGCTGCCCAGGTTTATACGCTGCTGGCTTTTTGTTACCGCGGGCTCATTACCAGTTTTGGCGATGGTACGCTCGGCTAGTATATTAATAAGCGTTGACTTACCCACATTAGGAATACCTGTAATCATGGCCTTTATGGCCTTAGGCTGGGCGTCTTTCGTTGAGCAAATCGAACGAATTAGCTGCATTATTTGCTTGCTGTTACCCGGGTTATCGCTAGACGTTGTGATGGTTTTTACGCCACGTTCTTTTTCTAAACTCTCTTGCCATCTTGCCGTTATCTCAGGGTCGGCAAGGTCGTATTTATTAAGAATTTTAATGCAGGGCTTATCGCCACGAATTTTCGCAATTTCTGGGTTTTCACTTGAATAAGGAATACGCGCATCCAGCACTTCAATAAGAATATCTACCTGACTAAGCGACTCTTTAATCTCTTTCAGGGCTTTGTGCATGTGCCCTGGAAACCATTGTAATGCCATGGTTGCTTCCTGTTATTGCGTAATTAATGGGTAGATTGAATGAAAGTGAAAGCGTTAAAGGTTTCTAGCGAGATAACTCATAAGCGCAAATATTCACTGCACTGGCTAGATTCAACGAGTCTATTTTACCACTTCCGTTTATGGTGAATGCGTCGGCGTTTAGTGTACTAATTGTATTTGATGGTACACCCCGAGCTTCGTTGCCAAACAAATAACACTCATAATCAGCAAACTTACTGTCACCAATTCGCGTGCCTTGCATGTCTAAATACGCAAATTTGCTAAATCGGGTATTAAGCGTTTCAAGCGGTACATTTAATTCCATGTTTACATGGAAAATAGCGCCCATACTGGCGCGAACCACTTTCGAATTAAATGGGTCTACGCTGTTAGGGCTTAGCAGAAGTGTGAAGTTGCCAAACCACGCTAGCGTTCTTAAGATAGTACCTAAATTGCCCGGATCTTGTACTTCATATAAGTACACGTATCTTGTGCTTTTTTTTGCCTCTCTTGCCAGTGGATTTCCTGCAAAAGCTAAAGGTACTCTAGCAATAATTCCCTGCGGCGATGGCGTATCGCTAAGCTGCTGCATTTGCTGCTCAGTCACTACTTCTAGTTTATAGTGTTTATCAACAGTACCAAAATGCGAGGTAACCCACTCACGATAACTTTCAGTGGCGTAAAGCGTAATACCGCTGGCATTTGGTGCTTCAGCAGATGCTTGTTTTAGCACGTTTAATAACTCTAAAACTAAGTGCTCACCTTCCACCAAATAGAACCCAAACTGCGCTCTATATTTTTTTTGATGGAGTTTTTTCACATCACTTAGTTTCATTTATGCCAACCTTTCAAGAAATTCGCCGCAAGTTTAAGCCAACTGACGTAAAACTCAAGCATACCCAGTAAATTGAGGGTGTTAAAACATGACTATTGAGGGCAAAAAAATAAACAGCTAAAACACGCGTCCGTGTTTTAGCTTAATGGCTACAGCACATAGAAAAACTAGCACTTCCTATACTGATATGAAGATGAATTAGGCATCTACCAACATACCCAGCTTATTCCAGCGGCGTCGGCTCTCGGAAAGAGGCATACATACGCTTGCCTCCTCACAAACACTTGAGCATAGCTTGGCTTTCCCACCGGCTTCCTCAAGCTCGTTAATAAAAGCGGTGGCGTATGCTTCGCTTACACCTTGTAACAGGGTAAATACTTGTGCCGTTTCAATATCATTGGCAATTGCTGTCACTTGCTTTAAATCAACCGGTAATACTGTGCGCAAAACACGTAGTACCTTTACTGAGGTAATGTTGTCTCCATACACCTTCACATCAACCATAATTTACTCACCAATAGTAGTTACAACTTGTAAAGCAACGTTACTAGAATTGCCTTGAGAAAAAGAGCTTCCAGAAATATAGCCACCAGCGCCAGCTAAGCTAAGACCGGTTAGCCTCAACACGAGGCAACCTCATCTTAATGAAAGCGGTATTTCCGTAAACTGTCCCCAAGGCGGTTTTGTAACAAATATCACCGCCTTGTAATTTTGAATGACTACCTTAGTTTTTAACTGCGTCGCTAATCTTCGCAAACCACATAAATATCACCGTCGTAAATTCCTTGTACGGTGAGTTTCTGACTTGCTAACGCGTGCAAATAGTCTAAGTGTTTTTGCTCTACTTTTTGTCCGGGCACAATAAGTGGAATTCCCGGAGGGTATGGCGTAATTAAGCCTGCCGCAATTCGGCCAACACTGTTTTGCCAAGCAATGGGCTCGCGCTTACTAAAAAACGCTTTAGAAGGTAAGTCGTCCAATTTAATGGCCGGTATATCAGCAGGAAGCGGGCTTTTGTTTTTCCGTTTGCTTAAATTCACCGCGCCGTCATCTAAACGCTTAAGGGCATTATATAAGCGCACAATTTTAGAGCGCATGCCGCCTAACGTTAGCAATACTAAAATTGTACTATGCGTGAATTTCTCTATCTCAAGTCCAACCTCATCCATTAAAAAGCGATGAATTTCCTGATTCGAATACTCCAAGGCCGACACATCAATAAGAATTTTAAGCGGGTCGTGACCTATGTTGTCGCTTTCAAAATGCTCGAACATTTGCGTAAAGTCGTCTTTTGACAATATTTTAAGACGCTTAAACTTCGCCATTTGCGACTTTAGCTCAGCCACATTACTTAGCAGCTCGTTCAGAATTTTGTAGCCTTCCATCTCAAGCTGTTGACGGCACACATCTAACGAAGCAATAAGCTGGTATTTAGGCGACGTGCTGGTGTGAATAGCAAAAACTTCTTTAAAAAAGTCTTTATCAAAGTCAGGGTCGTTAACATGTATAAAAGAGGCTTGAGAAAAAGCAGAAACTACTTTGTGCGCTGAATGCGTAATGTAGTCTGCGCCAGCGGCGATGGCCGAATAGTCACGTAATGCAGGGTGAAACAGTGAGTACGCAAACCACGCTTCATCAATAAATACTTTAATGCCGTATTTGTGCGCTAAGGTTACCACTTGCTTTAAATCGGTAAGCAAACCATCGTACGTACACCCAGTTAAAACAACGAGCTTAGCGTCTTTGTTCTCTTCAATCAGTGTTTTAATTTGGCTTAATCTAGGCGGCGAAAATATACCGTACTGCGGATTAAACACGCTGTCTAAATACACCGGCATAGCGCGAGCTTGAATAATGCCGTAGTGCACCGATTTATGACAATTGCGATCGGCAATTACCTTATCCCCTTCACGCAGTAACGTTTGCAGAATTATTTTATTCGATGTTGAAGAGCCGTTAGTCACAAAATACGAGTGTCGTACTTCAAACGTATTGGCCACAGCAGACTGCGCTCTACCAATAGCATAAGTGCCATCCGACAAACTGCCTAAAGAGTCTACGCTTACCGATAAATCACTGACAAACACGTTGCGGCCAAAGAAGCGATAAAAATCACTGATGTAAGGTGAATTCCTGAAGCTAGCCCCACCACTGTGGCCTGGCGTGTGCCACGAGTCGTTTGCTTCTACCACATAGTCTTTATATTCAGTCCAAAACGGCGTCTCGTTTCTATCGTCGAAATCGTTGATGATGTAACCAAGAATTGACTCAGGATCGCTAATAATATCGTTGCGATAGAAAAACGACTCTATGCCTTTTGCCTGATTAACAATGTCTAACCCTTTCACTGCATCGCCTAGTACGTAAACGGGAAGCTCTGGACGAATGCTTTTTATCGCATCAATAACCCTAGCATTGTTTTCAACAGGAGCACTTTCAGATGCAAGCTCACTACTTAACGCGTTGTCGGTTAACGTGATGTCGTTTAACGTGCTGCTATCTGCCGAAGCGCTGACCAGCTCGCTTTCTTTTGCGGCTACATCCCAGCTGAAAACTACCGCTTGAATATCACCATCATCTCTAATGTATTGCAAGGCAGTAGATACCGAACTTGCTTCAATCAAGCTTATCTCTACATCACTGCGGTCAAAGTAGCTTATCGTATTGCCAATACTTGAAGTTATTTGTTCAAGTAAATCGGCGGCGTCTTCAATAACAAGTATTTTTAAATGAGGGCGCATTAGACATCCGTGAAATAAAAGCGCATAGCGCAACTAAATATGAATTTAGTGTAACGCCGAATTCATGCGTTGTCGTGTAAACTCTTACCAGTAATAAAGCAGTGTTATGAATAGTTAGAAAGTGTGTATTAAGTTAATGACCAAAGTTTCGAAAACTGACAAAGACACGGCAATAGCAACCTACTTACATTACAGCAAAATAGTTCTTCCAAAACTTGCGGCACAACATCCCTCAAGGTGGCCTATTCAGCACGACCACTGCTTCCAACGCGTAATTTTAGACAACGTATGTGGACGCGCGTGGTACGAGGCAATTCCAACGCCAGCCTATAAGAATATGACATTAGAGCAAGCAAGGTCTGCAGCGAAGCTCAGCGTTGAAATAGCGACGCAGCAGGTTTGTATACACACATTAAATAACGCATCGCTTAAATGGCGAGACAAGCAGCAAGCATTTTCTTTCTAGTCTCGGGAGAGTTTCATGACCAAACGAACGTCTTTAACCGACATAGTACACATCAATGACGCTGATGATTTGGAAACTGTTGTAAAAGACAAGCGACAGCAGTGGCGGGCAAACAATGCCAAAGCAAGACGCCGCCAGAGACGGTACAAAAATAAATTAACCCAAGCGCTTACGCAGCAATACATACAAGAAATTGAGTAATAACAGCGCTGGTGTATCATTATCGCTATCGAATTACCCTAAACATAATTTAAGCAGGACGATACATGGCTTTCGATTACAAAATAGAAAATGATATTGCTGTTATTACCTTCGACGACGGCAAAGTGAATGCTGTGGGCTTTACGCTTATTGAGCAAATTAATAACGCACTTGATGATGCACAAGAAAATGCGAAAGCTGTTGTACTACACGGCGGCGAAGGCAAGTTTTGTGGCGGTTTTGACTTAAGCGTAATGAAGTCGGGTGATGCCGATAAGCAACACGCGCTAGTGCAAGCGGGCGCTGAACTTATTGTTCGCTTATATAGTTACCCGCTTCCAGTCATTGCGGCTGCCGAGGGACATAGCATCGCAATGGGTGCCATTTTACTAATGGCGTCAGACTTACGCATAGGTAAAGATGCCGACACCAAGTACGGCCTAAACGAAACAGCCATTGGAATGGTGCTTCCACCTTTTGGTATGGAATTAGCAAAAGCGCGACTTGTCAATACAAGCCAAACAGAAGCATTGCTGTTTTCACGGATATTTGAAGGTAAAGAAGCAGTTAAAGCTGGCTTTATTGATGCTGCGGTTGCACAAGAAGCGGTATTACCTACTGCAATGTCTTATGCCGAGAAATTGAAAATGCTTCCTCGAGATGCATTTGCCACGTCGAAGCTTAAGCTTCGAGGCGATACTATCGAAAAGATGCAGGCATAAAAAAGTAAAAAAAGATGACAAAAAAAGCAGGTTGTTAGTTACAGCCTGCTTTTCTCATAATTGAATGACGTACTTCGCCGAATATTAAGCGAATCAAGAGCGAACAGGCCCGCTTCTTTTTTCTATCTCTTGTTTAAGATCATTTCGCAAGCCTAGCTCAAAGCTTAGTTCAGCTAGTACGAAAAGTGGCCCAATTGCCAACCCCATAATATCGTCAACAAACGCAGGCTTTTTGCCCTCAAAATGGTGACCGACAAATTGTAATGCCCAACCACCTACAAAAATACCTACCGATATTGCTAGCCAAACCGAAACGCTATTAGCTGCAATAGGCATGGCGAAGTACACCATAGCAGCAGTAACCGCCGCCATGACCACGCCAAGTTTTACATCTAGCTTTAAGTAAAACAGGTTACCGATTAACCATACCACTACAGCAGGGCTAATAATCGTGCTTCCCAAAAGTGGTAAGGTTACCGCAAAAGCAGGTTTACTCAGTAAGCAAAACACAGAGAAAACAATAAGAGGAATGCCTATGTAATGTGTGTAAATGTTGCGTTGGTCGCGATGATAATCGGCGTATTCGCTAAGATATTGCTCTACATTTTTCATTGGTCGCTTTCCACTTTATGGCTTTTTTTGCAGTGTATTGCTACCGCGGGCCTCAAACTGTCGCAAAGCCGACAATTACAACAAATTCACAACCGTAGTTTTTTCTAGGTTATTGGAACGACCATGCAATAAAGCGACTTATTTTATTACCTTGCCCCATTTCAACCACTTTAAACTTGGTGGCGTTGTAATAACGAATACTTGTTTCAAGGGGCTTTAAGTGGGCGCTTTTAGACACTAAACAAGTAAACCAACCCACATTACTTTTAAACAACGTGCTTTCTTTTATCATTTTTTGGATAAACGCCAGCTCGCCACCTTCACACCACAACTCGTTACTATTGCCAGCGAAATTAAGGTTCGCACTGTCTTTAGGTAAACGCGCAGGCTTACTTCCTCGCTTTTGTTTATTCCTCGCCAGATTACTGGTTTTCCTTTGCGTTCCCGCTAATGCTTCTTTGGCTGACTTGTGAAAAGGAGGGTTACACATAGTGAACGTAAAAAAGTCGTCAGGCTTGATAACACCACTAAAAATTGCCTGCGCATTACTTTGTTTACGCAACGAAAAATGTGAAGCTAAATGGGCATTATTCTTGGCAATATCCCGTGCATTCTGCAAAGCACCATCATCAATATCGCTGCCAACAAAATACCACCCGTAAATACTGTTACCAATAATGGGGTAAATGGCATTTGCACCAACACCAATATCTAAACCCGTCACGCCTTCTTGCTGGTTATTTTCATATGTAGCAGAAGTCAATAAATCAGCAATACCATGAATGTAGTCTGCACGGCCAGGCACTGGCGGGCACAAATAACCTCTTGGCAGTTGCCAATAGTCCACATTGTAATAGTGCTTCAACAGTGCTCTGTTTAACGCTACAACAGCCTGAGGGTTAGAAAAGTCGATACTTTTTTTACCGCTTTTGGCATTGATAACGAATGATTTCAAAGGTGGATAAGACCGACACAATAACTCAATGGGATAGCCGTCTTTATGAATATTTTTTGGGTGCATTCAGATTTATTGACCTTCTATCAAAGGCTTTTTTACTGACCTTTGCGTTTTGGTTTTTAACCTACGATAACAATGTAGGGTATTGTAACTGTTAGGTCACACTAAAGACAGGCGCGCAATAGAATACAAGCTACGTCATACGAGCTTTGGCATACACACTCGTTCCTTCATTGTATACACTTCAACACAGCCACATCACTGTACACAAAACACCCAACAGCACTTCCCATTCAGTAATAACAAATGTTACAAAAGAGGAAATAAACGCAAAGGTATTAGGGCAATGATTGTCGAAGCAAAGCTATCAAAGGTAATCGCATCGATAACCAACCTTTCAATACAAGCGTCTTAGGCGAGTCATTGCAATAAAAAAGGAACTACTATGCTACGCACACTGATTTTCGCACTTTCACTGCTAAGCATTACTGCTCATGCCAATACAATAATGAACATGAAAGCGCGCAGTGAATTAATTGACGCCATATTAGTCGAGCGATTCGAAACCGTACTGCCAGATATTATGAACCGTACAGGTATTGATATGTGGGTCATTATGTCGCGTGAATACAATGAAGACCCCGTATTAAAAACCATGCTGCCCTCGACATGGATTTCGGCTAGACGTCACACCATGCTTGTTATCTACAACCCAGGTGACGGCAAACCACTAGAGCGACTTGCCGTTGCTCGCTATGCTGTTGGCGAACTGTTCGAGAAAGCCTGGGACAAAGAGGCACAGCCCGACCAATGGCAAGCATTGCGCGATATTATTGAACAACGCGACCCAAAGAAGATTGCTATCAACAAGTCTTATGCCTTTGCGCTGGCTGATGGCATGACCTCGTCGGAGCACAACGATTTTATGTCTATTTTAACGCCAAGGCTAAAAAAACGTGTTGTTTCAGGTGAAAAGCTAGCTGTTGGGTGGTTAGAAACCCGCAGTGCACTGGAGATGGAGCACTACCCTATCCTTACTCAAATTGGCCATGATTTAATTGCCAAAGCGTTTTCCAATGACGTTATTACCCCCAACAAAACCACTACCGATGACGTGGTATGGTGGCTTCGCGATCAAACCCGTGCACTAGGTTTAACCAATTGGTTTCATCCTACGGTATCTATTCAACGCGCAGACAATGAAGCCTTCGATCAAATAAAAGCATTCAGTAAACGCCCTGGTGAAAATGTTATAAGACCGGGGGACCTTATTCATGTTGATTTTGGGATTACCTACTTGCGACTCAACACCGACCAACAACAACATGCTTACATTTTGAAGCCAGGTGAAACCGACGCTCCTGAAGGATTAAAAGCGGCATTAGCTGCTGGTAATAGACTGCAAGACATTCTGATGAGTAATTTCAAGCGAGGTCGTACCGGTAACACCATATTGAAAATGTCGCGAGAGCAAGCCATTGAAGAAGGTATTACACCTGCTATTTACACACATCCATTGGGTTTACATGGTCATGCTGCCGGACCAACTATTGGTATGTGGGATGCCCAAGAAGGCGTTCCAACCAAAGGAGATTACCCAATGTACCCAGACACGGCGTATTCTATTGAATTAAACGCAGCAAGTAACGTTCCCGAGTGGGGTAAAGAAATTAGAATTATGCTTGAAGAAGACGCGTTTTTTGATGGTAAAAACGTAACGTTTTTAGATGGCAGGCAAACAGCGTTCCATCTTATTCGCTCTGAATAGAATTTTATAACGTAGTAAGTGTCAGACCTTTTCCCTTCGCTGTATTAAAAGCTGGGGAAAAGGCCATGAAACTGTTCTTCTAATCGCCGTTAGGCGTTAGTGTATTATTCCGCTTCTACGTTAGCGCGAACAACCACATTTTCCACACTGTATTGACGAACGAAGTCGTTAATATTTTTGTGGTTGCAGATGATATTTTCACCTTCAAGGCCATACTTTGCTAGTGCAGCATCTTTACCAATTGTTAGTGCTTCAAGGCAAGCTTGAGACGCAACATCTTTGTTTCGTGCAACTAATGCAATTGTTTTTGCTGCATTAGTCTCTTTGTTGTTTTTGTACATGTAAGCGAAAGTACGAAGTGACTCACCGTTACAACGTAATGACGCGTTAAATTCTTCTACATTGTAGCCGCTGTTACGAATGAAGCGTAACGCAGGGCCAAAACCTTCTTTTGCCGCCGTTAGGCAAGCTTGAGTTTCAACGTTGTTGTTTACAGGTTGCAAGCGTACGTCTTTAGCAAAAGACTGTGCAGCTGCAACAGATAAAGTAAAAGCAATAGCGAAAGTAGACAGTTTCATAATGTGTTCCTATTTTGTAACTAAATTAGATATCACCTAAGCGATGAGTACATAATGAACAAAACTTTCAATAAATAAAGCATTTTATGTAATTTAATTACGAAAATAACGATAAAAACAAACAGATCACCACAAAAATGAAAGTTATTTACAAAATAATGGTAATTTTATACAAAAATTAACAAATAAGACGGATTTGTTACGCTAAAAATGAGGGAGTTTGTGAAAAGGTGGTTAAGCTAAGCAGTAAGATCGTGCAGCCAGTTGAGTGAGGGAAGCTTTTGTTCAGGTTGGTAGAACAGACGATTAAGGCGGCCTAACAAATTTACCGAACGGCTAGGATCGTGAGCTTTAACTCTGTGCTCGCTATGGCTTGATAAGAACTCCCAGGGCTGAAGGTTCAACGCGTCTATTTCTTGCTGCTGTACACCAAGCGAAGCTAGCGTAGATAAAATGCGCTCTGTTTTACTTTCTGCAATGGGTAAAATATGGTTAGCATACATATCGTCAAGCGGCGTGCTTAAGCTTGCAAGCGTGTGATTTATTGCGTGCCACACCATGTCGTGCTCGAATTTCCAGTTCCTTGGCGCATAATACCCTTCTATTTCCCATTCAAACTCGGCATTGCTTAGGGCAATTGAGCTTTCGGCTTCTGGCGAATACGACAAGTCGGGCTTTGCGCCTATATTGTATGCATCCACACTCATTGATATGCACATTATCAAATTGCCACATTCTTGTGTGTTCGTGTACAAGGCTTCAAATGCCGCACGCTTCACTCCCATCCAACCGTGAACCTTTGACGACTGCTCAACAAAGTGTCGAATATCTGCAGGCAAGTCTTCGCCATATCTGTCGATAAGCAGCGGCAATGGGTTTTGATCGGGTGCCTCGTCAGGCATCCATACTTCATATTCCAATCGGTTATCTGCCTTTCCCCTACTCTTGATACCGTAAGAAAGGTTTACCGGACGACAGATGCTTCTATCTTCATCTACACGGTGAAAATACTCAGAGCGCATACGTTTAATAAATGGCGCATCTTTACCCGCCAATGCTGCTGTGGGATATCGGTAACCAATCTCACTTTTTGGCACCATGGTAAGAGTAGGAATAGCGGAAGAAAGTTTTGTCTTTAAACCTGAAAAAGTAGTAACTGATGGCACAACAATGCTTCGTTCAGGTTCAATGGTTAACCTAGCCCCCTCAGGCGTAACAAACATAGGGGTTTTGTGAAACTCATAGTCAGCGTACCCTAGGTTTTTAACTGCTGCATCGCGATACCGAGAGAGTTCATCAAATAACGTGGCGTGATTTCGGATATGTTTAAATAGCGGGCGTCGTTGGGTCATTGTTTTTCAAGCTCTTTTCTACACTTCGGCTAGTAACGGAATACCCATTACGTACTGCTTTGTATCTATTCATTAAACAACATTACACGGTTTGATCAAAATACACTATCAGCGTAATGTTCTAAGAAACACTTTTTTACTTGAGCATCAGCATGTCCGATTTGCCACGTTTTGAAACACACACAGTTGAAAACCAGCCGTTTCCTATGCCTAGTTATAACTTGTGGCAGGACGACGAACTGTTAAAGCAATATGTATTACAGCATGTTGATGACCAAGCTTATGTTCCAGAATCGCTTTTATCTGAGTTTGGTGCGATAGCTGGCGATTCACTTATGCACCATGGTGATATCGCAAACAAGAACAAGCCTGTTTTACATGCGTTTGATCGTTACGGAAGACGCATCGACCACGTAGAGTTTCATCCCAGCTATCATGTGCTTATGGACAGTGCCATGGCGCACAATGTGCACAATTATTCCTGGCGACATGCTTCACAACGACATGCTCCACAAACTGGCGCCCATGTTATTCGTGCAGCATTAATGTATATGCACTACCAGGCAGAGTCTGGAACATCATGCCCCTTAACAATGACCCACGCAGCAGTTCCGGCGCTTCGTTATGGAACAAACATTCCATCTTATTGGTTAGACAAACTTGTAAACGGCACATACGACAACAGAGATATTCCAGCGAAAGAAAAGAATGGACTCACCATTGGAATGGGCATGACCGAGAAGTCTGGTGGTTCCGATGTTCGGCGAAATACGACTACCGCAACAAAACAGACCGATGGCAGCTACGTAATTGTTGGTCACAAATTTTTCTTCTCTGCGCCTATGTGTGACGGGCACTTAATATTGGCTCAAGCAGAAGGTGGCTTAAGCTGTTTTTTATTACCTAGGCGGCTTGAAAACGGTGAGTTAAATAAAGTTCGTATTCAGCGGTTGAAAGACAAATTAGGCGATTGGAGTAACGCGTCGTCTGAAGTTGAATTTCAAGAAGCGACAGCATACCTGTTAGGTGAAGAAGGTCGCGGCGTACGCGTAATTATCGACATGGTGTCGTTAACAAGGCTCGATTGTATGATTGGGTCTTCTGCGTTAATGCGACAAGCACTAGCGGAAGCGCTACACCACGTTAAACATCGCGATGCGTTTGGTAATGCACTTATCAACCAACCGCTAATGCAAAATGTACTTACCGACCTTACGCTAGAAAGTGCAGCTGCAACAGCCTTCACCATGCGTGTGGCCAAAGCAGTAGACAAAGCGTCAACGTGTGAACATGAAGCTGCGCTTGCACGCATAGCTACAGCAATTGGAAAATATTGGGTGTGTAAACGTACGGTGCCTTTTGTTAATGAAGCGCAAGAGTGTATGGGTGGCATTGGCTACGTTGAAGAAAACCCAATGCCGCGCTATTACCGACAGGCTCCGCTTAACTCAATTTGGGAAGGCAGTGGTAACGTGCAGTGCCTAGACGTATTGCGAGCTTTAGCTAAAGAGCCAGATATACAGCAAGCATTATTTAAAGAGCTTATACAGCATATTGACAAGAACTCGCATTACAAGCTTCACATCGAAAAGCTTAAAACAGAATTTGAAGACACCAGCAATTTGGAAATTCGTAGCCGATATATTACCGAGCAAACAGCGCTGGCATTACAAGCCTCTGTGTTGCTTCAAAGCGACAATGTTGCACTTGCCACGCTGTTTTGCCGCACAAGGCTTGGTGGTGAACATGGGTATTGCTTTGGTAGCTTACCTGCAGATACGCCCTTTAACGACATTCTTTCTTTGGTGTAAGGTAAAGCAAGGTGTAATTACAACAATGCAAAAGTAAACCGCAGGGTTAACGACATGATGCTATAAAGATGGAAGAAGCGTGCCGTACCAAAAGGCCTGCTGCTTTTTATACATGGGGTTAGTGATAATGTGAGGAATAACTTTGTTCATCTTTTCTACCGCATTTCTCCCCCACTCATTATTTGTACAGCCTACCGCTCCCGCCACTGTTTGTGTAGCTAGTTCCGCAGTTTCATAGTACACAAGCTCCTCACTGCCGCTTGTTGCTGCGTAGTATTTCAAAATTGAGGGGTACTCCAACGTAAAATCAATACGCCCAAACTCTATCTGCTCAAGCACGCGGGTTGTTGCATTCTCACCACTTAACTCGGCGAGCAATGGCGTTTTTTGTACACTGTCTACATAGAGCTGCAGCATCTCTGGATATCGCCGAGCGATAGGCTTACCCATGCGTAGTAATTTGGCCTCTGTTAGGCGCCGTAGCGAAATGCGGCCTTGGCTGTCAACGTATGGCTCTAGTACCTCTGGTTTACCAATAATGCCCAGCGGCGCATGATAAACGGTGATATCTGAATACAACCACACGTCGTTGTCGGCGCGTTTAATGAGGCAAGGAAAACACAAATTCCGCTTCTGCTCGGTCAGCATGTTAATTCGGTTTTGGGGCATAACCAATGTGTCGAAACGTGTTTCCTTCATCTGCGTGCTAAATGCATCAATAAGTACGTCACACATACCGTCGCCTTGAAACTCACCGTCCATGATATGAAATGGTGGAGCGTCATTAATGGCCCACGTTATCGTAAACGGTTGTGTAGTGTTTCCTCTCGCGTTGCCGTTAATACTGAGTAACAACAATACAACGAGAATTTGCATACTCAATGACTTCATTTATTCACTAAATTTCTAAAAGGTGTAATCTAAACCTAGCTAAAAATAGGTAACAAACAAGGTAATGGTGTGAAATATGCAGATGAATGTAGAAAATAGCTTGGTCTAATTTTGCAAATTTAATACGCCAGATACACTAAATGAATAGTTTACAAAATGCCGAGGAGCCAATAAGCCTCATGTGTAAAAAGAACAACCCCGATACTATTTTGTCGAAAGCGAAGGCGGTGTGGCTTATGTTTATAAGCGCTCTGTTATTAACAGCCTGCGCATCGAACAAGCCTCAGATTAATGTTGATGAAACGCAGAATTTCACCCAGATAAATACGTTTTATGTACAAGCGCCAGCCACGCAAATAAACGACACATTAAAAGCACACCTTGAAACAACGATAAGTGATGTGCTTAGCGCAAAAGGTTTAACGAGTGAATCTGAAGAAAACGCCGATGTTATTGTGGGCTACTTACCCTCAACGTCATCAAAAGAAGACGGCACTACGCTAAGCCTGGGCTTGGGTACTGGCAGCTATGGTCGTTCTGGTGGAATTTCACTGGGCAGTATTTTTAATATTCCTGTGGGCGAGCAAGTGTCGCTTCATCAAACCCTACAGATAGATGTTGTTAGAAATGGACAGTTTATTTATAGCGCCTCTGGCAGTGTTGAACTAGAGAAAAAAGATAGCATTAGCGTGCAGCAGAAATTAGATGAGCTAGTGAATACGTTATTAGCGCAATATCCAAGTAAATAACGCCAAATATGATGCTATCTTCACGTTAATTTCACTAATTTGACGTAAACTTAAAGCACTGAACAGGAAATAAAGCTATGCTTGGCAGCATGAAATTGCACAGAAGTA
The DNA here is from genome assembly GCF_036864375.1 of Alteromonas sp. S167. Classification (NCBI taxonomy): domain Bacteria; kingdom Pseudomonadati; phylum Pseudomonadota; class Gammaproteobacteria; order Alteromonadales; family Alteromonadaceae; genus Alteromonas; species Alteromonas sp. S167. The sequence continues at coordinate 269,100 of NZ_JAZETR010000002.1, forward strand.
CGAGATGAGCGCGCACCAACCGCTTTCAATTCATCAAAACCTTACTATCCGTTTATTGCGTGTTTTACGATACAACAAAGCAAGGATTGAGCGTGCTCTAACACTTATGCCTGCCAAGCACAAACCGCTGTTTCATGTTTTACCGTTTTTAGTGCATGTTAATCATGAATCTTTACCTGGCTTTGTAGAAAGAACAGGCGAAGAAGACGTGCCCTTTGGGATAAACAACTACTCGTTTCGACCCGATGTTGAACAGGCACTTAATCATTGCTTTCCCGAGCAACAAGCATTGTTTGAAGACATAAAAACCATATGGCCGCGGCAGCGCGCCGTAGATGCACTGGTACTAATGGGTAGTGTTGGCACTATTGCCCAAACTGACGACTCAGACTTCGACTACTGGGTTTGTGTTGATGGTAACCGCTTTTCAGAAGCCGCGTTAGCATTGCTTCAGCAAAAGCTAACCGCCATTGAAAAGTGGGCTGAAGAACATCACGGTATCGAGATACACTTCTTTCTTTCGGAAATAGACAAAGTAAAACAAAACGATTTTGGCGTAGCTGAAGGTGAAAGTGCAGGCTCAGCACAGGCGCTCTTTCTAAAGGCAGAGTTTTACAACACCAACATTGTGGTAGCAGGTAAAGCCCCTTTTTGGTGGTTAACGCCTGAAAAAACAAACAACAGACAATACACAGCGCTTCACAACAGTTTGGAAAAAGGCGGCTCACCAGACGTTGATTGGTTTATGGATTTGGGCAACTTGGAACGTCTTGATGCCAGTGAATTGTTTGGCGCCGCCATTTGGCAGTTGGGTAAAGCCATGGATTCGCCTTTTAAGTCGCTGCTGAAAATGGCCAAACTAGAGGTTTATCTTGCCAATATCGAGCACGGGCAACCTTTGTGTAACGTACTTAAAAAGCAAGTACATCGTGGCGCCGAGGCACCGGGGCATGTATCAGATATAGACCCCTACGCGTTGATGTTCGACGAACTAATAGCGCATTACAAAACAAACGGACAACCCGAAGATATATTAATTCTACAGCAGTGTTTGTACTTGAAATGTGCCTGCAAGTTAAGCGAACCACTGAATGAGGGTCAAGAAGCTAATTTCAAACGAAAGATACTTGCTAGTTATGCTAAGCGATGGAGCTGGAGCAGAAAAACGCTGTACCACCTTGATAACCAGCAAGAGTGGAGTTTTAAGCAACGAGTGCAATTGAGCACACATATCCACCGCTTTCTTATAAAGTGTTACCGCAGAATTTCAAAAGAACTTAGTAATCAGCAGCAATCGCTAGATCAGAAAGATATGACCGTACTCGGCAGACGACTAAGTACGTTTTACGGAAAGAAGACCGACAAAATCGAGTTTTTGCGCAGCGCGTTCGACGTGAGCCTTTACTGTGAAAAAGTCACCGTTGCGCTTAAGCAACTTAAAAACGGTGGAGAAGTATGGTCGGTTTATGCTGGAGACCTACTTAGCAAGTCTGGAATAATTGACGAATCACAAAAAATGGCGCAAGCATCCAGTGCCATTGGGTTAATGATGTGGTGTGTATCAAGTAAAGTTATTGATGCTAAAAGTACTGTTTACTTAGATTACAATTATGGCGAGATAAGTGAGCTCGACCTTAACGACCTTGTAAGACATCTATGTAAGTATTTACCTGCGGTAAAAGTTTCAACGTTGCCTCGTAGCGACTTACTTGCACCCGAACGTATAAAAACGTGCTTGGCTATTGTTAACTTCCCTACGCTTAGGCAAAAAGCGGTGGTAGAAGACGTCGCAGTGCTTTACACCACAACGTGGGGTGAAACCTTCCTCAAGCACGGAGAAGAAGTACTAGACAACCTTTGGTATGAACTAAGAGAGGTAACGCCTCAGCCAGCATGCCACGTAATGGTACCCAGAGGTAATCAACAAGCACGGATTATTGGTCAGTTTATGGAATCGTCTGATATTTCGTTCAACGTGTTGTATTAACGCTTACCAACGCTCAGCGCCTTAGCCCTGTTTACTAACCGGCTCACCTAACGTTTCCTATCTCTACAATGATGTTTTTACGTCAGTGCGACAGCGTTTTGTTTTAACGCTTTTATTTGCCCACTGTTCACGGCATCGCTTACAACCTAAAACAAGCTTATAAAACTAACGCTGAAAATTTATTCAATTATTTTCTTGCTTTTAAAAATTACAAGTGTAATCTTAACTTAAAGACTACAAATGTAATCGTAAGAGAAATAGCCAATACTATGACCGATGCTTCAGAAAAACCTGATATCTCAAATGCCGAGTTTGACGTGCTAGATGCGCTTTGGGAAGGCAGCCCCGCCACTTCAAGTGAAGTAGTAGCAAGGTTGAACTCACGAAAAAGCTGGCACGATAAAACGGTGAAAACCTTATTGGGGCGACTCGTAAAAAAAGGGGTATTAGGTTTTGAAAAGCAGCAGCGTCAGTATTTGTACTACCCTTTAATTGCACGTGAAGACTATACAAAAAAAGAAACCACTAACTTTGTAAGCCGTTTATTTAAAGGCAAAATTGCGCCGATGGTGGCGGGTTTTGCAAACAACAATTCACTGTCGAAACAGGATGTAGACGAGTTAAAAGCGCTTATTCAGAAATGGGAAGAAGACAATGATTGATTGGATTATTGCGCAGCAAGGTGTGTTGTGTGTAGCGCTGTTATTGTTGATTGGTGCAGAGCATTTTTACACGCGCAAAATGGGCGTGCTTTTTACCTATAAGCTTTGGTTCTTTGTTCCGGTGCTACTGGTTTTAAATAACCTTCCCTTCAACATGATGGCTATTCCATCGAATAATTTCACGCGCTTCGTTGTGGGTGTAAAACCAAGTGTTGAGCACATGGAACTAAACGTACTGTTTTCACTGTGGGCTATAGGCGTAAGCGCTATTTCAGCCTACGTATTGGTACATCACTTCTCAACGTGGCGTTCTATTAGTAAGCAAAAAGCAGTACAAACCAATGCGTATTATTCCAGTAAAGCCATTACGCCAATGCTGTTTGGTTTTATCGCGCCTAAAGTGCTGCTGCCTTACACCTTTAAATCCACATTCTCACTGTCGCAGCAAGCGTTAGTGTTAGAGCATGAACAAGTACATAGAACCCACAAAGATCACTGGTGGAACACCTTAGCACTTTGCATTGCTATTGCGTTTTGGTTTAACCCGTTGGTGTGGCTTGCACTACGTTCGTTTCGCGTGAATCAAGAATTAGCGTGCGACCATGTTGTACTACAAAACAAAACGCAAGCCGACAAACTTAATTATGCAAAGGCACTTGTGCAGTGTGCCGAGCATTGCTCAAGCACCATTAACCTTTACCCTACGTTTGGAGAAAAAAGCACCATGATAAAACGCTTAAATTTAATTCAAAAACCTAAAACGGGAAGCAAAATGCTGGGCGCAGCTGCATTAACTATTGCCGCCCTTCTTACTGCTAACACAACGCTAGCTAATGTTCCGCCTCCACCACTTAAAGGTGCTGACGCTAAAATTAACGAAGCCATGCCAGTAAAGCGCGTTGAACCCGCCTACCCTACAAAGGCTATAAAAGAAAACTTGGAAGGATACGTAGTATTCAAGTTTGATATTACGGAAACTGGCGCAACCGATAATATTGAAGTAGTGAAGTCATCGCCTGAGGGGGTGTTTGATAAAACCGCAATGATTGCATTTAAACAATGGCAATATAAACCAGCCATCAAAGGCGGCGCATCGGTAAGACAGAAAGGTCTGCTTGTGCAGCTAGATTTTAAATTAGCACCTGAACCGCTTAATGCAAAAACGAAGGTGAAAGCAAAAGAAAAACTAAGTTCATCAAGCATGTAGCATAACAGCTGTGAACCAATAGAATACTAAAAGGAGCGCTTGCTCCTTTTAGTGTTTTGCCAAAACCCTTTAAAATCAAGAGAAGATTGAAAAATAAAGGCGCGCAGCTACAATAAACACTACAAACAACGCTACAAACCACGCTACAAAATATGGCAAACACACAAAGTAAGCATCTAGTTTTCAGTGGGAAAACTTGGTATATCAAAATGAGAATACCTAGTGACCTAGTTGAGTACTACGGCAAGAAAACTATTAATAAATCTACTCGGACTGACTCTTTTAAAGAAGCTGAAAAGCAACTTCAAGCCCAGCTTTATGAGTTTGACTTAGCAAGGGCTAAGGTAACAGGTAACGGAAAAGAGCAATACGAGCAACATTTGGCTTACCTCATGAACATGATTGATGAGGCCAAGCGGGATGGTAACGAAGATGTTATCAATGCACCTGAGCTAGATGGTGATGAGTCAACACCTGAGCCTATAGCTAAAGCGATTGCGGATGCAAACAAATACCTCTCCGATGGTTCTCTGAAAAATGCACAGCACTACAATGACACGTACGCTATTAGCTTGAAAGAGGCGCTAGCGCTCGAAGAAAAGCGCATTAATCGCAGGAATAAAGATACAGGGCTTTACAAGAAAAGAGTTACAGCTGTAAAGATGTTTCTTGAGTACCTCGGCACAGAAGACATAAGGCTCGTTGATATATCGCGTAAAGACGCTAACGGCTTCGTCGATTCAATGGTTGACGCAGAAAAGTCTCATAAGACCGTAAGGAACTATATGGCTGGACTCAAAGCCTGTTGGGAAGCCGCTTCAAGGTTTGAGCATGTAGAGTCACACCTGAACCCATTTGATGGAATAGCCGTTATAGAGACAGGTGCCAATAGCTACGAACCTTTTACCCGTGAACAGTTAGAGGCATTACTTGAGGAAACTACTAGCCCAGACCATGCGTTTCACCACGTACTTAGAATCGGTATAGTCACTGGTGCTAGGCTTGCTGAGATAGTGTCACTTAAAAAGTCTGACATCGTTGAGATTGATAACGTTATCTGTATGAACGTGCGTGAAGGTAAGACAATTAACAGTGAACGCATTGTTCCGCTTAGGGCTGGTGTCGGCGATGCTATTAAGAAACTCAGTGAAAGCGCAGGAAGCTATCTTTTCCCTCACCTCGTCGGTAAAACTGTGAGTTCAGTAAGTAACCAGTTTGCTAGACTGAAACGGGCAGTAGGCGTTGATGGAAAAGGTTATGTATTCCATTCGCTCAGGCACAATATCGCCACTGCACTTGAGAGAGTTAACGTCCCTCAATACCAGATGAATCGTATTTTAGGTCACAAGACTAGCGATATGAGCACTGGAACATATAGTAAAGGGCTTCCGGTGCAAGAAGTGGCGAAACAAATAGACACAGCACTGATGCAGCCAGAGTATCCGTCAGACCTGCTAAGGTAAGGACGAACTTTGGCAGTATGTCGAGAGGATTCACGAGGCTGACTGCTTGAAGTTGATTGCAGATTCAATTGAATTATTACATCAGGTTGGTTGATACTGTGTTACCGTAAAAAGCGTGAAGCGGACATTGAGCCGCTCACTCATAATAGGCAGCATTAGAAAATGAGCAGACTCTCCACCAAAGTTGAATTGGCAGTTAGCATGTTTCGTTTTGGGTGTCTTTACCAGTCATTTAGAATATATTTTTCTAGTCTGGCGTACATTAATAGCCGACGACGGACACTAAGGTGATCTTTTGCGTCGGGATTTTTTACACTCTCTTTTTTTTTACAGGAACGGGGCAAAAAAAAAACCTTATTTTCATTCGCATACAATATGGCATGAAAAATGCTATAGAGTTTTCAAAATAATGGAGATAGGTATATGAAAAAACTAATCACGGGTATAATCTTGTCAGTTGTCTGCTGGTCGTCAAATGCCGCTCTGATAACTTTGAATTCCACAGACAATGGCTGGTATAAGAGCGATGGTATTCACACCACAACAAACACTAATACATTCACAGGTTTGTTCAGCGGTTCAGAATATCGTAGCTTTTACAATTTTGACGTTTCTTCACTTGTTGGTGGCACCATAACAGCTGCTTCGATAAGGTTCTTTTCAACGGGTCGTATCGAGACCGATACAGGCTTTGAACAAATCGGTATTTTTAATGTGACCACGTTACCAGGCACTGGAAATTCTGTGGCAATATTCAATGACTTGGGGACTGGTAATACATACGGGTCGAGAGGTCTTACCCTCGCTAGCGGAAGCACTATGCCAGATTTTACGGTAACGTTAACGGCAAATAGCTTCGCGGATATATTAAACGATAATACTTTTAGTCTCGGTGCTGCCCTTCTTACTATTAGTTCAGAACGCGTCCAAGGATTTTGGGCTGGTAGCTTAGCTTCGCCTGCGGCTCAACTAATCGTTGACTGGACCGCTGCGCAGCAACCTAATGACAATAACTCAGATGAAATTCCTGAACCTGCCACATTAGGCCTTTTCGTTCTCGCTCTATTAAGTATGAGTAGATTTCGAAGAGGCTAAACAGTCTCAACAAATATCCAAAAGGAGTCCTCAGTGGGGCTCCTTTTTTTGTGAGGAATATCAAGGTCTGCGGTGCTTGCGTGTATAAAATAACTCATTGTTGTCGTTAGGTTGTCAATTCTCCACCGACGGCTTCACGTACTTTTCTGTCGTTTAATTACAAATATTCGAAGGGCAGCTTCTGGCACAAAGTGGTTGTACTAAGAAAAGTTTCACTAAAAAAATCTGAGAGGCCAAATCGATAATGATGAAGCCTCAACGCCCCCCCATAGGGTGCCTCTACGCACCACAGGAACACCGCTAAGACAATCTTCAAGCCAGTCGCAACGTTCATCTTGACCAAACACGAAGACAACGCACAGGCTCTGCTAGTGGCTCTTACTACCAATTCACTGTACTAGTCGGGTATATCCTAACTGTTACATTCAACTGGTACACTTTTTTATCACTTTTTGTGTGGTTTTAAGTTGACTTTTATTTTTTGTTACGATTAACATTTAAACATCTTAGATTTAAAACCACACACCTTGAGGTATTCAGTAATGGAAATTGGTTATATTCGAGTGAGCACTGTTGAGCAGAATACAGCGAGACAGCTTGACGGCCTTACATTGGATAAGGTGTACACAGACAAATGTTCTGGTAAGGATACAGACAGACCAGAATTGAAAGTTATGCTGGAGCATTTGCGAGAAGGTGACACTGTGCATGTACATGACATTTCAAGAATGGCTAGAAACGTTGGAAACTTGTTAGACCTTGTTGAATCTTTGCGGAATCGTGGCGTTACCTTAAAGTTCCACAAAGAAAACATGACGTTCACACCAGATAAGAATGACCCTATGCAAGAGTTAATGCTTACAATGCTTGGCGGTATTTATCAGTTTGAGCGCTCAATGATACTTGAGAGGCAGCGTGAAGGTATCGCCATAGCTAAGGCTGAGGGTAAGTATAAGGGCAGACCAAAGAGCATTGACCGTGAGCGTGTAAAGCAGATGCTAGATGATGGTATCAGCATCAGAAAGATAGCCACTCAGTTGAGCATCTCTCCTTCTACGGTTCAGGCAGTCAAAAAGGAAACGGCTTCATAAACCAGAGTAATTAATCTGGCTAATTTAATCACTAAAACTTATAGTTCCATGTGGCCTGTAGTTCCTCACAAAGACATCTTCAGCACTATCACAGCAGAGTCTCACGCTTTACTGAACGAGGCTCTGTAAGGCTCTCTCAGATCGAGTTGTCTCAGCTAATACAATCATACTAGTCACGCCTAGAAAAGCCCGTAGAGAGCCATTGTCGATCTGTAATGATGGCTTGTATAAGTACTTGTCGCTTACTTGTTCGTTAGACCTAATGACCATAAAATCCCTTTAGATTTATAAGGTTTATCTAATGTTGAGTTAGGCCAGTAAAAACAAGGCTTAGACGACTCCCTGACCTATGAAAGAAATGTTCAGTTAATGACTCCCTGACATATGGAAGAAAAAATCTGAACAGATGACTCCCTGACGTAAGAAAGAAGGGAAGTGAATTCTCAATAAGACATCGTAAAGACAAACACTCGGTCACTAACTTTACGGTGGTGAGCTTTGGCTCAGGGGCAAGTGACCAGTCAATCAAACTCAAGACCAACACACTGACTAATTGATACCGTTGCGATGATGATTGTTACTCCTTTACCACCAGCATATTTATGGGGGTAAGGGGGCAACTCTAAGTCATCAAATCTAAGACCAACACCAGTATCTTCTAGTCAAACTTAAAGACAGTCCGTTACTGGATATATCAATGATTAATCCAATTAGTTAATGGACTAGATGACAGTCTTTAAGACTCTCTGAGTTAAGCCTTACTCATGTGTATTGATTCATGTGTATATGGTCTAACTAGGTTTGTTTACTCATTATCTCCTTTGCCTAGGGCTTGTGCTCACCTCCAACACTCGCTCTAGGCTCCCCTTTACGCTTTGAATACATCGACAAGAGGGTACGTCCTAAGATACCTACAAGCACACTGTGAGCCTTCTTGTGGCTGTGTTCAGTTATTTTTTATCAAAACTTCAACATTAGGAGAAACATTATGACCAACCAATACCACTTACTATCACTCGTTGTAGCTACTGGAGGCTCACTATGAATGCACTAGGTAAACCACATAAAGTTGTGTCTCAGCCTTGCATCAACGTGTACTTAACTAGCAAGAACTTCGAGACCGTCAAGAAGTACCAAGCACGACTTCAGGACACTAGAGGCGTTAAGGTAAGCGCTAGTAGTATCGTGAATGAATGTATCCACAATTATCTGACTAACAAGGAGTAACACAATGACAACTTCCACATGCAAGGTGTGGGGTTGTTCTCGTCCTATCGATAACGCTAAGTATGGCAAGCACTGTAAACAACACCGTGAAGCTAATCTGCACAACGGTCATCCAACCTTTAAGCCACCAGCACTATCTAAACACCATGCTTCATACAACCAAGAGCTAACCAAGGCTTATCAAGGTGGTAAGAAGTGGTACTCAGAGGCTGACCTTACGCACTTCGAGAATGCTTTTGGTCGTCTGTTAGATGAAGCTGAAAATCTCAGGGCACTATCACCTTACAGAAGGCTTGGAGACCTTCCTGTACGCATTCAGTTGTTGTATCTGCTGAAGGCATCAGTAGAGGCCGTAGGTAGGCACGAGACAATGAAGCAGTGGTTGTGTATCTACCTTGCAGCCAACTTCAAGAAAGCCTTATTCCCTAACAGGAAGACCTTAGCAATCTTTGTGTGCCGTAAGAGCCTTATCAGGATGATTAACATGCCTAAACACATAACAAGCTCAGGCAAAACGAAACGCTATCGACTTAACGCAAACAGAGCCTCAAAGATGCTAGACATTCTTGAGCCTATCTTCGAGTTATCGAATGCACCAATCAATAACGTAGCTCTCTGGTTTAGACATTACTCATACAAGTTAAACCTTTCCAACATCCAGAAGCGCGTTATGAGAGAGAAGCACGAGAGAAACCCTAATCATGCTATTTCACTCAACCAAATCAAATCACTTAAATCCATTGAACGAAAATACTTAGGAGGATAAATCCATGACCAAACAAACTGAGACCATTAAAGAACTACAACACCGTCTAACAGAGCTACAAGACCGCATTAACGCTACTGAGGCTATCTGCAAGGACTTACTGAGTCACTCGTATAACAGCGAAGCACAAGGTCGCATCAAGTTCGACGACTACCGCATCAAGTACACACAAGAAGCTATTGAACGTCGAGAAGCTGAAGCAAGAGCTAAACAACTTCGAGAAAACTGCAACACGGCTAAGGCTGATTTCAAAGACATAGCTGAGGCTAACTACTGGACTCTTGTGTTCCTGAACGAGAAGCAGCGACAAGAGAAACTAGACGACATCTGGAGCACTATCACGAGTGACATAGCGTTGCCTGAAGATGCTCAACGTCCTCAACACATTGTGCCTGAACTTACTGTAGACCAGCTTATCAGTCGTCGCTCTGAGTTACTTGATTCAATCACTAGAACTAACACGACTCAGTGCAAGGACACGATTGAGCATTGCAACAAGTCGATGATTGACTTCACGAAGCGCATGAAACACGAAAGAGACAAGCAGATTGCTGAGCTAAATCGAAAGGATGGACTCTCAGAGACTGAACGACAACAGCAAGTCAGTGAGACACAAGCTCACTTTGGCCGTGAGATTAAGAAACACTTGCTCGAAATGAAACGTCAAATCAGTTCAGCAGAGGTAAGCCTGAAACGTCTTGACGACCACAAAGCAGAACTAGCCAAGGTTGAGAAAGCCCTAGCTAAACAGTTAACCCATTAATAGGAGGGATATACACATGAGTAAACAAACACCACGACTTATCTTCACTGACGGTGCAGCGCCTAATAACCAGAACGGATGTAAATACGGTGGTTTAGGCGTTGTCGTGTTGAATGAACAAGAGGAAGTCTTAGAGACCTACAAGGCACGAGTTGAGCCAGTAGAAGGTAAAGAGACAACCACGAATGTTCGCTGTGAAATGTTAGCAGTCATCAAGGCTCTCGAACTGGCAGAGCCTGAAGACATTATTCACACAGACAACGAAATGATTGCTAGAGGCTACAACGAGTGGCTTAAAGGGTGGAAGCTGAAAGGCTGGAAGAATGCCAGTAAGAAGCCCGTAGCCAATCAAGACCTATGGCAACGTATCGACAAGCTGAAGCAAGAGAAGCCTACGGTTGTAGTTAAGTGGGTTCGAGGTCATAGCGGTGTCTACGGTAATGAACTTGCAGATAACTTAGCGACTGAAGCTGCTGCCTAACACTTTCCTTAACCACTCCCTGACTTACACATAAACACTTATTGGAGGTATTGAATATGAACACACTTACCATTAATCCTGAAATTGCTAACAATAAAGATGTATTGGTCGTTGTAGATGCTTACCGTCAAGCAGGAACAAGCAAGCCAGTGACTGAGTATGCTGCTCGCGAAAGCCTATGCCCTATTGTGAAAGCCTACTTAACAGGTAAATACGGAGTCGATGAATACGGAATCATCGATATTGAAATGAACTTCGCGGGAGAAATATTAGGAATTCTTGAGGAGCGAGCAGAACAAACCCTAGAAAGGTCTGACTCTTTGACAAGCGAATTTACTTGTTGGGTTACTGGTGCATACGAAGATATGACGCCAGAGATGCATGATGCAGTATTGGGTGCCTTCGAGGGCGATATGGCTCCAGTTGATAAGGCAATAGAAATCTACATGGCGTCATCTATCGCTCAAAAGTACTTATAAACGACCTAAACGATCTTCTGAGAAGACTTTAAGCCTATCCCTAGGCAATCCCATTACCAACATCTAACTCGATCTTATATCGCCTCTCAGGAGGTCGTTTCCTTTATCCATTAACACACTTATCGGAGGTACAAACTCATGAATACTGCTAACAATGAATCAATAGACTTCCCTGACTATTCAACAGGAGACCTATGTGAGACCACTCAGCAACAACTTAACGAACTGTTAGAGCAAGAAGAACACCTAGAGCAAGCTACAGAAGACTTAGTGATAACAGACATTAGGACAGTTGAGGGTCGTCCAGTCCAACTAAAATTCATCCAGCCTCACACTGTGGTTACTGTCAACGGTATCTCAGGACAAGTAGACCACTTGATTGAAGCTGGACTACTTAGCAAGTCAATCTACGCTGGCAACTACGACGACTATCTCGACGATGCTGAAGACTTCTTTGAGGTATCTGAAGAATCAGAAGGTACACAAGGAACACTTGAGCATATAAACACTGAAGCATTAAGCACTGCTAATCAGATTGAGGATGTCATTGGTTCAGCTAATACCATTGATACGTTGACTGCTGTGTTAGCTGGTGAAGACTTATCTGAGGAAGTGCTAGTTGGCCTTAGCGAATCTTACGGTGTATCGCCTGAACAAGCAGAACGAGAGATACACAAAGCAACGGAGCAACTTTACAACGACTTTGCTGACTATGCAGAGAGTGAACTAGGCATTACTGACTCTGAACACTTCCATGAATGGGTAGCGTATGCAGTGAACCAAGACCTGAAGACTAAGCAGTTGTATCAGCAAGCCGTAACAGGTGCGCTTACTGGTGACTTCACGTTGTCTCAAGACTTGGTTCAGCAGTACAAGCAGTACTATCGGATGTTTTGATATTGCGCTTTTGGGGAGTTTGATTCAAAAACCACGCTACATTCTACGCTACACACCACGCCACAAAAACCTGTAAACCATTGATTTTAAACAACATAAACAAACAAAGAAGGAGCACTTGCTCCTTTTAGTGTTTTGTCTGGTTTTATTTTTTTTAAAGTACTTTGCCAAGTATTCGAACTTGTTAGCTTAAGCTCTCAACTAACGCCTTGAATCAGCGCTTTGGCTTTTCAATTTTTCCCCACACCGAATTAGTAGGTGTCGACTTTTTACTTTGAACTGGCTTTGTATTAGCGCGAGATTGGCCCGGCTTATTTTTAGCCGTATTAGGCGCCTGTCGCGTTGACTCGGGGCGGTACTTTTTCACCATGCCTTGTAGAAAGTTGCGTACAACCTGATCACCGGCAGGTTTATAGTTTCGATGATCGGGTTTTCTAAAAAATGCCGAAAGTTCGCCTTTACTCATTCTGAAGTTGGCAAGCTTTAACACTTCAATCATGTCGTCATCTTTAAAGCTCATGGCAATACGAATTTTGCGCAGCACTTCATTATTACTTAAACGCTCGCCAGCGGCTAAAACTTGAGGTGTACTTCCTTCTTGCTTGCCTCTGTTTTTTATTATTAATCCATCAAGAAAAAGCGCAATCAACTTGTCGCGACAAGGCAAATATCCCTCTTCGTCTTCTTTTTTCATAATGGAGTGTAAGTAGCCAATTTCCATGTCGTAATCGACAAGTTTGAAAATACTAATAGCTGCGGTGTCGTTTATAGCAAGTGCGTAACGCAGGCGACGAAGAACGTCATTGTGGATCATGGTGAGCCTTAAAAGCGATAAAAAAGAGGGGTTAACATCAAGTATAGTTTATCGCAATTAAAGCTTCACTGATATGGTTTTACAGAAGCCGCTATTGCTAACGGCCTAAAGCTTCGGCCTTAAAGCGGTGCCTTTGTGGCTCATTTGTTTATCGCTACGTCACTCTGTTTATAACAACGTGATTATATCTACAACAACGTGGTTATGGCTGGGCGTTTATGCGCCAGTCATAATCGATAAAACGAAGTTTATAGTCACTTGGAATGGGCGTATTTAGATACTGATTGATATATTCAGGTAAGTCTTTCGCTTTGCCCGACGCAACAAAATCTTCGGTATAGAAATCAAGTATTTCCGATACATACACACGCTTTTTATCGTGATTAAAATATAAGTGCTTGTCCTTGGCGAAAAACTCGTTTGTAAGCTCGTCTAACGTAGCGTTTAAGCTGTTAGCTTCAAAAGGTTCCATTGGCAGACGTGGACAGTCTTTCACCATACAGTTTAGTGCAAAGTGGGCACGAGGTTCGTTAAGCGGTCGTATTACGTCATTTTCGTAGTCGTACAAATTGGTGGTTTGCCCACCAATAGTAACGTCGCGAAATTTAAAGAAACTAGCGCGCGAGAAAAAATTGGTGAAGCCTTCTGGAATATCACGTTCAATCACGCCGTACATGGCCAGCGCATTGTAGCTATTAATATGAAATGCCATTACTGCATCAGCATTAGGGAACAGCGAAGGCGTGTTTGCAGGGCTCACCTCACCAATAAAGGCCACTACATTTTCAAGCGGCTTAATGTCTTGTGCCACACCCTTAAAGTTAGTTCTACCCTGCTCATCAACGTACGTTTTCAATACATATGCCCAGTCTTTCATTGCATTATCATAAGCTTGCTGCAACGTTTCAGTATCATTTGCTTGGGCATGTACATTACTTACAAAAGCAAAAGAGCAAAGAAACATTACAACGGCGAATAACTTTACGTATATTGCTTGTGTAAAAAGCAGCTTGCTTATAACACTCTCTTTCTCATAACTCATATTGTTAACAGTGCTCCTATTCATTACTTCGCTATCGCAATTCATTAGCGGGTGCATTAGCTGGTGCATAAGTCGATATCTCCGTAATAGGAATCATATTCTCTTGTTTGTAACGTTCGCCCAACGGCTCGTATTGCGCTACTCGACCATGCTTATTGGTATACGTAATTGGCTTTAAAATATAGTCGTCGCGATGTGCATTATGCTGGCACATTGATACTGGCCCGTCGGCAGTCATTACCATAAACGAACAAGCATGCACACGGTCTTCCTGTAGCGCAGACGCATCCATAAAGTTTTGGATAAAAAAGGAAAGCTTATGCACTTTGCCTTTACCTCGCCAAAGGCTGTTGCGCATCTCATAAAGCTTTTTGGCACAGGCTTTTGTTAGCCGCCAAACCCATTTAGGCTTTGTGGCAAGCGCCTTTGTATAATCTAAAACAATACGCCCTTTGCCATGCTGCCGCGTGGTTTGAATATGCTTAAAGTCTTCAATAAATTGTGCAAACAACGTTTCATCATCTACCACTGCATGCACGTTTCCACCCGCAATCAGTGTAGGCATATAGCTATGGCAGTCGCTATGACCAATACGCACTTTTTCCCACGGCAAGGTTTTACTTATGGCTTTTTCTATCGACGATTTCACCGTTAACGGGTCAACAATATCATTGCGAGCGCCCCACTCTCCTCGGCCGGTTTCAGCCTGTAGCTGAAAAGAGGCAAAGCTAACGGCATTTGCGGTTTCTACAAAAAAGTTTACTAACAAGGGCAGTTCGTGAAAATTACCGTTGTGTACTGTGGTATTGAATATCACCATCAACCCCAAGCCTTCTGCACGTTTTATATAATGTTCACGAATAATATTCAGCGACTGCTCAGACTCATACCCTTCGCGCTCTTGCGTAGTATCAACATGAAACGCAACATCGTTTAGCCCTGCTTTCGCTAATTGCGCTAGTAGCGGCCTAGTCGCCGCAATACCATTGGTAAACAACGCTGTGTGTAAGCCAAGCTTATTTGCGTAAGCCACAATATCAATAAGCTCGCTGTGTTTGCGAAGGGTTGGATCGCCGCCAGTAATTTGCACGCTAGTACCCGGTCCGTAGTGCGCCAATATGGCATCGAGGCGTTTGTATAACTCTTGAATAGGAATGTCGCGAACCGCTTGCGAATGCTCAGACAAATAGCATAAGGTACAGTCTAAATTACATTTTTGCGTAATTTCTAGCGCAACACATCCAATGGTGTGCGTGCGCCCTAAAAGCTGATTTGGCGTAAAATGTTCGCCCATCCGCTCTCGAGTATGTGCTAGCTGCTTTTGTCTAGTTGTTGCAGGTGAACACGCCATTGTGAAGCGCCTTTTTCTTGTTACCTCATATAAAAAAAGACCTTACGTTATGCAAAATACTTTCACCGCCAACACGTTATTTATACTTTTTTTGTTAACCGCTGCCCCAAGCGCACTCGCTAATAGCGGTAGTTTTTATAAAACAAGCAATAGCGATGACCAAAGTAACAGCGATAACAACAGCGCAGTGTACGGTTTAAGCATTGAAGGCAACGAACAGAAAGATAAAAAGCACCTCTTTCCTACTCATGCTTACTTCCATAAAGTGAAGCAACGTGTGTTTTCAGATCCTTACCCATTTTTGCCTCAATACACGGTATCAAAAAAGTTTTTCGACAATGGCGGCGAAAACGTACTGTTGAAACACGCCAAGCGAACACTGGTTGATAACAGTGATTTTGTAACGTTAGAAACGCCCCACAAACTGTTGCAGGCCAACGGTATTTGCTTCGCTGGCACTTGGCAGATAAATAGCGAAAGTCCATACTCTGGCCTTTATCAAGAAAACACCTACCTGCCGGTTATTGTGCGCGCATCAGTGAGTTTAAGCGGAACTAAACAAGACAATAAACGCGCCTTTGGCATTGCAGTAAAAGTGTTTCCACATTTACCTCAAACGAGTATTTCAAACAGCATAGAGCATTCAAACGCTAATGATGCTGACGCACTCGCTAAGAGAAAAACAGGGGCAAAAACACAAAACCTATTTTTAATGCACTCATTGGGTGGAACAACCACGCCTCATTTACTCCCATTGCCGCTTACTAATGAACCCGTTTTAGGCAGCCTTCCCCCTTTCAGCCAATTGTTAACGGCTTACCGTTTAGAAAGCGATTTAACCAAAGCAGACGAAATGGTAAGTGGTAAAAATGCGAATGCGCGATTCAGGCCGGTCGCACATTTGGCCCACATTCTCGCAAACCCAACCTACGGTTCAGTTACTGTATCTGAAAGTAAGGTAGTCGCTCCCCATTGGTTAAAAGTATCTATAGCAAGTGAAACCCCGTTGATAAACAAAGATGACTTTAGAGAGGAGCTTTCTTTGAAGTACTATCCACAACAGGCTTTTCAATGGCATATCGATGCAGCACCATTCAATAAGAAAGGTATCGACCACGCTAATTGGCAGCGTATAGGGAAAATAACGGTGAATGAATCTGTTACCTCGTTAACCTGCGACACTAAGCTGCATTTTGCCCACCCTGCAATTGCAATAGCTAACGCTAATTACTAACGCTAATAATTAGCAATTTAGCGCTATTCATTTCTTTCAAACAACAACATAACGTATAGTTTGGTGAGCTAAAATTGTTCATCCCTATGAAGTATTAATATGTCGACAAACCTGCGCAAGCATAGCCGAAGCTTACATTTGTGGATTTCTCTTTCTATATTCATTCCAGTGGTCATCGTTATTGGAAGTGGCTTGCTTTTGCAGGTGAAGAAAGAATTCGACTGGCTACAGCCGCCCACACAAAAAATCGGGCAAAGCGCGCCATCTATCGAATTTGAAGCCATAATCCAGGCACTGCAAACCGTGCCAGAAGCTGGCTTAAAAAGCTGGGATGACATTGATCGCCTAGACGTTCGTCCTAGTAAAGGCATTATAAAAGTACGCGGCAAGAACCACTGGGAAGTGCAGCTTAACGCGCAAACTGCTGAAGTATTGCAGGTTGCCTATCGCCGCACCGACACCATTGAAGCTATTCACGATGGCAGTTGGTTTTTTGAAGGCGCTAAGTTGTGGCTTTTCTTACCTGCTGCTGTGCTTCTTTTCGTTTTGTGGATAACCGGTATGGTTATGCTTATTACAACGTTAAAAAGTAAGTACCTTAAACGCCACTATCGAACGCAACGCGACCGCTTAAATAGCTAACTGGTTTCAATTCATGTATCGATATGCATGTATTGACGGGAATGTGTGAACAAGCTTGGCGTTAGAGCAGCAGCGTTAACGCCCCTTGAATACTTTTTCCTTGCGCAAAAGCCGCACGATCATCAGCTGTTGTGTAATAGTGTTGGTTAGTTGCATTGCGCACGCTAAGGTTAAGCGACAAATTGTTACTAAGCGAGAAGGTGGCGCCCACATCAAGCGTATATACATCAGGCAATGTGCGTTCGCCATCACCAATATCTGTCTTGCTGGCACGATAGCGTAGTGTGCCAAACAGCGTAGCATCGTTATAAGTGTATTGCGCAGAAACCTCAGCATGACGAGGCGGAATATCGGCAATACGCACTCCGCTTGCATCTTTACCACTTATGAATGCGCCGGCTGTGTTAAAGCGCCAAGATGTATTCAAGGGCTCCCACGATAACGCATAAGTAATACCGCGAATAACCGCACTATTAAGGTTGCGATACGTTAGCGTATTTTCATCAATGCTACGTCGTTCAATATAATTGGTGATACGTTGATGAAACACTTCTACTGCAGCACTTACCGCGTTAGCTTTCGCTTTCTTTTTAAAGTACAAACCTCCTTGAATGTTTGTGGCCTGTTCGGTGCGCAAACCGCTATTTCCTAAAACAGAACCACGAGGCGTTTCACCGCTAAAAAATCGCTCAACAAGAGATGGGTTTCTAAATGCAGTTGAAAGATTAAGGCTGGAATAAAGGTGACGATTTACCGCATGCTTTATACCCACAAAACCGCTTAAATTGGTAGCAAAAGCATTACTAGTTTGTGTGTTTTGAATGCTTATTTCATCCGAAGAGAGGCTATTGTTAACTTGAGCAGTACTTTGACTACTAATTTGGTTATCAGGTTGATTGTGGTTTTGGTTGCGTTGATGCTGCCAGTCTACTCTAGCCCCAAAAGCGTATGTGGTGTTATCTAACGTGCGCGAGGCATCTAGCAAGCCTGCTATGTTGTATTCACTTGCGTTTAAGGTTTGTCGCTTAAACACCAAAGTCCCGTGGTTGCCTCTTTGCTTTTGCGAATCCAGCTGCGAATCAGGTTGTGAATTAGATCGAAAGTACAGTTGATCAATAGCGAATTCAGATTCATTAATGGCAACATTTTCACGTCCGCGCACCTGTATTTGCCAATCAACATTCCATTCATTTAAAAACGATGGCGTATAACTTCCTAACGTATTTCCGCGTATGTTGCCCCCGAAGTCAGAAGCGTCACTGTTGCTTTCGTTAATACGCTGGGCAGGACGAAGCGTTTCAGTATCTAAATTTGAGGTATGCCACCATATATCAGCATCAATATCAGTATTAGTGGTATTAAATTCGAACTGAACTTTACCTATCCAGTGCTTATTCGTAGGGTACTCGGTAATTCTTCGCTGTGGAAAATCACTGCTCGATTTTCCTATGTCGCTATTATTGCTAAAAAGCGTCCATGCCGATGTAACGGGGCTTTTACTCGCCTTTTTGTTTGTACCTATGCTGTGTTCGAAGTTTGCAGAGTATTTTGGGTTATACCGCAAGAACAACGTAGATTGAGTAAACTGATCGAACAGCGAATTACCTTTGGCGTCGCTGCCATTGTTGGCAGTGCGACGAGATACCATAAAGTCTGTAGTATCTCCGCCACCTGCAAATTGATATTCCTGCATCGACTGGTTTGTATCGTAGCCTATGCGAAGTGTGGGTCTAAGCCTATCAGCAAATATCAGGTTTACGGCACCGCCAATGGCACCAGAACCTAAATAGGTTGAAGTACCGCCTGTACTTACTTGCACGCTATCAATGAGTGATGGTGGAACAAAGCCCGCACTACTGCCTGCTCGCCTGTCACTTATAATCGGTACGCCATCAATTAATGACTGAATTCGCCAGCGTGAAAAGCCGCGAATATTGATGTTTTGAATCTGTCCGCCTTGCCCATTTAGTGTCACAGAAGGAGATTGAACAAGAATATCGTTTACGTGCAGCGGCAAAGCAATATTTGAGGCATCGTAGCGGTATTGTGGCGCAATTGAAGCAAGGTTATCGTTTACAAGCGTTGGTGTGGCTACCACTGTAAAACGCTCAATATTATCAAGGTTCAGTGTGGCATAAGCGCCTGTACTGTGCATTATCGCGCACCATGCCAATAGATAAACTAGGTGCCTAAGAATAGTGCTTTGCCTTTGAATAATTTTCACAAAAACGAACTTAACTAAAAACAGATGATACGAGTAAAAACAACGGCAGCGCTAAGGCTGCCGTTTGTACTTTGTAATTACACTATTGTTTTGGAGCGTTAACTACTTGGTAATTACTGTTAGACCCGATGTCCAAGGGCCACCGTCTTTCACAATACGCTCTTGTAACGCAGGTAACGATTTCTCTTGAAGTGTTTTAATGCGTTTAACCACATCATCTAAGCCATCGTTAGCATAGCCAAGCTGGTCTTTATGCTGCTGCGTTGGACCATAAGACGACCAAAGCGCTGAAGTTGCATAGCCTAAACGGCTCATAACGTTAGCAGGTTTAATGCCTTTACGGTTTCTTGCTTCAAGCCCGTATAGCACGTTATTAATGCTGTTTAGTTCGCGTTGCAAACTCGAATAGGTCGACTCAAGCTTTTGAACATTAGATGGCGTACGGTCAATCGCAACCCGCAGCAGTTCCATTGTTGCTTTAACATCTTTAAGTACAGCAGACGACGACATAGCGCGTTTTTGTGCAGCAGTTAGCGATGCTCTGTACGCTTTAATGTCGCGAGCAGAAGGCCCTTCAAGTGCACCTTTGTAAATAGAGGTCAATTCAAAGCTTACAGGCTCGGCAAGCTGCGACACTTTACCATCTTCACGCTTAAACAAGGTTGCGCTATACGTACCTGGCAATGCCATTAGGCCATTGTTTTTCGCATCTTTGCTGGTAAGAGGAATTGAAGACGCATACTTCATATCCCACGTTACACGGTGTAGACCTTTTTTCACGCTACCCGCTACACGATTAACCACATCACCACTGCTATCTTTTATTTCAAGATATACAGCAGGTGCAGCCTCTTCAAGCTCAGCTTCAACCGCGTCCCAGCTTGGATACTTAGGATATTGCTTGTCTTCAATCAGCTTTTTCTCGGCTTCCTGACGTTTTTCTTTCGCTGTTAAAATGCTGTCTTTCAGGTAGTAAGTAAGCGTTGCACCGTGCTCTGGGTTTTCAGCAACGTAGCGGTCATCACCATCTGAGTCAGTGTGATTGTCGTCTAAATTAAACCACTTAACGGGGCGGCTAGGGGCAAATAGCAAGGCATCTTGCTCTAGCGCTTCTTCGTTTAGCTCACGCAGTGGCGCATAGTCATCAAGAATGTAAATACCGCGACCGAATGTGCCTGCAACTAGGTCATTTTCTCTGCGCTGAATTTTAACATCGCGCGTTGAAATGGTAGGCATACCACCTTCAAGTTCAACCCACGCTTTACCGCCGTCTACGGTAAAGAAAATGCCAAACTCAGTACCTACGAACATAAGGTCTTTGTTTACATGGTCTTGCACAATACGCCATACCAAGTGCTTCTCTGGAAGCTTGTCTGCAAGTGACGTCCAAGTGGCACCTAAGTCGGTAGACTTAATTAAATAAGGTTTGTAGTCGCCGTACTTGTGGTTATCTAGTGCTACGTAAACCGTGTTTTCATCAAATAGGTCAGCACGAATGTCATTAACGTAAGACGTTGAAGGAATACCTTCAATAGTACTTAGCTCAATTTTTTTCCACGACTTACCGCCGTTGTTTGTTACCTGAATAATACCGTCATCAGTACCCGCCCACAGTACGTCTTCGTTCACTGGGCTTTCAGCGAAGTTAGCAATGGTGTGGAACTCTGACATGGCGTATAAATCCCAGCCAGCTTCTACCGACCAAGTGCGCCCCATCATAGGCATGTGCATACGGTTTTCGTTCTTAGTTAAATCGCCTGAAATAGCTGTCCAGCTGTCACCGCGATTATCTGAGCGCCATACGCGCTGCGACGCAAAGTAAATACGCGCAGGATCGTGTGCAGATACATTAATTGGCGCATCCCAATTGAAGCGCTCTGCAGGGTCGCCCGGTAACGGTTGAGGCTTAATGTAAACGCCTTCTTTGGTAGTGCGGTCAACACGCACCAAGTTACCTTGCTGCCACTGTGAATACATAATATCTGGGTTGCCAGGCTCTACTGCAGGCTGGTGTCCATCACCACCTAGCGTTAAGAACCAGTCTTTGTTCTTAATACCTTCTTTGCGATTCGTGCGTGAAGGGCCGCCTTGAGTAGAGTTATCCTGCGCACCGGCATACACGTTGTAGAACGGTGTAGCGTCATCGGGTGCTACTTTGTAGAACTGGGTTAGCGGTAGGTTTGCCATAAAGCGCCAATTTGCCATACGGTCGTGCGACATATAAATGCCACCATCACTGCCCATCAATACAAAATCTGGATCGGTTGGGTGAAATGCCATTGCATGGTCGTCAACGTGCTTGCGCTTGGTATTAATTGGCGTCCATGTTTTACCGCCATCATCACTTACTTTGCTGTAGTTACTCGCAATATAAACACGGTCGAACTGGTGTTGGTCTGCAAAGATTTCTTGGTAGTAGTGAGGGCCAGTTCCTCCGCCCACTTCGTCAGACATTTTAGTCCAGCTAGCGCCTTGGTTTTCCGAACGATAAAAACCGCCTTTGCGGTTGTCGGTTTCAATAGTGGCGTAAAGTACGTCTGGGTTCATTGGTGAAATAGCCATACCAATTTTACCCATATTGCCTGTTGGAAGGCCGGTCTTAAGCTCGGTCCAGGTTTCACCACCGTCGTTCGACGTGTGAATACCAGCACCTTCGTTAGTACCTACATAGGCAGCAATAGTACGCTGACGTGCCCATGTTGCTGCGTACAGTTTATCTGGGTTTCTAGGGTCGATAAGCAGTGATGTAACACCGGTCCATTCATCAGCTGGCGTTAACACTTGCTTCCAAGTTTCACCGCCATCCACAGTTTTATACAAGCCGCGCTCGCCGCCACCAGTCCACAGTGGGCCCTGAGCCGATACCCAAACAATGTCAGGATTTGTGGGGTGAATGATAATGTCAGAAACGTGCTCAGACTTTTCAAGCCCCATGTTTTTCCACGTTTTACCGCCATCTAGAGATTTATAAACACCATCACCAAAACTGATGTGACGACCACCGTTATTTTCGCCTGTACCTACCCAAATAATATTTGAGTTACTTGGCGCAATAGTTACGTCGCCAATAGAATAAACGGCCTGCTGGTCAAAAATAGGTTCCCATGTAGTACCTGCATTGGTGGTTTTCCAAACTCCACCTGAACCCACAGCGGTATACCATGTAGAAGGATTGTTTTGGTCAATGGCAATATCAGCAATTCGACCTGACATATAAGCCGGACCAATACTTCTTAATTCCATGGCTTTAAACGTTGCGCTACTAAAAATAGCCTCTTCTTCTTTTTTATCAGTTTCTTGTGCAAATGCTGGCACGCACGCAAGCGCAACCGACACAGCTACTGCCGCTTTAAGGAGCTTTTTCATTATTCTTGTCCAAGTGAGTTTGGTGTTTTTATATTTGTTACTTTATAGCAATACTGAAAATAGCGTAAATATTCAATTGTTCACACGACCAGTGAACGAAAATTGCGGTTTAATGTGAATGAAATGTGACAAACAATAAGTGTGAGAAATGCTTACAAGCAGAAGGTCAAAAAACAGAAAAAAGCATATGGCCGAAGTGAATGACGACCACATGCACTGTTTAAAGGTTATTTAAAAAGTAACAATATCGTCGTTAATTAAATGTCCTACCGTTGGGCTTTGTTCTGAATCAACAAATGCTTTATCGATAGCTTTAAATCGGCCAGCGGTGACTTTGCGATAATTGGGGTGCGTGTAAATATACATTTGCTTCGAAACAAGCGCCTCTACCACACGTTCAGCTAGCATTGATGCAGGAATGCCAGACTCTACAGCCATACTTGCCGCTTTCGCTCCCGCCTGCAGCTTTTCCTTATCAATACGCTTTTCGGCAGCCACGGCATACTTTTGTTGGCGATTACGGTAAGACTCATGAATACGTGTTTTCACAAACGCCGGGCACAGTACCGACGCATGAATATTATGTGGCTGTAGCTCTGCAAACCAGCTTTCTGTCATCGACACTACTGCCGCTTTAGAAGCACAGTATGCACCAGCATATGGCATTCCCATCATGCCGGCCATAGACGCGACATTAAGCACCCAGCCACCTTCGCCATGAGCCTTAATTGCCGGCACACATGCTTGTGCGCCGTAAAGTACACCCATAACGTTGACATCCATTACCCATTGCCACGTTTCATGCTCGGTATCTTCAATTTTGCCGGGGGTTCCGCCTACACCAGCGTTGTTAACCACCATGTGAACCTTGCCGAATTCAGCAGTAGCGCTGGATACCACATCTTCCCATTGTGCGTAGTTGGTAACATCTAGCGCACATGTAAGTACTTTGTACCCCTTTGCACGTAACGCATCACCTGATTCAGCAAGTGCGGCCGCATCAATATCGCCCATCACAATGTTCATTCCTTGCTGAGCTAGTGCTTCGGCTAGCGCCAAACCTATTCCACCTGCTGCACCTGAAATGATGGCTGTTTTACCTGAAAATTCGTTAGACATTTTGTATTCCCACCCAATTATTGTGACTTTTTATGTGCTAGATTGATTGCGTCTTATTTATTGTGCCGCGTCAGTTGTGCTTACCTGCTTGCGTGATGTTTACTGCGCTTTTCTTAATACGCTCAGGCTGCTCTGGTGTTTACGCAATTCAATGTAATACCGAAGCATTAAAACGTGAGCATTATAGGTTCACAGTTTCTTCTTGATAGACTAAAACGCATAAGCCAAGCGACATACTTTATTTGGCTAATTGCACTCACTTCATAAAACTAATGGTAAGTTTGGAGCACATGCAATTTGCCAATCAGTAATATGAACATTCATAGTTTTAGTGTAGAACACGTATTAAATAGTTAACTCGCAGAAGATTTCATTAATGAAAAACATATTATTTTTCTTACTTTGTATGGTTGTCGCAAAGCTTCACGCCGGTTCGGCGCCAGCAGCATCACAAAAATCAGTTTCAACAAAAAGCTCTGCCCCCTTGGTTTCCATTCCCACTCACGATGCCTTTTTTAACGCTATTGCGGCGCACTGCGGGAAAGCCTTTGAAGGAAAAGTTTCAAAAGATAATTTAGCTGCACAAAACCAATCAGGCACTTTTGGTGGGGCCAAACTTGTCATGCATGTACGCGAATGTACGGATACACAGTTATTTATTCCGTTTCATGTAGGCGACGACGCCTCGCGTACGTGGATAATCACCAAAACAGGCGCAGGACTTATGCTAAAGCACGATCATCGACATGAAGATGGTAGTTATCACAAATCAACCATGTATGGCGGTCATACAATTGATGCGGGCTATGCTGAGCTTCAGTCGTTTCCCGCAGACGCTTATTCAAAGCAATTATTTGTTTCCTCTGGCATAACGGCATCAATCGATAACGTGTGGCAAATAATGATTTACCCGAACCGCTTTAGCTACCGTTTAATACGCCCAGCTAGAGAGGTGCAGGTAGACTTTGATCTCTCTGCGCCTATTGCCGCACCTGATGCACCTTGGGGTTATTAAAATGAGCTTGCCCAACCCAGATAAAATTCAAGCATTTGAAACGCCTGAGGCATTAAATGCATGGTTGCAAAAAAACCATAAAAGTGAAGATGAGCTGTTTGTAAAAATTTATAAAAAAGCCTCTAAAGTACCAAGCGTTACGTGGAACGACGTAGTACTCGAAACACTGTGTTACGGCTGGATAGACGGGGTAAAAAAATCGCTTGATGACAAAGCATACTTGCAAAGAATCACACCAAGAAAAGCCAGAAGCGGATGGTCGAAAAGAAATACAGAACATGTTGCAAAGCTTATTTCACAAGGAAAAATGCATCCCGCAGGACTTGCTGAAGTAAACGCGGCGAAAGCAGACGGTAGATGGGAAAACGCTTATGCGCCTGCTAGTGAAATGAAAATTCCCGATGATTTTTTAAAAGCGGTACAACAAAACCCCAAAGTTAGCGGGTTTTACAACACGCTCAACAAAAGTAGCCTATATTCTATTGCTTATGGCTTAAGCACTGCGAAAAAAGCAGAAACTCGCGAGCGCAGGTTTAAAAAATTCTTTGAAATGCTTGAGCGCGAGGAAAAACCTGGCTTTGGATTTAAGCAGAAGTAATAGCGTGAACCCACAGCGTTGATTTAACTTTGTTAATCCGTTCAATCATTGCATTAGTAGTAAATACAAAATGTAAGGATTTGAAGACGATGACAAAACAGCACGGTGTGCGCGCCAATTTATTGCTTGATTTTCGCGCTAATGATTGGTGGGCAGTGCTAAAAAGGCTGTTCGCTAATATTCAAAAACATAATCTTTCGCTCATTTCAGCAGGCGTTGCTTTTTATTGTTTGTTAGCTGTTTTCCCTTTGCTCGCCGCCATAATTTCGTTGTACGGCATTGTTGTTTCTCAACAAGAAATTCAGCAGCACTTTGCCCAATTTATAAATTTGTTCCCACAGCAAAGCCATTACATTGTTGAGGAGCATTTAGCTAACTTCTTGAAACGCTCAGACTCTACATTGGGCTGGAGTTTTGCCGTTACGCTTGTGGTTGCTATTTGGGGAAGCAGTAAAGGTGCTAATGCCTTAATACAAGCATGTAATATCACTTATAGCGAACCCGAAAACAGAAGCTTTATAATGGGAATTTGTGTTCGAATAGTTTGCACAGTCTTCATGATAGCCGCCATTATATTCGCACTTCTAACCATCTCATTTCTTCCTCTAGTGCTTCAAGAAGTCACAAGCACAGCAATCAACCAAACACTCGCTTCGTGGTTAACATGGTGCATGTTATTTGTTTTCTTCAATACATGTTTAGCTGCGCTTTATCGATACGGCCCTCATCGGAAATCGCCAAAGTGGCGATGGGTTACACCAGGCTCAGTGCTGGCAACGTCTTTGTGGCTAGTCGCTTCCTACGCATTTAATATTTATCTTAGCGAATTTGCAGATTACGGGTCTACTTACGGTTCAGTAGGTGGCGTAATTATTTTACTTATTTGGCTGTACTTCAGTGCCAACATCATTCTTATAGGTGCTGAGTTAAATGCTGCTATTGAGTTACAAACTGTGAAAGATAGTACCGTGGGTGAGGACAAGCCTATAGGGCAGCGTGGAGCCGTAGTAGCTGACAACACACCGGGCACTTACTAGCTGCCAAATCAGATAACTAACTAGCCACGCCTCTCTACAGCAGGAATATTAAAATAGGCGTCAGGATCGTTTTCTTTAAGCGCATTCAACGTAGCTTTACGCGCCTGTCTCTCAGCAACAGACTCGCCAAATACGTCTTGGTGAGTTTGTTCAATTATGTCGTTTACTTCCCTATCAGAAACTACACCACTTAACCTCAGCGCGTGTAAAAAGCCCTCTGCTCGATATTTCTTTTTATCGTCAGCACGCCCGGCTTTTACTAGCGAAAACACATCGTGAAGTTGTTGTTTCCATATATCGACTAGCTGATTTTTTTCCATTTCAAATATCTCCTCTCTGCACTACATCTTTTGTAAGCTTGGCGGCAAAAGCATGCTTCGCCGTATATAAACATTAAAACGCTATTCGTAACCCTGTCGACAAATTAATCACAAACTAGTGATATTTTGACCTTTTTTAGTGCATGCTTATAAAAAACAAAAAAGAGTGCGATATGAACAGTGAAGTCGACATATTGGTAATTGGCGCTGGTATCTCGGGCATTGGGCTTAGCTACTACATAAAACAGCTTTGCCCACAAAAATCTCTAATGATTTTAGAAGGTCGGGAACAATTAGGTGGTACTTGGAGCTTGTTCAAATATCCTGGCGTGCGCTCTGACAGCGATATGTACACCTATGGCTACCAGTTCAACCCATGGACAGAGCAAGACTCTCTTGCCACCGGCGATCGTATTTGTGATTACCTAAAAAGCACAGCTAATAAGTTTGATATAGACAAACACATTCATTACCAGCACAAGGTTACCCACTTAAATTGGAACAGCGACATAAAGCGCTGGGAAGTGCACGTTAGCACACCACAAGGTAATAACGTGATTCACGCCAACTATGTGTTTTCATGTAGCGGCTATTACAACTACAAAGAGGGTCATGCCCCTGAATTTGAGGGAGGCGATAACTTTAAAGGCACCATAGTACACCCTCAATTTTGGCCTGAAAGTTTAGACTATAGCGACAAAAAAGTAGTTGTTATTGGTAGTGGCGCAACTGCCGTTACCCTTGTGCCTAGCCTTGCCAAAAGGGCGGCTCATGTCACCATGCTTCAACGTTCGCCTTCGTATATTCTTTCTCGCCCACAGCGCGACCTTTTCACCCGCGTCACACAATCAATTTTTTCCGCTTCAACCGCATCAAAAATCATCAGAAAGCGCAATATTTGGTTAGGTAATTTCTACTTCAAATTTATGACCAAATACCCTGAGCTTGCTAAAAAAATTATTACAAAGAAAAGAAGTAAACTGCTAACGGAGAACATCGATGCAGCTCACTTTTCGCCTAGCTATAACCCGTGGGAGCAAAGGCTGTGTTTAGTACCAGATGCTGATTTATTCAATGCGCTTAACCGTAAACAGGCATCTATTATAACCGATGGAATAAGCCACTTTACTGAAACCGGCATTTCTACCGTTAGCGGAAAGCACATTGATGCAGATATTGTGGTTACTGCGACAGGGTTGAAGCTACAATTTCTGTCTGGGATAGACGTATGTGTAGACAGCGTGGTACAGAACACAGGCCAGAAAATGTTTTACCAAGGCGCACTGCTTCAAGATATACCTAATTTTGCAATGGTGTTTGGTTACACCAATGCATCGTGGACGTTAAAAGTTGAATTAGTATCGAAGTACATTTGCAGGTTGATAAACCATGTTGATGAGAAGCAGGCTAATTATTTTGTACCTGAAGCCCCAAGTAACATTATGCCCGAGCCATTCTTAAATTTATCGTCGGGATATATTCAACGAGCGCAAAGCATCATTCCCAAACAAGGGCAAATAGCGCCGTGGCGTTTAGATCAAGACTACGACATTGATAAAAAAAGGCTAGCAACGGCTAGCCTTGATGATATTGGACTAAAAATTAATTAGCAGTCGTCAGACACAATAGTTAACGTGCAGTCAGGGAAGCCAAACGAATCGTACAGTATGTAACAACCTTGGTTTGTGGGTGTGCCAGATGAAGGAACGTCGAAGCCCACAAGCGTGTACTGGTTGGTTGAACGAACGTCAAGGTCGTCTCCTAAATCTAGGAAGTCTTCCATATCAAGCGCATCACCCAATTCGCCTTGGCTTTCTGGGCAAAGATTGCGGAAGTCTACTTCTGCTGAACCTATGCCGAAATTGATAACAAAATTCGCCTGCCCAGCGTTGCCAGGATTATCTGCGAGGGGTGTTAACCCAGCAATTCGCCCTTTCACCTTTACCAAATCGATACTGGTTTGCATGCTAGCTTTTACTGATTCAAGTGATGCAATGCGTGCGTCTGAAGATAGTGATAGAAACTTTGGTGCAGCGGTAACTGCTAAAATGCCGAGCAAAACAATAACAATGATAAGCTCGATTAGCGTAAATCCCTTATTTGACATCTTATTCATTTTTCTAGTTATTTGTGCCTATATCGTATCGGACCGGGGTAAAAAAATCCAACGACTATTTCACAAAAATAGTCAGGCATTCGATGTAAAAACAAACGCAAGTACAGTTTTAAAAATACCAACGATTAGATAGTGTTCTTAAGCCCAATAATGGGAATAAAACTTAATAAAAGGAATTTATTATGAAAGAACTTACATTCAATGAATTAGATATGGTTTCTGCTGGTTGCGCTGAACATTGCTGGGGAGACTTCAGCGCAGAAGGTTTGTTTGCTTCAATGGCAGCAGGCGCAATAGGTGGCGCTGCTGGCGGCTGGTTTGGCGCAGCACTTGGAGCACTTTCGGGCGGTTTAGGCTACTCGGGTGGCAAAGTAGGCGATAAACTTGGTCAACGCACTACCAGCGAAACTGACGAATAACTTCTAGGGGCTAACGCCCCCTTTTCCCGGGGAACAAACTATGTTTAACGATATAAAAAAAATAACAGGCTATATGCTTTTTGTGCTTTGCATAACCATTACAGCCATCGTACTTATCAATACTACGCAGCATTTCTTAACACTAAATGAATGGCAAGACATCACCGCGTGCACATTAATCGTATTTTGTTCTACGCTAACTTTTACGCTTTTAGCTAAGCGGATGGGCTTATTTCGCCGTTAGATTTTTGAAGATAAACAGGCCGATACAAAAAAATTAGCGCCGTGCACGCTCAAATAATAAATAGCTGTTATTATGCGCCTCATAAAATAACCCACCCGCAAGCCGCTTTAATTAGAAAAAAGCGCCTTGGTCGACATGGTTACCACGAGCGATGGCACTAAAAGCAACAATATTTAAAGCAGACATATCTATTACCGATATGGACCGCAACTATTACAACGACCACAATTTAACTATTGCACGTCACCCTTCTGAAAACGATGAACGCATGATGCTTCGCATCATTGCTTTTATTGTGAATGCGCATGAGCGCATTCAATTCACCAAAGGGTTATCTGACGACGACGTACCCGATTTATGGCAAAAGAGCTTTAGCGACGAAATTGAGCTATGGATTGAACTTGGTCAACCGTCTGAACAACGTATTAAAAAAGGCTGTAATCAAAGCCAACAAATGATGATTTACGCCTATGCCGACAACAGTTTTGACGTATGGTGGAAGAAGGAGCAAAGCAAGCTTCAGTTACGAAAGAATTTAAGTGTATTTTCGTTACCCGACTCGCTTGCACCTACTTTGGCCAATGCTGTTCAGCGCTCTATGCAAATACAGGTAACCATTCAAGACGGACAAATGTGGCTTACGATAGAAGGTGCTGAAGTAACCGAAAGTGTTGAAGTAGCTATACAGAAGCATATGTAATGAAAAAACTGTCAGCCGTGCAACAAAAGCAACAAACGCTAGTATTTAGCGTTGCCGATACATTAGAAGCAGAAGCGCTTAAAGAACTAGGCGGTATGGTTCAGTGTTGGTTTGACGTGCAATATCACGACTTTCCAGGTTCTTTACTTTTGCGCTTTCAGTTTGAAAATGAGGAAAGCCTTAATGAGGCTGCGCCGCAGTTAAAGGTATGGCAAAGAAAGTTAAGTGCGGCGCTTTTGAAGAAAGGCGTTATCTTAAAGCAAGGCCGCCAGCATTTGATTTTTACTGTTGAAAGCCCTGAGGACTAACTTTTGTAACAAAAGGCTAGCACCCTGCCAACAACACCGACGAAGAAGTAATCGTCATTGGGGCCACACGAAGTAGCGTATTAATTCCTAAAATATTATTACCTTTAGGTAACACGGCAACTTCTACTGGCCCTACTTCACAAGTATCACCAATACGTACCGAACTAAGTTGATACTGCGACACTTTCAAAATTTTCCCATTCGCCATACGTGCGGCCGACGTGCGCGTAGCGGCTAACTTTTGATTTTTTGTGAGCGCTTTAAATGTGGCTTCGTTTAGTGTTAGCAAGCTAGACCCAGTATCAAGTAAAAATGAAGCTTTTACTGAGGACTCTAGCGTAGCTTCTAAATAAAGCGTTCCGCCTTTACTTTGTAATAAAGGGATATTCTGCTCGACAGCAAGCGCCGATGTGCAAATAGAAAGTACACCGCAGATTACTGCTATGAATGACGCCAAAAGCTTAGATTTCATGTCGAAACCGCCGCGCTCTAAATGAAATAGTAATGCTTGCTCAGCAAGATAAAGACCAGTACGTTAATGCGTTGATAATCAATAATATTTCCAAGTTTGAAAAAGGCGCACGCACCACCTTAGAGCAAAAAGACAACAAATGACGCACAACAAACGAGCAAGAAAGTACAAAAAGGTGCAACTTTTACGTTACTGATTAAAAAATTATCATCAAAAAAGCTATCTGATAGCAGTTAACTATCGCCAACAACCATTGTTTAAAAAGCAATCGTTCATACAATAGTATAAGTAAGCAAGGTATTTTGAGGATTTGATATGAAATTACGTTATGTTTTAGGCTCTTTAGTTGCTGGTGCATTACTTTCAACGTCGCTTCAAGCGGCGCCTTCTGCATCTGATGAAACCGTAAATGTGCAAGTGGTAGATTATTCAGGCAAACCACCTTTTAAGCGTCGCGTTGTTGAGCTTTCAGTTAACGATGTGGCGCAGCTAGAAACAGCGGGGCAAGAAGCTGTTGAATACGTAGAGGTGAGAGAAGTGGTTATGCGTGGTAAACCACCTTATCGCAGAGTAACCAAAATGATGCCAGTGTATGACGTAGCACAGCTCGAAGTTATTGATGACACTTCAAGCACTTCAAAGAAAGGCACGCGCCCACCGTTCAAGCGTCACCATTAATCACTAATCATTAATCATCACGCAATAACAATCTGCGTTTTGCTTATCTGTACTGTGGCTTAGCTTAAAGCTAAGCCCATTTCCTAGTTATTTTCTCACTTGCTGCGCTCTGGCTGACATTGCCTACACCAGTATAACCTTCGCCCATTATATGTCTGGCGCGTAATTGGCGTTGCACACACTCTGCACGGCATTTCTTCACGATCAAACACCATAAATCGTGTCCGCTCAAAGTCATCATCTTGCTGCTGTAACACTTCTCTCAGTTCGGTATAAACGGTGTACCCGCCGGTTTCATAACTGCGCTTACAAATGTCTAGCGTATGATATGCCAAGCTTTTTAATTGCTCTTCATTCAACTCAGAAGGTTTAAGCGCGGGGTGCACGCCCGCTGCAAACAATATTTCACTTCGCAAGTAATTCCCAAGTCCAGCCATAAAGCGCTGATCAAGATATAACGCGCTTAATGCTCTGTTGCGAAAAGCTTTTTCGGTTAACCGTACCTCAACAACATCACGGGTTACAGTGGGGTTCAAAACATCTGGACCAACCCGCTGTAAAAAGGGGTGTTCGTGAATTAACTCTGTAGGGTAAATGCTTATATCAGACGCGCTGTATAAAATGGCGCTGTGGGCCTCTGTATAAAGCCCTACCCGCAGCTGACGAGTAGTTTTTGGTTCATCACCTTTTTTACACGTATGCCATACACCATAAAGCTGGTTGTGCGAGTACATAGACAAACCATTACTAAAATGAGTTATCAGCGCTTTGCCACGTGTTTCTACGCGCAGAACATGCTCATTTTCCAACTGTTTTTCATAGTTTTTTAGCTGTGGCAAACCAAACTCTACACGTTCAAGGGGCTTATCTATAAGTACCTGCTGTACTTTATCTGCAGCGCGTCGTATTTCTGGGCCTTCAGGCATGTTATGTCTCTTACCACTTATTGAGTTTTAATTATTTTTAGGGTGAATTGCTTTTAAGATTTTCTGCGTTACTTTCTAAGCTAACTGGCTTATGAACGTAATATCCCTGAAAATGATCAATTCCAATGTGGGTTAATTTGTCTAGCGTTGATTGGTCTTCTACAAACTCCGCTATGGTTTCTATACCGATAGCCTTGGCTACCTCATGAATCGACTTAACCATTGCTGCACTTACATTGTCATTGCAAATGTTATTAACAAACACACCATCTATTTTTAAATAATCTACGTTTAAGTCTTTTAGATAGGCGTATGAAGAAAAGCCTGTACCAAAATCATCAAGCGCAAACCTGCAGCCCAAGTCTCGAAAACGCTTTATAAACGCCTGCGTATTGTCTAAATGCACAATGGCCATGCCTTCGGTAATTTCAAAACAAATCTTTTCTGCTGGGATCTGGTACTTGCTAAAGGCATCTATAAGGAATTGAGCAAAAAACACATCGCCAATACTGTCGGTACTTAAATTAATGCTGGCACAGTCTAGGTTTTCCATATGCTCAGGGTGGGCTTGTAACCATGCAAAGTAAGCATTAATTACCCACCGGTCTATATTTGGCATTAAGTTGTAGCGCTCGGCGGCTGGAAGAAATTGCCCAGGAGAACACAAATTACCATTGCCATTCATAAGGCGTATGAGAATTTCGTAATGGTACTTTTCCTCAACAACCTCGGTCTTATTGTGGGTATTGTTACGTGCGGCTATATTTTGCTTAACAAGAAAAAACCTATCTTTCTCAAGTGCTTCTTTTATGGTGTTAACCCACTGCATCTCTAGCTGACGGAATTGCATATCCTGATCGCTTTCTATGAACACATGAACGCGATTTCGCCCTAAATCTTTTGCCATATAGCAAGCCGTATCGGCCATTACCAGCACTTGCTCAACCGAGTGATGATAAGGTAACAGCTCTACTAACCCAACACTTACGCCTACGCTGTAGCGCTTCCCTTCCCACAGAAACAAAAACTGCTCAACAGTTTCTCTAACTCGCTCTGCTACGTTGAGTCCATTAGATAATTGAGTCTTGCTTAGCAAAATACCAAACTCATCACCGCCTAAACGTGCAAGAAAGAAATGCTCTCCTAAGTTATCCACTTCTTCCTGAAGTCGCTTGCTCAAGTTTTGCAGTAAAAGGTCGCCCGCAGAATGACCACATAAATCATTCACAATTTTAAATTGATCAAGATCCAAATATAAAATGCAGCCTGTTTCTTCATTGCTTTGTACTTTTGAGAGTAGCTCGCTGGTGCGCTGTTCAAAGGCTCTGCGATTGAAGAATCCTGTCAAAGGATCATGTTCTGCCATATGTTGTAGCTTTTGCTCGATAGCTTTTCGCTCACTAATATCAATTAGCGTACCTTCTATTCTTTTGCCATTTTGTTCATGCACAGCCCTTGCAGATATGCTTACCCAAATAGACTCACCCGCAGAATTGGTCATTTGGTATTCCTGGTCTCTTATGTATTTATTAGACGCTAAAGCTTGCAGCAAACAGCGAAGAACGGGCTGGGAAAAACGATACCCCTCAAACATCAACCAGTTGCCATTAAACTGCTCAACGCTTTCAAGACCAATAATTTTTAATAACGCAGGATTTGCTTCAAGTAACTGCCCTTCATCAGACAGACTAAAAATACCCTCTAATGCATTTTCATAAAGTGCTTCGAAGCGTTTAAGGTTGTTTATTGCTTCCTGTTTCGCTGCTTCTCGTTTTCGTCGCTCAGTGTTAATTTGCTCTGCGAGGGCTAGTGCTATAATTACCACACCTATCATCGCGCCAATATTGCCACCGTACTCAGTAGCTAGGGTTGAAGGCAACACACCTACTTTTGTAAGCGATTTAACAATAATGCCTGCAAAATAAGCCCCCCAAGACCAACAAAATAGTTGCGCTATTCGAGGGCTTCGCTTAAGCATAGCCAAACACGTTACAAAAACACTCGACATTACTACCACAGTCATTAATGCGTTTAACTGCGCTGCAAATTGATAAGGTAAGAAAAACGTAAGCGTTGCCGATGCAATGGCAATTAAGCCAACAATGCGCGTGAAATTATTAAGCGGCCCATTTGAAGGTAGCGGTAATAGTGCTCGGGTGAAGTAAATTGCAGAAACGATACCAATGGAAATAAAAGTGATTGCAGATATTTGATTCCACGACGTTGCATAGGGCCATAGCCACTTATAAGCATAACCATCTAGTGAAGAGTGTACTCCCACCATACAAATAATATAAACGCTGTAAAGAAGGTAGGTCTTTTGCCGAACTATTATTGATAAGCACAAATAGTATGCGCTCATTATCAATAGTGCGCCTAGGAAAAAGCCGTATAGAAAAGAGGTATCTTGTGCCTTTTGTTGAAACGCTGCTTGTTGCCAAAGCGAAATTGGCACTTGCAGCGCACCTTGAGTTTTAATGCTTATAAAAATCTCTTTTTGTTCATACGCATTAAGACTAAAAGGAATAGCAAAGGTGGGAAAATCTATAGGACGGCTGTTGTAAGGCTTTTTATCACCGACCGTGTAATAGTCATGTATTGCAGTTTCATCATCAGTGCTGGTGTCAGCGCCCTTAGAGCTTGTGCCGTTACCTGTAGGTGAAACGCTGAAAAACTCAACATTGTCTAAAAGCGCGTAGTCAATGTGAGCAACAAGCGGCAACGGCTGGTCGCCTTCGTTTGTTACGGAAAAATAAAGCCAGATAGTGCTGTCAGTAAATCCAAAGTTGGGATTACTGTCGGGAATGGCAGTCCACTTGTTGCCCGCTAAAGCGCGTATTTCATCAATACTTTGATTAGATGTCGTATCTTCGTAGAAAAGCATAGCTGACGCTACATTAACTTGTTCGGTTTGCTTAGAAATAGAAACAGAAGATAAAGGCACTTCGGCGAAAGCATGAGCAGCCAGGCAAAAAACAAGTAGAAAGAAAAGATTAAA
The DNA here is from genome assembly GCF_036864375.1 of Alteromonas sp. S167. Taxonomy (NCBI): domain Bacteria; kingdom Pseudomonadati; phylum Pseudomonadota; class Gammaproteobacteria; order Alteromonadales; family Alteromonadaceae; genus Alteromonas; species Alteromonas sp. S167. The sequence goes on from NZ_JAZETR010000002.1 coordinate 304,841, forward strand.
AGGCCTTTTCAGCATACGTTCTCCGATACGTAGACGTACGCTGCAATGCAGTATCAAGGATGTCTTTCTAAAAGCAGGACCGACTGTTTGAAGAAGAATCGGCTTTTTATCAACTATGCTTGACGTTGCAACGTGTACTTGGGCGTATCTTTATTTTTATTATAGACATTAGGTTTATCGTACATAAAGCAGTAAAACACAACTTCCCCTGTTATGAAATTGTCCATTAGTGAGAGAAAACGCGCCTATCGTTTTATTCTCAACGAAAGGCGCGTTTTGATAATTTGGTAGTTCGAAATGTTGGTCGAATTACTGTTGGCTTTATTTGAAGTGCCTTTTAAGAGTTAGGCACAATCAAATACTTTTCACCCGTACGCTTAGCATTGTACTGCGCCACGTTTTCAGGTTGCAGAGCTTCTTCAAGCGTAAGCCCTTTGGTGTACGATGATGCAAATGTAGTGTTAATTTCAGTAGCCACTTTCTGATACAACTCACCCACACGCTTTCTGTCTAGTTTGCCTAAGAAGCGCATAAGCAACCAACCGCCAATACTCCATGTCATGCCGTAAGCGCGATTTAAGATTGATGGTGAAAAGTCTAGGCCACCGTAGATATATACTTGCTTGTTGGTATCCGAACCATACGTGTTAAAGCCCTTCGCATCTTTGCTGCCCGACGCTTCCATCATGGTTAAAATGTCGCTTACCAATTCGCCACCACCAATTGCGTCAAAGGCCAATGTCGCGCCTGTGCTATCAATAGCTTGATACAGTTCAGCCTTAAAATTCTCGCTTGAAGAATCAAGTACAATTTTGGCACCTATACCTTTTAATAAGTCTACCTGCTTTTGGCTGCGAACAATGTTTACAAGCTCAATGCCTTGCTCTAAACAAATTTTGTTCAACATTTGCCCTAAATTCGATGCTGCGGCAGTGTGTACTAGCGCTTTGTGGCCTTCCATTTTCATGGTTTCGACCATACCTAATGCAGTAAGCGGGTTAACAAAAGACGACGCAGCTTGCTGTGGCGTGGTGCCATCAAGATGCGGCAAACAAGCTTGTACAGGCACACACGCAAATTCGGTATAAGCAGCACCGGTAAGAATTGAAACTGTTTTACCCATTAACGCTTGCGCTTCAGGGCTATCACCCGCTGCAACTACGGTGCCTGCACCTTCATTACCGATAGGCAGCGTTTGATCTAATCGAGATTTAATTCTGCCAAGTAAAGGCTTGTGTACTGGTGCTACTAATGCGTTTTTATCAGCATCAAAAGTTGCCTTATCTAAACTCGCAGGGCCAAACATAGGCCACATATCAGACGGATTTATCGGCGATGCCTCCATACGCACAACAACCTCATGAGGTTTTGGCTGGGGTACATCTACCTCTTTTAATGAAACTTCTAACTCGCCTTCAGAAGTAATAAGCGTAAAGAGTTGTTTAGATTTGTTCATAAAATTTGTCTCGCCGTATTGGAGTGTTTCTTTGTGTGATACAAAACTAACATGCCCGCACTATCAGTGTTATTTATATTGCTAATAGATAAGCTTTCCTACAACTTATAGAAAAAGCATAGTGCGTTGTAGTAAGCAAATACATTACATGGAAAAAGCGTTGTTCCTACCTTATAATTTTTAACGAAAAACATGACGCGTGAAAATGGAATAATGAACACTGCCAAAGGAAGACAATATACTTTGAAATTCACTGAAAGTGGCATTGCATAAGGCTATGCTTCCAACCTTTTTTAAGCGCGTACTGCTTACTTCTGTTATTGTCTTCGCTGTACCACTGCTCTCTCAAACGGTGCATGCGCTACAGGTACCAGAAAACGTTGAAGCAGTAAGCCCTCCTAAGCTCGATGGCTTGAAAAAACGTGTTCAAAACAATAGCGATTCGGTAACACAAGAATTTGAAGAACTAGACCGTTTTTTTGCCGCAAACCCTAATCATGAACAGCACAGTCGTTACCTTAATATAAAAGCGTATGCGCTGATCCTTCAGCAAGAAAACCTGAAAAGTTATGAAGTGTTGCTAAAGGCGCGAGAATTAGCCAATAGCAGCAATAACATGTTGGCGTTGGCCGAGTCTTATCGTTTAGAAGGTATGATCCTCGACTTTGCTGGTGAGCATGCAAGCGCACTAGAGGCATTAAATAACGCACTGAATTTATATACGTCATCAAACAGTGACCTTGTTCTACTGGTGTATAGCGCAATGGGCAACGTTTACATGTCGCTAAAAGACTATGAGCAAATGTTGTTACTTTCAAAGCAGTACTTGTCTTCTGCTCAGCGCTTAAGAAGTAAAAAAGATGAAGGTATTGCTTACTTTTTCCAAGGGTTCGCACAGATCAAGCGCGCTACTTATCAAGATGCAACAGTAAGTCTTCTTTTATCGGAAAATATACTGAAATCACTTAACTACCCTTTTATCGGTATTGTTCATAACGCAATCGCTGACTTGCATTTGGCGCAAGGTAATTTTAACGAAGCACTTAAGCGACTGAACATGGCTACCGAGGCCGACCGTAAAGTAGGCTTTAAATATAACCAAGGTGGACAGCTGTTAAAGCTTGTCGAAATTTACAAGCAGAGAGGCAACACCGCGTTAGCCATTAGCGAACTAAAAGCAGGCTTATTGCTAGACGAAATTCAGCAAGACAAGCTACTGCTGTTACAGCTGCTACGTGAATTGGTTGCGCTGTCTGAACAAACGCAAAACTATGAAGATGCCCTTACCTACTCAAAGCAATATCAAAAAGCTTTTGAACAAAGTTTCAACGAGCAACAGTCTAGGTTATTAGCGTTAAATCGGGTAAGGCTGTCGGTTTCAGAAAAAGAAGAAACCATAAAGCTGTTAGAAAAAGACAATGAGTTGAAAGAACAGCGCAACCGCATTCAGAAAAAGCAAAATACCATGCAGCTGTACTTTATAAGTGTGGTTATCGCGTTTTTGTTTTTAGTAGTAGGGCTTTTAATTCGTACACACCGTCAGCATCAGGCGCTAAACGCACTAACTCAAGATTTACAAAAAGCCACTGCAGCTAAATCTGACTTTCTCGCTCGAATGAGCCATGAAATTCGCACTCCGTTAAATGCCGTTATAGGGCTAACAAAACTGTCGAAGCGCGACGCTGAAAATACAGAACAACGCACCAACCTTGAGCAAATAGAAAGTGCGTCGCAAAGCCTGTTGAGCATCATTAATGACATTCTAGACTTCTCTAAAATTGAGGCCAACAAACTTACTATTGAGTGCGCCCCTTTTAACCTTGAGGAACTAGTGAACAAAACCGTTCACCTTTTCGGGGCCAAAGCTAATGAAAAACACATTGAAACCGTAGTGCACATTTCCAAAAACGTACCTCTTAACGTGAAAGGTGATTCGCTGCGCATTCAACAGGTATTAAGTAACCTAATTAGTAACGCCATTAAATTCACCGAAGATGGATTAATTTCGGTAAGCATAAAGAGTAAAGAAGATAACGATAACGTTGTACTTCAGTTTGAAGTAAAAGACACCGGCATTGGTTTAAGTAGCAGCCAAATTGCTGAATTGTTTCAGCCGTTCAATCAGGGTGACGAATCTATATCCCGTAAATACGGTGGCACTGGGTTAGGATTAGCGATATGCCAACAGCTTGCTACTTTGATGGGCGGCCGTGTGTGGGCCGAGAGTGAATTAGGAAAAGGCGCTAGCTTTTTCTTTACGGTAGAGGTTAAGCGTGACAGCGCGCCGTATAATTCATCGTCTACTAACGCAACGCACATCCCCAATTTCAGTCGCAAGAATATTTTATTAGCCGAAGATAATACGCTTAACCAGAAAGTTGCACTGGGGCTGCTAAACGATACTCATGCCACTATAAAGGTGGTTTCCAACGGGCGCGAGGCCCTTGAGGTGCTACGTGAAAATAGTGCCTTCGACATAGTATTAATGGATATTCAAATGCCTATTATGGACGGCCTTGCTGCAACTAAGGCCATTCGCAACGAACTTGTATTAGACATTCCCATTATTGCCATGACCGCACATGCAATGCAGCAAGACATCAAAAAGAGCCTTGCTGCGGGTATGAATGGGCACATTAGTAAGCCCATCGACCCCGCTTACTTTTTCAATACGCTTTCAAGCATGTTAGATAACAATACTGATAGCAATGAAGCTGCAGTCACAATTAACAGCACATCACAGCACGCTGATAACGGTTCAACTAACCTCCTAGCTGCAGACGAGAACGCGCTTGGCATTATTGATAAAGCACAGGCGATGAAACCATTGCTAGACGATGAAGCACTGTATCGCTCTTTATTGCATGACTTTGTGGCGCTTGAACATGAGCTCAATGAACTGAAAAATGCTATTGATGCAAACGACATTGCAACCATATTGCGCATACTTCACATATACACCACGTCGCTGCGTTACATTGGCGCGTTTGCATTAGCTAACTACGTAACGCGTTTAGAAAAAACAATAAAACATCAAGATTACAGCTCTCTTCAAAACCAAGAATCGTTTATAGAAGCCCTATTTTTACTGCATGCTAAGCTTGTAATAATGCATCAAAAAGTGGCGGGTATTGTTGCTGGGCATGAAGAGCAAGTGAAGGGCAGATAAAAGGCAAATGAAGAATAGACGACGAGTGACAGACAACGTTATTACAAAAGTAACGTGTTTGTAATCTGAATAGTCTTTACACCAAATACTTATGTGATACTTTTCAGTTAGTTTTAGCAACGTAAGTAAGGAGGTGATCATATGTCGAGAGTTAAGGTATTTGGACAGGCAGCTATGAGTGAGGGTCGTTCTAGCTAACCCCTTTAACGCAATTGCTCTAGAAGGCTGTCTATTCAGCCCAGCTCGGAAAGCCGCGTCACGTTGCTGCACGCGGCTTTTTTTATGGGGACGGAAGCTACTGCCTGTAGTTGGAGCTGCCATTTCAGTTTAGGCGTAAATTAACCTACTGAACTAGGAGTTGGTTGAGCCTCTGCGCATGTTTTTTGCGTTTAACAAATTCTCAACAAAGGTTACATAAAATTGTCTTAAAATTAGGCACATACCTCTAAAAATCGTTGTCTTAGTAACAGTATAATTTCGCTAGTAGTTTAAGAGGTATAAGACATGAGTAAAAACAGAGAACAAGTAAGTAAAGAAACCGCTAAAGTGGTAGCCACTATGATGGTGCCAATGGTAGCGCTAGGCCTAGTGTGTTTATCAATTGGCGTTTACTTAATGAATAATGTGTTTACTGGAATTTAGTCTTTAAATTCTCAGTAAGTATAAGCAGTATTCGTGTTCGGTAAGCAAAACGTGAATACTGCTCTCCTCACTTCGACTAGCCTTTAGCCAGCACTTAGCCAAAGAAGTTAAAACAAATCTTATTGCCGTCTAAATCGCGCACGTAGGCACCGTAAAACAGTTTAGGCACACGCTGGCCCGGTTCGCCGTCGCACGTGGCGCCTAGCGATATGGCTTTCTTATACATAGCGTCTACTTTTTCTTTACTGCCTGGCGCAATAGCAAACATATTGCCGTTACCTGGGTGTGGGTCTTGCTCGTCGTATGGAATACACACTGCCACCATCGGCTCTTTCATGTTTTTGCCGATGTACTTAATTCTGTCCATATTTACCAAACGTTTAACGCCAAAGTCTTCTAACAGTTTCTCGTAGAACTGCGCAGATGCTTCAATGTCTTTTGTGCCTAGCGTAATGTAATTAATCATTGTAAACCCTTGTTGATTGCTTTTATCGTTTGATAAATGGTTACGGTAAGCGCATAAAAAAGTTTGCGTTGTTTTCATTTAGCGCAATAAAAACTTATTTGTGCTAGCTCCAATACAGCTAGCAAACAATGCACGTATTTAGTACTTAATGCTGTGTAATAGATTGATTGACGGCGTAATTTTAGCCAAGTACTCTGGTATCACTTGGTAAAAAATGCGTAACGGAATACCTAACATGAAGCCAGCCAAAACACTTATTGCTAGTACACTGTCTATTTGCCTAGTTTCACTATTGGGTTGTACAGAACCCGAAACGCAAACCGCGCAACCCTCGCTCGCTCAAGAAAAAACACAAGAAGCCAGCCTGTTAAAAACACAAGATGCTCGCGTCTTAAAAACAAGATTAAGTGAGCGCATTCGCATTGAAGGCCAAGAAGTTGATTACCAATCTTTAGAGCAACGACAGGCCCACTACAAAGTGCCTGGTGTGTCGGTAGCGTTTATGCGAAATGGGCAACTGGCTTGGACCATGCAAAGCGGCGTTAAAGATATCACTACCAAGCTGGCTGTTGATGAAAACACAGTATTCCAAGCGGGCAGTATTTCAAAACCTGCATTTGCGGCAGTACTGATGAAATACCGCCAAGATAACCCCATTGATTTAGATACCGACGTAAATAACTTGCTTACCAGCTGGCAATTACCCGAACATGAGTGGACTGGCCAAGAAGCGGTGTCGTTACGCCGTCTGTTAAGCCACACAGCAGGCACTACAGTGCACGGCTTCCCTGGTTACGCGGCGGGTGAGCCAGTGCCTACATTACAGCAAGTGCTGGAGGGAACCGAGCCTGCAAACACCAGCGCAGTAATAGTTGATATTAAGCCAGGCACGCAAATGCGCTATTCAGGTGGCGGCACCACGCTGGCGCAGCTTGCCTTGCAAGATGTAGCTAACGAACCTTTACCGACTATGTCGCAACGGCTTTTATTCAAACCTTTAGGTATGACTCGTTCAGGATACGAACAACCTATAACAACAAACCTGTCGAACAATATGGCTACCCCGTACGACGGTGACGGTTCACCAATTAAAGGTGGTGCACATACCTACGCCACACTAGCAGCTGCTGGCATGTGGAGTACGCCATCTGACATGTTGAAGTTTGCAAGCAGTGTACGCAGTGCGTATTTGGGGCAAAGAACAGACTGGATATCGCAAGCAACCGCACAAGAAATGTTAACCAACAATACCCCAAGTATTCAGCAACCTAATGTAGGAATAGGCTTTTTCATCAACATGGATGACAACGGTGAAATTCTAGGCTTTGGCCACGGCGGCGCAGATGCTGGTTTTATGTCGCAGCTATACATAGAACTAGATACAGGCAACGGCTACGCCATTATGACAAACAGCAACAACGGCAGGCAGTTAATAACTGAACTAGAAATACGCTTAAAAGAAGCAATGGACGTTGGTTACTCTGAGCCTGAAATAAAAACACTAGTACCTATTAGCCAAGACGAACTAGGCCAATACATTGGCACCTATGCGGTAACTAAACCAGTTGTTGTTGATGTAGTTTTAGAAAAAACATCCAATGGTTTTATGCTCAACGCATTACCTTATGTTGAAAATGAAGAGTATTTTTATGAAGGTGAGGGGCTATTTTTTGCTAAGAACGGCAGTAGTATTCGGTTTGAGATGGATGAAGAAAGTGGGTTGGTTGAAGCGCTGGTGATGGATGGTGGTATTCGGGGTGTTAGGAAGGAATAGTGGATTGGGCGTGGACCGGTACATGGCTCTAGGCTTGTTTTGTGCAAGTTAGCGCCATTAATTTATTAGAAGCCAGTCGGAAATATGAGCGTGAAGCTAACGCTTCCATTTCTTTACCATAGGTAACACACTGGGCGAAAATCACATAACGGAACATGCGAGATGTCGGTCGAAAAAATACAAACATCTAAGTTTTACGGACTTGTCTTAAAACCGACTAAGGAAAATGAAGAGACCTTATACGTCCTAGCCAATGGCATCTTGACCTGCACTTCATTCGAACAAACCTTAACGTCGATTAAGTACAAGGTAGACGTTACAGCCTATCAAAACTCTCGTTATAGGTGCGAAGAACAAAGAACATCATTTGAGTTCAAATGTGAAAGGTTTATAAGTGAATCAAAGTGGCGTCTCTCGACGAGCGGGCTTTTTTTAAATATTTATTTTGCTAAAAACAGAGGTGTTGGGAAATGGGTCATGGTTTCACTATTCAATACCCTTAAAGAGCTGGTGGATTTTGACGATTTGGATGAAATCAGCTTTAAATTAACTGATGCGCAGGCAAAGACCAAAGAAGAAATGACCTTGAGGAACCAATTTTATCGCACAATTGGTTGCATACCTTACGTCTTTAATGAGCAAACAACTGAGCTTGAGCTGGGTAATTGGGAGACACTAGAGGATGGTCGTGCGGTTTTACCGATTGATCAAATTCCTTCTAAGTATAACGAAGACAAAATTGCACAAATGTCTGTTGAAGACATGATTAAACATCTACTTAAAAGTCAGGCATCACTCGTTGCAGAAAATGAAGAACTAAATAGCAAGTATGCATTCTTAAAAGGTGATGTAGAGCCGTTAAGAAAATTCAAAGAAAAGTGTGACAAGATTCGATTCATATTAGGTGTGGTGGCATTTTTTGTGTTTTTAGTTGTAATAGCTCTTATCTGATCTGACAGTTTCGATGAATAGGTTTAGACTCTACCTGACAGGCAGCTATGAGCGTTAAGCGGACATTCGCTAACAAATGCAATGCAGATTTATTTAGATGGAAAGCGGTTGCTCAAAGCTACTTGTAGCAACCGCTTTAGTGACATTTTAGTTCCTTCTATCTAATGGACTTATTGTGCTCGAGGAATGCTGACCAATGACATGCGTATAGATTTGCGTGGCTCGCAAGATAGCACGAATTTTTTCTATAAAAAGGCTTTGACCCATGACAATCCTCCAGTAAATGATGTTGTGTAATTACTGAGAAGTCTCAGTAACCACACAAAAGATTCTCTCAAAAATACGCTGTAAGCCTCAGTTCTAGCGATAATAGAGCACAGTTTAGATTTGTATTTAATGAAAGGTCTTAGTAATCAGCAAATCCAAGCGTTTAAAACTTATAAATCATTGATTTCGAATTATTAGCTTACAAAATGAGCCCGTTATTAAAGAGAATTCTTAGTAATATGCATAAAAGGTGTTTAATTTTCTCGTTATCAGTCTTGTAAGAGTATGATATCCAGACCATTTGTGGAGTTTTTGCGTAAAACCTACTGCGTGTTACAGTGAAGTCTCCATAATAAGATGTTATGTGCCACGGTCACCTTTATGAAGTTCATTATCTTTTTTATTTTATTATTGATCAGTGCGTGCGCAATTACGAATGAGCATGCCTCATTTCGAGCTGGCTCTGATAGCTTTGACACCTCAAATGGTATTTTTGAGAGGAGACTCTGTCTCGCTGAACAAGATGCTGTTCAAGTCAAAATTCATTTTGATCAAGTTGATAAAGTGAAGATGTTGGAATTGGCCAAAGCGGATATATCAGAAGGAAGTTTAGATGTAGATTCAGATGAATTGGAACCGATTTGCGTCAGTAGTTACCCATTCGAAGTAATGGTAAGTAACGAAGGATCAGAGGCTTCAACTACCTGCTTTTCTCTGTTGTCTAACGAGCAATCCCGTTTTGTAAACTTCGTTCAAACTATGCAAGCAGTAAAGAGTTTACCCAAATCAAATTGTAGGTATTATTAAAAGTGGCACATAACAAGCGCATTAAACGCGCGCAGGGCGCGCTGCGGACACAAACACAGCGCCGCTTCGCGATTGTAGCGCAGTGTTTGTGCCGTTTATGCGAACGTTATGTGCGAAGCTGTAAATTTACACTTTGCATTAATAGTCAATATATCAACATCGTCATAGGTTACTTAAAAGGGAATTTTATGAGCTTTAAAAATATTATATTAATTGCTTTACTGGCTGTGTCATCACAATCATTCGCAGAAAACGATGAAACAAAATGCAAGAAAATGAATGATGCATATAAGCTAGGGTTGGAATTAGCAGCTAAACAGGTTAAACAGTTTCCTAGCGCAGCAAATAAAAGTAAAAATGGGCTTTCCCTAAAAGAAATAGAGTCTCTTGAGAAATCAATGAGCGCCTGTGAAGTCAAAGCTCGTATTGATGCAGCCCTAATCAAACATTAGGCACATAACAAAAATAAAGTCGCTCGCGGGCTCGCTGGGACACAAACATGGCGGCTGTGTCGCTTCGCTCCGATTATAGCCGCCATGTTCGCGCCCCTTATTTGGGTGTTAGGCACCAAATGGACATCATCAGCCTTTTAGGTAAAAAGCTTAAATCAGTCACTATTAATGACCTCTTTGAAATGTATAACGTTGATGTGTCTTACCAATATGATCGACTAGAGGAAAATGTAGCTGATAACTACTCAGCTTCGATTGGCGAACTTGGCTTAGAGTTTTCGTTTAACACCGAACAAGTTTTACAAACGATATTTATAACGAGTGAAAATTCTTTCGAGAAAATTAATTGGTTTAGAAGTATCAGGGAAGTCGAGAACTATTGCCACGAGAATGCTTTGATTTTTGAAAAAAGAACTTCTAAATTTCTAGGAGTTTTCCGTGAGTGGATAAAATTGTATAATTTCAATTGCTCAATACACTATGAGTTTCAAGACTCAACTTTGCGCATGGTGACATTGGAGGCCGTTGGTGCCTAACAAAACATCATGTCGCCCGCGGGCGGCTTCGCCATTATAGCCTGCCTGTTTGTGCCCCATATTTAGGTGTTAGGTGCTTATGCGAATTACTACCTATTTTTTGCTATTACTTCTCCTGACAGGTTGCTCTGGCTACGAAGTCAGAGACGAGCAGGTTTATTGGACCTATTGGAACGAGGGAACAGGTAATGGAGAGCGAGAGTTAAATGCAGACCACAAAACATTCAAAATTCTAGAGCATAATAGATACGCGAAAGACGAGTTCAGAGTATTTTATCAAGGTTCAGAAGTTAAAGGCGCAGATGCAGAATCGTTTAAAAGCGTATGGGAGTTTTATGGTGTTGACAAGAGTCATGCATTTTACGGGGAAAAACTCATACTCAACTCGATAGGCTCTTCTTTTGAAGTGATAGATGGAAACTTTAGTAGAGATGGGAAAGACTACTTTTTTAATGAGAAGCCATTAAATGTGTGTGACTACGAGAGCTTCTTAATACACGATTTTAATGGGGAGTACGGCAACTGGCTGTCGTACGATGATGAATGTGCCTATTTTCAGAAAAATAGAATTCCATTGGAAGATAGAGGCTCATTTAAAATTCTAACTGGTGGCTATACGAAAGATAAAATCAACGTATATTACGCTTGGAAAATAGTCGAAGGTGCAGATCCTGAGTCCTTTGAAATGATTGGCAATACATTTGGCGGAAGAGATAAACATGGTTGCTTCAATGGATTTGATAGGGTGGAATGTCTTTGAGGCACGCACCTAACAAACGCATTAACACTGATGCGCTCGCTGGGGACAAAAACACGTAGGCTCCCTGCGCTTCGCTTGGTTATTATAGCCTACGTATTTTCGCCCGTTATGCGGACCGTTACCACCGTCAGCTTCTGGCACAAACAGGGCGTTTAAAGTCTAAACACCAAAGTAAAGCTATCAGACCAAATACAGGCCACAAAACTTCACCACACTCAACATATAGCGACGCTAGACTCACTTTGATCCGTTTCAAAAGAAACTCTATTACGCCCGCTTCTTTTAGCACTGTAAAGTGCATCGTCAGCCTCTTTTAAAACTTGCTCAAAAGGTTGCTCGTTACTTTGCGCTAAACCAGCACTAAGTGTGTGACTGATTGTTCTGCCATCAACTAGTGTCGGGTTGTTCTCGAAAGCTTGTCTAATTCTTTCGATAATTAGGAAAGCTTCTGATCTTTTACAGTTATCCAGTAAAAGAAGAAACTCTTCTCCACCGATCCGAAAAGCTGCATCGTTTCCTCTTATGCATGACTTTATTATGAAAGATACATTCTTTAATACTTCATCCCCTGTAGCGTGACCGAAGTTATCGTTAATTGCTTTGAAATGATCGATATCAACGACTGCCAAAGTGTATGCGCCCTCGTTCGCCATTAGCAGCTTGCGACTTTCAAGCTCCTCGTCCAATGCGCGCCTGTTGAATAAACCCGTTAGCGGATCGGTGAGTGATGCTATTTCTGCTTGCTTCTTTTGCGACTGCTGAAATAAAAACCACCTGGCAAGAGAAATTGAAAGAGTCGTTCCTTCAATTAAGATCAAGAGTTGAGCAACTTCGTGAGCAATGTCATTCGATAGATATTTAGTACCAATACCCATCGAAAAGAAAAGCATAAAAGCAAACATAGATATGCCAAACATGCTCCATCCAAGCATGAACCAAAAGGCAAAAGATTCTCTAGTTTTCAACCAAACTCTAATGCCGAAGATTGAATTGAGAAAAGCCAACCCTGAAAACCCCATTACACCCACCACAGCAAGCGTATCTGAAACTCTAAAGAGAGCGTTGAGAGCTAGAAAAGAACCTGTAAAAAATAATGTCCACATCACCTTGTTAATATAAGGAAAACCATTTTTGCTAGGTGATAAATGAAGAATGAAAAACAAAAAACTTAGAGTAAGTGATGACTGTAATGCAAATACAAAGAGTCTATTGTGTATCTCAGGGTACTCTGGATAAATGAATTGGAATGATACGCCTGAGTAAGACAAATAATAAGCACCAGCAAAAGACATCATTAGAGAATAAACGAAGAATCTTGGCTGCTTTAGAACAATGGAAAAAATCAGCCAAATACCACCAAGTGTGAGGGCTACAGCCGAGAAGAAGGCTATTTTAGCTATGTAGGTAGTATTATGCTGGACGAAGTTATCTTCACGCCAAAGGCTAAGGTGAAGACTCGTAAACTCAACATGTGAATTAGATAACTTTATGTAAACTTCAACTGAAGACTTAGGTTCAACACTGATTTCAATTGCGGGCAAAGGGCTAAGAATTTCTCTAGACTTAAAAGGTAGACTTCCATCAACTATTTTATGAGTTTCCTTTGCGCCTTCAAATGCAAAAACCTCGAACTTATCCAGAAACGCAATATCAGTTTGTACAAATGTACTTTCTGTAAGAGGGCCTGAATTTGTTAAAGTAAACTTAATCCAAAAAGGTTTCTTAGAAAGCCCTGCTTTTGAATTTTTCTGAGTTAATAATTTCCAGTCTGTGTTTATAGGAATTTGTTTCGGGTGCTGAAAAATAGCTTTTTCGTCTTCAAAAAATTGTGCTCTTTCAAAAACATCTTCTCCTGCAGCACTATTTGTTATGTCTATTGGTTCAATATTAAGTTCTTCAGCACCAACTTGAATGAAAAACAGTGAAAAAAGAATCAATAGTAGAAATATATGGCATCTTTTTGTCATGTGCTTCAACTACTTTCCATGTAATAAAATTATCTTTTTCTACTCTACTAATTCTACTTTACCTGAACAACAAAAAAGGCGAACCACAAGGTTCGCCTTTCAAATAAATCAATCTCTAGCAGCATCGCTGCTAAAACACCCTATTCCTCAGAATAGCTCTCAATACTAGGGCAAGAACAAATTAGGTTACGGTCGCCGAATACGTCATCAATACGGTTAACCGTTGGCCAGAATTTGTTTCTGTGTACTTCTGGTGCTGGGTACGCCGCTAGCATGCGGTCGTAGCTGCGGTTCCAGTCGCTGTCACAGATATCTGCTAGCGTGTGCGGTGCATTGTGTAGTGGGTTATCAGTGGCATCCCACTCGCCGCTTTCTACTTTCGCTACTTCTTCACGAATGCTAATCATGGCATTAATGAAACGGTCTAGCTCGTACTTCGCTTCCGACTCTGTTGGCTCAATCATAAGCGTACCCGCTACTGGGAAGCTCATAGTTGGCGCGTGGAAGCCGTAGTCGTTTAGGCGCTTCGCAATGTCTACTTCGGTAACACCGCTTGCTTCTTTAAGCGGGCGCAGGTCAACAATACATTCGTGTGCAACACGGCCGTTGTTACCTTTGTAAAGTACCTTGTAGTGCCCTTCTAGCTTCTTCGCTACGTAGTTAGCATTAAGAATAGCTACTTCGGTTGCACGGCGTAGGCCTTCGCTACCCATCATTTTAATGTACATGTAGCTAATAGGCAGAATAGACGCACTGCCCCATGGCGCTGCCGAAACTGCACCACAGTCTTTACCTGCTGTTGCTACGTCTACCACTGTGTGGTTTGGAAGGAATGGTGCAAGGTGCGACTTAACACCAATTGGCCCCATACCTGGGCCGCCACCACCGTGTGGAATACAGAAGGTTTTGTGTAGGTTAAGGTGCGACACGTCTGAACCAATGAAACCAGGTGATGTAATGCCCACCTGCGCGTTCATGTTCGCGCCATCCATGTAAACCTGACCGCCGTGCTCGTGAACGATGTCACAAATCTCGCGTACGGTTTCTTCGTATACACCGTGGGTAGACGGGTATGTGATCATGGCGCAAGACAGGTTCTCACCCACTTCTTCGGCTTTCTTGCGAAGGTCGTTAAGGTCTACGTTACCGTTTGAATCACAGGCAACAACCACAACTTTTAGACTAACCATTTGTGCAGACGCAGGGTTAGTACCGTGTGCAGAGCTTGGAATTAGGCACACGTTTCTGTGACCTTCGCCGCGGCTTTCGTGGTAACGCTGAATAGCCAATAGGCCTGCGTATTCACCCTGTGCACCCGAGTTAGGCTGCATTGAAAGTGCGTCGTAACCCGTTACGTTAATTAGCCACTCAGCAAGCTCGGCAATCATTTCTTGATAGCCTGTTGCTTGGTCTAGCGGTGCAAACGGGTGAAGCTGACCAAACTCAGCCCATGTTACAGGGATCATTTCAGCAGTCGCGTTTAGTTTCATGGTGCACGAACCCAATGAAATCATTGAGTGGTTAAGCGCCAAGTCTTTGTTTTCAAGGCTCTTGATGTAACGCAGCATCTCTGTTTCAGAGTGATACTTGTTAAATACTTCGTGTGTAAGAATGTCGCTTGTACGCACTAGCGCATCAGGAATAGATTTTACGTCTTGCGTGGTTACTTCAGCGTCTAGGCCTTCAACCGTTAAACCGTGATCATCACCTAAGATAACGTCGAATAGTGCAACAATGTCTTCACGCGTTGTGGTTTCATCTAGTGCTACACCTACCGCGCCTTCTAAGTCAGCACGTAGGTTCATGCCTTTCGCATAGGCTTTTGCTAGTACGTCTTCTTTGTTGTCTACCATTACGGTTAGCGTGTCGAAGTACGTGCTGTGCTTTAGAGCTACACCTTTCTGGTTCAAACCAGTGGCAAAAATGTCAGCAAAGCGGTGAATGCGCTCAGCAATGGTTTTAAGGCCTTGTGGGCCGTGGTACACCGCGTAGAAGCTTGCCATGTTGGCAAGTAGTACCTGCGCCGTACAAATGTTCGAGTTCGCTTTTTCACGGCGGATGTGCTGTTCACGTGTTTGTAGCGCCATACGCAGTGCTTGGCGACCACGAGTGTCTTTACTTACACCAATAATACGCCCTGGTAGTGAGCGCTTGTAGCTGTCGCGCGTTGCAAAGAATGCCGCGTGCGGGCCACCGTACCCCATAGGTACACCAAAGCGCTGTGCACTACCAAGTGCTACGTCTGCACCTAGTTCGCCCGGCGACTTAAGCATTACTAAGCTCATTAGGTCTGCCGCTACTGCAACAATACCTTTCTTCGCTTGTACCGCAGCAATAATGTCGCTGATGTCTTTAATTTCACCGGTAGTCGTTGGGTACTGAAGTAACGCACCAAATACGTCGTGCTCTGCCGCTTCTTCCGCTGCACCTGTGATAATTTCAAAGCCAAACATTTCAGCACGTGTTTGTACTACGTCTAATGTTTGTGGGTGAACGTCGTTAGCTACGAAGAACGCGTTCGCCTTTTTGTTTTTTGATACGCGCTTTGCAAGGCCCATTGCCTCTGCCGCTGCAGTGGCTTCGTCTAGTAGTGAAGCAGACGCTAGCTCAAGCCCAGTAAGGTCGATAGTAACTTGCTGGAAGTTAAGAATAGCTTCTAGGCGACCTTGTGCAATCTCTGGCTGATACGGCGTGTACGCAGTATACCAACCTGGGTTTTCTAGCACGTTGCGCAGAATTACATTTGGTACGTGAGTATCGTAGTAACCCATACCAATGAAAGAACGGTTAATTTTGTTCTTTTGCGCAACCGCTTTTAATTCACTTAATGCTTCCACTTCTGTCGCACCTTCACCACATTTCAATGGCTCTGGTAGCGCAATACCTGCCGGTACAGTTTGCTCGATTAAATCGTCTAATGAGCTTGCACCAATGGCAGACAGCATTTCTTCAATTTCACCTTTACCCGGGCCAATGTGACGGCGGATAAATGTATCTTTTTGCTCTAGTTGAGCCAATGTAGGGGAAGTATTCGACATAACGTTGTTAAGCACTCGTAATGGTTGCCGCAAGGGCGCGTTAAATCTTTAAGTTAAAAAGGGGCGCTAAAACTAGGCCCCTTTTTTAAACTGTGTATCTTTAAAACTGCGTGGCGAATTACTCTTCGTCAATGCTGTTTTCGTAGCCTTCAGCGTCAAGTAGACCTTCTACTTCTGCCGCGTCGTCAGCTTTAATTTTGAACATCCAGCCGTCGCCGTATGGGTCGGTGTTTACAAGCTCTGGCGAGTCTTCTAGGTCTTCGTTAACCGCAACAATTTCACCTGAAATTGGTGCGTATACGTCAGACGCTGCTTTTACAGACTCAGCAACACAAATGTCGTCGCCAGTGGTAACTGCGTCACCAACATCTGGTAGTTCAACGAAAACCATGTCACCTAGTAGACCTTGAGCGTGCTCAGAAATACCTACAGTGAAAACACCGTCACCTTCAGGGCGAACCCATTCGTGAGTAGCGGCATAGCGTAAATCAGTTGGGATGTTGCTCATAATCGTTCCTGTTATTCTTTGTTAACTTATAAAACACTTTTTCCGTTGCGTACAAAGGAGGGCTTAACCACTTTTACTGTAACCCACTTTTTGCGCATTTCCACTTCAACTGTCTCACCAACGTTACTTGGTACACGCGCCATTGCAATTGAGTGGCCCAGCGTTGGAGAGAAAGTACCTGAAGTGATAACACCTTCGCCGCTTTCTGCTTTCACTTTAAGACCATGACGTAGCACGCCTTTTTCGGTCATAACCAAGCCCACAAGCTTGTCGGTACCCGCTTCACGCTGAGCTTCTAGCGCTTTACGCCCTACGAAGTCACGCTCTGCCGGTTCCCATGTAATTGTCCAGCCCATGTTAGCCGCTAGTGGTGATACGGTTTCGTCCATATCTTGGCCGTATAGGTTCATACCCGCTTCAAGGCGTAGTGTGTCACGTGCACCTAGGCCACATGGCTTAACGCCCGCGTCTAGTAGTGCTTGCCAGAAGCTTTCAGCTTGCTCTGCAGGCACCATAATTTCATAACCTGCTTCACCGGTATAACCCGTGGTAGCAATGAATAAGTCTTCTGCTTGAACGCCGAAGAATGGCTTCATGCCAGCTACCGCTTCTTTTTGCGCTGCGCTGAACAAAGTAGCAGCTTTTTCTTTTGCGTTAGGGCCTTGTACGGCAATCATGGCGAACTCAGGGCGCTCGGTGATGGTTACGTCAAAGCCTTCTGCTTTGCCCATTAGCCAGTTCATGTCTTTTTCGCGCGTTGCCGAGTTAACCACTAAACGGTAGTTAGTTTCGTCGAAGTGATAAACAATAAGGTCGTCTACTACACCGCCTTCTTCATTAAGCATGCCGCTGTATAGCGCTTTGCCTTTGTCTTTTAGCTTGGCAACGTCGTTTGCAAGAAGGTACTGAAGATACGCTTTCGCTTGTGCGCCTTTTACATCAACAATTGTCATGTGAGACACATCAAACATACCCGCGTCTTGACGAACAGCATGGTGCTCTTCAATTTGCGAACCGTAGTTAATTGGCATATCCCAGCCGAAGAAATCGACCATTTTCGCACCTGCTTCTAGGTGCTTTGCGTGTAGGGCGGTGGTATTAGACATTCCACTTACTCTTTTTAATTGAAAGGTAGAAAACGTGGTTGAGTATAGTGAGGCAACGTTTTGGTAACAAATTGGAATTTTTAATCAATACATTTAAAAAGCAAATGTATTACCGCGGTAACATCAGAAAATCAAATATTGAGCAGCATATCTGCCTACTCATTGCCTTGAACCGCCGCGTTTTAAATGCATTCTTTTAAACGTGGGTAATACACACCTGAATATTGCTATTTGACTATTTGCCTCACTGGTGTATTTTTGAACTGTTGTTAATGTTTCGTTAGCAGCACTAACCTTCATAAAATAAGATCCACACAATCAGGAGAAAGCAATGACACAGCGCATTTGTATTTTTACTCCTAGTGGCCTGCATTCATGTTCTACCGACTATCACTTAAGTGAGTGGTTCGACGAATAGTCACACCTGAATAACCTACGTTTAATGTTTTCCAGTGCTTAGCGCTGGCTGTATGTATTTGTTATTCAGGAACTATCTAATGAAAAAAATAATAATGAACATGGTGGCAACACTAGCAACAACCCTTTTTTTAACAACAAACACGCACGCATGTATTACCAGTGAATCAGAATCTAACGATACTGAATCGCAGGCGAATACTGGCATTTGCAGCGGTACAACCGTAGAAGGAAACCTTAGCCGAGGCGACGTCGATTGGTTTGAATTCGATGTCGCACAGGCAGGCAGTATTGATATAAGTCTTAATCACAATTCGCGAGACGACTTTGATTGGGCGCTTTACAAAACCTCTGGCGACGCAGTTGCCACGGGTGAAACTGGCAACACGCCAGAAACCGGTAGCTACCAAGCAAGCGCGGCAGAAACCTACTTCTTGAAACTAACTCGTTATTCTGGGCGTGGCTGGTACGACTTAAATGTATCGTTCCCCACCAGCACTGGCGGTGGTGATAACGGCGGCGACTGCAACTATGGTACTCGCCCCTCTAAGCCTAATAATCTAACAAGCTACGTGACCGGCAGTGAAAGCGACAGCTGCACTAATTTAACGCAAAGCGATGGCGCGGTGCTGTTAATGGGTGGCGGCTCAGACGTGGATAGCGCATTCAGTAACCGCGTTGTTGGTCACGTTGGCAGTAACGCAGATGTGGTAGTGCTTAGAACGTCAGGCAGCGACGGCTATAACAGTTATTTGCAAGGGCTAATGGCGGCCGACTCGGTAATAACACTAATTGTTGATACCCGTAACAAAGCCAACGAAGACTACGTTGATTGGGTTATCCGCAGCGCTGAGTTTGTGTTTGTTGCTGGCGGCGATCAGTCTGATTATTTGAACCAGTGGAGCGGCACAAAAGTGCCAAGCGCACTGCAGCATGTGTTCGATAAAGGTGGCGTTATTGGCGGCACTTCAGCTGGTATGGCATTAATGGCTGACAGCGTGTACGACCCAGACGGCATTCTTGGCGCAATTTCAGAGGAAGTGGTTACCGACTACTGCCACGAAACGTTGAATTTTAGTAACGGCATTTTATCTATTCCAATGCTAAACAACGGGCTTACCGACACGCACTTTGCTGAGCGTGATCGCATGGGCCGAACGGTTGTGTCTTTAGCACAGCATTCAACGACTCACTTTGCCATTGCGGCTGATGAAAACACATCACTGTTTGTCACTAGCAATAACAGCGGTGTAGTAGATGGTTCTGGCAGCATTTATGTATTTAGAGAAACTAGTTCTACCCAACGACAAGTGCTTGCCTGTGGCTCGCCGGTGCAATACAACAACGTACAGCGCATTCGACTAAATGCAGGAAACACCGTTAACTTAAGTACGTTTAGTCATAATGGAAGTGCCATAGATATTTCTATTAATGGCAACAATAACAACTTCTATTCTCCGCTAAACCCTTACTAATAGGGTGAAGCGTTAAAGAAGTAAAAAAAGGCGCTAGTGTTGCTAGCGCCTTTGTTTTAGCCCTTAGATAGGGTTATTCCAGAAGCCCTAGAAAATCCAAGTTGCTCGACACACTTTCACCCCAACACATTTGCAAATATAATGTAGGCACGCTCGTTCATTAATAAGCCTTATCAATATGAAGCAGCTTTCCCTTGATACGTTACGCACCTTTGTAAGCGTTATTGAACTTGGTGGTTATGCCAAAGCAGGCGATTTTCTTGGTCGCTCCCAGCCAGCCATTAGTTTGCAAATAAAGAAACTAGAAACCCAGTTAGACAGGAAGCTGTTTACCAAAGTGGGGCAACGTCACGTACCTAGCGCCGATGGCAACTGGCTATACCCTAAAGCCAAAGAACTGCTAGAGCTTAACGACAACATTTTTAGAAGCCTTACCCCTGCACCGCTTAGCGGTCGCTTGCGTTTGGGCATTCCCAACGAGTTTGCCTCAACGCTATTGCCAGGGCTTATTGGTGAGTTTTCTAAACGCTATCCAGATGTATCGCTTGAAGTAACATCGGCACTTAGCAGAGACTTACTACACCCAAGCCAACGTGATCATTTCGATTTAATTCTGGCGCTAGTAAACCCAGGCGAACAAACCGAAGGTGAAGTAGTACTAGAAGATGATGTGGTGTGGGTGGGTGATAACGCGCACCCGCTTGTGGGTAACAACATACCCTTGGTATTAGCCCCCGATGGCTGCATGTACAGAAGCCGCGTAATAGAACAGCTTAAACAACAAACCTTTGCTTGGAAAATTACCTACACCAACGCTGATTTAGGGGGGCTAGTAGCTGCTATTCAACAAGGGCTTGGTGTAACGGCATTAGCAAAATCCAGTTTGCCTGCGCATTTAACACCACTTAGTCACCCGCATTTGCCTAAATTGGGTAAGGTGAATATTTGTTTGTTTAATCAAGACACCCAGCACCCAGTTATTAGTAAAACATTGGCCGAGTTTTTTAAGGTAAGGCTGACTAACTAAGTCACTTAATTACTAGCAAAGCCAGCAACAAAAGAGCCAGCAAAAAAGGTCAGTGCCAGAGGGGTTTCCTCTTTTATCACTGACCTTTTGCAGCAGGTTTATTTAAACAGCAGCGCTATAGAAAAAGTGCTACCTTTGGCCATTAACCGTCGGCGTTAATCTTCTCGATAATTTCTTTAAGTACATCTTCAGCAGTACTGGTTTCTACCTGACATGTACCGGCATTCAAATGGCCACCGCCACCGTACTGCAAACAAAGCTCGCCAACGTTAGTATTTGAACTGCGGTTGGTAATAGATTTCCCAATAGCGAACACCACGTTTTGCTTTTTTAGGCCCCACATTTTGTGTATTGAGATATTGCAATCAGGGTACATAGCGTAAATTACGAAACGGTTGGTAGCGTATATCGTTTCTTCTTCAGTTAAATCTAGAATCACCAAGTTTTTGTGAACGGTGCTACATTTTGCAATCTGGGCTTTTGCTAGCTCGTTATGCTCGTTGTACAGCTCTACGCGCTCTGCCACATCTTCCATTTTAAGAATCTCTTCAATGCTGTGCTCTCGACATGCATCAATAAGTTTCATCATTAATTGGTAGTTTGATATTCTGAACTCGCGGAAGCGACCAAGGCCCGTTCTGGCATCCATTAGGAAGTTCATTAGCACCCAGCCTTCTGGCTCAAGAATTTCTTCTTCTGAAAACTGTGCGGAATCGCCTTTATCAACCGCGTCCATCATTTCCACAGATATGTTGGGAAACTTCTCTGCGCCGCCATAGTAATCGTATACAACGCGAGCTGCCGAAGGCGCTTTTGGATCGATAACATGATTATCGATGTTGCTGTCGTTACGCATGGTTTCGCTTAAGTGATGGTCGAAAGCAATGTGACAACCAGCAACGTACGGCAGGTTAGTGGTAATATCGTTAGACGTAATTTCAATTTTGCCGTCTTGCATGTCTTTAGGATGTACAAACAAGATGTCATCAATCATATCTAAATCTTTCAGCAGTACAGCACACACAAGGCCATCAAAGTCACTGCGCGTGACCAATCTGAATTTGTTATCAGCCATGTTTTCTCCGTTTCAACGTAACAATGTCAGTATTGTAGTAACTAAGTGTAATGTTTTTTTGAAATTTTGAGACATGCTCTTACATCTAGCGCTTAAATGAAACTTAAATTATTGGAAAACATAAAGAAATCTAAGCACGCATAGACTGAAGTTTAAGATTACAAGAACGTAACTATTGTTTTAATCGTTTTCTGGTATCTTCCGTACAAATTCTAGTCGCATCAAGCGATCTACCCTATTAACCAGAAAGAGTATTGGAGCCAATCGATGATCGCAGCAGTATTGATCACTTTCGTTGTTGTTCTTGCGGTAATGTACTTTTTCAAGGAAGAAACAAAGCGCTTGGAGCAACTTAGTAAAACGCCCGTGTTTATAGATTCACTTACGCAGGAAAACGTGGCAAAGCGCTCAGACAAACTGAACGACTAAGCCAACCCATCTACGCTACACGCTTAAAGGTACAAGCTTACCCAAGGGGCGTATTAATGAACTTGGTGGTTCTGTGAAGTATGTGGGGCCTGAGTTTGTCATATACAGGCAGTCTTCTAGCCTCACGCCGAATTCTCCCGGAACGTACAAGCCAGGTTCGTTTGAAAAGCACATACCTTTTTCAAGCACAGTTTTTTCACCTCTAACAAAATTCACGCTCTCATGGCCTTCCATACCGATGCCATGGCCGGTTCTGTGACTAAGCCCCGGTAACGCGTAATCTTTGCTGTAACCTTTGCTTGCGTAATAAGCACGAACCGCATCATCAACAGCGCCAGCAGGCTCGCCTACTTTGGCCGCTGCGAAAGCAACATTCTGCCCTTCTCGTACGGTGTTCCATACGTCTTCAACTTTTTGTGATGCCTTTCCAAACACTAACGTTCGGCTAATATCACTTTGATAGCCATTAACGCTACAGCCACTATCAAGCAGTACCACAGAGCCTTCGCGAATAACTTGCTTTGCATTGGTGCCATGAGGATACGCACTGGCGTCGTTAAACAGCGCCAAACACCACGTATTGCTGCCACCTAACTGTTGCTGAGCACTATTCATAAGCACTTTCACATCTTGCTGACTCATGCCTATTTTCAAGTTGTTAAATACAAACGCGTAAGCGCGCAACGTAACTTCGTTGGCTTTATGCATAAGCGTAAGCTCTGCTGCGCTTTTATACATTCTGCAGCCAAGGGTCACGGGCTCCGCGGGCACAATATTCATTGCAGGCATAGCCTTCGACATACCCGAAACAACGAAATAGCGCACGCTGCTTTCAAAGCCTAAGTTACCTGATGTTATTCCACGTGCTTTTAATATATCTGCTACTACGTCGAACGGACTTTCATGCTCTTGCCACACGCGAACATCGTCGCCTACTTTTAGCGACTCCATAACGCTTGGCTTTTCAAAGAAAGGCGTAACCACAGCTACTTCGCCTTTCTGAGGGATAATAAGTGCGGTTAAACGCTCGCTTCTCCACCACTGTACACCAGAGAAATAATCCATTGCGGCACCAGGCTCTACAAGAATTGCCGCCATATCGTGCTGCTTCATTAACGCTTGTGCTTTTTCAATACGTGAGCGACGCTCGGCAAGTGAAATAGGGGTGCTACTTCCTGTAATGTTATTAAGGGTGCTGGGATCTGGGCTGCTTGAGGTGTCGACATCGCTTAATTTGGCTAGCGATGCCATAGGAGCAGCTGCAGCAGCTGCACCGAAAAACTTTAAAAAGTGTCGTTTATCCATACCCTAATTCCCTTCTTGTAGTGTGACTTTCAAAGCTATTCGCGATGATTTTTCATATAAAACGTAAGTGCGGTAAAGAGTTAATATCACAAACCCATAGCGTGGCTTACAAACGCATTCTTTACCACATCAAGTTTGTTAGTCGCAGTTAAACCTATACCGCGAATAAGCTTTTTAATAGGGTCGTCGCCGTCAAATAAGAATTTAAACCCATCCATCGCCGCTATCATTTTCATTGCTTCAGTTTTACGGCTGCGCTCGTAGGGGCGCAAATGCTTATGCAGCCCAATATCTTTGTTTTGTGCTTCTAATTGCATTAGCAATTCAGCCAGCGCAAGGGCATCTTGCATACCCAAATTAGCGCCCTGCCCTGCCAACGGGTGAATGGTGTGCGCTGCATCGCCTACTAGCACTACGCCATTTTTTGCCCACTCTCTTGCATAGCGCATGGTTAAAGGAAAGTTGACACGCTGTGTTTCAAGCGATGCCGTACCCAATACGCTGTTACTGGCGGCGCTTAGCGCGTTGCAAAAATCGGTATCATCCATGTTCATCAATGCCCCAGCGGCTTCGGGGCTTTGCGACCACACGATAGAACAAACGTGTGGGTCTGCCATGGGAAGTAGCGCAAGGGGCCCAGTCGGCGTAAACGCCTGGCGTGCAACTTTATTATGCGGCTCTTTGGTGCGAATATTGGCAACAATCGCGGTGTGTTCGTAGTCTTTAAACGTTATCGGAAAACCAGCCTGCTTACGAACATACGAGTTGCCGCCGTCTGCGCCTACTAGCAAACGACAGCTTATTGCGTCGTTATTTTCTAGCATTAACATGGTTTGGTTTGGACCCGCTAGCACGCGCTCTATTCCCGCTGTAACTATCTGCACGTTGGGTTGTGCCGTCACCGCATCAGACAACCCGTTTACCAACGCCTGATTTTCCATAATAACGCCAAGTGCTTCACTTCCCATTTCATCACAGGCAAAATGGATATCGCCAAAGCTGTCTTTGTCCCATACATGCATATGGGTGTAAGCACTTGCTCTATCTTGTTGAACGTGTTCCCAAACATCAAGCTGCTGTAGTGCTGCAATGTTAGCCTGATTGATGGCGCTTACGCGGGCGGTAGGTTTTTCTGCAAGAGGCTGTTGGCTTGCTTTTTTATCGATAACAGCGATGCTTAACTCGCTTTTCTTTAATGCAGCGGCAAGGGTTAAACCCACAATACCACCACCAACAATAGCTATATCAACGTGCTGCATGATTTTCTTTGTTCAACCTTCTTATTATTGCCCTAACGTGCTATCTGCATAGCCTGTAGTTTGCTTTACAAACGCGCGTTTTGCCATTGGCACTGCACTGAACGCTAACAGTGAAATATTGCGCCCCACTACTGTTGGAAAATAGTGATTCGAAAACGTTCTTACCAAGGTATCGGTAAGCGTTACGGTGTTACTTCTATCACTTTTACGGCGCTTAGCGTATGTATTCGTTACATAAAAACTGCCGGCATCAAAGTTGGTGCTGTTTGCATCCGTTGAGCGTGTTTTTGTTACCACATCAATAAGTGCACTAATATCACGAAGACCTAAATTAAAGCCCTGCCCTGCTATGGGATGTAGCGATTGTGCTGCATTACCTACCAATACGGTGCGATGGCATGCCACTCTATTGGCCATAGTAAGCGCTAGCGGGTAACTAGCAACGTTACTTACGCGTACTATTTTACCTTGGCGATAACCAAACGCGTCTTGCAGTTTAAGCATAAATGCATCAGTGCTTAGCGCTTTTATGCTTTCGGCTTCATCACTGTCTACTGTCCACACTACAGAGAAGCCGTTACCCGATGCCTTTTCGCCGTTTATTTCGCTATCAAATGGTAAAAAGGCCAAAGGGCCTGATGCCGTAAAACGCTCGTAGGCTTTGTTTTCATGGGGAAGCTGTGTGTGAACATTAAATACCAGCGCGGTTTGCTTGTAATCTGTAGTAGTTTTATCAATACCCAATTGTTGAGCAAGACCAGAACGCCCGCCATCAGCTAACACCAACAACTTGGCCGATATGCTTTCACCGTTATCTAACACAACTTCACAGAATTCTTGATGTTGCATAACGCGCGATACGCGGGCAGGTGCAATATGCGTAAAGCCTTTACCGGCATCAAGTACCAGTCGTGTTAATGCACTTAACGCCACTACTCGCCCGAAGGCTGAAATGTTGTAGTCTTGATGGTTTAGCTCTACCAGCCCAAGGTGGCCTTTGTCGCTAACTTCAATGTGTTTAATAAGAGGCGGCATTTCGCCCTGAAAATGCTTGGCAAGCTCGTCAACTTCAATGCCCAAGTGAGTAAGCTCATTAATAGTACGTCTTGCCAATGCGATAACGCGAGTGTCGGTGAAGGGGTTAAAGTTTTGGTTTTCGCTGGTTTGTAATGTAGGGTCTGCAGCATCGATAAGCGCCACATTTAAATGCGCGTGCTCAGAAAGCCCTTTGGCTAGTACAGTACCTACAATACCACCCCCAACTATTGCTACGTCTACCGACTTCACCAATCGTTTCTCTCTTTTTTATTGTTAATCACGCTTAGAGCATTCGCGCCTTCGCAGATTATGCGCAAGCGCCGCAAACGTTTCAATTTAAAGACATTTCATTTTCACTCAAGCGATCATTTACGCATAAGCGTTTCAATTTCATCTATCTCTTTTGGCACATCAGCAGTAAGTACATCAACGCCGGTGGCTGTAATGACCACGTCATCTTCTATACGAACGCCAATACCTTTATACATATCGGGCACGTCACTGTCGTCACTGATGTAAATACCGGGTTCAACGGTAATCACCATACCTGGTTTAAGTGGGCGATCTTCACCGTCAATTTTGTAATTACCCACATCGTGAACGTCTAAGCCAATAAAATGCCCCAGCCCGTGCATGTAGAAATGACGCCAGTTTTCCTGCTCTAGGTTATTAGCTACGCTGCCTTCAAGAATACCTAATTCTACAAGCCCCTCATTGATAATCTCGGTACTTAGCACCATCATTTCACTTAACGTAACGCCAGGTGCTAATGCATCTAATACCGCTTTCTGCGCTTTAAGCACAACGCTGTATATATCGCGCTGTGCTTTTCTAAATTTCCCGTTTACGGGAAAGGTGCGAGTAATGTCTGCTGCATAGCCTTGGTATTCTGCGCCAGCATCAATGAGCACTAGGTCACCGTCGCTCACTTGTGCGTTATTTTCGGTGTAATGCAAAATACACGCGTTATTACCGCTACCTACAATGCTGCTATAAGCTGGAGAACGTGCGCCGGCCATGGCAAATTCATGGTGAATTTCAGCTTCTAGCTGATACTCATAGCAGCCAGGTTTGGCAAAATGCATAGCGCGAGCGTGGGCACGTGCACTAATTTCAGCTGCAGCCTTCATGGTGGCTATCTCACAGGCCGACTTAAACAAACGCATTTCATGTAATAGCGGGCTTACGTCATGAATGGCCTTTGGAGCCAGTGACTCTTTGGGGGCCTCGCGCAATGTGGTGATAGCTTGCGTAAATAATTTATCGTGCGCGTCTACCTGTCCCAGAGCAAAATACACATTATCCTGCCCCTGCAGCGATTCAAGCAATGCCTCTTCAAGCTCTTGTAGTTCGAAAGCTTCGTCTAAACTAAAACGTGATAACGCGGCCTCTGCCCCCAAACGTTTACCATGCCAAATTTCAGCACTTTTATCTTTGGGCTGAACCACCATTGCACGATAACTTTCACCATAGCGCGGGTGATTCGACAAAATAAGCCATGCATTAGGCTCTTCAAAACCGGTTAAATACCAAAAGTCGCTATTTTGTCTAAAGGTGTATTCGGTGTCTCTGCTGCGTGTAACCGTAGAGGCAGCTGGAATTATACAAACGCTGTTTGGTTGGCATTGTGCCAGCAGCCGGTCTTGACGGGCGATAAACTCTTGCGCACTTATCATTCTAGGTAGCCTTCTCCTTTACCTAATGCACCTTAATGTACTGAGGGCGTTTCTTGTTGGTCATCAAGAAGCGACTGGCCTAATTCACTGAAACACAGAATTGCTGAAATTTTCACATATTCTATTACTTCGAATAAGGCTTTTTCAGATTCCTCATCGGCGTCCATCGGCTCTTCCATACGCGAAATATCAGAGAAATCTTCAAGTGCTTCTTTTACATCATCAGAACACTGCATTAAATCTTGCTGATGCAAGCCAAAGCCAAGCATAAAGCCTTGAACCCAATTGATAAGTGCAGCCCCTCTATCGTTAATAGGCGCTTGGTCGTCGGGCAGCAGTAAATTTAGGGCAAACTCTGGCTCAAGCAGTTGCTGACAGGTTTGGTTAAACAGAGAGTTCAGTAAAAACGTGGTTTGGTCGTTAAAACTCTCACCGTTATTAATGGTTTCACTTAATGCCTCTAGCCATTTCTGGTCGATAAGTGACATGCCGCCACACAACATACCGCATAGAATGCCCTGCACTTCTGCGCCATCTACAATAATACCGTGCTGAGAAAGTTTGTTACTTACGCTGTCGTAATCGAGCTGTTTTTCCACGAAGAGTTCTCTTTATTCATTAAGCTAATAAAAGCTGTGACAATAATACGGCGTTATCTACCTACTAGGCCGCTTCACAACAATTTAGGTATGGCGTTTATACTAGCAAAATTCAACGTAGAAAGCCTATTCTTGCTAGTTAGTCCCCTTGCGCAAATTGTAAAAACAATGAAATGTGCTGAAATTAAAAACCGGTTGATTACTCGCTGTGCAGTTAGAAGCACAATTAACGAAATTCCCGTAGATTCACTGGCAACATCGCAATCTTTCATCTAAGATCACAAACCTTGGATATGGAATTCCACTCGCAACGCTACCAGTAGTAAGCTGGGTAACAACGCTTTCGGCTACAACGGTGTTTGTTATACATTTGAGCTTCTTGAAGATGCGTGTATAATTGCTGACCAACTGGTCAAGAAAATGTTAAATTCTTTTCAGCAGTAATAATCACGTACGCAAATTTGTTACTAAGCGCAACAAGTGATCCTCTTCACTGAACTGCGCGTTTGAGATACCCTGTTGCGTTTTATACAACTACAATGTTTCCTGGGATGTTTGCTAGTTCATTCATGTCCCTGGCCGATGCTTTAAACCTAGGAAGTTGAAACGGATGCTATTGTGCAAGCTCGACTAGTATCGAGAAGCCTACGGCAACTGTGATGCTTCCGCCCTGAACTTTTCGGTTCACGGGCGAAACATGGACAGCGGCATTCTGGGAAGCGCCCTCTTTCGACGGAAGAAGAAATGGCAATAATTAATTTTGGCTCTATAAACATCGACCACGTTTATCAGGTAGAACATTTTGTACAACCTGGCGAAACGCTGGCCTCTACACATTATCAAACGCTGTTAGGCGGTAAAGGCGCAAACCAATCCATTGCCCTAGCACAAGCCGGCGCAGACGTTCTCCATGTTGGCAGCATTCATGAAAATGACGCAGCATTCAAACAAGCACTTATTAAAAAAGGTGTAGATTGTCGCGGCGTAAAATGTTCAGAAACTCCTTCAGGTCATGCAATCATTCAAGTTACTCCTAGTGGCGAAAATGCCATTGTGCTGTTTGGTGGTGCAAACCAAACCATTACTGCAAAAACAGTGATGCAGGCGCTTGACGGTGCGAAGCCTTCTGACTGGGTATTAACACAAAACGAAACCAGCAGCATTGAAGAAGTACTTCGCCAAGCAAAAGAAAAGCACCTTAAAGTAGCGTTTAACCCTGCGCCTATGAGCGAGTCGGTTAAACAGCTTCCGCTCGAGTGTGTTGATTTACTTATCGTAAACGAAACCGAAGCGGCCGCCATAACCGAA
The DNA here is from genome assembly GCF_036864375.1 of Alteromonas sp. S167. Classification (NCBI taxonomy): domain Bacteria; kingdom Pseudomonadati; phylum Pseudomonadota; class Gammaproteobacteria; order Alteromonadales; family Alteromonadaceae; genus Alteromonas; species Alteromonas sp. S167. The sequence continues at coordinate 334,348 of NZ_JAZETR010000002.1, forward strand.
AAAGAATCGCTAGAAGATATCGTGACTGTTTTTAAAGAAAACTGGTCGCATTGCGAAGTCATAATTACACTTGGTAAAGCGGGTGTAATGATGCTGCGTAAAAATGAAGTAGTAGAAGTTAAAGCGTTTTCTGTAGATGCGGTTGACACAACAGCAGCGGGCGACACGTTTATTGGCTACTTCCTGTCAGCATACAGTAATCACGCAGACGCAAAACAAGCATTGCGTCGTGGCTGTGGTGCATCGGCTATCGCGGTAACGCGTGAAGGTGCAGCACAAAGCATTCCATCAGAAAAAGAAGTGGATCGTTTCCTAGCGAAACATACCAACTAGCAGAACGCACTGAGAAAAATTAATGGCACATAAAATTATTTTAGACACAGATCCGGGGATTGATGATGCGATGGCGATCTTCTTCGCCTTTCAATCACCAGATATCGAAGTTCTAGGTCTTACTACAGTGTTTGGTAACGTGCCGGTTACCATGGCAGCGCAAAACGCGCTTACGCTGTGTGAAATGGCAGGCAAAGATATACCAGTTACTAAAGGCGTTGGTATGCCTTGGGTTGGTCCAGAGTCGACTTATGCGCACTTTGTACACGGTGACTACGGTTTCGGCGACATTAAACCTGAAGCTCCTAAGACTGAACTAGATCCGCGTAGCTCTGCACAATTCATTGTTGATATGGCGCGTAAATATCCAGGCGAAATTACTATCGTGGCTATTGGTCCACTGGGTAACTTAGCACTTGCGCTACGTTTAGAACCAGACCTTCCAAAATTGGTTAAAGGCGTAAGCATTATGGGCGGTGCAGCTTTTGTACCGGGCAATGTTACACCTGTTGCTGAAGCCAATATTTGGAACGACGCTCACGCGGCAGAAATTGTATTTGCAGCCGACTGGGACCTAACCATGTTTGGTCTAGACGTTACGAACTTCACGCCTTTCTCTCCTGTTTTTGTAGAGAAGCTTGAAGAGAAGAACAAAACACTAGGTGGCTTCGTTAAAGAGAGCGCACAGTTCTACATGGACTTCTACTCTCAGAACCGTGAAGACCGCGTATGCTTCTTCCATGATGCATTCCCGCTTGCGCATTTACGTCACCCAGAGTTATTTGAACTCACAGAAGGCCACGCTCGCGTTGGCACCAGCGAGTTAGACAGAGGTCAGACGGTAGTTGCGCCAAAAGGTACAACACCTAGCCCACTGTGGAACGAGGCGAAAACCATAAAAGTGGCTACTAAGGTAGACCACGCCAAACTGGAACAATTATTCATAGATACCTACGCACTGTAAAAGCAGTGTGTTAATGTAAAAGGGCTGTAGAAATACGGCCCTTTTTTATTTGTGCAGTGATACGAAGTTTTTATGAAATCAGCCCCTATTCCAGAGAACGAAGACGAACGCTTAGCTGAACTGCTCAGCTACGATGTGCTTGATACTGAAGCCGAGCAGCTGTTTGACGATCTCACTTCATTGGCTTCTCAAATCTGTGAAACGCCCATTGCACTTATTAGTCTTATAGACCCAGACCGCCAATGGTTTAAGTCACGAGTAGGCCTTGATGCACAAGAAACTTCAAGAGACATCGCTTTTTGTTCGCACGCTATTTTACAAGATGAAATTTTTGAAGTACCGGACGCTGCAGAAGACCCTAGATTTCATGACAATCCGCTAGTAACAGGTTCGCCGGATATCCGTTTTTACGCGGGCGCGCCATTAATTACACCAAGTGGCCACGCTATTGGCACACTATGTGCCATTGATAAAAAGCCTCGGCAAATTACTAACGAACAACGAGCATCGTTAAAAACGTTAAGTAAGGCCGTAGTAGCGCATTTAGAATTAAAAAGAAAAAACAGAGAATTAGAGCGCACCAGTCAGTTTAAGTCTGATTTTTTGTCGTATGTTAGTCATGAAATTAGAACGCCGTTAAATGCCATTAATACCTTCAGCCATTTACTTGAAGCAGAAGCGCAAAAGCTATCGCTACCAGATAGTTTTTCTACGCCGTTATCGCATGTGAGCAAAAGCGGTGAACGTTTGCTTGAAATCGTAAACTCTGTGTTAGACATCAAGCAAATTGAAGCGGGTAAAATGCGCGTTTTGCCGCGAACGGTAAACACCAAAGACTTTTTCACCCATTTGTTTTCATTAACGAGTATTCGTGCAGAAGACAGCAACATTAAATTTTCCACCCGCGTAGACGGTTCGGTACCAAGCGCGCTGTTTTTTGACGATACAAAGTTGGGGCAAGTAGCGCTTAATATATTGTCGAACGCCATTAAATTTACACCAGTAAACAAATCGGTAAATGTTCAGGTTAAATACAAAGCAGGTAAACTACTATTTAGCGTGGTTGATGAAGGCATTGGCATGAGTGAAGAGGATAAGAAGCGCCTTTTCACGCCGTTTGAGCGAATGCAAAATGCGCATCAAATAAGAGGAACAGGCTTAGGGCTTAATATTTCGAAACGTCTTATTGAGCTAATGGATGGCACCATAAAAGTAAGTAGTAAGCTAAACGAAGGCACCCGCATTTTAGTCTCGCTGCCTGCAGATGAAGTGAGCGACAACACATTTATTGAGGCGCAGCCAAAAAGCTATGTGGCGCAATTAAATGTATCCACCTCTGTGAACGTGTTGGTAGTTGAAGACCATCATATAAACCAAGTGGTTATTCAAACCTTATTCGAGAAGCTTGGCGTACCGCTTGCGATCGTAGGCACTGGGGAAGAAGGTGTGGAATACGTGAGGTCTAACCCTGTCGATTTAGTGTTTATGGATTTGAATTTGCCCGGTATACAAGGCGATGAAGCTACGTCACAGATTAAAGCGATAATGCCCGACCTGCCAGTAGTAGCCCTTACGGCTGACGTGATAACTCAAGAAGCCGCGCTGAAAGAAAAAGGGCTTAATGCTGTGCTAACAAAGCCAATAGACAGCACGGAGCTCGTCAACGTGCTTAACCTATTTTTAAGCGCACGCTAATAGCCGCTATGACTAATTCAACTGATTACTCATCGAATAGCACAGCCAGTATTTCGCATCACACGGAATCCGCAAGAAGGACACTGCGTAAAAGCTTGCGCACTGCACGCAAGTCGCTAGCGGATAGCGCACAAATAGAAGCAGCTAACGCAATAACAACACAGTTGAATGAATTTTTTGCTTCGTTTTTTTCGAATCACAGCAATGAGTGTTCACAACAAACAACGATAAATACAGCATCATATTTAGTGAACGATGGCGAAGTAAACTTATCGCCATTTATGCAACAAGCCCGAAATACGTTACCCAACGTTCGCTTTTCTTTGCCTGTGCTGCACCCCGTTTGTAAGGGGTACCTGTTGTTTCTTAAATTTGACGAAAACACGGCGTTGGTAAAAAACAAATACAACATTGAAGAGCCAGTACTGGCCTGCCCTAGTGTTATACCTTCATCACAGCTTGATGTAATTTTAATGCCCTTAGTAGGGTTTGATACGAAGGGAAATCGCTTAGGAATGGGCGGCGGTTATTATGATCGCACGTTAGCGTTTACGAAGCGAACTACGCACAAGCCACTCTTAATCGGCGTCGCCCACGACGTTCAAGAGGTGGAACGTTTGCCAATTGCACCTTGGGATATACCGCTTAATGCCATTATTACCCCTACACGCCTTTTGCAGTTCAAGTGGTTAAAACAACAACATCTTCGTCATTTTTCTTAAAACCACATGGTTAAAATTGTTACACCCCCTACCGCTTAGAACTTAAACCCCTGTTTTAATGGCTAAATTTATTTTGGCACTGATATTGCCATTGCTATTAAAGGCATTACTAAAACACGTTTAGTATTTAGCTGCGGCATAACAATAAAGGAAAATAGCCTATGTACACTGATGAAGACTTAACACTTGCCGTAAAGCACAACGTGCTTAAGCAAAACGACGTAACGCAATTTCGCCAGTTTATTAATGAAACCAGAAACAGTTATACAGTAGACGAGGAAAACTTTCGTCTTTTAAGCGGCTTTAACGATATTTTTGTGGTTATCGCTAGTGCTTTACTTCTGGCGTCTTTAGCTTGGATTGGCTATAACATTGCACCACCTTTAGGTGGCGTTGCCGTGGCAGCGGGCTCGTGGGGCTTAGCTGAGTATTTCGTTAATAAGCGCAGAATGGCGCTACCTGCTATTGCACTGCTGCTGTCATTTTTAGTTGGTTTATTTGCAACCCCAATTTTATTCCAGCCAGAGTCTAAGGAACTGACATTACTAGTATCTGGGCTTATTACCTCTTTAGGCGCAATTGTGCATTGGGTTCGTTTCCGTGTACCCATTACCGTTGCCGCAGGCGCTGCTACGTTTACCGCAGGTATTGTGGGCTCAATTGCTTATTTGTTCCCTATTACCACCCTTTACGTGAACAACATTGTTTTAGTGTGTGGATTGCTTATTTTTGGCCTAGCAATGTACTGGGACAGCAAAGATACCGCCAGACAAACCCGTGCTTCTGACGTGGCGTTTTGGCTTCACCTTATTTCAGCGCCTATGATTGTGCATCCTATTTTCCAAGGTTTAGGCGTACTAGAGGGAAGCGGCAGTTTGTTAGTATCGCTTGTTGTACTTGCACTTTATGTTCTGTTGGCACTCATCTCTATTGCAGTAGATCGCAGAGCCATTATGGTTAGTGCGCTGGTTTATGTTATTTACACGTTCTCGGCACTCATGGAAAACTTCGGAATGGTAACCTCAAGCTTCGCCGTTACCGGGCTATGTATAGGTTCTACTCTACTACTGCTATCAGCTTTTTGGCACGGCTGCCGTCGCTGGGTTCTGAAGCTAGTACCTCAACAAATTCAGCTAAAGCTTCCAGAAGCCAAAGCATAAATTAGCATTCACACTTTCAAAACGCGGCTTTGGCCGCGTTTTTTTGATCTCATCATTGACAGCGTATCCTTATGCTTTTTCGCACTAAAGAATATGGTCAGCTTTCTGTAGGTTCGTGGCTTTAATTCGGTTACACTTCACACAAAAATTAGCCCTCGAGAGTGAACATGGATCAGAACGCAAAAAAACAAGCCGTAGCGAAAGCTGCCATTGATTACGTTGAAGCCGACAGCATTGTTGGTGTTGGAACAGGCTCAACCGTGAATTTTTTTATTGAAGAGTTAGGTAAAATAAAACACAAAATCGAAGGTGCTGTTTCTAGTTCAGAAGCGTCTACTGAGCGCTTAAAAGCGCTAGGTATTGAAGTGTTCGAACTTAACGATGTAAGCAATTTATCTGTCTATATCGATGGTGCAGACGAAGTAACCGAGCACATGCACATGATTAAGGGCGGCGGTGCTGCGCTAACTCGCGAAAAAATTGTAGCCGGTGCAGCAACTACGTTCGTGTGTATTGTTGATGAGAGCAAACGCGTGCCTGTGCTAGGCAAATTCCCTCTTCCGGTTGAGGTGATTCCTATGGCCAGGTCTTTTGTGGCTAGAGAGTTAGTAAAACTTGGCGGAGACCCAGAATACCGACAAAGCGTTGTTACCGATAACGGTAACGTTATTCTTGATGTGCACAATTTAGAAATAGTGAACCCAAGAGAACTTGAGCAAAAGATAAATAACATTCCAGGTGTGGTTACCAACGGCATTTTTGCGCTGCGTGGCGCAGACGTAGTGTTGTCGGCCACAGACAATGGTGTAGACACATTCAAGTAGCTTTACCAGTGGCTAAGCCAAAGGCTTGAAATGTGGCTTGAAAAATAAAGCACATATATTCATGTGCTTTATGGCCACCTCTACTAAATACTACTTTTAAGTGTTACTGTTTTCTGGTAGCTTTCATTTAGACGTCTAGATGTCTTATTTGGACGTTTACTATAAAGTGAGTTAACGCTGCATAAGCAATCCACCATACATCAGCGAGAGATAGCGAGTTCATGAGCAAAGTTTCACTAGAGAAGGATAAAATCCGAATTGTATTGTTAGAGGGTGTCCATCAAAGTGCATTGGAAACCTTAAAGAACAATGGTTATAGCAACATTGAGTTTCTTAAAACCTCGCTTCCAGAAGATGAGTTGATCGAGAAAGTTAAAGATGCCCACTTTATTGGCATTCGTTCGCGCACACAAATAACTGAAAAAGTGGTTGATGCTGCACAAAAGCTAGTGGCTATTGGCTGTTTTTGTATTGGTACCAATCAGGTTGATTTGAACGCTACGCAGCGCCGTGGTATCCCTGTATTTAACGCACCATTCTCGAACACACGCTCGGTGGCTGAGCTAGTGCTTGGTCAAATTATTTTGCTGCTTCGCCAAGTGCCTAGCAAAAACGCTAAAGCGCACCGAGGCGAATGGGAAAAAACTGCTGTAGGTTCATACGAAGCACGTGGCAAAACGCTCGGTATTATTGGTTACGGTCACATTGGTACACAGTTAAGCATTCTTGCCGAGCACCTTGGCATGCGCGTTCAGTTTTTCGATATTGAAGATAAATTGGTATTAGGTAACTCAGCCCAAGTTAAGTCGCTTGAGAAACTATTAAACACCTCTGACGTTGTATCGCTTCACGTGCCTGAAACGCAACAAACACAGAATATGATTGGCGCGGAACAGCTTGCTCAAATGAAGCCTGGCAGCATTCTTATTAATGCGTCGCGTGGTACGGTAGTTGAAATTGACGCATTGGCAGATGCACTTGAAAGTGGCCACTTAAACGGTGCAGCAATTGACGTATTCCCGGTAGAGCCAAAATCAAACACTGAAGAATTTCAGTCGCCGCTACGCAAGTTCGACAACGTTATTCTTACACCTCATGTGGGCGGTAGCACACAAGAAGCACAAGAAAACATTGGTATTGAGGTGGCGGGTAAGCTTGCAAAATACAGTGATAATGGCTCAACTCTATCTGCTGTTAACTTCCCAGAAGTATCGCTTCCTGAGCACACTAACCGCTCACGCTTGCTTCATATTCACAAGAATAAGCCTGGTATTCTTACTCAAATTAACCAAGCGTTTGCCGAGAAAGGCATCAACATTGAAGCACAGTACCTACAAACCAACGCAGAAATTGGTTATGTAGTGGTAGATGTAAAAGAAGACCGCGGTTACGAAGCGCTAGCCGAGTTACAACAGATAGACGGCACAATTAAAACCCGTATTCTTCACTAAGCACTTTACTTGGCTAAGCACTTTACTTGGTGAGTGGAAGCATATTGACAAAGACTACGCTTCTAAAGATTACGATACCAATGGTAATTGCTACTTATAAAAAAACGCTGCATTTGCAGCGTTTTTTGTTTAAAGTGTATATCTCGCGGTGAGCTTTTAGAAGAAGTTATAAACTAAGCTTACTGCGGTTTCAGTATCAAGCTTTTCTACGCCTTCAGCCACCTGCGAGTTGTGGTCTAGCTTAAATGAAAGACGCATTGACAGGTTACCGCTAATTGTTGCTGTTAGCGCACTTTCAGCACGTGATTTAGTGTTCTCGTCACCTATCTCGGTACTAGCTGTTTGTGAAAACTTAGCTGTGTCTGAAATTTTCCAAGAATAAACTGTTGAAGCACGGATAATCATGCTGTTTTGGCTTTCACCTTCTTGTGTTTCAACAAACGCATAACCCGGACCAATTGAGTACTCTAGGGTATGACGCTTATTTTTAAGTACTTTTTGGTTCCAACCAGCCGCAACTGTTGCTTGGTAGTTAAAGTTACTGAAACGGTCATCTTCGTACGAGGTAAAGCCAAACAAACGATAATCAGGGTTATCTAGCTTATAGTTACCCTGCGCTGACGCGAAGAACTTTTGAGCAGATGTAACATCTTCTTCGTCGCCGTTTTCATCTTCTGTGGTCTCTTGACGATACAGGCCTTCAACTAAATAGTCATTACTCCAGTTTTCAAGTTCTTGATGCGCTGTAATACCTGCGTTAATAGACGTGGTATCGGTGTTACCCGTTGTCGAGATAAAGCCTAGCTCACCTTCCATAGTAAACGGTTTTACTTCATCGTCTTGTGCAAAAGCAACGTTAGACAGTGATAAGGCAATAAGTGATGCAAGCATTTGCTTTTTCATTGAACAATCCTATTGATTAACTTTCCATTAGCTGTGCAAAGCACCTCTAAGTAAGGGGCACAGCGCGATTAAAAGAAACGTGAGTACAACACCAAAAACTGCGTATACAAAGTGTTCTATCGAATGTTGCGCAGTGTACCGACTTCATTAGTCCAGTCAATGCAAAGCCTTATATTTAGCGTGATTCAGCTACAAATAGCCAAAATCATGTCAAACAGTAGCCAATTAAAAGAATTGGTATACCAAGGCCACAGACGTTTCAGTACTTAACGCATCAACATCCTCTGCTGTAGCGGTTTCATGGTTTAAAATGAAAGAGAGCTTCATGGCTAACGAGCCAAATACATTAGCCGACAGCGATGTTTCAGAGCGAGATCGCGTATTTTCATCACCCGCTTCAGTACTTAGGAATTGTCGTAAACGCGCACCAGAGCGCCAAAAGTATTTATATTCAGCCGAAGCTCGCACAATAATGCCGTCGTTAATCAATAAATCATTTTCTTCTTCAGCTTCAACGAAGGTGTAACCAGGTCCTATACTGTACCTGAACTCACTGTCCTCATTTCGCCAAACACGTTGTGAATAACCCGCTGCCAGTGAAGCTCGATGGTCATAACCAGTAAACCTATCGTCTTCAATGTCGCTATACATGAATAAACGGCGGCCAGGCGAAAGAAGTTTATAATCAAACTGTGCACTGGCGAAGAAACGTTGTGCACTAACATCGCGTTCAGTAGTTGGCGTGCCGCTTTCTTTATATAGCAGCTCGGCAAAATACAGGCTGCTCCAGTTTTCGGTTTCGTGGTCGGCATTCACCGCCGCTTTTATTGTACTGGCAGACGTATTGCCTGTATTCAGAAGTACACCTAGCTCTCCATCGAGTGTGAAACGTGGAATTTCATCATCTGCATCTGGAGTGTAATCGGCGTGGTAAAGCGTTTGGATGAGATCTCTTGCTTCAACACTGGTACAAATACTGCCGAAAAACAAACTGGCAGGTATAAGTACGGAGGCGCAAAAAGTAGCGCAGATAGAAAGGCATGAAAGCGCACATACCCTAAGTTTTGTATAGCACATATTAAGAATTACGTTCAGCGTTATCGTTATAAGAGTACGTCTATAAGTGACGTTTGCTTACGTCCATTCCGTGGGAGCGCATTTACTATATTGTGTTTTGGCAACGTCTTGTGCGTTGCTATTTTATAAGAGCCACAATTTTTGCGGTTTCCAGCTCGGCATATTCAATTGAATTACCAATGATTTCCATATCAAAATGTAAAGTATTGGCCATGTCGGGAGTGAAAAGTTCCATGTCCCCGTAGCTCTCCTTGTCATGTTGAGAAAGGGTTATTCGGCTAGCGAGTGCTAACACACATACATCAACATCAACCGTTTGCTTTGATTCGTCGTTGATATAAATGACGGGGTAAAATAACCCTACCGGCAATTTCCAATCTTGCAATATCATACCGCTGCATTGAGAAAACGTAAAACCGAAATGTTCTAACTGCCTTGCAGGCGGCAGTTCTGTCTTGTCTGAGGAAACATACTTCTCGTAGCAGTTAGGCGCTCGTTTGGCTACAACCAGTTCGCTTAAATTTTGCAAAATACCCATAACAAAAAAACGCTCTGCCCCTCTGATGTTCAAACGCTTTGCAACACTCTTTGCCACCATGCCGCAGTAAACAGATGCATGCCAGTGTTTGTCTAATTCAATAAGCTCATTATCAAACGATTTGAACGCAGTGCTTGCAGTTTCAGCTATCACTAAGTTATACAATGCTTCTCCACCGATAACGTTAACGGCTTTGGCGACAGAATCAATTTGAGAGGGAAAGCGAAATAAAGAGCTGTTAGCTAAGCGTAACACCTTCGCAGTTAATGAAGGGTCAATACTAATTAATTGACCAATATCTTCGGCACTTGAACGAGGGTCATCTAATACTGTACGTATACGAACGCAAACATCAGGTAAAGTAAACGACTTTACGGCAAATGAAACGAACTTCTCTAACGACATCTACTCACTCTCATTTCTTTTTGTGACTGTTTTTTCATGTGCTTGGGTCAACACATTCTTTAAGAAGGCAATGTCTATTCAGGTACATCACCAAATAAAGAAAATTGTTCACTGCTTTGCGCTTCATCTTGCATTTGAGATCTACGTGCTTTCGCTAGCACTGCTTTCTTGCGTCGAACGCAAGCACTTATGATCTTTCTTTTTGTTGCGTCGTCTACTTTAAGCCAATACAAGCGTTCGTCACGGCTGCGATAGCAGCCTTTGCAAAATCCTCGAGGGCCAGACTGACACACACCAACACATGGGCTGGGAATTTCGAAAAACTCTAGTTGTTCCGACTGCGTGTTTTGTTCTGCCATGCTAAATGCTCGACCCGATACAATAACAAAGCGCTACGTACTTATGTACTACACGCTTTACTATAGTTGTTTACTTGCTTTAATGACTAGTAGACATTAGCAGTAAAGTATACCTTTAAGTATATCTAATGTTGAGTATTTCTCTGCTTTCTCAACTGCAGTTCGCTACTGTGAACTAAAAAAATGCATGTAAACTAAGCGCACAAACAACGCACACAACACGTTGTGCAATGCGAAGCTAGGTATCTACCGATTAATCAACCAACGTGTAATCGATAGTAGAAACCACCCTTACTCTTTTGATGTGAGGATGATGGCTGTCGCGGCTGCTAATTGAAAAGCGGCCTTGGTTGGCACGCTTTATTTTTCCAAGCGTACTGTTCGAGTCTTTGGCAAACTTAGCCGCCACTTCCCTCGCATTTATCGTCGCCTCTTCAATCATTTCAGGCTTTACATCATTTAACCGGGTAAATACATAGTCAGGCTGTGCTCTGTAGCTTTGGTCTGACAGCACAATACCTGTTTTAATAAGCTCACCAATTTGTTGCATTAGTAGCCTTACATTCTGCACATCTTCTGAAAATACGGTAACTGTTTGAATAGCACTATAACGAAATGGCGCTCGGTCTGAGCCGCCGTATTGTTGCGCTAGCTTGTCTGTTATCTCTGGCTTTCCAATGGTAATACTTTTAGAGGCTATACCTTTGCCTTCCAAGAACTGCTGAACCTTGGCACTGTTTTTCTCAATTTGATCGTAGAGCGCCGGTAGGTCGTTACCTGCATCAACAAACTGAATAGGCCAAATTACTTGGTCTGCAATATATTCCCTTTCAGATAGCCCCTTAACGGTCACTACCCTGTCCCACGTTTGCATATCATTCATAGCACCAGAAACCTGAAGCCCTAATACGCCAAGTGCCACCACCATGCCAATTGCAATAATGCTTGCTGCGCCTGTTTTCACAATTCACTCCTTAAGATAAACAGTTTAATAACCAGATTGTTAAAGGTAGCGCACAATACCGTTTACTTTTGTATTCAATTAAGACGAGTTGAGGCCAAATATGGCGAAATGAGGCAGCGAGAAAAAGAGATGTGACAGAGATAGATAAAAAAGGCCACTCAAAGTGAGTGGCCAAAAGGAGCCCCTTAAGGGGGCAACGCTTGGGTAGACGGGAGAGTTAACCGTTGCGCTTTAGCAAATAGTAAAATACTGGCGTAAGAATAAGCCCGAAAAAGGTAACGCCAATCATGCCTGAGAATACTGCTACCCCCATGGCTTGACGCATTTCAGCACCAGCACCACTTGAGATAACCATTGGCAATACACCCATGATAAAGGCAATTGACGTCATCAGTATTGGGCGAAGACGTAAACGGCTGGCTTCTTTAATGGCAGACAACGCATCCATTCCTTTGTCTTGTAAGTCTTTAGCAAACTCAACAATAAGAATGGCGTTCTTCGTCGCAAGGCCTACTAGTACAATCAAACCAATTTGGGTGAAGATATTGTTGTCACCACCGTAAATTTGCACACCAATAAGCGCACTTAGCAGGGTCATTGGCACTATTAGAATGATGGCCAATGGCAAGCGTAAGCTCTCGTATTGCGCCGCAAGCACTAAGAACACCAACAACACAACCAGTGGGAATACGAATGCTGAAGCATTCCCAGCAAGAATTTGCTGATAGGTTAGCTCTGTCCATTCATATGTCATACCTAGCGGTAGTGTTTCCGCTAATATCTCTTCAATAGCGGCTTTAGCTTGGTCAGATGAATAACCCGGCGCAGGCGCACCATTTACTTCAGCGGTGATATAGCCGTTGTAGTGCATTACGCGATCTGGGCCAGCACTGTGCTCGATATTTAGGAAAGAACCTAGTGGAATCATCTCGCCTTGTGCATTACGAATTTTAAACTGCGTGATGTCTTCAATATCTTGACGATACTGCGCATCGGCCTGCACATTTACCTGATAAGTTCGACCGAATAGATTGAAGTCATTCACATAGAGCGAGCCTAAGTAAGCCTGCATTGTGGTAAACAAGGTATCTATGTTTACACCTTGGCTCACTGCTTTTTCGCGATCTACATCAACGTCTAACTGCGGTACAGCAACAGTAAAGCTGGTAAATGCATCGGTAAGCGCTGGATGTACCCATGCTTTACCTATCACCTCTTGCGTTACACGCTCTAGCTCTTCAAAACCTAGGTTGCCTCTGTCTTCAATTTGTAAACGGAAACCACCTATAGTGCCTAGCCCCATTACCGGTGGTGGTGGGAAAATGGCAACAAACGCACCTTTAATAGAGCCAAAGTTTTGGTTTAACTGCGCCGCAATTGCGCCGCCCGATAGCTCTGGGCTGTTACGCTTTTCGAAGTCGGTAAGTGTTGCAAACAGAACGCCTGAACTAGGGCTATTGGTAAAACCGTTTATGTTAAGGCCAGGGAATGCGATAGCATCTTCAACACCTGGGTGTTCCATAGCAATGCGCGACATTTCGCGAACCACTTCTTCGGTTCTATCTAAGCTTGCCGCATTAGGAAGCTGAGCAAACGCAACCAAGTACTGTTTATCTTGTGGAGGTACGTAGCCAGTTGGTGTGTTGGCAAATTGGAAGTACGTTAAACCTAGTAGCCCCGCGTAAAGCACCATAATAATACTGCTTTTACGAATAAGACCGCCTACAGCACCTGTGTACTTTTTAGAGCCACGGTCGAAGAAACGGTTAAACGGTGCAAATACAAAGCGCCCGAAAACCTTATCCATTAAACGGGTTAACCAGTCGTTCGCTTTTCCATGTGGCTTAAGCAATAGTGCCGACAGCGCAGGGCTAAGCGTTAACGAGTTAATTGCAGAGATAACCGTAGAGATAGTGATAGTAAGTGCAAACTGCTTATAGAATTGACCGGTTAAGCCACTCATAAAGGCGGTAGGTACGAATACCGCTGCCAGCACAAGCGTTGTAGCAATAATAGGCCCTGTTACTTCTTTCATCGCCTGCACGGTTGCATCGAACGGTGTTTTACCTTCAGAAATGTTTCGCTCTACGTTTTCAACAACAACAATGGCGTCATCAACAACAATACCTATGGCGAGTACCAGGCCGAACAAAGACAGTGCATTTAACGAGAAGCCCATTAACTGCATAAATGCAAAGGTACCTACCAACGAGATTGGCACTGCTACTAATGGAATAATAGAAGCACGCCACGTTTGAAGGAAAAGCACGACCACCAATACTACTAACAGTACTGCTTCAAGCAATGTGCTAATTACCGCTTCAATCGACCCGCGAACGAAAACCGTTGGGTCGTAGGCAATTTCATACTCTAAGCCGTCTGGAAATAGCTGAGAAAGCTCTGACATACGTGAACGTACATCGTCAGATATTTGAATAGCGTTTGAACCTGGCGCTTGGAAAATAGGTAAAGCAGCCGCTGGGTTATTGTTAATAAGCGAACGAAGTGCATAGAACTCTGAACCAAGCTCGATGCGCGCAACATCTTTAAGACGGGTTATCTCACCATTTTCGCCAGTTTTTACAATAATGTTCTCAAACTCAGACTCGTCTTTTAAACGACCACGAACATTAATAAGCAACTGAAATTCGCTAGTGCCCGTAGGCTGTGCACCAAGGCTACCTGCTGCGGCCTGCTGGTTTTGATCGGCAATAGCTGCAACCACATCACCCGGGTTCATTTGTAGTACGGCTAACTTATTTGGGTCTAGCCATACGCGCATACTAAATTCGCCTGCGCCGAACAAACGCACTTGCCCAACACCATCAATACGCGCAAGTTCATCTTTCACAAACTGGTCGGCATAGTTAGACAAATATAGCATGTCGTAACGGTTATCAGGTGACGTTAGGTGCACCACCATGGTTAAGTCTGGAGACGACTTCTCGGTAACTACACCTAAACGTTGTACTTCTTGTGGTAAACGCGGCGTTGCGCGATTAACACGGTTTTGTACAAGGGTTGTCGCTTCGTCTGGGTCGGTCCCAATGGCAAACGTAATGGTAAGCGTCATACGGCCATCGCTGGTTGCTTGAGAAGACATATACAGCATATTTTCTACGCCGTTAATCTCTTGCTCCAGCGGTGTTGCCACTGTTTCAGCAATAACTTCTGGGTTTGCGCCTGGGTAGTTAGCTGTTACCACTACTGTTGGCGGCACAACTTCTGGATATTCAGTAATTGGAAGCTGCCATACTGCTATGGCGCCTCCGATAAAGATTAAGAGTGATAGCACGCCTGCAAAAATGGGGCGGCTAATAAAGAATTGTGAAATGTTCATTATTTAAGACCTGCTGTTACAGCGCCACTTGTTAATGAACCACCAGATGTGTCTCCACTAAAAAGAACATCTTCAATATGCGCCATGTTTGTTATTTCAGTTACGCTGTCTACCTGTGACTGCCAGTTTTCTAAGCTAGCTAGTGCGTCTTGGTCACCCATAGGCACTTCGTTTGCTAATACTGGTGCGCCAGGACGTAGGCGTTGTAAACCATCTACTACAATTGTGTCGTTCGCTGCGAGACCACTTTTAATGATTCGCATGCTGCCAACTTTGTCGCCAAGCGTAACGGCGCGGTATTCCACTTTGTTTTCATCGTTAACAACCAGCACATACTTGTTGTTAAGGTCTGTGCCAATTGCTTTTTCTTTAATAAGGATGCCTTGTTCATTAGTACCACCCGCTAGCTTAAGGTGAGCGAACAAACCTGGAATTAAGCGACCGTCCTCATTTTTAAACACCGCACGAACACGCAATGTACCTGTGCTACCGTTTACTTGATTGTCGATAAAATCAATTTGGCCCCAGTGCTGATAGTCAGACTCGTTGGCTAAGCGCAGCGCAACAGGCTTTTCGTTAACAGACGTTGCATTGCTGCTTGATACATAATTAAGGTAGGTTTGCTCGTCAATATCGAAGTATGCATATAAGCGTTCTGTAGAAACGATGCGCGTTAACTCTGTTTGACCCGCAGTAACAAAGTTACCTTCCGTAATGTTTGCGCGAGAAATTCGACCAGAAATTGGGGCTTCTACGCGGGCAAAGCCACGATTTAGTCTTGCAACTTCAAGCGCAGCCTGCGTTTGATTTAGGCTAGCAAGCGCTTGGTTCTTTTCCGCTAAACGCGCGTCAAGTACTTCTTCAGAAACCGCTTGGGTTTTGCGAAGTTTGTATGCACGCTTATAATTTTGTTCTGCAAGCTCTAGTCTACTTTTTGCTTCATCAAGCTGCGCGGTTAGGCGCGATACTTCTGCTTTAAAAGTGCGGTTATCGATAAGGAACAATGTTTGCCCCTGCTCAACATATTCGCCTTCTTTAAAAGCAACAAAATCGATGTAGCCAGAAACGCGTGGACGAAGCGCAACAATTTGTGGCGATTCTAAACGACCTGTGAAGTTGTCCCACTCGGTTATACGTTGAGAAACCACTGAAGCAACATCAACAGGCACGCCTGTGTTTGCTTGGGCCATTTGACCAGGATCCTGCTCGTCACTACCACAGGCGGCGACTAGCACTGCTAAGCTTACGATTGCCATTAATCGGGTAAAAGTTTTCATTGCAAGATACTCTCTAAAAGTTCGACTAAAGTTTGATGTGGTGCATTATGGACCACACAAAACAATAAAAATAATTATCTTTTTATATGCAATGCATCATATTTTTTGATGTATTGATAAAATACACACGATGAGTGACAAAAGCCGACGCTCTTTTTGTGAGGCGGATGTGCTTTTTGTAATGAAATAACTCAACAAAC
This sequence comes from Alteromonas sp. S167, assembly GCF_036864375.1. Lineage (NCBI taxonomy): Bacteria > Pseudomonadati > Pseudomonadota > Gammaproteobacteria > Alteromonadales > Alteromonadaceae > Alteromonas > Alteromonas sp. S167. The sequence continues at coordinate 350,560 of NZ_JAZETR010000002.1, forward strand.
CCAACAACTTAGATAAAACGTGGGCTACAGCCACGTTTCATTACAGAAACAAAGTACAGTTATTCATCGCATTCATTTTGTATGTGAATATATTTGGAGTTAACCTATAAAAAAAGTATGTCATTACGTTGACACGAGCGAAAAAAAGCAAAAAAGGGAATTGCGTTGTGAAAAATCACATCACGCATATTTGCTTTTCGAAGCTATGTAGTAATCAAACGCGTGACTATGGTTTAGCCAAACGAACCGAGCGAAACCATGCGGCCATGAATTGAAATGGCGCGTGCTGGTAATACGGAGTAAACCCTCTACCGCAGGGATGCGGTAGCGGAGCCCCCATGGATGGGTTTACGGCGTGTTTACGTAGTATTGGCAGCACGTGCCTTGCGGCCAAACGAACAGCAGATTATTGCGATAGTCTAATAGGTAGAAGCGTGTAATAAACCCTCTACCGCAGGATGCGGTAGCGGAGTCCCCATAGATGGGTTTGCGACATGTTCACCTAGTATTGGAAATACTTGTTTAAAGAAACGAAATGGCGCGTGCTGGTAATACAAAGTAAACCCTCTACCGCAGGGATGCGGTAGCGGAGCCTCCATGGATGGGTTTACGGCGTGTTTACGTAGTATTGTCAGCACGCGCTATGCGGCCAAACGAACAGCAGATTGTTGCGATAGTCGAATAGGTAGAAGCGTGTAATAAACCCTCTACCGCAGGATGCGGTAGCGGAGTCCCCATGGATGGGTTCACGACGTGTTTATGGAGCGCTTCTAGCTATTCGACGATGTATGAGACTCGCAAATACACAAAACACCGGAGACGATTATGCGTCCACATGATTTAAACTTACTGATGATTTTTGATGCCATTATGACGGAAGGCGCAATTACGCGTGCTGCCGACAGGTTATCAATGACGCAGCCTGCTGTATCGAATGCGCTTTCGCGTATGCGTACTGCATGGAAAGACGAGTTATTTGTGAAAGATGGACGCGGTATTCAACCTACTTCTTTTGCCAAAAATTTGTGGAGCCAAATTCAAGGGCCATTAGGTGAGCTGGAAGTAGCCGTTAACCCCACGGACTTTAACCCTGCCACGGCCAAACGCACGTTTCGTATCGCCGCTACCGACAGCATTGTATCTATGGTGTGGGGGCCGCTTCGTAAGGTAATAGAAAACGAAGCGCCAGGTATCAATATTCATGCTATTCCAAACTACGATATGGAAACCAATAAAATATTGAAAGACGCCGAGGCTGAACTTACGTTTTCAAAGCTACAAGAGCCAGACTCGGTGATCCGCGCCGAACATGTGCTAGATCCTAGCTGGGTAGTACTCATGCGCCCAGACCACCCGCTGGCAAAAACGCAAATGACGTTAGAAGACTTTGTAGCAGCCGATCACCTATTAGTGTCGGTAACAGGCGATGTTACCGGCCCTACCGATCAGGTTTTGGCTAACCTTGGACTGAAACGCCGCGTGGCAATGTCGGTAAATCAGTTCTACAACGCATCACCGTTATTAAAAGAAAGCAACCTTATTTGCGTAGCGCCGTCGTTAGTGATGGAAAGAGAAATCTTCTCTGGTGAACTAGCTGTGTTTGAAACGCCTATAGAAATAGTGAGCACACCGCTGTCGGTGATGTGGCATAAACGTCAAGACCAAGACGCAGGGCTACAATGGCTGAGACAGCTTGTAGTGAAATTCATCCGCGAGCGTGTGCAACGCCATGAAATGCTGCTATCTCAGTGTTGCCGTAAAGCCTATTGCGAAAAAACGGTGAAGCGATTTATGGAGCAGAGAAACATGAACTGTGACGAATTTACGCCTGCTCATTTGAATATGCCTAATGTGGACACTGAGAAAACGCCAGCATAGCAGCAACGACAAGCGCTTCCACCATAAGAAGGTGGTAACACTCTTTAATTTAACCACAAAAAAGCCCGCTTAAATAAGCGGGCTTTCATCAAGATTCAACGAAGTAGATTTACTTCTTTTTCTTCGCTTTCGGATTTGGTAGGTCAGTAATGCTTCCTTCGAAGATTTCAGACGCAAGACCAATTGACTCGTTTAGCGTTGGGTGAGCGTGAATAGTTAGTGCTACGTCTTCTGCGTCAGCACCCATTTCTAGTGCCAAGCCAATTTCACCTAGCATCTCACCCGCGTTGGTACCAACCATAGCACCACCGATAACACGGCCAGACTCTTTATCGAAGATCATCTTGGTCATACCGTTTGTTGCATCAGATGCAATTGCACGGCCTGAAGCTGCCCATGGGAACACGGCTGTTTCGTAGCTTAAGCCCTGCTCTTTTGCTTCTTTCTCAGTAACACCAACCCAAGCAACTTCTGGCTCAGTGTATGCAACTGAAGGAATACCGCGTGGATCGAAGTAGTGCTTCTGTCCAGCAATCACTTCTGCCGCTACGTGACCTTCGTGAACTGCTTTGTGAGCAAGCATTGGCTGACCAACAAGGTCACCAATAGCAAAGATATGGTCAACGTTAGTACGCATTTGCTTATCAACGTTAATGAAGCCACGCTCGTCAACGTTAACACCCGCAGTTTCTGCGCCCACTAGTTTGCCGTTAGGCTTACGACCTACAGCAACAAGTACCTTGTCGTAACGTACTTGTTCTGAAGGTGCGTTTTTGCCTTCAAACGTTACGTATAGGCCGTCATCTTTCGCTTCAACCGCAGTAACTTTGGTTTCAAGCATGATGTTGAATTTTTCTTTGTAGTCTTTCATGAATACTTTCATGATGTCTTTGTCAGCCGCAGGAATAAGCTGGTCTAAGAATTCAACTACGTCAATTTTTGAGCCAAGTGCTTCGTACACAGTACCCATTTCTAGACCGATGATACCACCGCCTAGTACTAGCATTTTTTCTGGAATGTCTTTCATTTCCAGTGCGCCAGTTGAGTCGATTACACGGTCATCTTCAGGGATGAACGGTAGGCTAACAGGCTCTGAACCCGCTGCAATAATCGCTTTCTCAAAAGTAATAGTAGTAACGTCGTCACCATTTTTTACTTCAAGGGTGTTTGCGCCAGTAAATTTACCATAGCCTTGTACGTGCTTGGTTTTACGCATTTTAGACATACCGCCAAGACCGTTTGTTAATTGCTTAACAACGCCGTCTTTGTATGCACGGATTTTATCTAAATCGATGGTCGGCTCGCCAAACGTAACACCGTGGCTTGCAAGGTGCTTCGCTTCTTTCATCACTTTTGCTACGTGAAGAAGGGCTTTTGAAGGAATACAGCCAACGTTCAGACACACACCACCAAGCGAGTCGCGTGAATCTACGATAACTGTTTCAATACCTAAATCAGCTGCACGGAAAGCTGCTGAATAACCGCCAGGGCCGCCGCCCAGTACCACCAATTGCGTTTTAATTTCGCTCATTGTGAACCTCAATCCTGTTCTTGTAGGGTCATGCTATTACTTTTGTGTAATAGCATAACCTAAATGCCATCAAGGGGCGTATAAAATCGTCGAAAATGTTACTGATATTGTAAACTTTTTCGACCTTTTATTTAAAGTATGATTCTGCGTAAGTCAGTTAGGTTTGCCGCAACCTCAGTAGAGAATCGCGCACCTACTGCACCATCAATTACACGGTGGTCGTAAGACAAGCTTAACGGCACCATCAAGCGTGGTTCGAACTCTTTACCATTCCACTTAGGCTTCATCTCAGACTTCGATACACCTAATATGGCGACTTCTGGCGCATTTACAATAGGTGTAAACGCTGTACCGCCGATTCCGCCAAGGCTAGAGATGGTAAATGTACCACCCTGCATATCAGCCGCTTTAAGTTTACCTTCACGGGCCTTCGCAGATGTTTCGATAAGCTCGCGAGATAACTGCTCGATGCCTTTTTTGTTCACGTCACGAATAACAGGAACAACAAGGCCTCCCGGTGTTTCAACCGCAATACCAATGTTGATAAACTTCTTAATGATTAAGCTCTCGCCATCATCAGACAGTGATGAGTTGAATACTTCGTATTTCTCAAGGGCTTTCGCTACCGCTTTCATCACGAATACTAGTGGCGTGATCTTTAGACCAGACTTAATTTTCGCGTGATAGGCGTTTTGCTCTTTACGGAATTCTTCAACTTCAGTGATATCTGCTTCGTCGAACTGTGTAACGTGCGGAATAGTTGCCCAGTTACGGTGTAGGAACGGACCAGAAATCTTTTGAATACGTGATAATGGCTGTTGTTCAATTTCACCGAACTTGCTGTGATCAACAGGTTTCACCGGTACAATTTGAAGTACGTTGTCACCTACTGGCGCACTGCCAGAAGCTGCTGCTGTGCGAGGCTTTGCAAGCTCAGCTTTTACATACGCCTGAACGTCTTCTTTCAAGATACGGTTTTTAGGGCCAGTACCGGTAACCAGTGTTAGGTCGACACCAAATTCACGAGCAACACGACGAACCGAAGGCGATGCGTGTGCTTTACCGTTACCTTTCGGTGCAGGCGCTTCTGGCACAGGAGAACGGTTAGCCGATTCCGGTTTAGGTGCTTCTTTCTTCGGCTCTTCTTTCTTCGCTACTGGCTCAGATGTTTGAGCTGGTGCTTGTGAAGGTTCTTGTGAAGCTGCACCGCCGCTAGTTTCAAGCTTAACCACTACCGTGCCTTGCTTAACTTTATCGCCTGTTTTAATAAAGACTTCTTTGATAGTACCTGCATGCGTTGATGGCACATCCATGGTGGCTTTATCAGTTTCAAGCGTGATAAGGCCGTCTTCTTTTTCAACGGTGTCGCCAGCAGATACCAGTACATCGATAACGTCTACTTCGCCATCTTCGCCAATATCAGGTACAGCAACTTCAATAGTTTCGCTGCTTGCAGCTGCAGGAGCTGACTCTTGCTGCGCCGGTGCAGACTCGCTTGAGCTTGATGAGTCGGCACTTGAACCAGAGCCCGCAACCTCAAGCTTAATCACTACTGTACCTTCTTTCACTTTATCGCCGGTGCTGATGAATACTTCTTTCACCGTACCTGCGTGTGTTGATGGCACATCCATAGTGGCTTTGTCGGTTTCAAGCGTAATTAATCCATCTTCTTTTTCGATGGTGTCGCCTACTGAAACCAACACGTCAATAACGTCTACTTCACCGTCTTCGCCAATATCAGGCACGGCTACTTCAATTACGTCACTGCCACCAGAAGCAGCTGGCGCTGCCTCTGATTTGCTTTCTTCTTTTGGTGCTTCTTCTTGCTTTGGCGCTTCTTCTTGTGAATCGTCTGAAGATGCCTCTTCAGATGCTTCAGAACCACCGGCAGCTTTCATTTCACCAATTACATCGCCCTCTTTAATTTTATCGCCCACCGATACTGATAAGCTTACAATCTCACCCTCAAATGGTGCAGGGATGTCCATTGACGCCTTGTCACTTTCAACAGTAACAACGCCTTCATCTGCCTCAATGTTGTCGCCTACGGCAACACATAGCTCGATAACTTCAACTTCGTCACCGCCTACGTCGGGTACGATAATCTTTTGAATATCTGACATATGTAAAATACCTTATCTGGCTTACGCGTAAAGCGGGTTAAGTTTTTCAGCGTTAATATCGAAACGCTTAATGGCTTCTGCTACCACTTTCTTCTCAACGTCGCCGCGCTGAGCCAATTCATAAAGTGATGCAACCACAATGTACGACGCATTTACTTCAAAGTGTGTACGAAGGTTTTCACGGCTGTCGCTTCGACCGAAACCGTCAGTACCTAGACAGCGATACTCTGTATCAATGAACGCGCGTACTTGGTCTGAGTAGTTCTTCACATAGTCAGTGGCAGAAATTGCAGGGCCTGCATCTTTCGTAATTACCTGACCAATGTAAGGTACTTTTTGCTCAGCTTCTGGGTTTAGCATGTTCCAGCGCGCTACGTCTTGACCTTCACGCGCTAACTCGTTGAACGAGGTCACTGAATAAACGTCAGAAGATACGTTATAGTCGTCACATAGAATCTGCGCCGCTTTGCGTACTTCGTTCAAGATAGTACCTGAACCCATTAGCTGAACGTTGAGTTTAGACTTATCGTTTTCAACACGCTCTAGCTTATAAATACCCTTAATGATTTGCTCAGCAATATCATCACCTTCAGGCATTTCTGGGTGGTGATAGTTTTCGTTCATCAACGTTAGGTAATAGAAGATGTTCTCGTTATTACCGTACATACGACGCAAGCCGTCTTGAATAATAACGGCTACTTCATAACCGTACGTTGGGTCGTAAGTAACACAGTTAGGAATTAGGTTCGCTTGAACGTGAGAGTGACCGTCTTGGTGCTGCAGACCTTCACCGTTAAGCGTAGTTCTACCCGCTGTTGCACCTAATAGGAAACCACGTGCTTGGCTATCGCCTGCTGCCCATGCCAAGTCGCCAACACGTTGGAAACCGAACATCGAATAGTAGATGTAGAAAGGAATAGTAGTTGCGTTACACGTTGAGTAAGACGTACCAGACGCTACCCACGATGCCATTGCACCTAGTTCATTGATACCTTCTTGCAGTACCTGACCTTTCTTATCTTCGCGGTAGTAAGCTACCTGGTCGGCATCTTGCGGTACGTATTTTTGGCCTTCGTTAGCGTAAATACCTACCTGACGGAACAAGCCTTCCATACCGAATGTACGCGCTTCATCAGGAATAATTGGCACAATACGCTTACCAATTTTCTTGTCTTTTAACAATGCGTTAAGTACACGTACGAACGTCATGGTTGAAGACACTTGACGGTCGCCCGAACCTTTAAGGATAGCGTCGAATGCGCTTAGTTCTGGAATTTCAAGTTGCTCTTCTGCTTGCTCGCGACGTGCTGGCAGGTAACCACCTAACGCTTCGCGGCGCTCACGAAGATACTTCATTTCTTCACTGTCTTCGTCAAACTTGAAGTACGGTAGGTCAGCAATCTTGTCGTCAGCTACTGGAATGTTGAAACGGTCGCGGAACTGTTTGATTGAATCCACATCCATTTTCTTCACGTTGTGCGCAACGTTTTGTGCTTCACCTGAACGACCAAGACCGAAGCCTTTAACCGTTTTAGCAAGGATTACCGTTGGACGACCTTTCGTATCAATCGCTTTTTGGTATGCCGCGAATACTTTTACTGGGTCATGACCACCACGGTTCAAGCGCCAGATGTCGTCGTCAGACATGTTCGCTACAAGTGCCGCTGTTTCAGGATACTTGTTAAAGAAGTTCTCACGGGTGTACTTGCCGCCTTTGGCTTTACAGTTCTGGTATTCGCCATCTACCGTTTCACCCATAAGCTGGATAAGCTTGCCAGATTTATCGCGAGCCAGTAGCTCATCCCAGTAGCTACCCCAAATAACTTTCACTACTTCCCAGCCAGCGCCGCGGAACGTACCTTCAAGTTCTTGGATAATTTTGCCGTTACCACGTACCGGGCCGTCTAGACGCTGAAGGTTACAGTTAATAACAAATGTAAGGTTATCAAGACCTTCGCGAGACGCCAGGCCAATTGCACCCAAGCTTTCTGGCTCATCACACTCACCGTCACCCATGTAGCAATATACGCGTTGGTCAGAACAGTCTTTAATACCACGGTTTGTTAGGTATTTAAGGAAGCGCGCAGTGTAGATAGCTTGAAGTGGGCCAAGACCCATCGATACCGTTGGGAACTGCCAGTAGTCTTTCATTAAGTGTGGGTGTGGATAAGATGACAGACCATCACCAGCACACTCTTGACGGAAGTTATTTAACTGCTCTTCAGTTAAGTTACCTTCCATGTACGAGCGCGCGTAGATACCCGGTGCAATGTGACCTTGAGCAAAAATAAAGTCACCACCTTGATTCTCGTTTGGCGCTTTGAAGAAATGGTTAAAGCCCACATCGTAAAGCATTGCAGATGACGCGAAGCTACCAATATGGCCACCAAGCTCTAGTTCTTTTTTCGATGCACGCAATACAATCATCAATGCGTTCCAACGAATTGCCGCACGGATACGCGCTTCAATCGTTAAATCGCCAGGCATCTTAGGCTCTTGTGCCGCAGGAATGGTGTTGATGTAGGCGGTTGTTGCGTCGTAAGGCAAGTGAGCGCCGCTGCGACGTGCTTTATCAATAAGCTTTTCGAGCAAGTAATGTGCGCGCTCTACGCCTTCCTCTTCTAAAACCGACTCAAGCGCATCAATCCACTCTTTAGTTTCTTGTGGATCAACATCTTGGTGCATCATATCAGTCATGGTGCCATCCTATTTTTTGCTTATATAGAAAATCCTCCTTAGGCTTTGTTTCTTAAAAAGAAACGCCAAAAGAAGGAAAACTAAATTACGTTGTACTCACAGTGACCCTATCTGGCTCACCTGCTTTTGCAGTGGCACAGGTAAAAACCCGACCGGCCTCTGCGAATGAATAGTTAACTAACGGGTTAATTAACTAAATTTCTAATCTACGCAACGCGCGCTGAACTCGCGTGTCACGTTGGTTTATTGTTAGTAGCGTTTTTTCAATAAACGCTAGATGCGTATTACATGCCTGACGTGCTGCTTCAGGGTCGCGTGAGGCAATGGCATCTACAATTTCTCGACGCTGCTTAGCAATGTCTTCAACCGCTTCAGTGTGCGAAGCCAGCATGTCTAAATTTCGTTCTATATTGTCAACCAACATACTTTGCATAGTGCTCATTACATGTAGAAGCACCATGTTATGAGAAGCTCGCGCCATGGTGATGTAAAACTGGCCAAGCGCTTCAGCTTGTGCGCGTTTACTGTCTTTGGCGCCAGGCGTGGGTAGCTCGTTTAACGCTTGTTTTAGCGCTTCATAATCTTCAGGCTGTCCACGAAGCGCCGCGTAATAGGCAGACATACCTTCTAACGCATGACGAAATTCAAGCAAGTCGAACTGTGTTTCTGGACGCTGGCTAACTAAATCCATAAGCGGGTCTTTCATTGCTGCATTTAGGTTGCGGCTTACAAACGTACCGCCCCCTTGTTTGCGCTCAACTAACCCGCGAGCCTGCAAATTACCTATGGCTTCTCTTAAAGATGGACGAGACACGTCAAATTCAAGCGCAAGCTCTCTTTCTGGCGGTAACTTTTGACCAGCCAATAACGTACCGTCGAGAATCATTGACTCGAGTTGCTCGGTGATTACATCAGAGAGTTTTTTTCGCTGCTGGCGCATGCGCGTTATCTGTCCTTTTCCTTAAAATGCATAATGGCGTAACAATTCGCCGTAACAAATCGGCATAACACGTGTGAATGTAAAAAATAATCGGAGAAAATTTATTCATTAACACAATTGGTAATACCATTTTACCTATACAGTTTAAGGCAGATCTATTTTGAGGTAAATACTCTAGAGCATAGCAAAGCATGAGCAGTTTGCTCGCTGTAAAGCTTTATTGTTGAATTTACTAAGAAAAGTCGAAAACCTTGAACTGGTCTGACGAGAGCAACGATTACTTTAAAGAGGTGAAAAGCGCTTGATCTACATACAAATTATTTTTAGACCAAGCGCACTTTAAAATGAAAGGTAATGTTAAATGTAAAAAATGTTCACTATGCCAAGCTGCCCACAAGGGTAAGTGCTGAAGTAATCACTAGTAAAAAAATAACATTACGTTTAGCTAATTTTACTAATACTTTCGGTTCTACTGCTGCATTTTCAGCCTGTTGCTTGTGCTCTTCTGGTGTAAGCATTTCTGCTTTTGATGATATTGAGGTAAGCACATCGTAAGCTGGCACATCAAATTGAAGTGCATAATTAAGCCATTCAGGAAGTGCACGAGAGAAGTGTCCCATGATTAACATACCAAATGCTGTTATTCGAACAGGTACATAGTCTAATGCAAACATTAAGCGGGCCGACGCTTCGCGAAGTGGGTGTTCACTGCTACAAAGTGCGTCTGTAGTACTTCTAGTTAAACAATAAAACAGGGCGCCTGGCGCACCAAACGCAATAAACCAAAGCATTACCGCAGCATAGTGCTGGTAATTAAGCCACGTAAGGTGTTGGCCAAAGCTTTTGCCTTCAGTACTAGCCGTTCCGTCGCTTTCATGGCCTGATGAGCAATGACCAAGCTGGTCGGTGTACATGCTACATGCCTGCAAGTCGCCACGTTCTGCTGCGTTTAAAAAACATTTGTAGGTGGTCCTAAGCGCAGGACAGCCTATGCAGATAAACAAAACAATGCTTTGTTCTATAAACGTAAAAAACGCACCTAGCAGCCAGTATTCTATTGCTGCTAGCAACAATGCAGGCAGTAACATTACAAGGTAGAAATTCGTGTTGCTGCTACTTTCAGAAAACCACCCTTTTTCGACCATAAACTGTCTGTAAGAAGCAGCGTATGTCTCTATATGCCAGTTGGTGTCTTTGCTTATAATTCTTTCTAAACTCAGTACCAACAATAGGCTCATTAGCATCATGGTTTGAAAAATTCCTTATTCATGTAAGAACGTGTTTCGTAAGCTTGTTCTAAATCTTGCCCAATCAAATGCTTCGCCCGGATCGGTTTTTCGACCTGGCGCAATATCATTATGACCCACAATACGCCCTAAAGTGATCCGAGGATAGTGATTAATAATGAATTCACTAACTTGTTGAAGCGACGCATATTGCTCGTCGGTATAGGGCAGCGTATCGGTACCTTCTAGTTCAATACCAATAGCAAAGTCGTTGCATCGCCCTGTGCCTTGAAACGTTGACACACCGGCGTGCCATGCACGCGCATTAAATGGTACGAATTGTTCAATTTCACCCGTACGATAAATAACGCAGTGAGCAGAAACCCGAAGCCCTGCTATCTCTTTATAAAAAGGATGCGCGTTTACATCGAGATTTCCTGTAAACAAATCTCTTATGCCCGATGTGCCAAATTCAGAAGGTGGCAATGAGATATTGTGAATAACCAGCAGACTAATATCGTCTTCACTGGGTCTTTCATCGTAAAACGGGCTTAATGTGCGTTGCGCACTAGGGTAAAAAACCATACTTATTTGAATTGTTGTGTATTCGACTACATGATTTAAAGTGTGACACTGTAAGACAAATAAAATCAAGCAAGGACGATCCCTATGAGTACCAGCAACGTGGAAATTTCACTAAAGGCCACAATGAATGACTGAAAAACACGACAATAATAGTGCCGCCAAGTGGATGGTGGCTTTAGCGTGGATTTGCGGGCTGGGCCTTTTGGCTATTGTGTTTTCCGGTTTACTTGATAAGCAGGTTAACCCTAACAGCAAGCCCGAGTCTCAGCGCATTGGTTCACAAACCGAAGTAAGACTTAAACAAAATAGGCAAGGTCACTACGTTACAACCGGCTTTATTAATGGCGAAGAAGTTATCTTTTTGGTTGATACAGGGGCAACCGATGTTGCTGTACCGGCTCACCTTGCCAATAAGTTGCAGTTAAAAGCAGGTAGAGAAGGATTAGCGAGCACAGCCAATGGTACGGTGCGTATATCAGAATCTACCATTGATACACTGCGCGTTGGCGATATTGTGCTGCGTAATGTAGACGCCAACTTAAATCCAGGCATGAAAGATGACCATATTTTGCTTGGAATGAGCGTTCTTCGCCAATTAGAGTTTACTCAGCGCGGAGATTGGTTAATATTGCGTACCCTTTGAAGTAGATAACAGCGATGAAGATGACATCACCAGATATGCAAGCAATACGCGAACAAGTCGCTAACGCGTTAATTGAAGATTTAGGTGGCGAACTAAACGCCGCAAATGACATTACTGCTAATCTAATTAATGAAGATGTTAGCGCCAAAGCCACCATTATTACTCGCGAAGACTGTGTTGTTTGCGGTGTAGCGTGGGTGAACCAAGCGTTTGCACTTATCGATGAGTCGGTAGAACTCACTTGGCACGTTGCTGACGGCGACAACGTAAGTGCAGATACTGTGTTAGTGAGTTTAGAGGGCTCTGCGCGCGCTATATTAACTGCCGAGCGTACTGCGCTTAACTTCTTACAGACTCTGTCAGCTACAGCAACCGTTACATCGTTCTATGCCAAGCTACTTTCGAACAGCGCTACAAAAATTCTCGATACACGCAAAACATTACCTGGGCTTCGTTATGCACAGAAGTACGCTGTGCGCTGCGGTGGCGGCCAAAACCACCGTGTGGGTTTATTCGATGCCTTCCTAATTAAAGAGAACCATATTTTCTCGTGCGGCGGCATTAATAAGGCTGTACAGCGAGCAAAAGAAATGATGCCAGGTAAACTGGTAGAAGTGGAAGTTGAGAACATTGATGAACTTCAACAGGCCATGCAAGCAGGTGCTGATATTGTTATGCTGGATAATTTTACTAATGAACAGATCCAACAGGCAGTATCAATAAACAACGGGCAATGTAAACTCGAGGTATCTGGAAATATTACTAACGAGCGTTTGGCATCGCTGGCAACGTTGGGCGTAGACTATATTTCTTCTGGCGCATTGACCAAGCATCTTCAAGCTGTCGATTTGTCGCTAAGGATAAATTTAGACTAGCAATGCAATATCAATGAAAAAGGAAGCGCCAATTTGCTTTCTTTTTTATGCAGGCAAGTATACGTCCTAGGAGCTCGAGGATATGAGTTGCATAACTCATATCCTCGCAGCAGCGCCGCCCGTAATCAAGACCAGAACACACTCAGTGTATTGTTAGCTATACGTTCGTAAGTATTTGTGTATTATCCGAAAGTTTAACGCTTCACGTATGCAAACGCGTAGCAGAACGTGTCATACTGAAAAAGTAAGACATAGGTATATTTCGCTATACTTGTCACAGACAATAAAAATTCTATACTGAATATCAAGTACCAGGGGCGTTCAAAAAGCGAACCGGGTATAAACGTCAATTTGAATTAAATTTAAACTTAACGTGTTATACACGTCCCGGAGAAAAGCCATGATGAACATGAACGCTAAAAACCAAAAAGGTTTCACCCTAATCGAATTAATGATTGTTGTTGCAATCATCGGTATTCTTGCTGCAATCGCACTTCCTGCTTACCAAAACTACACGCAGAAAGCTAAGTTTACTGAAGTAACTAACGCAACAGCAGCAGCTAAAACTGCGGTAGAAATTTGCTTCGCGTCAACTGCAGACATCACTGCATGTGACCAAGCGGCTAACGGCATCCCAGCAACAATCACTGCTGACGCTGACACAGTAGGTGTTACAACAGCTGACGGCGTTATCTCAGCGACAGCTTCAGGTAACTCTGGCCTACAAAACGCAGCTGGCTCTGGTGCAGCAACGTTCACACTTACGCCTGACGTAACTGACGGCAACGTTAAGTGGACTAAATCGTGCGACCCAACAACTGTATGCTAATTTAGCAAGCTTTAAAGAAAGGCCCGGAATTCTCTGGGCCTTTTTTGTTTGAAAAAGGCTATATTTTTATTAACAGTGTTGTGAAAACAAAGCGTTGTGAAGAAAATTCTTGGAAGTAAAGCTTTGTAGAATCACAGACATGTAAATCTGAGCAGTAAGAAGAGAACCGACTATGGCAAAAGCAGTCACTACATTTACTTGGCAAGGAAAAGACCGACATGGCCAATCTAGAAAAGGTGAAATTACTGCTGCCTCAATTGCCGAAGCAAAGAACTTATTACGCCGTCAGGGCATTTCTGCAAACAAAGTTAAGAAACTCGCGAAACCATTGTTTGGCGCAGGCGGCCAAAAAATAACGCCTTCTGATATTTCTGTTATCTCCCGTCAGATTGCTACCATGCTTGCCGCTGGTGTAACACTTATCCAAAGCTTAGAAATGATTGCTCAAGGCCATGCAAAGGCCAGCATGCGTAAACTCCTTGGCGAAATTACCGATGAAGTAAAATCGGGTAACCCGCTATCATCTGCTTTGCGAAAGCACCCTCTTTACTTTGACGATCTATATTGCGACTTGGTTTACACAGGCGAACAGTCGGGTGCGCTTGAAACCATTTACGATAGAATTGCAACGTATAAAGAAAAAGCCGAAGCCTTAAAATCGAAGATCAAAAAAGCAATGTTTTACCCTATTGCTGTTTTGGTTGTTGCATTTATTGTTACCACTATTCTTCTTATTTTTGTGGTGCCGCAGTTTGAAGAAATATTCAGTAGTTTTGGCGCCGAACTTCCTGCTTTCACTTTGTTCGTGCTAGGTATTTCTAGGTTTGTACAAGATTACGGTATTTTTATCGCCATTGGCCTTGGTGTGGCAGGCTATTTATTTGTAAGAGCTCACCGAAATAGCCAAAAACTACGTGACAACGTAGACAAGAACATTTTAAAAATTCCAGTTGTAGGCGAAATTTTAAAGAAAGCCAGTATTGCCCGCTTCACGCGCACGCTCGCCACTACCTTCGCCGCTGGTGTACCGCTTATAGGCGCCCTTGAGTCAGCTGCAGGCGCATCGGGCAATGCCGTTTATCGTGACGCCATTTTGTATATGCGTAAAGAAGTTGCCGGCGGTATGCCTATGCACGTTGCCATGCGCGCAACCCAAGTATTTCCCGATATGGTGACACAAATGATTGCCATTGGTGAAGAATCGGGCTCGGTAGATGAGATGCTTAGTAAAATTGCTACCATTTACGAAGCCGAAGTAGACGACATGGTAGACGGCCTAACCAGCCTTCTAGAACCCATGATAATGGCAGTATTAGGCGTGGTTATTGGTGGCCTTATTGTTGCCATGTACTTACCTATTTTCCAAATGGGTAACGTGGTATAACTAGCGCTCGATAACTTTCACACCAAATATTTATAACAAGAAAGGTTTCATGAACGCGTCATTCCCTGAGTCACTCATAACACTTAGTCAGGTTTACCCTGTCTTTTTTTACGCTTTAGTTTTCATTGTTAGCTTGATGGTAGGAAGCTTTCTTAATGTAGTTATCTATCGTTTGCCTATTATGATGGAGCGCACCTGGAAGCGTGAATATCAAGAGTACTTTAGCGAGCAATCAGCAACAGCCGAATCGCCCAATGCAGAACATGCGACTGATGCAAAGACGCACGAAGATTCCCAACAACCCGCGCCTTTCAACCTCGTTAAGCCCGACAGCACATGCCCGTCTTGTGGTCATAAAATACGAGCATGGGAAAACATTCCCGTGCTTAGCTATTTGTTTCTTAAAGGCCGCTGCGCTAATTGTGAAACCAAAATTTCAATACGCTACCCATTAGTAGAGTTATTCACGGCGCTTGCCTGTACCTTCGCCGTCTTTCATTTCGGCCCATCTGTACAAGCATTGTGGGCAGTTGGTTTTACCTTTGTGTTGATTTCACTGCTATTTATCGACATTGATACGATGTTACTTCCAGACCAGCTAACACTGCCACTGTTATGGACCGGGTTATTGCTTAGCGTGTTTAATGTTTTTGTAAGCCCTACAGACGCTATTATTGGCGCGGCAGCGGGCTACCTTAGTTTATGGTCGGTATATTGGCTGTTCAAACTTGCTACGGGCAAAGAAGGCATGGGCTACGGCGACTTTAAATTGCTTGCCGCGCTGGGCGCTTTTACTGGCTGGCAAGGACTTCCTGTTATTATTCTTTTGTCGTCATTTGTTGGCGCTATTGCTGGTATTGCCATTATGGTTATTCAAAATAAGGGAAAGTCGTTGGCAATACCTTTTGGTCCTTACCTTGCTGTTGCGGGCTGGCTTACACTGCTTTATAAGAGCGAAATCATAAGCGCCTATTTAGATATGGTGCTATAAGCCAATGTGTTTTAGGCATTAAACGGAGGCAGCAATGCGCAATCAATTTGTAGTAGGCCTAACCGGTGGCATTGGCAGCGGAAAATCGGCGGCCACCGCATTATTTACCAAACACAACATAGACATTATAGATGCCGATGAAGTTGCTCGGGACGTCGTTGCCATTGGTTCAGAAGGGTTACAGGCCATAAGCGAACACTTTGGCGATGATATTCTACTTTCAGATGGAAGCTTAAACAGACCCCTATTGAGAGAGAAAGTGTTTAGCAATAGTGATGAAAAAGTATGGCTAAATAACCTATTGCACCCGCTTATTCGTGAACGAATGATAGCGCTTATCAATGAATCTCAAGGCCCTTACTGTATTTTGAGTGTGCCGCTATTGGTAGAAAACAACCTCACAACAATGTGTAACCACGTGGTAGTGGTTGATTGCCCGGAGGAAATGCAACTACAGCGGGCTTTGCAGCGCGATGGCAGTTCAGAACAAACAATTAAAAGCATCATGGCCTCTCAGGCAACAAGAGAAGTTCGTCTAAAAGCAGCTGATGATGTGTTAAATAACAGCGATAGTCTTCAGCATCTTGCTAAACAGGTTGATGCTCTTCATTCCAAACTTAGTGCCCTCTCAAACGCGTAATACGCAAAGGTAAGGTTTAAACCTAGTAAAACCAGTGTAAACCGCCTGATTTTGAAACTTTTTTGACCAAATGACGTCAAAAAACCTATCGGGTTAACAAGTATACTTGGCTTAATCGTAATGATGCATTAGGCTTTAGCCCTAAGTAACTGTGTTTTAAGGGTATCCATGAGCGACGCTGTGTTTGAATTTCCATTAAAGGAAAAAGTACGTAATTATTTACGTGTTGAGCAGCTGCTTGGGCAAATTAAAATTACAGCGAAGACAGAACATACCCATCTACAGCTTGTTTTCTTTCAACAACTTTTTGAACTTCTTGATTTAATAGAGCGGTTAGATCTTCGCTCCGATTTAACAAAAGACCTAGAAGCACATGAAAGAAATTTAGTGTATTGGTCGAAGCATCCCAAAATTGACAGTACGGCGCTAGAACAAGCGCTTAAAACAGTTATCACACTGCGCGACAAGCTGAAAAGCGATAGACGCTTTGGCAGTGCCCTAAAAGAAGAAAAGCTGCTAAGCGCAATTAGGCAACGTTTTGCTATCCCAGGCGGAGCGTGCAGTTTCGACCTACCAAACCTTCATTTTTGGTTACAACAACCTCTTACGCAGCGCCAGTCTGATATAACCAAATGGCTTGAGACATTAGCGTTGCTAGACGATGCCATAGCAGTAAGCTTGTCGTTCATTCGTGAGCGAGGGCAGTTTACTGCGGTCACTGCCGAAAATGGCTTTTACCAAGGTGTCGCAGAAGACAAAAACGAATTAATCCGTGTTCGCTGTCGCGTTGATGAAGGGTATTACCCTACGCTTAGCGGTAACAAGTATCGCTATGCCCTGCGCTTTATGTTGTTTACATCGAACGACAATGGAAGCTCGGCAGTTGAAGACCATGTTCAGTTTCATCTAACCGCCTGCTAAACTACACCCTTATATCGTGTTTTTAAGTCTTTATTCGTGGAGTTTCCAATGGAAGTAAAATGCCCCATTTGTGCAAAGTCGGTTGTATGGGCGCCTGAAAGTGAATTCCGCCCTTTTTGTAGTAAAAAATGCCAGCTAATTGATTTAGGTGAGTGGGCAGCAGAAGACAGGAAAATAGCTGGAAAACCAGCTGAAGACGCCACGCCAAAGCATATTGACGTTGAAGAAATAGAAGCGATGCTAGCCCAGCAGCAAGAAGACTTTTTTAAGCATTAAGTTTTTCTTCAGCACGTTAAAAACCACGTTGCATCATTAATTTGTGATGTAACATCAGATTACCTTCGATTATTTAGTGGTAGAAAGTTCTGAAAGTAAACCATCTAACTCACAGGCACTCATGCAGTGCCCTGCCCTCCATAGTTCGCCAAGGCGTTGCGTCAAATATTCCATTTGCGTTTTCTGACGAGTTAGCGTGTTAAGAAGGTGATTGATTTCAGCGGTACGATCTTGCAAATGAGCCATCACTTGTTCGTGATCAAGCCCCTCACCGCTAGCAAATAAGCCAGGCAGATCATCCAGTGCAAAACCAAGACTGGTTGCAAACTTAATCATCTTTAAGCGTTCCACCGCTTCTGCGGTATATTTGCGGTAGCCCTTCGCGGTTCTATCGGCTGCAGGCATTAACCCTTTTTGTTCGTAAAATCGAATGGTGCTTGTTGGTAGTCCAACTGTTTCTGCTAATTGCCCAATACGCATATGCTTTTCTTTTTAAAATTAACCTTGACCTTAAAGTTAACTTAAAGCTTATAGTAAACACAACTTGATTAATGCCTTTTGGAGAAGACGATATGGCATCTGTGGTATTTACTCCTTTTACGCTACCCAATGGGAATGTTGTTAAAAACCGAATTGCAAAAGCGGCCATGGAAGAGAACATGGCGGATGCTAATCAGCTGCCAGGAGGCGCTTTGTTTACCTTGTATCGCAAATGGGCCGAGGGCGGCGTTGGGCTAATTATTACTGGAAATGTCATGGTTGATCATTTGGCAATGACAGGCCCCGGAGGCTTAGTTTTAGAAGCCAACACACCGCTTGAGCCCTTTAAAAAACTGGCTGCTGAAGCAAAGCAAAACAACACGCGCCTGTGGATGCAAATTAATCACCCAGGCCGCCAAGTGTTTAAGAAAATGGGCGGTAAGGTCCTCTCACCTTCAGATATTGCTTTAGATATGGGTAAGCACTCAGGCCTTTTTGAAAAGCCAAAAGCCATGACCGAAGAAGACATTAACGACCTTATTGAACGCTT
This sequence comes from Alteromonas sp. S167, assembly GCF_036864375.1. NCBI lineage: Bacteria > Pseudomonadati > Pseudomonadota > Gammaproteobacteria > Alteromonadales > Alteromonadaceae > Alteromonas > Alteromonas sp. S167. Next base: position 369,129 of record NZ_JAZETR010000002.1, read on the forward strand.
TGTTACTACCGCAAGCCTTGCGCAACAAGCGGGTTATGACGGCGTTCAAATTCATGCAGCACACGGATATTTGTTATCTCAATTCTTATCGCCACTTACTAATAAGCGCAAAGACAACTGGGGTGGCAGTTTAGAAAACAGGGCTCGTTTACTTATTACTATCGCAAAAAAAGTGAGAGAGAAATGTGGCAACGCTTTTGATATTGCTGTGAAACTAAATTCAGCTGATTTTCAACGAGGCGGATTTGACGTAAACGATGCACAGCAAGTTGTTGAAATGCTTAGTCAGTTGAACGTCGATCTTGTTGAGCTGTCAGGCGGAAGCTACGAGGCTCCAGCCATGCAAGGTCGCACTGCCGATGAACGTACACTTTCTCGCGAGGCCTATTTTTTAAGCTTTGCGAAGCAAATTGCTGATACAACTCGCACGCCAATTATGACCACGGGTGGCATACGCCGACTCTCTGTTGCCCAGCAGGTAATTGAAAGCAATGTCGATATGGTGGGCATAGCATCAGCATTAGCACTAACGCCAGATTTACCCAACCGATGGCTTGAAGCGCCAGACATCGAAGGTGTAATTCCTGTTGTAGGTTGGAAAGATAAAACGTTGGCAGGCCTTGCGACAATGGCACAGGTAAAAAGACAGCTTCGCCGACTAGGTGACGGTAAAAAGCCCACTCATAATGCCATTGCACTGGTGTCGTTGATTTTAGACCAGCTGCGAGCGGCTAAACTGACCAAACGCTATAGAAAGCAATATGCAAACGAAGTGCGCTAAATGCTCTTGTATGCTGATGGCCCTTTTACGCTAAGGGCTTTTTGCGCTGAGGGCTCTCTCGCGCTGAGGGCTCTTTTAAGCTGAGCGCTCCTGCCAATGCGTTTTTGTTTTCAATTATTCCATAAACGTATTCTGACGAATGTCGCTAATGTGTACTATCACAACAAACTGCAATACACTCAAAAGCTCGCTTTTAGCATGTAAAAGCATTTACAACGTAAGTACACAACTTACAGGTATTAACTACAAGGATTACATCGGTCTATGCTTAACTCTATTGCGCTGGTAGGCGGTACCCATGGCAACGAAACAAGCGGCATACAACTTGTCCGCAATTGGCGACAACACGGCTTACCCCAGCGATTTAGTGACCTGAATGTATCGCTTAACATAGCGAACAAAGAGGCATTGGCAGCAAATGTACGGTTCTTGGAGCAGGATTTAAATAGACAGTTTACTTTTGACGCTTTAGCTGAGAACAATATTGCTAAAGAAGCGATGCTTGCAAAAACGCTCAATGAGCAGCTTGGCCCGAAAGGAAATTCGAAAACCGATCTCGTCATTGATATACACAATACCACCAGTGCTATGGGCGCTACCCTCATTATTCTAGAAACTGACGAGTTTCATATTCAGCTTGCACGCTATGTAAAACATCATATGCCAGAAGCCAACATTCTGCTTGAGGATGAGAAGCCCTACTTAGAGCACGGTTACCTGTGTACAACGGGTAAAAAAGGCGTAATGATTGAAGTAGGCGCTCAGCCTCAGGGGGTATTACGAGAAGATGTGTACTTGCTTACCCAAACGATGGCTGAAGTTACTCTAGATTTTTGCATGGCATACAATGAAGGCAGCATAACAACAGATGCTTTACCTCCATGCGACGTTTTTCGTTTGGGCGAAAACGTTTCGTTTCCGTTAGATGAAGAGGGATATCGGACGGCGATGGTCCACCACTCGCTACAAGATGCCGACTTTAAACCCTTACTACCTGAACAACCTGTATTTCGTACTTTCGATGGTAAAGACATCGTGTGGGAGTCTGACTCTGAAACCTACCCGCATTTTATTAACGAGGCCGCCTACTTCAAGCTGAACGTTGCTTTTGCGACAGCAGACAGAATAATATTGTGATATCTAAACTCGCTCTAGCACTTGTAGTAATAATAAACCGGTTAAAAAAAAGCACCAAGATTAAATGCAAATGGCCCTCATGGTCCATCTTCTAAAAGAGCTCTATTTTAGGCTCACGCGCCTCTTCAAACTCATTTTTCTCTTTTTCAGGACATGGCTCATTTATGTCAAAGTGAATTTTACGCTGGTCTTCCATCACGTATTTTTCAAACATTTCCTTCGTACTTAGATTGAACGAGTCATCAAAGTGTTCGCGGTTATTGATGTATCGGGAAAATTGCCCGAACAAACTAACAATAGCATCTTGTTCTAACTTCACGTGCTCAGTGCGCTGACGAATAATATCTTGAAACTGAATTTTGGCTATCGCTCCGCTTACCTTCGTAGCAACTTCGGTTGCACTCTTTGAGAAGCAAGCCAACATTTTAGGGTTAAGCTCCTCTAATATACGATAGTGGTTTGTGATATTTTCTAGCGAATCAGAGAAGCCCGTTAAAAGGTCGCAAGTATCGTTTGCTCGCGTTGAATTGAGCATCTTCTCACCTTGACTGTGCGCCGCGTCGAGCGCTGACTTAATACCTGATTCGATTTTTTCAGCTGCTTCTGAAGACTGGGAGGACAATATGCGCACCTGTTCGGCCACTACTGCAAAGCCCCTTCCGTATTCGCCTGCTCTAGCTGCCTCGATAGCCGCGTTTAGCGCTAACAAGTTGGTTTGTGAAGCTATATTTTTAACCAGCTCGGTCAGCTCTCTTAGGTTTTCAACCTCACGCATAACACCTTGAATTGCCTCTGTGTCTGCTATTTGCTGCTTTCGCTGTGTAATAATCATCTCTTTGATACTCGCTAAGCGCTCAGCAGCCATAACAAATTCATCTGCGCTCTTTTCTTTGCAACTAAGCGCATCTTTCTGACCTAACTCAACGTTATCCATACTATCTTGAATACTGCTTTCAATTTCGTATAACGCTTTCATCAGCTCCATCGATGCATCTTCAGTAATAGCACTGATACCGTCCATTTGGCCCTTGAGGATTGCCACATACTCACTGACTTGAGAATGTGTTTCGTTTAGCTGCTCAGATGTCTCTCGTAAATAGTCTTCTTGTTTGTTGATGTTTGTCTTGAATGTATTCGTTTGCCTAAACGAATACCAAGAAACAAAACTCAAAAAACCCAAAATTGTAAATAGGGTACCTGCCTGCCCTCCCAAAAACTCTGGTGGTGCATTTAGTGATATTGCCATACCCAAAGCAGACACGCCTACCAAACCGCTCCAAAGCAAAAGTGAGTCCGTAACGCTATTAAACTTATCCGTAAGCACTTTAAACTTGTCAGCGAATACCACTTCATAATACTGCCTTGCTTTTTCAAGTACTTTCATAATCTAACCTTATGCAGTTGGCACCAACTGCTTTACTACACCTAATAATTGCTCTGGCTCAACAGGCTTTACTAACCATCCTGTTGCACCCGCAGATTTGGCTTCTTCACGTCGGCTTTGCTGAGACTCTGTCGTCAACATCAACATCGGTGTAAACCTGAATTTAGACTGCCTTTTCAACGTTTGTATTAGCTCTATGCCGTTCATACCAGGCATGTTCAAATCTGTAATAATCAACTTAGGGCTAATTGACTCAAGGGCCGTCATGGCTGCCTCTGCACTCTCCGACTTGGTTACTGTGTAACCCGCCCGTTTTAACAACATCTCCATACTCATCAGCATTGTGGCTGAATCGTCGACTAAGTGTATTGCGCTCATTGCATTACCTCTTCATTAATTCCGATTAGCTGTTTACACAGTTCAGTATAGTCATGCGCACCACGACTATTCGGCGCATACGCCAATATCGGTTTATTTTCTGCAAATGCCTCGGCTAGTTTTATGTTTTTGTGTATTGGTCTTAGTACTTTGTTACGTCCATAGCGACCAAACCAATTACTCATCTCTTGTCGGTGTAGTTTCAAGCTTTGCTCTACCATTACAGGTAGTATTGTTAAACTTGTCGCTCTGAACTTTCGCTCTACCATTGCATTGCGGCAGGCATTGAGTAACTTCTGCACGCCATCGCTCGCTAGCGGCATGGGTGTAGCTGGAATAATGATGTCTGTGGCGGCAGACAAAGCAGCCATAAGTTGCGGACTTAATGTGGGTGGCGTGTCAATAATCACCATATCAAACTGCTGTGACACTTCATCACTGTCACACCAACGACGAATAGCGTCTAACGCAATATCCTCATTAGTATTGGCACGCGTGGTGTCTACATTAGTCGCGTATATTTTGTCGCAACACTTAACTATTGAGGTAAAAAAACCTTTCAGAGGCATAGATGTAATACTCGTTTGTGACTCGTTACCAAGCGCACTTAATCCTTGCATTACATGACCTTGATTGTCTAGGTCGAGTACTAAAACACGGTTGCCATGCTGCGCTAAACCAAAAGCCAGATTCACCACTGTCGTGGTTTTTGCTGTACCGCCTTTGCGATTTGCAACCGTTATTACTCTCATTCACACCACACTTTGTTGTTGTCAGTTTGGAGCATCTCTACTAACCAATATAGTTCTGATGATTCAGGCTGTACACTAACCTTTGGTCTTAAGCAAAGCAGCACTTGGAAAACTGCGGTGTGAGCTGTCGCTAATGCCTTTAAATTCAACTGTCTGGAAGCATCTTCAGTGAGCCAGGAAAATAAGGTTTCCGCTTCTTCAATTTCACAGTGTCCGGTGAGCACAGCCACCTTCTTCTTATACGTTACAGGCATGTAGATAATACCTCCTGTACATTGATGATAAGTAGTACTCGACCATCACCTAGTAAAGCTGTACCAGAGAAGTGTGAATACCCCGCAAGCACCCCTTCCAGAGGTTTTTGAATGACGTCGATACCTTCATGAAATTTGTCTATGATAAGCCCAAACTCCCCCTGTGGCGTCGACACAACCAATATCGAGTGTTCATCTTTTTCATCGTTTTGTTCAAACCCTAGTGCGTCTCGTAAACTGCAAAGCGGCACCAATTTATCGCGTATCACAAGTACACTTTCATTACGTATGCGCTGGATATCTTGTGTAGGTACTTTCACAGTTTCTACCACTGCATCCATGCTTACGCCAAACATCTGGTCATCGACTTCGAACATCATAACGCGATTTACAGACATGGTTTGAGGTAACAGCAGCTTGAAAGTAGAGCCTACACCCACTTCACTCTGCATTTCGATAGTACCACCCGCTTGACTTACCATCGTTCTGACCGCATCCATTCCTACGCCACGACCCGATAAATCTGAGACTTGTTCACTGGTAGAAAAGCCGGCGGCAAAAATTAACTGGAGTGCTTCATTGTCGTCGATACTCTCAAGCTGAGCTTCTGTAATAATTCCTTTCTGAAAGGCCAGTAACTTAATTTTATTAGGATCGATACCTTTACCGTCATCACGAATTTCAATAATGACACTGTCATCAAGAGGAGTAGCAATTAGATCTATTCGCCCAGTCTCAGACTTACCGGCTTCTATTCTGTCTTCGGGTGATTCAATACCGTGGTCAATACTATTTCGCAGCAGATGAATAAGTGGTTCCGAGAGAGATTCGATGAGATTTTTATCGAACTCAGTGTCTTCACCTTGCATACACAGTTCGATCTTTTTATCGAGCTTTCTTGATAGATCTCTCACTAATCTTGGATAGCGCTGAAAAACATGAGAAACCGGCACCATGCGTATTTGCAATACTGCACTTTGCAGTGACTCGGTCAATCTATTAACGATTGAGAAATGCGCTTTTATCTGTTTGCTTAGCTTCTTACTTCCCCCCTCTTCTTCGGCCTGTTTTGCCAAATAAGGGAGTGAGTTCTTAGCGACGGTTAGTTCACCCACAATGTCCATCAAGTAATCAATTTTACTTTGGTCGACCTTAAGCATTTTCACTGCCTGGCGCTCGGCTTTTGCCGGTTGAGTAGGTTCTTCTTCCGCTGCTGGCGCCTCAGCCTTGCTGTCCTCTAAAGCAATGTTGTCCGCTTCAGGTTCATCATCTTGTTTTTCCTCAAGTGCGGTATTAATAGCACTAACTAACGCTGCATCGTTGCTAAAGGTTTGTTTAAGTACATTACCCACAACCATAGAGATTGAAGGAAACATAAACTCGGCGTTATAGTTTTCAGAATAAAGCAGTGCAAGCTGTTGCTCTAAAAGTTCTCTCTCATGAGGCAGAAGCCCTTGCTTACCAGACACTGACGCATTTGAACTCGTCTCGCATGCTGCGTCTTCTTCGGTGACATCGCCATCGGTATCGGTATCATTCAAAAAGCGCATATCGTCATGGGATGATAAAAACGACAACACCGCTTTCAATGGCATTTCATGTGTTTGGGATGTGAGCAATAAACCCGCCGTCGATTGCAGCATCTGGCAATTTCCTGACTCACGAGCTTCGTTCAGTGCATCGTTCAATGCCTCGTCATCGAGCTGCGCGACACTATCGAAGATTTTTTCTTTACAACGGTGTTTAAGCGCTTTCTGCGTTAGCGTATGTAATGTGTATTGCCCTTCGTAATATGCCATATGAGACACAATGGCGTCTGCGCTAGCCTCGCCCATTGCAGTGATTTTTAATACACATTGATAAACGTCCGCGTCATCCGCCATCTTAGGCGCATTAACTTCAAATGCGTGTAACCCTGGTAGCGCTAACGTCACATTAACCGGATCTTCACCGCGGAAAAAACAGCCTTCATCTGGACTGTACTCGATAACATACAAGTCTTGTGAGCCACTTTTCGCTAAAAGAGCTATGTCGGCATCATCGTCAAATGCGTTAAGAACATCAGATACCGCACTTGTTATTGATGTTGAATCACTTGACTCGACGCTTTCATTTGTTGGCTTGTCATCGCCCTGCGCTCCCGCTTGAGACGGATCAATAAAAGCGCGTAGCTGGGCGCCTAGATCGGCTGATATTGGCTGCCACTCTGCAAGATTTTGCGTTCCGCTTTCAAGCTCATCAAACCACATTGATATCTGGTCAAGCGCTTCAAGAAGTAGGTCACCAATGTCGTCACTGTACTCGACATCTTGTGCCCGCACGCTGTCTAGCAAGTCCTCAGCGGCGTGTGCCAAACGTGTTAGCGGCTTTATGTCAAATAAATCTGATGACCCCTTGATAGTGTGCAAATCTCTAAAGATTTTATCCACTTTGTCTGATGATGGGCCTGAGGCTTGAATTTCAATCAGCTCTTGGCTTGCTGACTCAAGATTCTCTCGAGATTCGCCAATAAAGACGTCAAGTAATTCACTCATTGATTCCCCCCCAAAACAGCGCTCACAATTGACTTTAATGCGTCTGCATTTACGGGCTTAGTCATGTAAAAGTTGGCGCCACATTGATAGGCTCGCTGCGCGTCTTGGCTCGCAGACTCTGTGCTAATCATGATAATGGGAACTGCACGCAGTAATTCGTTTTGTCGTATCTCTTTACAAAGCCGGTAGCCATCCATTTTTGGCATATTTACATCTACCAAAAATAAATCAACGGGAGTACCGATCGCCTTTTCTAATGCTTCAACACCGTTTTCAGCTTCTTCTACAACGCGGTCATCAGAAGATACCAACATTTTATGAAACATTCTGATCGTGGACGCATCGTCAACTATCATTACTGTCTTCATGTTACGCCCCTCCTGCAAGTGGCTTTTGGTAGGCAATAACATCACCGAATTTACGCACCTTGAACATAGACGATATACGGCTCATTGACTCGCTGTGTCCTAAAAAGATGTATCCACCTGGTTTCATTGAATCAAACAATACATGTGCAGCTTTTTTGCGCGACTCATCGTCAAAATAAATAAGCAGGTTTCGGCAAAAGACTAAGTCAAAATTGCGAAATTGCTTCATATTCGTTCCTGATAAAAGATTCGCTAACGAGAACGAAACCGACTCTCTTATGTCCTCACAAAGCTGAAACTGCCCATTGGTTTCGATGAAATATTTCTTAATCATTGCTGTGGGAATATTTTGTACCGAACGCTTCGAATAGAGCCCCTTTTTGGCTGATGCTAGTACGCTACTGTCAATGTCCGAAGAAGCAATTTCAACATCCCTATGTTCCAACCCTTTCCAATTCTCAATAAGGTGAATCGCTATAGAGTAGGGCTCTTCGCCTGTGCTTGAAGGTACTGACCATATACGTAAATCCTCGCCCGGTGGGCGATAACTATCTAACTCGTCCATGATGAAACGAGTCATCGCGTCAAACTGGTATTCCTCGCGGAAAAAGTATGTCTCGTTTACCGTCATAGCATTTACGAGATTTTGAAACTCCTCGCCTGATGCCTGAAAGCGCATAAACGTGAAATAACTTTTAAAACTAGAGTGCCCCGTCGCTTTCATCCGCTCATGTAAACGCTTATCTACAAAATACCGCTTCGAATCTTCGAAGTGGATCCCGGTTTTTCTGTAAAACATAGACCGAAATCGCTCAAAGTCAGCCACTGCGATCTTTTCTAACGTAGCTGTACTCATCACGCACTCCCTAACTGATTTCGTATTAGGCTAATAACAAAGGAAATGTAAGCGTGGTTTGGAAAGCGGCTTTCTACTGTTTGAAGAATGTCGTAAGTGGAAGCGTTTGAGACTTCGGCAAGCTTATCTAAAGCTGTTCCAACAACGTTTTCATTATCATCATTTAGTGCAATATGATGGAGCCAATTTAATGCTTCGGGGTGAGCAACTGCACCGATGATATCAACACAGAAAATACGTGTATCAGGGTCCTCGTCCTGCATAAGTTTATGCACATTATGTGCAAACAAATCCGGGTTTTGCTGCATAAGCTCAATCGCACCGTTGCGTATTTGCACCTGCTCACTCTTCAGCATCGTAATCAATTGAGAAGCATCAGCATCAGTCATATTGTGCTCAAGTGCACTAAACAATGCCTCTATAACAGTTGGGTCGCTTTCCGTGGGGAGTCGCTCCAAAAATACTTTGTGCGCATTTTCGGTATTAGCTAAGTCTCTTATTGCCCATCGTCTTGTGCTGCTGTCTGCTGACGCCAAATCAGCGATCAGCTGTTCCTGAGTCCGCTCTGCGCTTCGTTTTTCTTCGTTTTGCGCTTCTGTGTCGACACTGCTTTCTGCTTTCTTTTTTAAACCCATAACGCTAGCTCCTGTTATCGACAAAGTGCATTTAACTTTGACACTATTTTCGGACTATCTAAAACGTGACTTGCACAACCTGCTTCAATCAATTCCTTTGGCATGCCAAATACCACTGATGTCGCTTCGCTTTCAGCAATAGTAGTTGCCCCGCCTTTAAAGGCTTTACTCATTGCGGCTACACCATCACATCCCATGCCTGTAAGCTGAATGCACAACATAGAAACGGGCTGATAACAATTAAGGGCACTATCGACCATACGGTCTACGCTCGGATGCCACAAGAAACTGGGACTCGCTGGTACAGGCCGCACATGAATATCAGAGCCGGTTTTAGAAAACGCTAAGTCTGCATCCCCCTTCGCTAAGTAAATTTTTCCTGTTTCAAGTTTCATTCTTGATTCCACTTCAACAACGCTCAACGGGCAAAGCCCATCTAACCGTTTTGCCAACGCTTGCGTAAATGACGCAGGCATGTGCTGAGAAATCACTATGGGCGCCGGAAACGACGGTGAAATATTGGTCACTAAGTGTTCAAGCTTTCTCGGACCGCCTGTAGACACGCCTATTAAAACAACTTCAAAAGGTGCAGTTTTACTGCTTCGAACCACCTTTTGCTTTACTACAGGGGGCTCTTTTATAGTTGGTCGCTGCGCCCTTCCCGTCTTGGCTAACGCGTTTATTTTATTAATCAACGGCGTTTCGATATCTGAGATATCTCTTGCAACAGTGCCCCCTGTTTTTAGAACAAAGTCACTAGCACCGAGTGCAAGTGCTTCTAAGGTAATCGCAGCACCTTTCTGTGTAAGTGATGACACCATAATGGTGGGGCATGGATATAGCTTCCTTAGTAAAGCTAAGCACGTCATACCGTCCATCACTGGCATATTGATATCGAGTGTTATACAGTCAGGTCTAAACTCAACGGCTTTAGATAATGCTTCTTCACCGTTGCGGGCGACCTGAACAGTGAACCCCTCTTTTTCAAATAATTGAGTAAAGAGTTTGCGCATCAGCGCTGAATCATCCACTGCTAGTACCTTTACCGACATAGCATCTCCCATCAAATACCTTAGTGTATTACCTATTCAATTAACATTGCTCTTGCGCTTGCGCCACGGCGTTGTCATTTAACAAAACAGTAGGTTCAATAATTTGAATTATGCGTTTTTCATCGTTCAATTTAATTAATCGACTTAAGAATTCAGACTGCATTTCTGACAATGAGGGCGCTGTTTCGATGGTCTGTTTCACCACGGTTTTTACCTCTGCCACACCATCAACAATAAATCCTGTACGCTGCTTATCTTTAGTTAACACAACAATACGTTGACGCTCAGACGTCTCACTGCTTGGAATACCAAGACGGCTTCTCAAGTCGATTACAGGCAATACAGTTCCTCGTAAATTGACAATCCCTTTTAAATAATCCGGCGTGCTTGGAATGCTCTCTAGTTTTTCAGGCACACGGGTTATTTCTTGCGTGTCATCTATACTCACGCCGTACTCCTGACCATTAATCCAGAAGATGACGTATTGTTCACAATCATCTTCGTTGATTGCGACATCATTGTTCTCGCTCATCTGCGACTCCTGCTTTATGTCTTCATCCAGAGAGCTCAATGCAGTCTTAAGCGCTCGGCTATAAACATTGTTAAGGTTAATAATCGAGACAAGGCGCTTTCCGCCGTCGCTTCTATAAACCGCTTCTAGCAACCCGGTTTCCGCACCGTCGTTACAAACCGATGGCACTGCTTCCAGTTCACTTTCAGAGATTGAAACAACGTTACTTACTTTAGCGACCACAAATCCTACGCTGCCGAATTCGCTGTTTTGTGCAATGACGATACGAGACGCTTCGTTAATATCGGTATGCATCATGCCTATGCAGTTTGCCAAGTCGACGATAGGAATAATGCGGCCTCGCAAATTCACTAGTCCTAGTACAGATGGCGCACTTTCTGGAAGCTGAGATATTTCAGAAGGCACACGTACTATTTCTTCTACGTCCTGCAGATGAAATGCGAACTCTTGATCTTCAAGCGAGAAGCAAACCAATTGCTGCAGGCTACGGTCATCTGATTCAATAGGCTCTTCGTCACTGTCAATATGATGCATACCCGACAGCTGCATGGTATTACCGTCTTGTTTGGTTACCGCTTGAGCCCTTGCAAGCGATGAAACGTCGAGGATCTGCTCAACAGGATGGCTATCCTGTTTGATGATACCTTGCATGTATTCGTAGGCTATCGACTCTGTCATCGACTTTTTATCGATAACTGTATCGTTGGGAACGCCAAATACTTTCAGCACTCTATCTACCATAAAACCAACGCTACCTAGCTCCGATTCCACCACTACGACACGGGTCACATCGGTAACTTGTGCGCTTACACCCAGCAAAATCATGCTTAGGTCATATACGGGTAAAACATTACCTCTTAGGTTTGCTAAGCCAATCATTTGAGCGGGTCCGAGCGGTACCGACACTACGGTAGGGACACGTATTATTTCGCCTACAGAGTGCATCGGAAAGGTAAAACGCTCTTCATTAACAAGAAAGGAAACGAATTGCTGTTCACCGTCGCTCGTGTCGTCCTGAAGATTTTCAGTACTTTCTACATTTGAAACATCAGTCATAAGAAAGACTCCTCTGACAAGGTGAACCGTTAGCCGTTTTGCATTTCATCTGCTACTGAGGCAATTTCTTCGATAGATTTTGCAAGAATCTCCATGCCTTTGCTCTGTTGATCAGCTGCATTAAGTGCTTGCTGACAGTTGCTGCTTGCCTGTTCATTAGCAGCGGCTATTTGTTCAAGGCCTTTCTGCGCTTGCGTTACACCGGCAGCAATTTCCTCACCACGGTCTTTCATGGATTGGTTGTAATCCACTACCTCAGAGATATCGGCTGCTATCCTTTCTACGTCTTTGGTTGTTTGTACTGCCTTCATAACTTCTCGCGATGCGCTTTCAGCTACGTTGGTAAGGTCGGTTTTAACACTGACTGTTTGGTCTTGTATGGCCTTTATTAGGTCTTTTATTTGTTCCACATTTTCAGCGGCCTCATCGGCTAAGCTTTGAATATCAGCTGAAACAACCGCAAAGCCTTTACCATACTCACCTGCTCTAGCAGCTTCGACAGCGCCATTTACTGCCAGCATACTGGTTTTAACTGAAACGGTTGTGATGGTGTCTATGACCTTGTCTATTTGACGTGTCATAGCCTCCATCTCATTGATTGCACTAACATTCTCTTTACTTGTTTCAAGTGCTAAATTGATACCACTTACCATTCCTTCAATAAGTGCACGGTTTTCTGTCAAAAGTTCTGTTATTGCACTGCCTTTCTCTAGGGCTAAATCACACTGAGATGACGCCCTATCAACACCCTCTCGCAATAGGTCAATATTACCAACTGCTTGGTCTACCGAACTCGCCGCTTGTTGTGAACCATTGTTAACCTGGGTAAGAGCAGTCATAATTTCGCCAGATGAGCGATTAATCTCTTCCAGTGTTGCTGATAATTCCTCGGCCGAAGACGCAACTTCTTCAGCACTTTTGTTGATGTCGGTGCTGTTTTTAAGCTCTTCAGTGATAAGTTCTAACGACTGCGCGGCTTGTTCAGCTTGCGATAATGCAACGCTCTGCTCAGACACGTTTGAAGACACCTCTTGAGCGGCAGTAGACTGCTCGTCTGCTGCGCAAGAAATTGCTTCTGAACCTTGTTGGATTTCTCTAGCTGCACCGTCCATCGATTTGACTTGTGCCTGTAATTCATCAGCACCATCTGCTATCGACTTCATATCATCTTTGATGGTAACGAGCTGTTCGGTTACTGCTTCACCCTTCGTTACTTCTTCAAGTGCCGCTTCTGATGAGGATTTAACAGCATCTGATACTTGATTTGATTGTTCCTGGATTTTTTCTATTTGCTTGGCGATGTCTGCAGCGCTCTTATCCGACACTTCGGCTAATGCACGCACCGTGTCAGCTACCACAGCAAACCCCTTGCCATGTTTACCGGCACGGCCAGCTTCAATCGCAGCGTTTAGGGCAAGTAGGTTAGTTTGGTCAGCGATACGCGTTACTTGTTTAACGGCCTCACCAATATTAGAAGCCTGTTGCTCGAGCTCACTCATCATAACTACCGAGCGTGATTGGTGTTCTGAGGCAGTTTTGACACTTGTCATCATAGTGCCCAAGTCTCCGACCACGCGTTCGAGGTATGTTTGGAGCTCGTTGGTTTTATCCATGGTAGCGCCAGCAAGCTCGAGCTGTGCGACGAGACCACCGGATATTTGAGTGACTGCAGCCAAACTCTCTTGGCTTGCACTGCTTGACTCTTCTGCGCCTGCCGCAATTTCATTTACCGCAGTAGATAGTTGGTCAGTCGCGCTCGACGCTTGGTTTACTCCACTTACGAGCTCGGTTGTGGCTGACGCTACACGTTCAGCAGCTTGTTGCTGCCTTGCCAGCGTCCGAGCTTTTCGGCGCTGCTCTTCAGCTTCTTTTCTCATTTTCGCATCCACGTGAACTGTGGGTGCTGCGACTGGGTCCGATGATTTTTTGAGCGCCATGGCGTTTCCTCGTTGTACGTATAGTTGTCACCTAAACACTATCGTCAACAAAACGCATTGGTTACGTATAAATCCAAATACTATAGTATAAGAAACTATACCATAGTTTAAAAATTATGGTTTTTTACATGCCATGTCACTAATGTCGTAAGTGACACACTTTTAATTTTGAGTATTGAATATTAAAAGAATTTTATAAGATGGGGAGAGAAAGCAGAGTTTAACTGGAAGTCAAAGGCTAAAGGTCTAACGTAAATATTCATGGCACAACTTTTTCCGACAACGAATTTACAACACCGTTTAAAGTTAGACCAAAGTAGTAATGTTTGCAACCTAAGTGCTAAGTGATTTTTGTACAGAGCAAATAATATCAGCGTTTGCTGAGGGAAAGTCTGCACTTTTTAGTTGAGAGACAGCAAGCCACTTGCTTTGTTGCCCTTCTTTACCGAAAGGCTCCCCAACGAAGTCATTGACAATATGAACATCTAGCTTCACCAGTTTATCACCATAGTCATGTGAGATAACGATAAGCGGCGTAGTGTGTCTCACATCAATGCCGACTTCTTCGGCTAGTTCGCGTTTTAGCGCGTCTTGGACTGTTTCGCCCTGCTCAACCTTACCGCCGGGGAACTCCCATTTTCCGCCTTGATGGACATCGTCGGGACGTAGCGTAATGAAAATGTCGTTGCCACGGGCGATAACACCCACGGCAACATGTACTACTTTCATTATTTCAACTTACCGTGGCACTGCTTGTACTTCTTACCTGAACCACAAGGACATGGGTCGTTACGACCTACTTTGGCGCCTTCACGAACTTGAGTACGCACTTTGTCGCTCGCTTGTTCTGGCGTTGCCGACGCTTCTTCATGTTCAAAGTTCTTAGGCACATCGTCTGCTTGACGACGTTGCTCTTCTACCTTTTGAACGTCTTCTTCTGCTTGTACTTTCACGCGGGCTAAAATAGTAATAACTTCAACCTTAAGCGCTTCAAGCATTTGTGAGAATAAAGCAAAAGACTCACGCTTATATTCTTGTTTAGGGTTCTTCTGTGCATAACCACGAAGGTGAATACCTTGACGAAGATGATCCATAGCTGCCAAATGCTCTTTCCAGTGGCTGTCTAGGTTTTGAAGCATAACGGCTTTTTCAAACTGACGTAGAACTTGTGCACCTACTACGTCTTCTTTCGCTTTATAGGCTTTAACTACTTCGTCAAGAATACGTTCACGAAGCTTCTCTTCGTAAAGTTTGTCGTCGTTTTCTAGCCATGTTTGCAGTGGCAAATCTGTTGCAAAATCTGCTTTCAAGCGCTCTTCAAGGCCTTTAACATCCCACATTTCTTCTAGCGACTGTGGTGGAATATATTCGTCAACCACACCGCTAATAACGTCTTCACGAATAGCTGCAATAGTTTCGCTAATATCGCCTTCATCAAGAAGCTCGTTACGCTGCTCGTAAATAACCTTACGCTGATCGTTAGCTACGTCATCATACTCAAGCAACTGCTTACGAACATCGAAGTTACGCCCTTCAACTTTACGCTGTGCGTTTTCGATAGCGCGTGTTACCCATGGATGCTCGATAGCTTCGCCACGCTCCATACCCAATCGCTTCATCATATTGCCCATTTTTTCAGAGGCAAAAATACGCATTAGTGCATCGTCTAACGACAAGTAGAAACGGCTTGAACCTGGGTCACCCTGACGACCAGAACGACCACGTAACTGGTTATCAATACGGCGTGATTCATGACGCTCTGTACCGATAATATGAAGACCACCAGACGCAAGTACTGCATCGTGGCTTTCTTTCCACGCCGCTTTTACTTTTTCAATTTGAGCTTCAGTTGGGTTTTCAATTTTCTCAAGTTCGGCTTGCCAGTTACCACCTAACACAATATCGGTACCACGACCTGCCATGTTTGTTGCAATGGTAACTGCTCCAGGCTTACCTGCCTGTGCAACAATATCTGCTTCTTGTTCGTGGAATTTAGCGTTAAGTACTTTATGCGCAATTTTTTCTTTCTTAAGAATGCGCGAGATAAGCTCTGAGTTTTCGATAGACACTGTACCCACAAGCGTAGGCTGACCACGTTTTACGCAGTCTTTAATGTCTTCAACAATGGCTTCGTATTTCTCTTCAGCAGTAAGATAAATAAGGTCGGCATGATCTTTACGTTGCATCGGGCGGTTAGTTGGAATGACCACCGTTTCTAAACCGTAAATATGATTAAATTCGAATGCTTCGGTATCAGCAGTACCCGTCATACCTGCTAGTTTGTTGTACAAACGGAAGTAGTTCTGGAACGTAATTGAAGCAAGGGTTTGGTTTTCGTTTTGAATACGAACGCCTTCTTTTGCTTCAACCGCTTGGTGCAAACCTTCAGACCAACGACGGCCTTCCATCGTACGGCCCGTGTGCTCATCAACGATGACAATCTGGTCGTCTTTAACGATGTAATCAACGTCTTTTGCAAACAACTTGTGTGCGCGAAGCGCTGCGTTGATGTGGTGAAGTAATGATATATTGCCTGCAGCAAATAAAGACTCGCCTTCTGGCAGCATGCCCTCTTGCTGAAGAATTTCTTCAACGTGAATTTGGCCGCGCTCGGTTAAGTGAATTTGCTTTGCTTTAAGGTCAATAGTGTAGTCGCCGTCGCCTTCTTGGCCTTCTTCATCTTCTTTGTCTTGCTGAACAAGCTTAGGAATAATGGTGTTAATGCGGCGGTAAAGCTCTGAGCTATCTTCGGCTTGACCTGAAATAATTAGCGGAGTACGCGCTTCATCAATAAGAATTGAGTCAACTTCATCCACTACGGCATAGTTTAGTGGACGCTGTACACGGTCTTGCGGGCTAAACGCCATGTTGTCGCGAAGATAATCAAAACCAAATTCGTTGTTAGTACCGTAGGTTACGTCAGCTTGATAAGCATCACGCTTTTGCTCAGGAGACATACCCGGCACGTTACAGCCAACGCGCATACCTAAGAAGGTAAACAGTTGGTTACTCCATTCAGCATCACGACGAGCTAGGTAATCGTTCACGGTAACTACGTGTACGCCTTTACCCGATAGCGCGTTAAGGTAAGTCGGTAGCGTTGCAGTAAGGGTTTTACCTTCACCTGTACGCATCTCAGAAATTTTACCTTCGTGCAGTACTTGGCCACCTAGCATCTGCACATCAAAGTGACGCATACCGTAAACACGTTTACTGGCTTCACGAACAGTAGCAAACGCTTCGTTTAGAATGCTGTCTAAGGTTTCACCCTTTTCAATGCGCGCTTTAAACTCATCGGTTTTCGCTTTAAGCGCCTCATCAGAAAGCTTTTCATACTCTGCTTCCAGTGCATTGATGGCATCAACGTTCTTGCGTAATTTTTTTAATAGTCGGTCGTTCCTACTACCGAATACTTTTCGAAGGATGCTTGAAAACATTAGCTTTTATATTCCACTACTTGTCGAGACGCCGCACACGGTGCACAGCTAATTAAACCAATAAAGCACAACACTCTACCTGCTGTACTTTGCGATATTTTTACATTGTTTTTGATGCGCAGTAGCCCATAGACTACATACTTACCTGGCTGCTACCGATTTACTTTTTGTAAACGTACGGTAGAGGATCGACTTGTCTTCCGTTTCTTATTACTTCGTAGTGGACATGGACGCCGGTTGAACGCCCAGTGTTGCCCATTTTAGCGATTGGTTGGCCTTTGGTGACCACATCGCCTATTGATACGGTAAGGCCATCATTATGCCCGTAGCGGGTAATAAACCCGTCACCGTGATCAATTTCTACTAGCTGCCCATAGCCATAACGATCGCCCGCCCAGGTAACTATCCCTGCAGCAGTAGCTACAACGTTATCGCCCTCTTTACCTGCAAAGTCCAACCCTTTGTGCATTGTGGGTTTTCCGGTAAATGGATCAGCACGCATACCATAATAAGAAGACAACCACCCTGACTCAATCGGACGACCAGATAATTGGCTCTGTTCGTGGATATGGTGACCCCGCACCAAACTTTCAAGCATAGATAACTGCTGAGATTTTAAATCTAGCGATTGTTCAAGCTTGCCTATTTCATTAAGGATGGGGTCGTCTTGGAGGTTATCCGGTATCGATACCGGTACGAAAGCGTCCAGGTCAGCCGCTGACATACCTAATTCTGTTGCTATTTGCTTTCCTTTTTCATCTAACAACGACGCTTGAGCAGATAGCTCAGCAACGTGAGAAAGCAATGCTTGAAGTTTTATTGTGGTTTGTTGCTTTAGCGCTTCAACGTCTTTTTGCGTTTCGTTGACTTCAGTTTGCGCTAAACGAACGCGAGCGACATCTTCAGATACAGACTCTGTAGAACGGCTCGACACTAGCATGAAAATAGATGAAAGCACTGTCGCGCTCACAAGCGTACGGACACTGATACTGTGCCTGTAACGTCTATTTTTTCCAGCGAGTGTTATAGTTAGTTTCATACCACGAAGAAGTTTTGCTGTTTCACGCCAGCGCCAATTGCGTTATTTTGTGTTTTAGGCCACTACGCTTGGGTGAAATTTATATAATTATTCGGCTACTGTAACATTAAATGCAGTAATTGCCATACGAAAAAAAGCCGCCCCAAAGGCGGCTTTTTCAAAATTGCTTATGCAAGAGCAGGTTGCGCGTAGCGAATGGGCGCTGTTTCTTGCGAATCGTACGTTACGTATTCCCAACAGTCTTTTTGTTCGAGTACTGCATTAAGCAGTTTATTGTTAAGACCGTGGCCTGTTTTATACGCCTTTAATTCACCAATTAAGCTATGTCCGCCAAGGTATAAATCGCCGATTGCATCAAGAATCTTGTGCTTCAAGAACTCGTCATCGTAACGAAGGCCTTCAGGATTTAATACGCGGAACTCATCAAGCGCTACTGCGTTTTCCATGCTGCCACCTAACGCTAGGTTGTTGGCATTCATATATTCTAGGTCGCTCATAAAACCGAACGTGCGAGCGCGGCTAACTTCGTTAACGTATGAGCATGAATCAAAATCCATCACCATATGTTGACGAGTTTGGCTGATAACGGGGTGATCGAAGTCGATTTGGAAATCAACTCTAAAACCATCGTAAGGCACAAGCTCTGCCCACTTATCACCGTCTTCTACACGTACAGGTTTAGTAATACGAATAAATTGCTTTGGCGCATTCAGCTCTTCGATACCGGCAGACTGAAGTAAAAATACGAACGGGCTTGCACTGCCGTCCATAATAGGCAGCTCGTTACTGTCTACTTCAATAATGATATTGTCGATTCCAAGACCCGCTAATGCAGACGCTAAATGTTCTACCGTTTGGATAGTGACACCGTCTTCATTATTTAGACACGTACACAGCATGGTATTACCTACCGCGTTTGCACGCGAAGGTATGTCAACATGAGGTTCAAGGTCAACACGCCTAAACACGATACCCGTGTTTGCAGGCGCAGGTCGGAGAGTCATTGTGACCTTTTCCCCTTTATGAAGCCCAATTCCGGTTTCCTGAACCGATTGCTTGATTGTACGTTGTCTAATCATATGCTTAAGCTTTTACCTATTAAAAAAGCGGTCGCGAATTATAGTGAGTTATTACTCACATGTCAAAAAAGTGCAATAAACCACCAATCATAGCAGCAAGACTGACACCAAAATGACAAATTTTCGCTAATTATTTTGTTATAAAACGCTGCTTACTTATATCGTAAGACATTTAAAAACCAAAATAATTCCCTTATTCAGCGGTATTAGTCTGCTTGCTTACGCAAGAACGCTGGAATATCTAAGTACTCCAAGTCGTTATCAGGCTGAGCACTGTCTTCCGCTTTAAGCGCTTGGTTACCTTCAGTGCCACCCACTGCAGAACGTGGCTCAGCGGTTTGTGAGCTACCATATTCTTTCGCTGGCGTGGTTAAACGAGAACCTTCAGAGCTAACCAGGGAAATGTCAGGCTTGCGCTCTGCGCCAATACCGGTTGCTACAACCGTTACGCGAAGCTCATCTGTCATTTCCATATCAATAACAGTACCCACAACCACTGTTGCGTTTTCAGATGCAAAAGCCTTAACAGCGTTACCCACTGTTTCAAATTCGTCGATAGCGAAATCTGGACCAGCAGTAATATTCACAAGAATACCGCGAGCACCTGACAAGTCGATATCTTCAAGTAATGGGCTGGCAATAGCAGATTCAGCAGCTTCTTCAGCACGGTCTGGACCACTTGCTGCGCCGCTACCCATCATTGCTTTACCCATTTCAGACATAACGGTACGCACGTCTGCAAAGTCAACGTTAATTAGACCAGGGCGAGTAATTAGCTCTGCAATACCCTGAACCGCACCGCGTAGAACGTCATTAGCTGCACTGAATGCTTGAAGAAGTGGTGTGCCTGGGCCCATCACTTTAAGCAGCTTTTCGTTAGGAATAGTAATTAACGAGTCTACGTTGTTAGCTAGTTCTACAATGCCTTGTTCTGCGAATGAAGTACGCTTTTTACCTTCAAACGGGAATGGCTTGGTAACAACCGCAACGGTAAGAATACCCATTTCACGTGCAATTTTTGCCACTTCTGGCGCTGCGCCTGTACCTGTACCACCGCCCATACCGGCAGTGATGAAAACCATGTCAGCACCGTCAAGCGCTTGACGAATGGTTTCTCTGTCTTCTTGTGCTGCATCGCGACCAATGTTTGGATCGGCACCTGCACCCAGACCTTTCGTTACGCTAGAGCCAATTTGAAGTGTAACGTCTGCACTTGAACTACGCAGTACCTGTGCATCGGTGTTAACCGCAATAAATTCTACGCCTTCAATGCTTTGAGACACCATGTGCTCAACAGCATTACCGCCGCCGCCACCGACACCGATGACTTTGATTACGGCTTCTTCGCCGTGACTATCCATTAATTCGAACATACTTACTCTCCGGTTGTACGTCTTCAAACACTACGCTATTTCATTGATATAGACTTATTGCTTCCTGCAAGTCTTAATGCTCTAGCAGTAGCGCCCCCAAATAAAATTAAAATTCACCTTTAAACCAGCTTTGCACACGTTGAAATAAGCTTTCACCGGGTTTCTGCGTACTGGACTTCTTATTATCAGATTGTACTTTGCCGTATTGCAGCAGTCCTACAACTGTTGCAAAACCTGCGTCATCAACATATTCAGATAAGCCTTTTACATTGATGGGTTTGCCCACGCGCACGGGCATCTGGAAAAGCTCTTCAGCAAACTCAACGGCACCTTCCATTTTGGCAGTACCGCCGGTAAGTACAAGACCTGCAGCAATTTGCTCTTCCAGGCCGCTGGCACGTATTTCATCGTGTACCAGCTCGAACAGTTCTTGATAGCGAGGCTCAATAACCTCTGCTAACGTATGTCTAGACATGACTCTCGCCGGGCGTCCGCCTACGCTAGGTACTTCAATGCTGTCTTCCATACTCACCATATCTTTTAATGCACAGGCATAATTTACCTTTATTTCCTCTGCATTGCTGATTGGTGTTCTAAAAATCTTCGCAATATCGCTGGTAATTTGATTACCAGCAACAGGGATCACAGCAGTATGACGGATAGCGCCGTCGGTGTATATCACCATATCCATGGTGCCGCCGCCAATATCAACTACACATACGCCAAGCTCACGCTCGTCGTCGGTAAGCACTGCATAGCTAGACGCGAGTGCTGAGAAAATAAGTTGGTCAGCATTAAGCTCGCAGCGCTCCACACACTTCACCATATTCTTTGCCATATCATCGGCACAGGTAATGATGTGCGCATCGGCTTCCATTCTTACACCCGACATACCAATTGGGTTTTTAATACCTTCTTGTACATCAATGGTAAATTCTTGTGGAAGCACATGAAGTAAACGACGCTCGGCCGCAATAGGCACACTGCGCGCTGCATGAATAACGTTATCAACGTCTTCTTGCGTTACTTCCTGATTGTTAATTGGCACCATGCCGTTTTCGTTTTGGCATTTTACGTGTCGACCCGAGATAGACATGAAAACTGAAGAAACGCGGCAATCTGCCATTAACTCCATCTCGTTTACCGCACGCTGCACCGACTTTACAACCAAATTCAAGTCGTTCACGCCGCCTTTATCCATGCCTTTCGATGCATGGGTGCCCACGCCAACAATACTGATTTGATCATCATCTAGCAGTTCGCCCACCACGGCCTTCACTTGGCTGGTGCCGATATCTAGTCCTACAATCAAATTGCGTTCAGCAGGTTTTGACATGGTTTCCTTAACTCTCTTCATTAGTGGTACTGTCGTCGGCCCAGCCAACGGCAACACCCGTGTCATAGCGAAGGTCGACGTATTTCACCGCCTTCTCTTGCTGCGTCAGAAGTGGGTATACATCGATAAAGCGTTGTAACCTATCGATAAACTCCTGACGCCCTAAATTTAATTTAATGCCGTTTTTCAACTGCACCTGCCATGCAAACCGCTCGCTTAAGCTCAGTTCATCAATGGCCATATCGGTTGTGCCAATTAATGCATGCATGGCGTTGTAGCCCTCAAGGGCTGTTTTTTCACTACCACCTGGGCCATACAGCCTTGGTAGTGACAGCGTAACGCCTTCGTCATTGAAAGTGTCGCCGTAAGGGTTAAGCAGTAAATCCTCGTTCCATTTAG
Source organism: Alteromonas sp. S167 (assembly GCF_036864375.1). Taxonomy (NCBI): domain Bacteria; kingdom Pseudomonadati; phylum Pseudomonadota; class Gammaproteobacteria; order Alteromonadales; family Alteromonadaceae; genus Alteromonas; species Alteromonas sp. S167. The sequence continues at coordinate 391,448 of NZ_JAZETR010000002.1, forward strand.
CGACGGGTTGCTGCTCAACCAAATATATCTTCAACGTATTCGGCCACTTCTTTCGAACCGAAGCGCGGTAAACCCACGACTGAGACTCAACAAGCTCGAATACTTCATTAACGTCCAGCGCAAAAAAACTGCCCGGTTGCGCTTGACGAATTAGACGCTCTAGCTTGGTAATATCGATATGCTTATAGTCACCAGAAAAATCGATAACCTGAACCGGCATTTGTTGTTCATCATACAAATACTGGTTCGCCTTAATACCACCAATTACCAAGCCAACAATAACGACAAAAAGAAACGCAACGCCAGCCCACATTTCACGCTTTGTGTGCTTAACTTTCACCGACGTCGATAATTCGCGCCTTTTTTGCTTATCCGTTTGCTCAGTCATTACCGCTTCACTTATTCATTGCGGTTTAACGCGCGTCAACGGCCAATTCAGGTTGCACATCAAAACTCGTCGATAGAATACTCAAAACAAGTTCATCAAAGCTCAACCCTGCTACTTTCGCCGCTTTTGGCACCAAGCTTTTCTCTGTCATGCCGGGTACCGTATTTGCTTCAAGCAAATAAAACTGTCTTTGGTTGTCTTGCATAACATCAACACGCCCCCAGCCACTGCCAGATACTGCGTCAAATGCACGTGCTGCAAGCTTAGCCAATTGGGCCTCTTGCTCTTCAGACAAACCGCTTGGGCAATAATATTCCGTAGTATTATCCTGATACTTCGCAGCATAATCGTAGAATGTGTGTGGAGTAGACATGCGAATAGACGGCAAAGCCTGCCCCTGTAGCACAGAAACAGTAAACTCTGGTCCGTCGATATACTGCTCTAACAAGACTTGATTATCGTATTTAAAAGCGTCTTGAATAGCAGCTTCAAGTTGTTTAGCACTTGTCACTCTCGCCATGCCAATACTCGACCCTTCTCTGGCCGGTTTTACCATGACTTCATTCCCCAATTTATCCATTATAGCGCTGCACTTACCAGCTTCAAAGTGCCTTTTGTCAGCAATTTCATATTTTGCTGTTGGTAAGCCCAAACTTTGCCACACTTGCTTAGTATGAATTTTATCCATTGCTAGGGCCGAACCCAGTACACGACTGCCTGTATAGGGTATTTTCAGTAGCTGTAATGCCCCCTGCATTGAACCGTCTTCGCCGCCTCGCCCGTGCAGCATTATCAACGCTCTATCTACATTTAGCGTAATTAAATCGGTTAACGGACGCTCGGCTGGGTCGAAGGCAAACGCATCAACACCTTGCCTAAGCAACGCGTTCAATACTGCATTACCCGAATTTAGCGACACTTCGCGCTCGGCAGAATCGCCTCCTAACAGAACGGCTACTTTGCCGTATTGGTCTGGCGTGTGAGTATTTACAGAAGGTTTATACATCTTATTGTCCTTCTTCTACTAAACGCTGAGGTTCAAGCTCGTGTTTAGCAAGCAGCTTAGCAATTTGACCGATATTTCCCGCGCCTTGTGTCATCACGATATCGCCGTCTTGCATAATGTTAGCAAGTATCCCGGGGAGCGCGTCTTTATCGCCTACATATACAGGCTCTAGCTGTCCGCGCTGGCGAATAGAGCGGCATAGTGCTTTGCTGTCTGCACCTTCAATCGGTTGTTCACTGGCGGCATACACATCAAGTAGCAGAAGTGCATCAACACTTGAAAGCACTTCCACAAAGTCTTCATACAAGTCACGGGTACGAGTAAAGCGGTGTGGCTGATACACCATGACTAAACGTTTATCAGGCCAATTGGCACGCGCAGCCGCTATGGTGGCTTTAACCTCTGTTGGGTGGTGACCATAGTCATCTACCAAGCATACTTCGCCTTTACTGGTATTAAACGTACCGAGCTGTTCAAAACGACGACCTATACCTCCGAAGATGGCTAGTGCACGAATAATAGCTTCATCGTCAATACCCTCATCGGTAGCAACAGCAATTGCTGCAAGTGCGTTTAGCACATTGTGGTTACCAGTAAGGTTCAGCGTAATATCTAGCGGGTCGTGATCTGGGCGAATAACCGTAAAGTTGGCTTTTCCGAACGACAAACTAATGTTCTCGGCACGGTAGTCGTTATGGGCTTCAAAACCATAAGTTAGAATGCTACGTCCTATTCTAGGGCGAATTTCCTGAATATTAGCATCGTCGCCACAGACAATAGCTTGACCGTAAAATGGCAAATTAGATAAGAAATCTACAAAGGTGTCTTTTACCTTTGAAAAGTCGCCGCCATAGGTATCCATATGGTCGGCTTCAATGTTGGTCACCACCGACACCATAGGCTGTAGATGAAGAAACGACGCATCGCTCTCATCCGCTTCTGCGATTAAATAGCGACTTTTACCCAAGCGCGCATTAGTGCCAGCACTATTGAGCAAACCACCAATAACAAACGTAGGGTCGTATTGCGCTTCTGCAAAAATAGTTGAAATAAGGCTGGTAGTGGTGGTTTTACCGTGCGTACCGGCAACCGCTATACCATGACGAAAACGCATTAACTCCGCCAGCATTTCGGCACGGCGAATAATTGGAATACGCTGCTCACGTGCAACCACTATCTCAGGGTTTTGTTCGTTAATGGCGCTCGACACAACGATGACGTCCATGCCTTCCACATTTTCGGCACGGTGGCCAATTTTTACGTCTGCACCTAGCTCGGTGAGTCGCTGCGTCATTGGTCCTTCTTGAATATCAGAACCTGAAATTGCATAACCTTCGTTTAACAATACTTCTGCGATACCGCCCATACCCGCACCGCCGATGCCGATAAAGAAGATATTTTTTACCCTACGCATTTGCGGGCTTTCAAATGGGGTTTTAAAAACCATTATTCCCCTACTCCTACCACGCTTTTAACGTGGCTTACTACGTGTTCTGTGGCATTGGGGCTGGCACATTGTCTTGCCAAAGCTCCCATATTCAAACAGTCTTCTGGATGTGAGATCCATTGTCGTACTGCTTGCCCTAAATTTTCTTTTAGTACTGGCTGCGCAATCATTAGCGCAGCTTGTTTGTCGACCAGCGACTGTGCGTTTTTGGTCTGATGATCGTCCACCGCATGTGGTAGAGGAACAAAGATAGCAGCTCTACCTGCGGCAGCCACTTCACTTACTGTTAATGCTCCGGCGCGACATACTATAAAGTCGGCCCATTCGTACGCGGCGGCCATATCCTCAATAAAATCGCTCACTTGCACGGTAGAGATATCGGCACCAGCCTGTTCATATGCACGTGAAACAGCAGCGCTGTTGCCTTTTCCGCACTGATGCTTTATCGATAGACCTTTCAGCATACCGCATGTTTGCGGCACGGTATCATTAAGTACTTTGGCACCCAAGCTTCCGCCCACTACTAACATATTTAGCGGTGTATTGTCTGCACGCGCCGTTTCTGTAGGCTTAGTGCTTACCGCCCAAATGGCATCGCGAACAGGGTTGCCAACCGTATGTACTTTTTCGCTTACTGATGAGAACTCGCTACGAGCACTATCGAAGCCTAAAAGTACACGGCTTGCTATTTTACTAAGCAACTTGTTTGTCATTCCTGCGGCTGCATTTTGTTCATGCACTATCACTGGAATACCTAATGACTTGGCGGCTACACCACCTGGTCCGCTTGCATATCCGCCAAACCCAACAACAATATCAGGTTTGATGCGCTTGATAATACGCCTAGCTGAAAACAAGCTTTTCACCAATGAAAAAGCGCCTTGTAAACGGGTTACAAGCCCCTTTCCTCGAAGCCCTTTAACTGGAATAAAATGAATGGGGATATCGTGCTTTGGCACTACATCGGCTTCCATTCGCTCGGCGGTACCTAACCATTGCACATCCCAGTTCTGTTCACGAAGCGCATTAGCTACTGCAAGGCCAGGAAAAACGTGCCCGCCAGTACCGCCTGCCATTATTAAACACCGCTTAGCCATTGTCAGCCTCCGCGGCAACCCGTGCCAAAATTGCTTTTATACCGGCTTTACCTTCATCTTCTGGTGTTTTTGGTTTCTTGGGCGCTTGGCTGTCAGCATTTTCTGGAGAAACCTGTGATCCTTCAAAACTGTGTTCACCTGCAGTTGTACTTGCACTTGCAGACGCTGCGGTTTTAGCTGCACTTTTACTTTTAGCTGATGCTGACTTTCGACGCTCGCCTTTGCCATCACCGCGATCAAGTGCCTGAACGCCATCTACACGCAGCTCAAAATCGATACGTAGCAAAATAGCTACTGCAACCGACATAACAATAAGTGAAGAGCCACCGTAGCTGACCAGAGGCAAGGTAAGACCCTTAGTAGGAAGAATGCCTGCGCTTGCACCAATATTTACTGCGGTTTGGAAACTAAACCAAATACCAATGCTGTATGCTAGGTATCCGTCGAAGGCGCGGCCTTTCTCTAACGCTCGATTACCAATGCTTAGCGCTTTTAGTACCATCCACAAAATAAGTGCAAGTACTGCTAGAACACCCACAAAGCCAAACTCTTCTGCCAGAATGGCCATAATAAAGTCGGTGTGTGCTTCGGGTAAAAATTCTAGTTTTTGTAAACTATTTCCAAGGCCTTGACCAAACCAATTACCACGACCATAAGCCATAAGTGATTGAGTAAGCTGATAGCCTGCACCGAACGGGTCGGCCCATGGATCTAGGAATGACGTAACCCGCTTAAGTCGGTATTCTTCAAAAACAATTAGGGCTACCACCGCTAAAACGCCAACAAATACCAACGCAAAGAATTGCCACAGTCTTGCGCCCGCCAAAAACAGCAAGCCTATGGTAGTAGCAAACATAACTACCACGGTGCCCAAGTCGGGCTGAAGCAGCAACAACATAGCAAGCACAAAGAAAACAACTAGCGGCTTAATAAACCCTTTTAAGTTTTCTGTTACTTCTTCATACCGGCGTACCAAATAGCCAGCCAAATAAGCAAAGAAATATAACTTGGCTGGCTCGGCCGCCTGCACCGTAATTGGCCCAATGACTAACCATCGGGTACTACCATTAACGGTCCTTCCCACTAACAGCACAGCAACAAGCAGTCCAATTGCGGCCAGCAATAAATATGGGTTAGTAGTACGCCAAAAACGCATGGGTAACTGAAGCACAATCATTGCAGCTGTAAGTGCGCAGGCAATGTAAATACCGTGGCGAATGGCAAAGTGAAACTGATTATCAAAGATACGCGCTGCTACAGGCATAGAGGCTGAGGTAACAATGACTAAGCCAATGCTCATTAGCGCCAACGAAATAAGCACAAGTGTTACATCATAGGGGTGTGTAGACGGTGCCGCACCGTCGTGGCGAGCGGCAAACAGTGCGCTTAACTTAGTGGTAGCTGTGGTCATATTGAAGCCTCCACAGCACTCTGCCTATAAACGGCCTGCTGAAAAACTTCACCGCGATGCATATAGTTTTTAAACATATCAATACTGGCGCACGCTGGTGAGAGTAATACGATGTCGCCCTGCTTCGCCATGTCACACGCTTTTTCAACAGCGCTGTCCAAGGACTCCACTAGGGTCGTAGCTGCGAAAACATCCTTAAAGGCGCTAGCGTCTTTACCAAAGGCAAATACATGGAGCACACAACGCGCTAAATATGGCGCTAACGCTTGTAAATCTGCGCCTTTTGCATCACCGCCGGCAAGCAAAATAATGTTACCGTTTAGCATAGGTGACAGACCTTCCAGCGCCGCAATAGTAGCACCAACATTGGTAGCCTTTGAATCGTCAATAAAACGAACCTGATTAACGTTTGCTATTTCCACACAGCGGTGTGGCGCACTTTTAAAGCTTTTAAGATGAACAGCGGCTTGCTTTGGCGCAATGCCTAATGTGTCGCAAAGCCCTAGTGCTGCCATTACATTGAGTACGTTGTGCGTGCCTGCAAGCTGTATGTCTGCTAGTGCAATAACAGGTGTAATGTTAAACACTATGTAGGGCTGCTTATCTATGACAGAAACTGCAAAGCCATCATCTGACTCACCCAAGCCATACTCAGTGATAGCGTTTATATCGTTTTCTGGTGCAACAAACTCCCCGTCGCGCCACACAACAGCTGATAGTGCATTATCAAAAATGCGGTGCTTTGCATCGATGTAGTTTTCAAGCGTGATGTGTCTGTCTAAATGATCGTCAGAAATATTTAGGATGCTGGCGGCATTAAGCACAAGTGATGACGTGGTTTCCAATTGAAAGCTAGAGAGCTCAAGAACAACAACATCAGCATCACTTTCTAATGCTTCTAAAACCGGACGGCCTACATTGCCGGCTTCAATACTTTTTATACCGCAGGCAGTAAGTAAATGCGTAACGAGCAGCGTAACCGTGGTTTTGCCATTTGACCCTGTAATGCCCACGACACGTTTTGGCGTAGATAACGTTTGGTTTAAGCGCGCAAACAGTTCAACATCACCAATCACTTCAACACCACATTGTTTGGCAAGCTTCACTTGTGCAAGGTTCAGCGATAAGCCAGGGCTTAACACAAGTGTATCGATGCCTTCAAAGTACGTGGCGTCAAGTGTATCCGTGGTCACTTTACCCGCTAACGCCTTTTCAATATCGTCAGGCAAATTTACGGCTTGGCGTGTATCAAAGGCCTTCACATTCGCATTGTGTTTTAGCAAAAAGCGCACGCAAGCCTGACCTGTAACACCTAGGCCACCGACAACATAACTGTGCTCACGTACGTTATACGACATCAATGTTTATCTCAGTTTCAAGGTCGCAAGACCAACCAACACAAGAATGATAGAGATGATCCAAAAGCGCACAATAACGCGCGGCTCTGGCCAGCCTTTCAGTTCATAGTGATGATGGATAGGTGCCATTCTAAAGATGCGTTGCCCGCGAAGCTTATAAGAGCCCACTTGCAAAATAACCGACAGCGTCTCGATGACGAACACGCCACCCATTATGATAAGCACTAACTCTTGGCGCACTAATACAGCCAGCACGCCCAGTGTGCCGCCTAATGCTAGCGAGCCCACGTCGCCCATGAAAACCTGTGCTGGATAGGTGTTGAACCACAAGAAGCCCAAACCTGCCCCGACCATGGCGGTACACACAATAACCAGCTCACTGGTTAAAGGAATATGAGGAATATTGAGGTACTCGGCAAAGTTAGCGTTACCCGTAACATAAGCAAAAATGGCAAAGGCACCTGCTACTAAAATAGTGGGAACAATAGCAAGTCCGTCTAAGCCGTCAGTCAGATTCACCGCATTACTTGTACCTACAATGGCGAAGTATGTGACGATAATAAAAAACGCACCTAACTGAGGAAATACTTCCTTGAAAAACGGTACTAGCAGCGATGTTTCAGCTGGCAAAGTTGCGCTACTGTAAAGATAAAACGCAACGCCAAGGGCGACTACCGATTGCCAAAAATACTTCCAGCGCGCAATTAAGCCTTTTGAGTCTTTGCGAATAACTTTGCGATAGTCGTCTACAAACCCAATGATACCGTAGGCAACTACTACGGTAAGTGTTACCAATACATAGCGGTTTGTTAGGTCGGCCCATAGCAGACCGCTAATTACAATGGCGGCTAAAATTAATAACCCGCCCATAGTAGGAGTACCTGATTTAGATAAATGACTTTGCGGGCCATCATCACGCACAGTTTGGCCAATTTGCATTCTTTGCAAATAGCGAATCATTTTAGGGCCAATAACAATAGCAATAAGCAACGCTGTTAACGTGCTAAGAATTGCGCGAAGTGTCAGGTATGAGAATACATTAAACCCAGTTTCAAATTGGGTTAGCCATTCGGCGAGCCAAATTAACATGCTATACGCTCCCGACGGCTATCAAGCTTTCCCAGCGTAGAGGCCTCAACCGCCTCTACCACGCGCTCCATTTTAGAGCTGCGTGAACCTTTCACTAGAATTGAAATATCGCGCTGCTGAGAAAGAAGATCATGCTCCATAGCCGCCAACAAGCTTTCGACATCACTAAAGTGTCCGCCATTTTCATCAAACACTGCACTTGCCGATTGGCTTAGCACGCCCATGGTATAAAGATAATTAATACCTTTACTTTTTGCGTACTCCCCCACCTGTTCGTGATAAAAACGTGCTTTTTCTCCCAGCTCCTTCATATCACCAAGTACCAGCACAGTAATACCTGAAAAACTGCTAAGCGTGTCGATAGCGGCATTTACCGACGCTACGTTCGCATTGTAGGTATCGTCGAGTAAGCGCATTTGCTCAGTAAGCTGCTTCACATTCAAACGACCGCTTACCTGCTTCATAGCCAGTAGACCATCTCGCACATTCTCAAGGGTTGCGCCAACTTGCAAAGTAAGCGCGGCAGCAACAAGGGCATTACCCACATTGTGCACACCAGGAATAGTAAGCTGAATAGCAATATCTCCCTGAGGACATACTAAGTGGAAAGCAGCGCAACCGTCTAAGCCTATAGTGATATCTTCGGCACGAAAGTCTGCATCGTTTTTCTGATCTGGGGCAAAAGTAAGCGTTTTAGTATAGCGAAGCTTGCCCTTCCAGAACTCTGCAAACTGGCTATCGACGTTGACAATGGCTACGCCATCTTCACCTAACCCTTTAAAAATTTCGCTTTTTGCACGAGCCACGCCTAGCAAACTACCGAAACCTTCAAGGTGTGATGCCGCTGCATTTACAATGGTGGCAACATCAGGCTTTACTAGATTTGTGGTGTAAGCAATTTCGCCTAAGTGGTTTGCACCAAGTTCCATTACGGCATATTCGTGTTGAGGCTCAAGGCGAAGGAGAGTAAGCGGTACACCAATGTCGTTGTTAAAATTGCCTTTGGTGGCTAACACATTTCCACGGCGCTCTAGTATAGACGCGCACATTTCTTTTACTGTAGTTTTACCGCTACTGCCGGTAATCGCAATGGTTTTCGGTGCCACATGCGCTTTAACCGCGGCACCTAACAAGCCCAGCGCTTCTTTGGTGTCTTCTACCATGATTACAGGAAGCGAGGTTTCAACACTTTCACTTGCAATAACCGCGCTTGCGCCCGCTTGCTGTGCCTGTGCGACAAAATCGTGACCGTTAAAATTCGGCCCTTTAAGCGCAAGATATACTGCACCGTCTTCAATGGTGCGTGTATCTGTACTTACCGCAGATACGGTAATATCTGCATGCGTTTGTTCAACCTTACCGTTAACCTTCTCGGCTATCCACGACAGCGTTGTTGTTATCATTTGCTGTACTCCTGTTGCAGTCGCGCCACAACTGCACGTTCATTATAATTTGTCTTTTTGTTGCCAATTATTTGGTAGTCTTCGTGACCTTTGCCCGCTACCACAATAATGTCGCCGTTATCCGCATTGTCTAAACAGTAGCGAATAGCAGCTTCGCGATCGGCAATACTCACTGCTTTTTCTTGGTGTTTTAAGCCAGCTTTAATATCATTTGCGATGGCTTCAGGTGCTTCACTTCGACTGTTGTCGGTAGTAATAACAATATTGTCTGCACCTGCTTCAGCGGCTTGCCCCATAAGCGGTCGTTTACCTTTATCTCGGTCACCACCGCAGCCAAACACACACCACACTTTTCCTTCAGTATGAAACTTGGCACTAAGCAATACTTTCTCTAAGGCATCGGGAGTATGCGCGTAGTCCACTACAATGCTAGCATTACCGCTAACAGGAAAGACTTCCATACGACCTGGAACAGGGGTAATTGCATTAACGGCTTTTACCACTTCGTCAAAGCGTTCACCTTCGGCCAGCAAGGTACCAACGGCACTCAGTACATTGCTAATATTAAACTTGCCAAATAATGGCAGAGTAACTGCTGCACTACCCCACGATGAGGTAAGCTCAAAGCTACAACCTGACGCATGATAAGTGGCATTTGTGGCGAAACAATGGCGATGTTGAGACGTTTTATACGTGTCGCTTAAACTCCCATCATCGATACCGGTCCACACCCTTTGCATGTGTGCCGCGGCATAGCCATTCCATTTTTCACTTTCCGCGTCGTTTGCATTCAGTACCACAGCTTTAAGCCCTGGCTGATTTAACAGCAAACGCTTAGCTCGACCATATTCTTCCATGGTGCCGTGGTAGTCTAAATGGTCACGCGTTAAATTAGTAAATACGGCAACGTCAGTTTTTACAGTGCCAAGTCGCCCTTGAACCAGTGCATGAGAGCTCGCTTCAAAAGCGGTGTGCTGCACTTCGCTTTGCACAAACTCTGCCAATAAGTACTGCATGCGAATAGCATCGGGTGTGGTGTTTGCCGCAGGCGTGGTTTTCCACTGTGTATTATCGCCTTCAAACACACTGCTTCCGAGTGTACCTATGCTTGCGCTGCGCGTACCCAACGTATCTTTCAGCTGCGTAAGTAATTGAACTGTAGATGTTTTTCCATTTGTACCGGTTACCGCTACCGTTGTCATTTTCTGTGCAGGGTAGTCATAAAACGCTGCTGCTAAGCCAGACAACATTTGCGGTAAATCGTAAAGTGAAATGATGACACTATGGTCACGCATCTCCATTTGCCCATGAGAAGCACTGTCGTCAGTTTGCGCCAAAATTACACGTGCACCTAAACTTATGGCCTGCGGAATAAAATCTCGGCCATCAAGCTCATGCCCTTTAATGGCGATAAATGCCAAACGCGTGTTTACTTCTCGGCTATCCAGTGTAAGCCCTTCAATACGAATATCTGGAGCATCTACACCAAACTTAGCCAATAAAGCACGAATACTTTGAATAAAGGCACTAACTACCACTTTGACCTCCTTTCAATAAGCGGCTAGACGTCACCTGCTTATCATCAGGAGCAACATTCAGCATGTGTAGTGCGCCTCCCATGATAGATGAAAATACAGGTGCAGCCGTGTCGCCCGCGTGATACAAGTCGCCGCCCGGTTCGTTGATTAACACAATAGTGACTAACCGAGGGTTTGAAACCGGCGCTATGCCAGCAAAAATGTTCACGTACTCTTCGCCATAACCGCCGGCGACGGCCTTACGACTAGTTCCTGTTTTTCCTGCCACGCGATAACCCGGTACAGCAGCTTTTGTTGCTGTACCGCCGCGCTGAGTTACGCTTTCCATCATGTGAACAATAGCGTTCGCGTTTTCTTCACTAATAACCCTTTCGGCTTGTGCCTGCCACGACGGCTGCTCTGGAGATTTGATAATGTTAAGTGGTGTTTTAACGCCACCGTTAGCCAGCGTGGCGTACAAACGACCAAGCTGCGCTGTAGTGACAGAAATACCGTAACCGAAAGATAGTGTCGCTAACTCAAATTCAGACCAACGGCTACGCTCGTGAAAAATACCGCTACTCTCACCTGCCATATTTAAGCCTGTGTCGCTCATTAACCCCATGTTGTAATAGGTATCTAACAAGAATTGCTTAGGTACAGATAGCGCCAATTTAGAGGTACCCATGTTCGACGAGTGTTGAATGATTTCCTCGAGAGTAAGCTCACCGTAGTTACGGGTGTCTTTTACCAAGCTTCCGCCTAGACGCATCCAACCTGGGTAGGTATTTACGGTATCTCCTGGCTCTACGTCGCCAAACTCAAGGGCCGACAATACAGCAAGGGGCTTTAATGACGAGCCTGGCTCGAACGCATCGGTAATAACTCGGTTACGCATTCTATGCGGAGAAATATCGCTGCGATCGTTTGGATTAAACGAAGGCGCATTCACCATGGCCAGAACGTCACCGGTTTTCACATCAATAACGATGGCCGAAGCTGAACTAGACTGGTAGTACAGCATGGCTTCTTTAATTTCTTTGTAGGCCAACGCTTGAATGCGCTGATCGATAGTTAACTGAAGATCACCGGCTTTTTCACCCGATTTCATTTCTAGAATTTCTACCTGACGGCCTTTTGCATCGCGGCGTATTTTTCGCGACCCCGGTGTGCCGGTAAGCCACTCGTCATACAAGCGCTCTAGTCCTTCAACACCAGTGTCGTCAACGTCTGTAACGCCAATAAGCTGGGCAGAGACTTCGCCCGTTGGGTAGTAACGACGACTTTCACGGCGAAGATAAATGCCTGGAATGTCTAACTTGTCTACGTATTCAGCCATGGCAGGCGACACTTGGCGCTGCAAATAAACAAAGCGACGCTTAGGGTTTGCCACTTTGTCTTTTAGTTCGTTCACGTCTTGGCGCAGTACATCGGCCAGCGCTTCCCAACGGCGAGCCTCTTTAAAACCGTCGTTGTCGTGAATAATTTTGGGGTCGGCATAGATAGCGCGAACGGGAACACTTACCGCCAGCTCTACACCGTTGCGATCGGTAATAAGGCCTCGGTAAGTGGGCATATTGCGGGTACGCAGTGTTCGGCTGTCGCCTTGCTGAATTAGCTCGTCGGGTTCAATAACCTGAATGTAAGCCGCCCGTGACGCTAGCACGCCAAAAACCGCCATTATCACAACAAGCACTACTACAAAACGCCAGTGCACCAAGCTAGGGGTTACATTTTGCTTTGCACCAGATTTGCCTTTGCGACCAGAACTATTGCGCTGGCGTGGGCTATTCATTGATTGAGACGATTCAACAGCACTCATTTTAGCCTCACTACCACTTCGTCATCGGCGGTTGGGCGATACATGCCAAGCTGCTTTTCTACAAGGGTTTCAATGCGGTTGTGCTCTGTAAGCGCACGCTGTTCAAGCACTAAGTTTCGCCATTCAACATCAAGCTCGTCTTTCTCTTGCATGAGGTCTTCAAGGGCAATAACTTGCTGTCGATTGTGATGGCTGCTGAGAATAACTGACATAGCCGATACGATAACCATTAAATACAACAAAACCCGCAACTTGTTGCGGGTCAAATCTGAAACAATTATCAGCAGAAGATTAAAATTTGTTCCTGCTTTGTCTGGCGTACGTTTGGTCATAACTTCTCTGCCACACGTAGCACGGAACTGCGAGAGCGAACATTGTTCGCGATCTCCTGTTCAGAGGGTTTAATAGCTTTACCTAGCGCTTTAAGGACTTTATCTGCATCAATTTCTGCCTGTGTAATAGGAAGGTTATGCGGCACCACCTTTCCTTTACTTTGCTCTTTAATAAAGCGCTTAACTAAACGGTCTTCTAGTGAATGAAACGAGATAACGGCTAGTCGCCCGTCTTTGGCTAAAACCTGTGTAGCCGCTTTTAAACCAACGCGAAGCTGTTCAAGCTCGGCATTGATATAAATGCGAATGCCCTGAAATGCACGGGTTGCCGGATGTTTAAACTTGTCTTTTACTGGCACCGCTTCATCAATAATTTTGGCTAACTGCGCTGTACGCGTGATAGGTGTTTCTTCGCGCGTATTCACGATGGCGTGCGCAATACGTTTGCCGAACTTTTCTTCGCCAAACTCTTTAATTACTTGTGCAATATCTTGCTCTTCAGCACTTGCTAGCCACTGTGCAGCGCTTTGACCGCGGGACGTGTCCATGCGCATATCCAGCGGACCGTCACGCAAAAAGCTAAACCCGCGCTCTGCGTCGTCAAGCTGAGGCGATGACACGCCTAAATCCATTAACACACCGTCGATTTTGCCCGTTAGACCTAACGACTCAAGTTCTTCTGCCATATCGCCAAACGGCGAGTGGATAATGCGAAAACGTTTGTCGTCGGCAAAACGTTCAGCGGCTTTAATTGCCTGAGGATCGCGGTCGAATGCAATTAACTGGCCGTCTTCACCCAGTGAATTAAGAATATGCGCCGAATGGCCGCCCCTTCCGAACGTTGCATCAACATATATGCCATTATGCTTGATTGCCAATGCTTCAATGCACTCGTCAAGCAATACTGAAATGTGTTTTAATTCGCTGGGCTGTGTCATAGCGAGAAGTCCTGTAATCGTTCGGTAAGTTCAAATTCGCCTTTGCGTTCGGTATCGATATCAACCTCAATTTGTTGTGCCCATTCATCGGCATCCCAAATTTCGAACTTGTTTAACTGACCAACCAACATGACTTCTTTTGATAGTTTTGCGTGTGCACGCAGAGGAGTAGGAATGAGAATTCGCCCGCTTTTATCCATTTCACCTTCAGAAGCATGGCCCAGCAATAAACGCTGCATTCTGCGCTCAGCTGGGATCATACTAGAAAGTTTAATGAGCTTAAGCTCAATCTCTTCCCATTCGGGAAGTGGGTAAAGTAGCAAACAACTTTGTTGTGTATCTACTGTGCAGACAAGTTGTCCCTGGCAATCATCCAGCAGCGACTGACGATACTTCGTAGGTATTGCCAGTCTGCCTTTAGTATCCAGATTGATTGCGTTAGCGCCGCGGAACATTCCCCTAGCCTTTTATTTTTTGCTCTTGGTTTTCTTATTATTTGAGTACTAATCTGCAAAGTGATGATGACTTGATCCACAATTCGCCACATTTACCCACTGAGATACAGTTTAGGTACCAATGATCCCCACTGTCAAGTAGAAAAATGCGGTGAAGGCCCCGTATTTACTGGCTTCAAACTGTTTAGATATACAGTAGTTGAAGGAAGTCTATGATTAAGCGTGTAAAAAAAGGGCGATAAAAACGTGATTGCTTAATAAGAAGTGAAAATTAATCGACGAACAGCGGTTGAAGTACTTTTATGAAGCATAAAAAAGGCAAGCTTAAGCTTGCCTTTGTATTACTACTCACCATTTGGTGCATTAAAAACGATAAGTAGCACCTAAACTCAACACATCGGCATCAATATCGCTGTCTACTTGTCTTTGGTAGCCCGCTTTTACAGAGAATTGTTCGTTTAGCCAGTAATCTACTTCAACACCAATCTCGTTACCGTTCTCAAAGCCACCCGGCGCATTAATGTGTGCATAGGTACCAGCAACGCTTAGCCCTGGATTGAAGAAGTAACGGGCTGAACCACGAATAACATCTGCGTCGTCACTAATGTATTCTGCTAACAGGTCCCAACCTGTTCCTGCTTTACCTACGGTGGTATAACGAGTAAATGCAAGAATGGCGTTATCGTTTTCGCGGCCGCTGAAGCGTTCACCATCTATAATGCCGTTAAAGTTTTGCTCAGAATAAAGGAACCCTGCACCCACCTGCCATTCGCGCGACAGGTTATACCCCACTTTTACATCAATATCTGTGCTGTCTGAATCGCCAAAGTCGTAATCGAACTCTGCGTAGGTTCCATCAATTGACATCATCCATTCTTTATTTAGATATAGCGTGGTGCCAAGAGTGAAGATATCTGTGCCGTCGATATTGTTATATCCACCCGAAAAGCTAGACACTCGCTGTAGGTAAGGGTTAATTAGGTAGGCACCGCTATTCCCTTTAAGCGTACTTGTATAGCGAGTAAAAGAACCGCCGTAAAGCGTGTCATCTATTCCTTCAAAATCAATAGCACGCACTTGAACTTCGTTTTGTGTATTTGCCTGTGCGAATGATGCTGTTAAAAGCGACGCCACGGCCATTGCTGCTACAGTTAACGATGCTTTTAAGGGGCTGTTTTTGATATCCATGTCTTTGTCCTTGAAATAAAGTGTGTTGGAAACAAGGCTAAAGATATACGAATGAAACTTAACGAATTCTGAACAGAAACTAATGAAAAATGAATAGGTTACATTATGCACAAAAAAGCCCGCAAAACGCGGGCTTTTGAAGCAATTCAATGTGTGAATTATGCGCTTGGCGCTGCTTCACTTGCTGCTTGCTCATCTGCTTTAACAGCAGAAAGTTGCATGCTGCGAATTGGGTTTTCGGTATCGTTTGAAAGCTCAACTAAACGGTTAAGCTGACCAACTGACATCATTACCGCGTAAATCGCGCCAAGGAAACCAGCTTTGTGAAGCTCAAGTACTTGCTCTTCAGGAAGTTCTAGTAGTTTCTTCTCGTTAATGCTTTGCATGCCAGTAACGTTACGCTGTGTACCGTCTTGGTATGTTAGGCGAATTTGAATTGGGTCTAGTAGGTCAAGCTCTACTACTTTCGCAACAAAACGCTGTGTTAGCATTTCGCTGTTAGCTAGGTCAGCTAGGAACTTTTGACGGTTTGCTAGGAACTCGCTTGCTTCACCTTCTTCAGTGAATAATGGCTGGCCTTCGTCAGACACTAGGTCGGTGTTTTCGTCAATGTATACACCTAACTTCTCACCGTCTGGACGTACGTCAAACGGGTAGCGAAGGATATTCATTGGTACATGAGGGCCCTTCCAGCTGTCACCAGTAAGGAAAAGGTTTTGACCCTGTTCCATACCTAGCATAGTGACTACGTGGTGACGCTTAGATACTTGGTCATCAATGAAAACTAGCGGCATAGTAGCAGCAAGCTGTGCGAATTCACGGATAGTTGCAGCAGCAAGGTGAGTATTTTTTGCGAAGCTGAACGATGTGTTTACCGCAATTTTAAGGTCTTTATGTTTTTCTTTGTCTAGCGGTACAAAATTAATAGCCATATTTATTTCTCATACTTGTTTATTGCGATACCCGTAAAATTTGCGAGAAGGACGGATATCAATGAAAATTTATCTAGGCTCCGCGGATGCATCTTGGTCATCTCGTTATTGGCAGAGCGCACAGGAGTATTACGCATTCGTGCAATGAAGTCACGCAAACTAGACCATACCAAGTTTTAAATTTTTATTGCAATGTAAACTTTAAGTAAACGACAACAAGCGCTCTAAAAATAACCAATATCAACACTAGCCACTACTGAAAGACGAATATTTGTACAAAACAAAGCGCTTAGCTTACTTTTTCACTCGTTGTAGCAACAAGCAATATGCATTAATCTCTAAGCTCTGCAGTACACCTTTTCGTTACAAGCAACGCAGTATTGTGAAGCTTGCGACATGAATTTATTAATAAGGACTTTTACTATGAAGGGGCGTTTCCCACTTTCTGCTTGTGCATTTGCGCTGGCGGCCCTGTTCAGTGCTCACAGCACTGCCGCCAATTCACCTACTTACACGGCGTCGGATAAGGCCGTTGATATTGCGCAGCAAACTATCATTGTAGACGGCCACATTGACGTTCCCTATCGCGTGAAAGAACAATGGGTTGATGTAACAAAAGCTACCGACGGTGGTGACTTTGACTACCCTCGAGCAGTGAAAGGCGGGCTAAATGCCCCTTTTATGAGTATCTATGTTCCTGCCAGCCTTGATAATTCACCAGAGTCGACGCAACTAGCTCACGAACTCATTGATTCGGTAGAAGCGATTGTTGCAAGAGCGCCTGATAAATTCGCGATTGCGAAAAGCCCTAGCGAGGTAAAAGCCCATTTTGAACAAGGCATTATTTCACTGCCAATGGGAATGGAAAATGGCTCGCCTATTCAAGGTGATTTAGCTAATTTAACGGCTTTTTACGAGCGTGGCATTCGGTACATTACCCTTGCACATAGCCAAGCCAATCATATTTCAGATTCGTCTTACGATTTGCGTCGTAAATGGAAAGGGTTAAGTCCTTTTGGTAAATCGCTGGTTGGCGAAATGAACAATATCGGCATAATGCTGGATATTTCACACGTTTCAGACGATGCCTTTTACCAAGTTATTGAACTTACCAACACACCTGTTATTGCATCGCACTCGTCGCTTCGTCGATTTACGCCAGGCTTCGAACGCAATATGGACGACGACATGATTAAAAAGCTCGGCGAAAATGGCGGCGTTATCATGATTAACTTTGGATCTAGCTTTGTGTCTAAAGAGGCGGGGCGATGGCGCACAGGGCTAACCAACGCAAGAAAAGCGTTAATTAAAAAAGAAGGGGAAGACAGCCCCAAGCTTGAAAACTTTGAAGAAGAATACCGTAAAAAGGTCCCTTATCCTTATTCAACTCTTGATGAAGTGCTAGATCATATTGATCACGTTGTGTCACTGGTTGGCGTTGAGCATGTAGGTATTGGTTCAGATTACGACGGTGTAGGTGATTCGCTTCCCATAGGACTTAAAGACGTGGCTAGCTTCCCCAACTTAGTTCAAGGGTTATTGGACAGAAACTACAGCGAAAGTGATATCAAAAAGATTTTAAGCGGTAACTTACTGCGCGTGTGGCAACAGGTAGAAGACTACGCTGCTGCACACTAAGACCTTTTGAAAAACTAAAGGCTTGTTGAAAAAAAAAGGACGAAAAAAGCGCGATAGTGGCTACTCACTATCGCGCTTTTTGTTTTTAACTCGTCATAGAGGAACGCCTAACCATTAAGAAAAACGCAGCAGGAAGCACAAATAACGTTAACAGTAGTGCACTGGCCATACCGCCTACCATTGGCGCAGCAATTCTCTGCATCACTTCGCTGCCCGTTCCTGTTGCATAAAGCACAGGTAACAAACCTATTATTATCGATAGCGACGTCATCATAACAGGGCGCAATCGGGCAGTTGCGGCATCAACAACAGCCTCTTTGATACGCTGAAATCTTGCATCACCACTTTCGGCTTGCGATTCTTCATCCCTTAGTTTATCTGACACATGCTGGTTTAAATACACCAACATGATTACCCCTATTTCAACGGCTACTCCTGCCAGCGCAATAAAACCAACGCCCACCGCTACCGATAAGTTAAAATTCATGGCATATAGCAGCCACGCGCTACCTACCAGTGACAGCGGCAAAGTAACGAGAATTAGGGCAACATCGCGTAGTCGTTTAAATGCCATGTAAAGCAGTAGACAGATAATGGCCAATGTAATGGGTATCACCACTGAAAGCTTAGCCTTTGCCCTTTCAAGATAAGTAAACTGACCTGCCCATGTAAGTGAATAGCCTGCAGGTAAATTCAGATTGTCGTTAAGGTATGCTTGCGCCTTAGCAACGTAGCCTCCCAAATCTATACCGCCTACGCCATCAGACTCAACGTCGATAAAAACCCAGCCATTTAAGCGCGCATTCTCGCTTTTAATACCTGCGGGGCCCTGCTCTATGCGAATTGTCGCCACATCTGATAACGTTATATAAGCACCACTGGGCGTAACAATGGGTAATGCCGCTAAAGCCTCTGGTGAGTTCCGATACTGTTCAGGAAAACGCAAGCTAATAGGGAAACGCTCGCGCCCCTCAACTGACTGCGTTACCGCTTTTCCACCAACCGATGTACCTATAATGCTATGAACAGCATCTACATCTAGCCCGTACTGCATAACCTTTTCGCGATTTACGTCTATATTAATATAGCGACCACCTACTACACGCTCAGCGTACACCGACGCAGTATTTTCAACATTCGCTAGCAGTACCTCTATATTTTTGCCAATGGCTTCAATACGGCTAAGATCAGGACCAGCAATTTTGAGGCCTACCGGCGTTTTAATGCCTGTAGCTAACATGTCGATACGGGTTTTAATTGGCATCACCCATGCGTTTGTTACACCGGGAAACTTCACCAAATTATTCAGTTCCTCTTTCAGCTTATCGGTTGTCATTCCTTCTCGCCATTGCGACTTAGGTTTAAGCTGAATGAAGGTTTCAATCATTGTTAATGGTGCGGGATCGGTAGCGGTTTCAGCTCGACCAACTTTGCCAAATACATTTTGCACTTCAGGCAACGTAGCGATTAATTTGTCGGTTTGTTGAAGGAGTTCTCGCGCCTTACCAATAGAAATACTGGGATAGGTAGTTGGCATGTACATAAGGTCGCCTTCGTCCAGCTCTGGCATGAACTCGCTACCCAATTGGCTGGCAGGCCAAAACATTGACAACAAAAGCACAAAAGCTGCACTTAGCGTGGTTTTGGGGTAATGAAGTACCTTGGTTAATAGCGGGGTATAAATGGCATTCAGCCCTTTGTTAATGGGGTTTTGTTTTTCCGAACGTATTGCCCCTCTAACAAAGTAACCTGCCAACACCGGCACCAGCGTTATTGAAAGGGCTGCGGCTGCCGCCATAGCGTAAGTTTTCGTATATGCCAAAGGCGCAAAAAGCCTGCCCTCCTGCGCTTCAAGTGTAAAAACTGGAATGAACGACACGGTGATTATCAACAATGAGAAAAAGAGAGCTGGGCCTACTTCCGCGGTCGATTTCACCACCGCATTCCATCGCTGGGTTGAGGAAATCGAATGTCTCTGCGCTTGCTTTTCAATTATGTGCAAATGCTTATGCAGATTCTCCACCACCACAATAGCGCCATCTACCATTGCACCAATAGCAATTGCGATACCGCCAAGCGACATAATGTTCGCATTAAGCCCCTGAAGTTTCATTACAATAAAAGCAGCTAATATACCCACCGGTAGGCTAATCATTGCCACCAGCGACGAGCGCACGTGAAACAAAAAGAGCAGGCATACTGCACCAACCACAAGTAGCTCTTCAACAAGCTTTTCAAACAATGTCTCAACGGCGTTATTAATTAGCGTTGAGCGATCGTAAACGGGCACAATATTTACGCCATCTGGTAAACTTGATTGTAATGACGCTAACTTAGCTTTTACTGCATCAATGGTAGCTTTCGCATTTTCGCCATATCGCATAACAATAATGCCGCCCACCGTTTCGCCATTACCGTTCAGCTCGGCAACACCTCTTCGCATTAGCGGGCTTTCAATAACATTTGCCACATCGCCAATAGTCACACTTATGCCGTTGTTTAATACCCCTGTGGGCAAGCTCTCAATTTCTTCAACGCTCTGAATATAAGTTTCTGCCGTAACCATGTACTCGGCTTCCGCCATTTCAATAACAGACGCGCCAGTGGCTCGATTACCTCGTGTAAGGGCAGTTTCAATTTGCGAAGGCAGCAAGCCGAATATTTTGAGTTTTTCAGGGTCAAGCACTACTTGGTATTGCTTAACCATACCGCCCACACTCGCCACTTCGGCAACCCCTTCTACCGATTGTAACTCGTACTTCAAGAACCAATCTTGCAGTGCCCGCAGCTCGCCATTATCAAGCGGACTGTTTGTATTAGTTTTTGAATTGCCGGTAAGCGCACTACCGTTTTCAAGGGCGTAAATGTACACCCAGCCAACGCCTGTGGCGTCTGGCCCAAGCTGTGGAGTAACCCCCTCGGGAAGTTCAGGCGCCACCTGACTTAAGTATTCAAGAACTCGACTTCGCGCCCAATATATATCTGTACTATCGTCGAAAATAACGTATACATAGGCATCGCCGAAAAACGAATAGCCACGCACAGTTTGTGCGCCAGGTACCGACATAAGTGCAGATGTAAGTGGAAAGGTGACTTGGTCTTCAACCACTTGTGGTGATTGCCCTGGGTAATTTACCTTTACAATAACCTGTACATCAGACAAGTCGGGAATAGCATCAATAGGCGTTTGCTTAACCGACCATATTCCGCCCATCGTTAGCATTAGCGCAAGAAGCAGCACAAATACACGGTTTTGCACCGACCATCGAATAACTGACTCAATCATGGTTCATGTGCTCCATGTGCTCCATGTGCTCCATATTGTCCATGCCTTTGTCTTCATCAGCGTCTTGATGATGCTCATGACTTTGCATATGCCCAGTCTGGGAATGAGAATTATGTAAATCATGAGAATGCGAGCCATGTGAGAGGCTTGAAGCGCCTACTTCATTCGCAGGCTTTAACTGAACAACAGTAAAGTCGTTGCCTGTAACAAACGTAAACACAATGTCGTCTCCAACAGAAAATGATGACAAATCAATATGAGGTGACAACACAAAATCCATGGTTGCGGGCCCTCTTCCCCATTTTTCAATAGGCCCTCTGGCGATAGTTATTTTGCTTCGCTGATTATCAATGGAGCTAGCCTGCGAGCTTTCGGGTAACGCAACTATCTTACCCGTTGTAGTTGCTTGATTGTCAGGTTCAGACATTCGCATAAGATCGCTATCTTTAGACGATTCAGAGTCGATTAGGAACTGCGCTGAAACCACTATTATGTCGTTTGGAAGCAGCCCATCAGTAACTTCAAAATACCGCTTGTCGCTACCTCCCAAAACCACAGCTATCGACTTAAAATGCCCCGTGTTATCAGTCACAACTACGCGAGTACTTGTCGCTGTGCGGATAACGGCGCTTTTGGGTACCAATAAAGATGGGCGGTTTTCACGCGGCGTAATTTTTACGTTGGCGAACATATTGGGCTTTAAAAGCGAACTGTCGTTACTAACAGGTACCCGTACTTTCAAGGTGCGCGTAACGGGGTCAAGCGAAGGGTAAATGTAGTCAATATGACTTTGCCATCTTTGGTCGGGCGAAAAACCTAACGACACTTCAACACCGTCATGTAAATTAATGCGCTGAACAAATGTTTCTGGCACATCGGCAATCACCCAGACGCTGTCAAGCTTGGCAATACTCATAATGGTAGTGCCCGGCTTCACAAAGAAGCCCTCCCGTATGGTCAATGCTTCTACCACACCACTTCGTTCAGCATAAAAAGTAACGGTCTGTGACACTTTTTGTGTTTGCTGTAACGTTTCAATAAATGCATTTGATAAATCTAAAGCCCTTAAGCGCGCTCGCGCCCCCGCAATAAGCTTTTTATCATTGCGCTTTAAGGCCAATAAGAACTCTTCTTGAGCACTCACAAGTTCTGGAGAATAAAGCGTGTATAAGGCTTGGCCTTGCTTCACCTCATCACCTTGTGACTTGATAAACAAACTGTCTATCCAGCCTTCTACTCTTGGATGAATATGAACAATAGTGTCTTCGTTATAAGCAACATTACCCGTTACGCTTATGGTGCTATTTAAATAGCCAACACGCACCTTTTGGGTTCTTACACCCATATTTTGCTGCACATTAGGTGCAATCATCACGGTGCCTGCAGACATCATGTTGCCATGCTGCATACCGGACATAGCGTTATCCTCGTATACCGGCACTAAGTCCATTCCCATTGGAGACTTACCTGGCTTATCTCGCCTGTAGCTATCATCCATAGGTGCAACCCAATACAGTGGCTGCTTTGCATCACTCTGCTCACCAGAATCATGAAGGGCACCTGTTGAACCCGCAAAAAGCCACCATAAAAGCGCGCTTATCAGCATGCCAAGAACTATACCAAGCGCTATGCCAGATAAATTGCCAGAAATGAGTGCTTTACCGCTTTCTGTCCCAGAAGTTTGGTTAGTTGAATGATGGCTAGATGAACGACTTTGGGATGCGCCATTTTCGGTTAACTGCTTTTTGTCTTGTTTTGTCATGTTTATATCCTCATCCATACCATCTATTGCTTGTTAAGCGCATCAATAGAAGGAAGGTACAAGTACGCTAGCGCATTGCGTGTTTTCGCTTGTTCAACTTCTATTCGAAGTAGTTCTTCTTCCACTCTTATCTGCTGGATATTGGCGTTAATAACGTTAGTAAAATTCCCGTTATCAGCGGTATAAGCGGTTAGAAGGCTTTGCGCCAACTGCGCTACCTCATCAATAAGGCCATTTGTGTACAAAGCCTCTCGCTGTGACAACGATGAAAGCCGGTGCTTGAAGGTTTCTGCCTGTGCCGCCAGTGCATTTACCTTTAATCGAAAGTCCGTCTTTTTAGCGTTTAAGCGTGCTGCTGCAGCCCCTATACGCTCGTCTTGTTTCGGCTGCGTTAAAAATGGCAAATCTACCTGCACGCCAATCGAGACAAAGTCGGCGCGGCTCATACCGCCTGGCGCGTCATCTCGGTAGCCATAGCTTGCCTCAATAGCCCACTGTGGCTTAGTCTGTTCCCGAGCAATTTTTAACGAGACATCTTCTGCTTCTGACTCTAATTTGATTTGCATAGCTTCTGGATGTGCTTGCAATAATGTGAAGGGTTCACGCACAGATAGCTCATGTAGCAATGCTTTGGCACTTGTTTCGTACCCAAAAGTCAACGAAGAAAGCGAGGCATCTGCAGCAGGCGATAAATGACCTGTCAACGGCGCCCCAAACCATTGTGATAGTTTTGCTTTTGCTTCTTCTTGTTGCTGTAGTGCAGCAGTAAATTTATCCTCTAAAGACAACAAGGCTAGGCGTACTTGTAAAATGTCTTGCTGCTGCGCATCGCGAAATGCTTGACCATATCGAGACTCGGTAAAATCAAGAAGCTGCGTTAAAAGTTGCCGCTCTTTGCTCAATATCGACGTGCGCTCATGTGCCAAATACCAATTTAGCCAATCATCACCAACTTGCTTTTTAATCCATGCAGCGCGTGCTTTGTTTGCCATCGACACTGACACACCCATAGCATAAAATTTCTGCTGGTTTAATTCATTTACATTACCTCTTGGAAGCGCTTGTTTTACGCCTATTTTAACCTGTGTCATCGGCTCTTGATTGAACCTGAAACCATCGGTTGGCAAATTCTGAATTGAGGTGGCCAACTGGGGGTTGTCCCAATACGTTGCCGCCTTTCCCTCTCGTTCAAACGCCTCTTGTTTAAAACGAAAGCCCTCTGACATAGGGTCGTTCGCAAGCGCAAGCTGCAGAGCCATATCTAGTGACAGCGCTGAGACTGACGGTAGCGCTGTGGCTGTTGGTAGAGAAGCTGCGGCTGATTGTTCAGGTGCGCGCTTTGTACCTGATTGCTCCTCAAGTACTGTCTAAGCGTCTGCAAAGGTCGACATAACAAGCATCATGAAAAACGAAACCGTACGACCGATATTTGAAATGGCAGTTGATGAAAATGTCATTTTCTTACTCACTTTACGCTGTGCTATCTGGGCAATATGACACAACGATTTTGAACCAAACTTCTGCTCAAATTTGAAGTAGTCACACAGCAAAATGCCGAGTGTGCTTTAAATCGAGCGATTTTTAGATAGATTTAGGCTGTGAGAAGATTTTTAGGTGGTCGGAACTGAGAAGATGTTGTGTGCATACGCACACCAATAGCGGCTGTTAATGCCATAGTGCGTAAAGGCGACGCAGTGGTAAAAATAACTGGGTGAAGCAGCGCAACATTGCTTCCAAAACAGTGCTGTGTTGAACATTGGCAGTCTTCACCGCAACATTCACTGCTCATATCAACGCTGTGACCCTTCTTGTGATCATCGCTGTGGTCGCCACTGTAAACAACAATACGCTCATAATTATAACGCGCCACACTCGTTGCCATATTTGAAGGAGTACTATCTCCTTCTAACATTTGAGAATGGCAATGGGCTTCTTCTTTATCAGTAACGCCAGCCTGGGCTGCACTTAGCGCTACGCTTTTATCGTTGTGAACTAGCAGCGCATCGTGATTGATGGAATTAGCTTCAGCGTGGTGAGAATGCGTCATTGCCGCATTTGCAAACGTAGTTTGGAAAAGGTTTAGCAACAATAACGCGCACACAAGCCATGCCATAAAACCATTTGGCATTTTTTCTGATTTGCGACCTGACCTATAACCGAGCTTTTGGCCCAATTTCTTATCTAAAAGGCCTTCATAAGAGCTGCTGTATTGGTTAACTAATACACTTTTCATTGTTGTAGCATAACGCCTACGTTGTATTCAGTAAAGCTATGAAAGCCATACACAATTAAGGCCGTAAAGGCTGAAACACGGTTACCATAAAAGCTTTATTTTCAAGTAAATGCTTTTGGGCATCTTTAATAACGTTCAACAGCCCTGTATTTCAAACTAAAACTGTTTCACATATTCGCGTAACATCATCGCCATTGTTGAAAACAAAGGGTTGGCTTGCGGTACTGCGCACTCTTCCTGTTGATTTACCATACCGGTGTTGAAGTTCATCGCTTTTAATAACGGCGGGTTTACCACTACATCGGCATGACAAAGCGCATACGATTCATCAATAACGAAGAAGGTGTTGTTGCCCTCGCTGTATTGCATAAGGTTTTCTATACCGCTAATTGGCGTTGTAACGTCTGCTTGAGAATGGGCAGCAAATACCGGAACGTCAATACGCTTTCCTTCTTCGAATTTATCGCGAATAGTGTTGATTAAATCCATTAATTCTAACCCTGAAAGCCCTGCCACGTTTGGGTATTTATAAGGGTTTGGCCCATGTGTTTCATAAGTACCATCGATAATGCGCGCCAGTAACTTAATGCCCCAAATACGCGACATACCTTCCGCGTTTTCAGATAAAGCAAGCGCACCAGAGAATAACATCAAGCCGTCGATATTATTGCTGTTACTTTCACTATTGCCCTCACCTAACTGGCTTAAATAGTGCTCTACCGATAATGCACCGCCCGTTGAGAACCCGCCTACAATAAGGGTATCTCCCATGCTGTCAGCAAGACTAATCACTTCATCAACATGTACCTGCCAACGCTCTGCCAAATCCCAATCGGACATATCATCATCGGCATCACGCTTTCCGTGCCCCGGTAGAAGCGGTACTACAACGGTAAAACCTTGCTCAAACAAAATATCGGCTATTGCGCGCATAAAAAACGGAGAGTCGCTAAGACCGTGTACCAGCACAGCCACTTTGTCGCTGGTTTTATTATTTAAAATAAACGGTGCATTGCCTTCGTTACGAAGTACATTGCTACACACGCCAAATTTATTCAAAGCGGTTTCTCGGCAAGGCTGAACTTGGCCCCATTCTTTTTCATAGAAGGCCTTAAATGCAGTATTTGAGGCTTTTGTATCACTAATCTTCGCCAATGCAGGGTTTATTAGAACAAGCGAGGTAAGCAGCGTGACAAGCATAACAACAAACTTAAATTGCACCGTGAGTCTCCGTAGGCGTCGCCAAAATAAAAAACGGGACCATGATAACATGCTCCCGCCTGTAAAAAGTACTTGTATTACATCTACTTTGCTTAACTAAAATACGCTTCTAGGTCGTCTGAACCACCTATATGCTTGCCGCCAATGAATACTTGCGGCACAGTTTCTCTGCCAGAAATAGCAGTTAAACTGGTTAATGAAGCATCTTTACCTAGAACGATTTCTTCATAATCGTATTCTTTTTCTTCAAGCAGCTTTTTCGCTTTTGCACAGAACGGGCATCCAGGTTTAGTAATCAGCGACACAGGCGCTTTTGCTTCTTCATCAGGCGCGATATACGCAAGCATGGTATCAGCATCAGACACTTCGAAGGGGTCGCCTTCTACATCTGGCTCAATAAACATTTTCTCTACAACACCGTCTTTTACCAGCATTGAGTAACGCCAGCTGCGCTTACCAAAGCCTAGCTCCGCTTTATCAACCAGCATTCCCATACCATCAGTAAATTCCCCGTTTCCATCTGGAATAACGGTAATATTGCTGGCTTCTTGATCGGCGGCCCATGCGTTCATCACAAATGTATCGTTAACCGACACGCAAACAATTTCATCAATACCGTGCTTAGCAAACTTATTCGCCAACGCGTTGTATCGTGGCAAATGGGTTGATGAACAGGTTGGTGTAAACGCACCTGGCAATGAGAAAACCACGACATTTCGGCCTGAAAAAATTTCTTCCGTGGTTTTCGTTACCCACGCTTCACCCTCACGACACGGGAATGACACCTTAGGAACGGTTTGCCCTTCTTTGGACGTAAATCGACTTGCTGACATAGTGACCTCTGCACTGTTATGTAACGTTAATTTCAAGTGTTATACGCAATTAATTAGAGACTAGATTGAGTAAGACAACAAATCAATAGGTATCACTGAGCATTCGTTAATATCAATTTTGATGCTGAACCTTCACCGTCTGCTGCCTATGCTTATTAGCAGTAATCTGCAGCAGTGGCGCTTTCATTTTTCCACTTTTGCGGTGTTTTTATTGCTTTATATAGCTTTGTGATAGTAACAATCGAGGACTAACGCCATGATCATTTTAGTGGGTGGTGAGAAAGGTGGCAGCGGAAAAAGCTGTTTGGCACAAAATATCGCTGTGTATCTTCGCACCGAAAAAGGGGCAAAGGTATTAATGGTTGATTGTGATCCTCAGCGAACGACATCTGACTGGATCCAAGAGCGTAAAGCAAACCCTCGGCTAGCGGAAATAAACTGCGTTCAGTTATACGGCAAAATACGCAACGAACTACTTAGCCTTCGCCAATACTAC
Organism: Alteromonas sp. S167; assembly: GCF_036864375.1. Taxonomy (NCBI): domain Bacteria; kingdom Pseudomonadati; phylum Pseudomonadota; class Gammaproteobacteria; order Alteromonadales; family Alteromonadaceae; genus Alteromonas; species Alteromonas sp. S167. The sequence continues at coordinate 419,300 of NZ_JAZETR010000002.1, forward strand.
GACTATGTTGTTATTGATTGTGGTGGACAAGACAACCTAGCGCTTCGCTCTTCAATGGCAGTAGCCGACCATATTCTTATTCCTTTGCGCCCAAAACGTCGCGATCTAAAAACGGTTCCTCACATGGAAGACATTCTGTCTACCTGCAAAATGGTAAACCCTAAAATGAATGCTGCATTTGTCATTACGCAATGCCCATCATTGCCAAGTTTGGCCAGCCGAATTCTAGAAGCCAAAGAGGTATGCCGTTCATTTGGTATTCCCGTTTTAAATTCAGTGACATTTAGCCGAAATATGTACGACGATTCGGAAGAATCAGGTAAATCGGTTATTGAAAGCGAGCCAGAGGGCAAGGCGGCACACGAAATTCGTACGCTATTTGAAGAGCTGTTAGCGGGCAAAGTGGAGGACGCTTATGAGTTTACTCAACCTCAAAAAGTCGAAGCCGTCAGCTAGACCGTCGCTTCGCTCGGTAGAAGCGTTTATTGATGATGCTCTACTTTATGCACAAGGCAAAAGTAAAGGCTCGCACAAAACGAACGCTAATAATCCAAACATTAATTTAGAAAAAACGCGTCACGGCACAACTTCATCGATAGACAAAGTGGTGCCAATTAAAAAGCCTCAGCGCACACAGGGTATGCGCCATGCAACATTTACGCTTACCCCAGAGTGTATAGAGAAACTCTCCGTTCTCTCAGCACAAACCGGCAAGGCTAAATCGGCGCTTATTCGAGAGTGGATACAAGACCACACCGCATTACTAAATCAGGACTGAATAGCCCTGATTGCCTAGGCAGATATAGGAAGACGGAACTTCCTAATCAATTTATAAACCCACGTATAAAACTAAATACGCGCTTTCAACGTTTTATTCTTCAATTACGAAAACGTATCATTATGATCAAGGTCAAAGTGTTTAACACTTTGCCGCAGGTATGCTTGGCATAAGTCACTATATGGAGATATGGATTTGATGGGGTCTAAGGGAGTGCATACGTTGAAGATACTAGGGTGTGTGCTGGTTTATTGCTTGCTAGTATGTGCTCCAGCGGCGCGTGCTCAAGACGTTGGCAACACACCAATTGACGACATAAACCACTTGCTTGCCACTAAGCAGTACGACACTGCTGAAAGCAAAGCATTACTGCTACTTGAACAAGCGCTTCAAAAAAACGATGTGTCTGCCGATCTGTTTTTCAACTTAGGCGTTCGCCTACAGAAAGCGTCTCGTTTTGAAGCATCAAAAGCCTTATTTAATGCAGCCCTAGAGCGCTACACACAAGAGGGCGACCTTCAGAATATGGCATCTGCACTTCTGTATTTAGGTATTGCCGAGCGCCAGCTAACACACTATACCTCTGCATTTTCCTTTGTAAGACGCGCCATGTCTATTGCGCAAATAGAGCGCAACCGAGAGCTAAAAGCCAAGCTACAGCTTGAACTTGGCATATTGCACCAAGCCCAAGATGAGATAGAAATAGCGCTTGAACCGCTTAAAGAGGCACTTAACTACTTTAGAGATGTAAATGACATCAACCAAACAAGCAATTGTCTGTTAAGAATTGGGGATATTTATTCCCTGCTTAACCAAACAACGCTAGCACAGACCTACTACCAAGACGCTTTTGATGCGGTAAGCCCACTAAACGATAAACGCCTTTTAGGCATTATTAAAACTCGCATTGGTGCCCTTCAATTAAAAAGCGGTTCCAATGAACTGGCAATGAAGTCGATTTCTGGCGGCTTAGAACTTTTGCTTGCAGCTAACGATGACAGCGCTATTGCTCAAGCTCGTTTATTAATGGGCAAAGCACTTGTTGAAAATGGTGACATTGTTAAAGGTAGAGCGCTACTGCAAGAGGCAATGAGCTTTGCCAATTCTTCAGGTCAAGCTAAGTTAGTGAGAGAAAGTCGTCTTGCCTTAGCTGAAGCACACATGAAAGAACAAAACTTTAAACAAGCGCTTTATCACGCGCGAATAGGTACAGTGGATGCCCGAAAAAACAGGCAGCTGCGTGAACAGTTAAGCTTTTTGTCTATACAATTAAGTGCCTATGTGTCGTTAGGTGAATTTAAAAAAGCGTTAGATATACAGTCGGTAATTCAACAGCTTCGCGAAGCGATGCTCGACTCTCAAAACAAAAATGCCATCGAAGGTCTTCAAGCTGAAATAGAATTGGTACGCCAGTCTAGAACCTTAGAGAAACTTCAAGAATCTAAACAGCTCGCGCTGGCGCAAGCTGAACGTCAACGCCTTCAAACCACTCTATTTTGGAGTATTTCACTTGCTAGCTTACTGCTGTTATTTTTGGTGTGGAGCCGCTACAAGCAGCGCGAGCAAACCATACTTCTGCGTCGAGAGGTAAGGCAGCAGACCCTTAGCCTACAAGAGAAAAATAGCGAGCTTGAACAAGCTTATAAAACACTGGAAGAAGTTAGTCTGCGCGACCCATTAACGGGGCTTTATAATCGTCATTACCTAGAATCTCAGCTACCTGGTGAAGTAAAAAGAAGCCAGTTCGCCGCCAAGCAACAAGGTAACACCAGTTCAGAAAAAGCAGATTTACTGTGCCTACTTGTCGATATCGATCATTTCAAACGCATCAACGACGACTACGGTCATATTGCAGGAGACAAGGTACTGTCGGCCTTTGCCCAAATTCTCAAAAATGTATTTAGGCAGACCGACCTTATTATCCGCTGGGGTGGCGAAGAATTCTTAGTGGTTTGTCGTCAATCCAACCGTGAAGAGCTTCCCGAACTTGCTGAGCGTTGCAGAGAAATGGTAGCCACCTCTGCCTTTGATGTAGGTTTGAATGACCCGATATCCATAACCTGTAGCGTAGGTTTTTCTTTGTTACCGCCTTCATCAAACGGCAGTGAAAACTTTGATGAGGTATGGGCACACACATTTGCCGTAGTCGATTACGCCCTTTATGCCGCCAAACTTTCGGGGCGAAATGGCTGGATAGGCGTTGTCGAAACGTATGATGATCAAGGCAAAAACAGAACAGCATTAGATAACAAGTTTAACTTTCCAAGTTCAAGAATTGTGACCTCGTTTAACAACATAGCAAGTATTACGTGGCCGGAGAACCCTGAGGAGTAGCAGAATGTATAAAGGTACCTGTAGCTGTGGCGCTGTGCAGTTTGAAGTTGACCATATTGATGAGTTTGATACTGATTACGAGACCCTTAGCAACAGCGATAATCGAGCGTTTAGCATCGATGTCGACAAAGATAAACTTTTCGTAGACGCATCACCATCTGCGCTAGCGAAACTTAACGAGGCCTGCGGCGACACGCATCATGTTTGCAATGTCTGCGGCAGTACATTGTTTACCGAGAAAAGAAGTGACAGAAGCGTTCGTGTAGACGTGGTATTCACGGGTCATGACGTACGCATTGAACCTCATCGCCAATTTGTATTTTAAAACTGGCGATAGGGTTCGGTTGTAAGTAAAGGTGTGGTTAAAGATATGAGCTTAACGCTAGTCTGAACTTTTAATATCTTCCATGTGATATTTGTCGATTAGCGAATACAGCGTAGGACGCGTAACACCAAGTAATTCAGCAGTACGTGACATATTTTTTTCTGCTTTGAGATACGCTTTGCGAATTGCGCGACTTTCAGCAATTTCACGTACCTCTCGAAGATTGAGTGTTTCAGGTTCGTCCGCGGCATCCACTGGCATAAGCCCTAAATCATCCGGCTGAATAACTGTGCCTTCAGCCATAATTACTGCAGACTTCAGCTTGTTCTGCATTTCTCGAATGTTACCCGGCCATTTGTGCGCTAGCATGGCATTTACGGCAGACTCTGAGAAACTTTTTGCCTTGGCTTTAAATTCTTCTCGATAGATATTCAAGAACGTGCGCGCCAATAAGATAATATCTTGGTCGCGGTCACGAAGCGGCGGGATCATAATCGGCATTTCACCCACACGATAATACAAATCTTCACGGAAGGTCTCTTCGGCAACCATATTTTGCAAATTACGGTGCGTAGCGCAGATAACGCGAATATCCACCGGGATCTCATTACGACCGCCCACACGCTCGATAACACGCTCTTGTAAGAAGCGCAGCATTTTTGCTTGAAGACCAATAGGCATATCACCAATTTCGTCTAAGAATAGGGTTCCGCCCTGCGCTGTTTCAATTTTACCTAGCGTGGTTTTATTCGCGCCAGTAAACGCGCCTTTCTCGTAACCAAATAGCTCACTTTCTAGCAAGTTTTCGGGAATAGACGCACAGTTAATGGCAACAAATGGCTTGTCTTTTCTTGGGCTATGCTCGTGAATGCTGCGCGCAAACACTTCTTTACCCGTACCACTCTCGCCAAGTAGCAACGTGCTAATGTCGGTATTGGCAATTTTTTCAGCACGACGCACTACTTTTTGAATGGCTTCACTATTACCTACTATGCGCGACATGCCCTGACGTGTGCGCGCAAGTACCGTATTTTCATGTTCTAACTTTGCAAGGTTTAATGCACGGTTTACCAATAGCTTTATAGTGTCGGAATCTATTGGCTTTTGATAGAAATCATAAGCGCCAAAATCAATTGCCTTAAGGGCATTTTGTTTGTCGTTATTCCCCGTTACTACAATTACCTTTGTGCGAGGGGCAAGCGAAATAATATCGTGAAGTATACGAAGGCCTTCAGATGCATTAGCAGGGTCTGGCGGTAGGCCTAAATCTAGCGTAACTACCTTGGGCTCGAATCGACGCAACTGAGCAATGGCTGAAGTGTGATCGTCTGCAAACACAACGTTGTAATCGGTTAGGCTCCATTTTAGTTGTTTTTGGATACCTAAATCATCGTCTACTACCAAAACGGTATCAGTCATTTTTTCGTCCTATCTATTAACTTCTTCCATAGCACTGGAAATTACGCCCTACTATCCTAACGGAAAGTGCAGTGTAAAACAGCTCCCTTTGCCTGGCTCGCTTTGCACTACTAGCTTTCCACCTATTGATTCAATGTAGGTTTTCGCGTCGTAGGCACCAATACCCATACCGGCATTGCCTTTGGTGGTATCAAATGGCTTGAAAAGGCGCTCTTCAATAAACGTTTTATCCATTCCAATACCCGTGTCTTCAATCATTACTAGCTGCGCATTATTGTGATTATCAGTGGTAACCACAACATCAACGCTCCCGCTATCGTCGGTGGCCTGTTGCGCATTACTTATTAAGTGATACAGCACGTTTGCTACTTTGTCTTTATCTACAACTACCGACGACTCGCTAAGCACGTGAACCGTTGGTATGGGCGCCAAGCCGCCACACCTTTTCGTCACCACGTCATCTGCAATTTCAGAGAGTAAAAAATCATCGTTAACGCCCTCTTCTACTGCTTTTTTGTCGGTAAGCTGCTTAAGCATTTTTTCCATTCTGGCTTTAGTATGCTCAAGGGTTTCAAAGGTGTCTTCAATAAATTCGGGGTTGTGTTTGTGCTGCTGGGCATTAGCAAGAATTAAATCTACCTGCGCAAGCACGTTTTTAAGGTCGTGCAGTACAAACGCCGACATGCGATTAAACGCTGCAAACTGTGCATTTTCGGCAACCACTTGTGCAGCTTCGTAGTGTTGAACATACGTACCCACTTGTTCTGATACCGCGGTTAGGTAGTCCTTTAATTCCCAATTTAAGTTTCTTTTCTCTTTATCACCCGATGCCAAAACAGCAAAGCCCCATAGGCCGCCGTCTTTTGTGAAGGGCACGAAAAGTTGATAACCATAGTGTTTTAGCGAGTTTCTATCCAGCTTTAGCCCATCGTAATCGAACGGCTTTACTTGGTATGCATCGGTATCAATAATCCAACCGTTGTTACCACTGTACTGTGCAAGGGCATGTAAAATAGCGAAGTTGTTCTCTTTATTGCCTTCATCACCTTTATTACTTTCATTGCCTGCGTCTGCTGACGGCTGCTCTTTAGCTACTTGCTCGAAACCATCGTTTGTCATTTTGTACAGTTCACCAGACTCATACTGTATGGCGTTTAGCATGCCAGTAAGGCCCGTATGATAGACATCTGAAGTACTGCCTCCTGTGCGTGTAAGCCACTGTGTCAGCTTTACCCACTCTACTCGATAGTCGAACTGATTAGCGAAGAAATGTTTAGTGATGAATATTTTAATTTTAGTTCTAAAAGCGGTAGACAAGAACACCGTTGCAAGCAGTGCGAACGACATGACCACAAGGATAATCTGTACTGTTGCTCCCCAATTACCGCCAAGATAATTGATGGCGTATCCTACAATAGCCATAACAAACAGATATCCACCCGCCACTAACAGTAATGAACTGTGAAGCACCACATCGCGAGAGATAAATATATCAATGCCCCAGTTTTGAATACGGCGGATAGAAATAACCAAAAGAGGCATAAGTAAGAAATAGATATAGCCACGTGCAGCGATGTAACCTATTTCAACCTGATTCACCATTGTGGCATTGGCATAAGTCACGAATTCAAATAGGTTAGTAGCGCCAAGATAAATAATGAGCGGTTTGAATGCCCACTGCTCCCTGCCCGCTTGGCGGTAGACAACCTCAAGCAGCACCAGCACTTCAAGCGACAATACAATTAACGCTAAGAAGCTCCACGCGGGGTTCACCGCTAACAAATAGGGCGCCAGTAGTGCGGCAACAGCAGGTGCTAAAATAATTAAAGTGGCAGGACGTTTAATAACGTCAGAAAAGCTTTTAAAGCTGGTTTGAATACAGGCAGCTAAGAAAAGCAGCCATGCCAATTGCTTGAGTATATCGGCACTTAACAGGCCGGTAAGGGCAATGGGGCCAAATAAGAAGGTGATAAGGCTTGATGACCAAACAAAGGTTGCAGCAGTTGCTAATACCAACAAGTGCTTTGCCACACCGGGCTTTCTTACGGTAAGCAATAGCAGTAACAGCACCAAATGCGCTAGGCTATTAAGTGTATAGCCTATATCTGAAATCATCCCTTTCTCACCCTTATAGTGTTTTTAATTGGGCGGCTTAATGCAGTGTTATTCACCACGCTTAGTGTATAACGCGAACTTTCTTCGGCGAAATACACAAAGCGCGCCGTGTTTACACTTACTTAGCGCTTGCGAATAACCAAAGACCCTATGGAGTAACCCGCACCAAACGAGCACAACACGCCAACATCACCAGAAACCAAGTCTTTGTGATTTAGACCAAAAGCAATGACCGAGCCAGCTGATGCTGTGTTCGCAAACTCATCAAGCACAATAGGTGCTTCTTCACGGTTTGCTTCACGCCCCAATAAGCGTTTGCAAATCAACGTATTCATATTGATATTGGCTTGGTGTAACCACCAACGCTTAACGCCTTCAGGGGTTATATTGTGACTTGCTAGGTGTGATTCTATGTGCGCTGCTGCCAAAGGACACACTTCTTTAAATACTTTGCGTCCAGCCTGATGAAATAGCTTATCTGGTCCATATGGGTCAACGTCTTCAGCGCGTGTCATGTAACCAAAATTAGAGCGAATATTATTTGAGAATTTAGTCAGTGCCTTTGTGCTCAACACATCATACACATGGTCACCTTTTGCTGTTTCAGCTAACTCCAGCACGGTAGCGGTAGACACATCGCCGAAGATAAAGTGGCTGTCTCTATCGGTGTAATTAATTTGTGGTGACACCAGCTCTGGGTTTATTACCAACACGCGCTTGGCGTTGCCAGCACAGAGCATTTCATAGGCGCGATGCATACCAAATGTGGCAGCCGAACAAGCCACCAGCATGTCGAAACCAAAACCTTCAATGTTCAGTGCTTCTTGCACTTCTATAGCAATAGCTGGATAGGCACGCTGTGTGTAGGCACATGACACAATAACGGCATCAATGTCGCTGCCTTCAAGATTCGCAGACGCTAGTGCAAGTTTAGCTGCCTCAACGGCAATTTCGGCTTGATGTGAAAGCTCATCGTCAGCCCTAGGCTCAATCTTTGGCTTCATTCGCGCAATGTCTAACGCACCTTCTTTTTTATAGATATAACGGCTTTTAATGCCCGATGCTTTTTCGACAAACTCTGCGCTAGAGTATGGCATAGCGCTGATTTCGCCAGCCTCTATTTTTAATTGGTTTTCATTGTTAAATGCGTCAACGTAAGCATTGTAGCTATTTACAAGCTCTTCGTTGGTAATACTCTCTTGAGGGTGCCATACACCCACACCACTAATAACAACTTGATGAGACATAACCGTTCTCTTTTTTCCTTTCAGCAACCCACCTGCATACAAAGAAAAAGCGTTCAGGCAAATACCGCGCGATGCATTGCTGTATAAATTTTATCTGTCAGAGATACAAGAGCTTAACTCTATATCCCCGTATTATGCGTCATAGCTTACCTCAAAACAGATTGCGCTGTAACTATTAGCGCACAATCACGTGGACTAAAACGTAAAAAGCCCCGCACAATTGCGAGGCTTTTAGACTACGAATCACCTAACGTAGGTGAACGATTCAATTACAGCTGGTTAATTTGCCATACGGTAACGGTACCGCTAACTTCATTACCCACGATAAGAAGTGGCACGCCGCTTGGGCTGTCTTCAGCACTTACGAACACTAGGCTCTCTGGTGCTAGGTCGCCAATTACGTTGTCAGCTGTAAGGCCTTCCGTTAGGTCACGGTTAATCACATACTCTGAGAACTGCACATCGTAAGGATTAGTAACGTCGTATACAAAGATACCGCCCATACGTTCTGTGCCGATAAAGGCATACGTACGGTCGCCCACTTGACCCACTGTCAGCGCTTCTGGCTCTGGACCTTTATTTTCTGAACGCGAGTCGCCTACGTTTTCGTCATCACCGTTGTTAAACAGTTCGCCGTGAACAGATGCCGTGATACGCTCAAAGTCATCACCTGAATCGTATACCACTAGGCCGTTTTGATCCCAGATAGTAAATGAACGAGCACCGTAAGCATACGCCGCGTCAAATTCACCGTCGCCATTCATATCGCCCATGGCTGTAGTAACGCGTAAATCGTCGGCTTCGCCAGTAGCTTGCAGCATAGCAAGTTCAGAATTAGCTTCAGCTGTAAGATCTGATACTCGTACTTCGTCGGTATACGCTAAGCAGCCGTCATCAGCATCAAACTCAAGACCACCCGCTGCAGTACACGCTGTTGCATCTGCTGCAGCAAAGAAGTACTCACGCGCATCACCTTCGTTTGCAGTTACTACGAACGTTGCATCTTTCCAAGTGAAGTTAGCAATGGTATCTGGCTGATATACACCATATAAACCAGTGTATTGACCGAAACTTACCGAACCGTTTTCTTGAACATCAATGTTAAGACCAGCCCATGATTTGGTGCCAAGGCCTACAACATCAACAGTTAGCTCTTCTAAGTCAATTACTGCAAGGCCGTTATTTTCTTGAAGGCTTACGTAAGCAACATCATTTGTTGCTGTAATGTATTCAGGTTCAAGGTCCTGCGCTACCGTTGTAGCAATGGCAGTACCGTTAATTGTGCGACCAGAAGGATTAGGGAACATCATGCCCTGCGCCATTAAGTCAGCTTGCGAACCGTTGAATGCAGTAAAGCCAACCGTTGTGCCTGTTTCTTCAGGCTCACCGCTTGCAAGAATGTTGATTACGGTAACAGAACCAACTGGGTCAATGGTGTAGTCGCCAGAAGGTTCACCTTCGTTTGCCACTAAGACCTTGCCACCGTCAGGTGTGAAAGTAACCATGTCTGGTAGTGCGCCAACTTCAACAGAATCTAGGAAAGCAGGTGCAGATGAATCTAGACCGCTATAGAAAAGCACATAACCGTTGTCCGTTGCTACCGCTGCCGGTACGGCTACGGCCATTAGGTCACCACTAATAGCAATGCTGGTAAGGCTGCCAAGCGCAACGCCATTTATATCTGCTGGTAAGCTAAGACTAGTTGGCGTAAGCGTAGTAGTATTAATTGGGTCAGCCATTGTGGCTGTTGAAACACCAGCAGCTGGAATAATTGAAATGGTATTCGTGTCGCCGTTGGTTGCGTAAATAGTGGTAGTAGCAGCATGATACTGAACAATTTCAGCTGCGGCAGAATTACCTAAAAATGCACGACCCACAACGTCCATTGCAATACCAACAGATGCATCGGTACCGTCTGCACCGTTTTCACCTGCTTCGCCTTGCTCCCCTTGAGGGCCTTGTGCACCAGTCTCACCTTGTACTCCATCGTCACCATCAAGACCACAGCCGGCAAGAGACGCCGAAACCAAAAATGCAAGTAACCCATACTTAAACTTATTACGCACTGCCATTTTATTTCCTTTTTGTATTTGTGTCGTACTTTCTTATGGCGTCTATGCGGCAACTATTGTTTATACCACTTTATTTTCGTAAGCATTTACAAATGCTGCTGACGCATCTATACCCAGTACACCAGAAAAATCATCTAACTTCTATGTATAAATTAGCCCCAGTTTATGACACAAAAATTAATTTGGCAAAGCGTTAAGAAACTGTCTGATAGTTAAAGTGTTTTAGTAATTAAGGAACGAAATCAGATGTCGCTAGAACAGTTTAAGGGCGACACGTGGTACATCTCCACTTCGCTACCTACTCGCACACTCACACAATCTCCAACCATTAGGTTGTCTTGTTCTGTTGTTACAATCACGTAATCACCATCAACCGCTTCTAAGCCCACTTCTAAGCCATTTAAATCGCCTTCGAAAAGCGATACCGCCATACCGCTGAAAACGGCACCGAAAAGCGCGGAAAACAGCATGTCGTCGTCACCAAAGTTGAAAAGTGCACCTTCTACAGCGCCCATAGCTGCTGCCTCTTGCGCGTGAGATTCAAACTGAATAGGCCTAACATCGGCAACGGTAGCGTAAAACGTAGTAACGAATTGATTTCGCTGTTGGTTAGATATTTCACCTACCGAGGTGCAGCCGCTCATTAACAACATAAGGCCACTTAAACCCAGTAGTTTGACCTTCGTAGGACGAGAAAAGACAGAACAAAAGTGTGTGAAACGCACCGCTAAAGACACACAAGAAGGTACCGCGGAAAGTGCCGCTGAAGATAGAGAAACAGTCATAATAGTATTCCAGTAAAAAGCCCGACTGCTTCAATGTAGTTTAGTGTAGATGAACGTTACCTTAACCAAATACAAACAAAGCCGTGCGCAAGCTTAATCGTGCATTCGAATTCACCATGGTGATAAACTAGCAATACAACAATATTTTAATTAACGCCCAGTTCTGTTAAAAGTACTAGCTATTAAGTAGCAGTTATATAGCAATATTCGGATAGCCCATGGCGAGTAAAGACGATAAGGAACCTACATGAAATTGAAATTCACAACATCGGCAGTTATTGCAGCGGTGCTTACACTAACCGCATGCGCAACGTCGCCAACTGGCCGCAATCAAGTTTTACTGTACTCAGAAGACCAGCTGGCTCAAATGGGCAGCCAGGCATTTACGGGTATGAAAGAAGAACTAAAAATTTCGAACAAATCTGTAAGTAACGACTACGTACAATGTGTAGCGGATGCCATAACAGCACAGGTACCCTCCACCGTATTTAGCGGCGAATGGGAAGTGGTAGTTTTTGACGATGAACAAATCAATGCGTTTGCCCTGCCTGGCGGTAAAATTGGTGTTTATACCGGTATATTAAATGTTGCTGAAAATCAGCATCAGCTGGCCGCCATTATAGGCCATGAAGTAGGTCATGTTATTGCCGAGCACGGTAACGAGCGCATGTCGCAATCAACGCTGATTAACGTGGGCTCACAAGCTGTAGGCCAAGTGCTTGCGGCTAATGAAGTACCTCAATCAGGGCCTATCATGGCAGCCATTGGTCTTGGTATGCAGGTAGGTGTTCAGCTGCCATTTAGTAGAACACATGAATCGGAAGCCGACGTGATTGGTCTTCAATTAATGGCTAAGTCAGGCTTTGATCCAAGACAGTCTGTTAATTTATGGCAAAACATGGACGCGGCAAGTGGTGGTGAAAGACCAATGGAATTCTTGTCTACTCACCCGGCTCCGCAAACACGTATCGACAACTTACAAGCCAACATGCAAGCCGCTTATGCAGACTACCAGGCAGCGTCATCCCGTCCTAGTTGTACGCGCTAACCTTTCAAACGATTACGATTGCCTTTTAAACACAAAAACGCCGCATTTAGCGGCGTTTTTTTGCTTTCTGTTTGATGCAATACAGCTTACTCACTGTCTGCTTTGTGCAAGTGAACATCCATTTGTGGGAATGGAATAGAAATGCCTTCTTCGTCGAAACGCAGTTTCACCTTCTCGGTAAAGTCCCACTTAACCGCCCAAAAATCAGGAGAATTCACCCATGGGCGAACCACAAAATTAACGCTACTGTCAGCCAGTTCAGAAACCGCTACCGTTGGCGCTGGTTCATCAAGAATACGCTTATCTTCTTTTACCATTTCTTGAAGAATGGTTTTGGCTTTTAATAAGTCTGCGTCGTAACCAATACCCACAACCATATCAACACGGCGCGTGTCTTTGGCTGAGTAGTTGGTAATGTTGTCGCTATAAATTTTGCCGTTAGGGACAATAATTTCTTTGTTGTCAGGCGTGTTCAAAATAGAAGTGAAAATACCAATTTTCTTGACAGAGCCTGCTGTACCAGCCGCTTCCACAAAATCACCTGCTTTGAATGGCTTAAACACAAGAAGCATTACACCTGCAGCGAAGTTTTTCAGCGAGTCTTGTAGTGACAAACCAATAGCGAGACCAGCGGCACCTAAAATAGCAACGAGTGATGTGGTATCTACGCCTAGCTGATCAAGCGATGCCACAATAACGAACAGCATTAAAATGGCGCTTAGAATAGACTCTAAGAAATCTACCAGCATGTTGTCGTATTTCGACTTTGCCATCAAGCGTCTGAATACTGATAGTAGAAAGCCAACAACAAGTCTACCAATAACATAAATGGCAATCGCCATAGCGATGTTTATGCCCCATGGAATAGCATAATCATTAATATAGCCTTCAATGTTACTTGCTGAAAAAAGCGATAATTTTTCTTCCACAATGTGTTCCTTATTATTTTCCAAGCCAACGTACTACGCTGCATAACGCACATGCACAAGGGCATATGTAAATGTATGAATACCGTATCAGGTATTTTAATTTACACCAATAGAGCAAGCGCCGAATTATGTACTTTTTATCCAAAAGCCTAATAGATCTGCATTTTACATTTCAGTTTATTCGATTTTTCGCATACTTACGTATGGGTAGTAACACCCTTTTTCGGTAGCGATATTTTTATTGAGTTGTAATATCAATGTCACTAAATCGGTGGATACTTTCCTCGAATTTTAATGGGCTTGGTAAGCTTTGTGTTTTCGGAATTTTTACCGGAAGTGTAAGAACTACAAGCTATTTTTATTGGTGCTTTTTTAAACAAAAAATAGTAAACTAAAGTCGTACGTCGAGACCGCGCAACTCAACAAATGCTTATGTAAAAAGCAGGAACAAAGCGCACTAGGTTTCGAAGAGCTTTAGCATACGATGTAAAGTAAAGGACTCACACATGTTGCTACTCATCACATTGTTTTCAGTTGTTTTGTGTCTATTTTTGTACTCTTTACGCACAGATAAAGGTAGGCACACGAAGTATGCGCGCACCGAAGAAGGCGCCGTAAACTAAATACCGCTTAATATGGTGTAGGTGCTTTCGGATATTTGTATTTGTAGCTACACCATTTCTATTTGCCCGCAATGGTTTATGCGGTTTTGTTAACTTCTACATCGCCATTTCAACATCACTTCTCTGCTCGCAATGCAAATCAGCGTTGCAACATACGTTAAGTGACAAGTATCATAAGGCCCAAATCTTTCTATACTGTTTGGCATGCGCATACCTCGAGTTTATTACCCCAACCCTATTCCGCTAGAACAAGAATTCACGCTAACAGATGATGCAGGCCATCATATTGCTACTGTGCTTCGTTTAAAGCCCAACCGTCCAATTGTGCTTTTTAATGGTGACGGAAACGAGTATAGCGCCCAAATTATCAGTATTCAGCGCAAGAAAGTCATCGTTGAGGCAGACGCCTGCCTTTCAATCGCAAAGGAATCTCCACTTCACTTACACCTCGGTCAAGGCGTGTCGAAGGGCGATAGAATGGACACGGTGTTACAGAAAAGCGTTGAACTTGGCGTTACTGAAATTACACCAATTATTACCGAGCGCTGCACGGTAAAACTAGATGAAGCTCGCTGGGAAAAGAAGCTGCAGCAGTGGCAAAAAATCATTATTGGAGCTTGTGAACAAAGCGGTAGAAACTATCTTCCTACGTTGAACGCGCCCGTCTCACTAAATCAGTGGCTTGCCAGCTCTACTACCACAACACGTCTCGTTTTAGCGCCAGGGGCCGAGCAAAGCCTTGCTCGTCAACCTTACAACGCGCAAGGCTACCGCTTGTTAATTGGCCCAGAGGGAGGCTTGTCAGAAGCTGAAATTCACCTTGCCAATGAAAACGGCTATCAGTCGACAAGTTTAGGCCCTCGTATTTTACGAACCGAAACGGCCGCCATTACAAGTTTAAGTATTCTTCAAGCGCAGCATGGCGATTTATAAAACCCAAGCTTGCGCAATCATGCAACAAAAATACGCTTGAACTGGGGCTTTTATGCCCCAACATATCAACTATAGTTAATAAATGCGCGAAACCGCGCTATGCCTTACCCACATTCCGAAGTGAGAACACAATGCAATATACCGTTGGCGTAATAATGGACCCAATCGCGGATATTAAACCGCATAAAGACACCAGTTTCGCAATGATGCTTGAAGCGCAACGCCGCGGTGCAAAAGTGGTTTACTTCGAATTAAAAGACTTATTCTTTGATAATGGTAAGCCTATGGGGATTGCTAAAACCGTGACAGTAAAAGACCAACCGTCCGACTTTTACTCCATAGAAGACGAAGCCATTGTCCATTTAGGTGATATTGATGTACTTCTTATGCGAAAGGACCCGCCTTTTGACAGCGAGTTTTTATACGCAACGCAAATGCTGTCATTAGCGCAGGATGCAGGAGCTTTGGTAGTCAATAATCCACAGGCCTTGCGTGATTACAACGAGAAGTTGTTCACAAGCTACTTCCCAGAACATATTCCAAGCACATTGGTGTCGAATAATCAGCCCCTTATTCGCGAATTCCACGCCAAGCACCAAGACATTATTTGTAAGCCCCTAGATGGCATGGGTGGCGCATCTATTTTTCGCGTGAAACCTGACGGCAATAACTTGGGCGTAATCATTGAAACGCTGACCAAGCTTGGCACGCGCTATATGATGGTTCAAGAGTATTTGCCTGAAATTAAAGACGGCGACAAGCGCGTACTTATTGTTGATGGCGAAGTAATGCCTTACTGCCTTGCTCGTTTGCCTACTAAGGGCGAAACACGAGGTAACCTGGCGGCAGGCGGTACCGGTCGCCCTCAACCCATTTCAGATAGCGACCGTGCGCTTGCTGAGGCTATTGCACCAACCCTCAAGGCTAACAACATTATGTTTGTAGGTCTTGACGTTATTGGTAACAAAATTACTGAAATTAATATTACCAGCCCCACCTGCGTGCGTGAGATAGAAGCGGCATTCGACGTTGATATTATGGGTGCACTGTTCGACGCTATCGAAAAACGTTTAGCCAGTAAATAACATACGCTGAGGCTACCTTAGCGATACATTGAGAAAAGCACTATGACAGAAATGAAAAGTTTACAGAATCACTTCTTGGTTGCCATGCCAAGCTTGGACGATCCTTACTTTTCTCGATCATTAATTTACGTATGTGAACACAATGCCGAAGGCGCTATGGGGATTGTGGTGAACCAGCCTTCTACAATGAATGTGAAACAGCTGTTAGAACAGACCGACAAAGATCTTACCGTGTCTGAAGACAAAGCCGAACAAATTGTGCTTGCTGGCGGACCAGTAAATCAAGAGCGCGGCTTTGTACTGCATTCTCCGCAAAACACCGTAAAAGACACATCGCAAGACGCTGAACAAAAATCGTGGGCATCCAGTTTAAAATTGGCGCCGAATGTAATGGTTACCACATCCAAAGATATCCTTACTGCCATCGGTAAAGACGAAGGCCCAGAAGACGTATTAATTGCACTTGGCTACGCAGGCTGGACCGCAGGCCAGCTTGAAAAGGAAATGCAGGAAAACGCGTGGCTAACCATTGAAGCCGATGAAGAAATCTTGTTTCGAACCCCAATGCACAAAAAGTGGCAGGCGACAGTAAATAAGCTTGGTGTTGATGTGTGGCAGCTTGCTCCTGGAGCTGGTCATGCCTGAACAGGGAAGTCGCACAGTATTAGCATTCGACTTCGGCACAAAAAGCATTGGTGTTGCGGTAGGGCAAGAGATCACGGGAACAGCGTCGCCACTTGCCGCCATTAAAGCGCGAGATGGCATTCCTGACTGGTCGCTCATTGAAAAGCTGTATGACGAATGGCAGCCACACGTTGTTGTGGTAGGGCTACCTTTGAACATGGATGGCACCGAACAGGAAATGACGCAGCGCGCACGAAAGTTTGCTAATCGCTTACATGGTCGATTTCGTGTAGCCGTTGAAGTATGCGACGAGCGACTTACTACCACCGACGCTAAAGCCATGCTTTTTGAATTAGGTGGTTATAAGAAGCTCACAAAAGATAAAGTGGATAGCGTTTCGGCGTGCGTTATCTTTGCGAGCTGGAACGAGAGTCAATACGAGTAGTCTCAGAGCTGGTGTTTGGGGATGTTTTTGGATTCAACTACGACGTCTTTCTACCTCGCGTTTCTTGAATTATTTTGCTTCATTGCAGCTCCAGCATATCTCGAACGAACCGCCATTTTCTTCGCCACAGTGCTGACAAAACCAGTCAACATCTGATGATGCTTTACCGTCACTCGCCTTCTGAATGAGGGCTTCAACCACTTTTGATGCCCGTGCATACCACGACTCATCTACCAGCCAAAGCTCTACTTGAGAGTCTTGCCAAGGCAGTTCGCCAATGGCACCGCTGGCAAATTCGTTTTTAACCATATACGGAATAGACAGTGCGTCTAATTCACTGCGCACTGCCTGCAGCTCGAATGCATCTTGCGAAGAAAATAGCTTTTTCAAATAATGCCCCTGAAACAACCTAGTTATAAAGGGTAATCAATCGTCCATATCAATAGACACATTCGACAACGTACCCAAACTAGAACCATCACTTTTATCTAGTTTAATCATTAGGCGTAAGTCGTTAGGTGAGTCGGCGTGATGCAGCGCTTGGTCCATGTCAATTCTGCCCTCTTTGTACAAATCGTACAGCGCCATATCAAAGCTTTGCATGCCCTGCTCTTTACCTTTTTTCATCGCTTCTTTAAGCGCGCCAATTTCGTTTCGCTGAATAAGGTCGCGTACTAAAGGCGAGTTCAGCAAAATTTCTATGGCAGCTACACGGCCTTTTCCATCTGGTGTAGGAACCAGTTGCTGCGCCACAATAGCGCGAATGTTCAAACTTAAATCGAAACGAAGCTTGTCGTGCTGATCTTTCGGTGCCAAGTGCATAATACGCTCTATAGCTTGGTTTGCGTTATTGGCGTGAAGCGTAGCCACACACAAATGACCTGTATCGGCAAATGACATGGCGTATTCCATGGTTTCCATAGAGCGAATTTCACCAATAAGAATAACGTCAGGCGCCTGTCGTAATGAGCTTTTTAGTGCATCGTCGAAAGACTGAGTATCAATACCCACCTCGCGCTGTGTAATTACACAATTCTTGTGCTCGTGAACAAACTCGATGGGGTCTTCAATGGTAAGAATATGACCATGAGAGTTCTGATTTCTATGCCCTATCAGCGCAGCTAATGACGTTGATTTACCCGTACCCGTACCACCTACAAACAGCACCAGTCCGCGTTTTGCCATAATGATATCTTTTAAAACAGGCGGTAGCCCTAAGTCATCTGCTTTGGGTATTTCGGTAACAATTCTACGCACCACCATACCAGCCTGATCGCGCTGCCAAAACGCAGAGCAACGAAAGCGACCGATACCCTCGCGCACAATAGCGAAGTTACACTCTTTAGAGTTGTGAAACTCTTGCTGCTGCTTTTCAGTCATAGCTTCGTGCACTAGCGAAAGCGACGCCTCTTCAGACGTTGCGCCATCGGAAATGGGCGTAAGCTTACCGTTTATTTTTGCACTTACGGGAAAGCCTGCCGTAACGAACAAGTCAGAGGCATTGTTGTCGACCATTTTTTGGAGAAGAGAATCTAGCATTGTCGCTCCTACAGGCTGTTCATGGCTTGTTTATCAATAGACTTTTCAGCAGCGTCTTGTTTAGTAATAACGCCCATAGCCACTAAACGCTGTAGGCACTGATCCATAGTTTGCATACCGTGCGCCTGCCCCGTTTGAATAACCGAGTACATTTGCGGCACTTTGTCTTCACGAATAAGGTTTCTGATAGCAGGAATACCCACCATAATTTCATGAGCAGCAACACGCCCACCACCTACTTTCTTAAGCAGGGTTTGCGAAATTACAGCGCGTAATGATTCAGATAACATCGAGCGCACCATGGCTTTTTCTTCAGCTGGGAATACATCAATAATACGGTCGATAGTTTTAGGTGCCGAGTTAGTGTGAAGCGTACCAAACACAAGGTGACCGGTTTCTGCCGCTGAAATAGCAAGGCGGATAGTTTCTAAGTCACGTAGCTCACCTACCAGAATAACATCGGGGTCTTCACGCAGCGCTGAACGTAGCGCATTGTTAAAAGAATGCGTATCGCGGTGCACTTCACGTTGGTTCACCAAACTAAGTTTGTTCTCGTGAACGAATTCAATAGGGTCTTCAATGGTAAGAATGTGCTCACGTTTATGCGAATTGATATGATCTACCATGGCTGCAAGTGTCGTACTTTTACCAGAACCAGTAGCACCGGTTACCAATACAATGCCCGTAGGCTGGTTTATAATATCTTTGAAAATTTCCGGCGCGCCCAAATCATCAAGAGTAAGAACATTGCTTGGGATAGTACGCAATACCGCCGCAGCACCGCGGTTTTGAACGAAGGCGTTTACACGGAAGCGAGACAAACCACTTACTTCAAAAGAGAAATCGGTTTCAAGATTCTCTTCGTATTCCTTACGCTGCATGTCGTTCATGATTTCGTAAACGAGGGCGTGTACTTGCTTATGGTCGAGGGCCGGTACGTTGAGTTTTCGCATTTCGCCGTCAACGCGAATAATGGGCGGCAAGCCTGCTGATAAGTGCAAATCAGAGGCGTTATTCTTAACACTGAAGGCTAAAAGTTCGGTAATATCCACAATCACTTCTCCAAAACAAGGTGAATAATGCAAACAATAGCAGAAAGACTAAATTCCGCACGAAAAGGAATCCAACAAGCCGCTACCAATGCACATCGTCCACCAAATTCCGTTAAATTGCTAGCAGTTAGCAAAACAAAACCCGTATCGGATATTATGGATGCGTATAACGCAGGACAACGATTGTTTGGTGAAAACTACGTTCAGGAAGGTGTTGAAAAGACGAAAGAACTTGCTCATCTATCAGATATTGAATGGCATATGATAGGGCCCATTCAGTCGAACAAAACCAAGGTGGTTGCTGAGCATTTTGACTGGGTGCAGTCTGTCGATAGAGAAAAAATAGCGCGCAGGCTAAATGACCAAAGACCAGACAACCTAGCTCCTTTAAATGTGTGTATTCAGTTAAACATTGACGATGAAGACAGTAAGTCAGGCGTAAAGCCAGAAGCGTTAGATGAACTGGTATCGTTTATTCAGTCACAAGACAAGCTAATGCTTCGCGGGTTAATGGCGATTCCAAAAGCTAACCCTACTGAAGAAGAACAACAGCGTACTTTCGGTAAGCTAAAGGAATTATTCGACCATTACCACACATCGCTGAGCAATTTTGATACCCTATCCGTAGGAATGAGTGGCGATATGGTTGAAGCCATAGAAAACGGTTCAACTATGGTGCGTATTGGTACTGCTATATTTGGTAAGCGAAATTAGGCAACGGTTTCGAAAATCGTTGGCTGCGCTGAAGCCAAGTAGAAAGCTTGAGTGAAGCACAGAACTTAAGTCTTGCGCGCTACACATTCATGAACATCAACATAGAGGATTTACATGCAACAGAAAAAATTAGCATTTATTGGCGCGGGTAACATGAGCCGCAGCATCATCAGTGGTTTAATTAAATCAGGTTATGCCAAAGAAAATATTTTGGCAGCTAACCCGTCTACCCCCAAACTTGATGGTTTAAAAGCCGAGTTCGGAATACACACCACACAGTCAAATGATGAAGCATGCCAGTTTGCTGATGCCATTGTGCTTGCAGTAAAACCCCAAATTATGGGCGACATGTGTGCTGAACTTCAAAAAAGCAACGATTTGTCGGGCAAGCTTTTCTTGAGCATTGCTGCGGGTCTGCCTGTATCTCGTTTACAAGAAATGCTGGGTGGCGAATACCCTGTAGTGCGTATTATGCCAAACACACCTAGTTTGTTGGGCAAAGGCATGTCAGGTATGTATGCCGATAGCACAGTGTCACAGTCTGACCGTCAGTATGTAGATGACGTAATGAATAGCGTTGGCGAGACCGTTTGGGTAGACCAAGAAGATGGCATTAATGGCGTAATCGCTGCAGCGGGCAGCAGCCCTGCTTATTTCTTCTTATTCCTTCAAAATATGCAAGAAGAAGCCATGAACATGGGCTTTGATAAAGCGCAATCGCGGCTTATGGTGCAACAAGCCATGTTAGGCGCGGCGGAAATGGTTTGTAACAACCCTGACCTTGAATTAAGTGAGCTTCGCGCCCAAGTTACATCAAAGGGCGGTACCACAGCTGAAGCGGTTAACACGTTTATCGACCAAGGGTTGAAAGACATTGTAAGTAAATCGATGCGAGCTGCTGTGGCCCGCGCCGAAGAAATGGCAAAACAGCTTTAACGTTTTAGGAAATTCAAAACATGAACGCAACGGTATTTTTGGTTGATACCTTATTCAGCCTTTACTTAATGGTGGTGATACTGCGCCTTTGGCTTCAAATGGTGCAGGCCGACTTCTACAACCCATTAAGTCAATTTGTAGTAAAAGCAACCCACCCTATTGTTGGCCCGTTGCGCCGTGTTATTCCTTCTATTGGACGCTTCGACACTGCCACCTTCGTATTAGCCGTTGCCGTATGCGCACTTAAGCTCATTACGTTAGGGCTGATGTTTGGTGGCAACTTAAACCCCATTGGCATTGCCATTTTATCGGTAATGGGCGTAATAAAAGAAACCCTTTCATTAATGTTCTGGGTTCTATTGTTGCGCGCAATATTAAGCTGGGTATCACAGGGGCGTTCTCCGGTAGACTATGTGCTGCATCAGCTAACCGAGCCATTCTTAGCACCTATCCGCAGAGTTATTCCACCATTAGGTGGCCTAGACTTATCAGTACTGATTGCCATCATTGCATTACAGTTTTTACAGCTGCTGATCCAAGACTTTGTTCCTATGTAATTAAGGTAAAGGCAATAGCTCATGCACGACAGCCGCAAGCTCGTCGTGCACAGAGCCCGGGGTATGCATAAGTAATTGCATGTGTAATTGCATGAGTAATTACGTAGGTAAAAGAGTAAGTGGATATGAAAAAATTAAATGCAGTGTGGTTAACATTTGCGACGGTGCTTTTGTCGATAATAAGCAGTGGCGCACTTGCCGAGCAAAAGAAAACATTGGGTGAATGGGACGTACATTACATGGTGGTGGGTACACCGTTTCTTACGCCTGAAGTAGCGGCTCGTTACGGTATTGTGCGAAGTAAGTTTAACGCACTGGTAAATATATCGGTGTTAGACAAAAACACGACCAAAGCACAGCGTGCGGATGTGTCTGGCGTTGCTAGAAATTTACTGGGTAATACGCGCAAGCTTACCTTCAAAAAGGTGGAAGATGGCGACGCTATTTACTACTTGGCTTCTTTGCCATTTCGCGACCAAGAAACCTTCCGTTTCGAAATAGATGTGAAAAAAGGCAACAGCCAACAAACACTAAAATTCCAGCAGAAAATGTATGTGGACGAATAGTCCTGCTATCTAACTGCTGTCATATACGACACCTAAGAATATCATCATGGGAAAAGGTCATACTGTTGTATGGCCTTTTTTATTTGCTAACGGTTTTATTCAAAAAAATAGATACTTTGCTTTACCAACGACGTACCGTAGTAAATAATTATTCCAACTGGTCGGGCAAGTTAACTTGCTCACATGTGCCCTATTATTCGTAAAAATAAAAAAATTAAAAAGAGAGTGACTCATGGCTACCCCTTTCCCACATCTACTTGAACCGTTAGACCTTGGTTTCACCACTCTGCGCAATAGAACGCTAATGGGTTCGATGCACTTAGGCCTTGAAGAAGAGAAAGGTGGGTTTAGTAAGCTTGCAGCGTTTTACGCCGAGCGCGCAAAAGGCGGCGTTGGCCTAATTGTTACCGGTGGTATTAGCCCCAACATTTCAGGGTGGGTTGCACCGTTTGCAGGCCGCATGACTCGCTCAGCACACGCTAAGAAACACAAGGTCATTACCGACGCGGTGCATGCAGAAGGTGGCAAAATATGTATGCAAATTCTGCATTCTGGCCGCTACGGGTATCACCCTCTTGCTGTATCTGCTTCACCGATGAAGTCGCCAATAACGCCTTTTAAACCTCGTGAGCTTTCATCGCGTGGCGTACGAGGCACCATCAAAGACTACATTCGCTGTGCTAGCCTTGCGCAAAAAGCAGGGTACGACGGCGTTGAAGTAATGGGCTCGGAAGGCTATTTAATTAATCAGTTTTTCTGTAAGCGTACCAACCTCCGCACTGATGAATGGGGTGGCAGTTTAGAAAACCGCGCTCGCCTAGCAGTAGAGATAGTGAAAGGCATACGTGAGAAAGTGGGTACTAACTTCATTATTATCTATCGCCTGTCTATGCTAGATTTAGTTGAAGGCGGCGCTGAATGGGATGAAGTGGTTTACTTAGCAAAAGAAATTGAAAAAGCAGGCGCAACGCTAATTAATACCGGTATTGGTTGGCATGAAGCAAGAGTACCTACCATTTCTACATCGGTACCACGCGCGGCTTTTACGTGGATAACCAAGCGCATGAAAAAAGAAGTGTCGCTACCACTAGTTACCACAAACCGTATCAACACGCCTGAGGTAGCAGAGTCTGTGCTGTCAGAAGGTCATGCCGACATGGTATCAATGGCGCGCCCTTTCCTTGCCGATGCTCACTTTGTGACTAAAGCTATGCGCAATGAATCTGCGCTTATCAATACCTGTATTGCGTGTAACCAAGCTTGCTTAGATCACGCGTTTGAGCAAAAACGCGCAAGTTGTTTGGTTAACCCGCAAGCCTGCTATGAAACGGAACTTACTTTTACGCCCACCACAACCAAAAAGAAACTGGCTGTTGTGGGCGCTGGCCCTGCCGGGCTCGCATTTTCAATGTACGCAGCTGACCGTGGCCATGAAGTGCATTTGTTCGACAAAGCGTCGGAGCTTGGTGGGCAGTTCAATTACGCTAAACAAGTGCCTGGCAAAGAAGAGTTTTACGAAACGCTACGCTATTTTAAAAACCAATTGGAGCGCACAGGCGTTAACGTACACCTCAACACCGAAGTAACCGCCGATGCCCTCAAAAGCCAAGGGTTTGATGATGTTGTGCTAGCAACGGGTATTAAGCCTCGCGAACTTACTATAGAAGGGCACGACCATCCAAAAGTAATGAGTTACCTTGAGGTACTTCGCGACCATAAACCTGTAGGCCAGAAAGTCGCCATTATTGGCGCTGGCGGCATTGGATTTGACGTAGCCGAGTTTTTGGTTGAGCACGAAAGTTTGGCAGAAAACAAAGAGAAATGGTTGGCACATTGGGGCATAGATACCGAGTACACCACGCCAGGTGCGTTAAAAGAAAAGCATATTGAACCTTCTTCCCGTGAAGTGTACTTACTACAGCGTAAAACGTCTAAAGTAGGTAAAGGGCTGGGTAAAACCACCGGCTGGATCCACCGTCAGTCACTTAAGCACCACAACGTACAAATGATAAATGGTGTAAGCTATGAAAAAGTAGATGACGAAGGCCTGCACGTGTTGATTAACGACACCCCAAAAGTGCTGCCTGTTGATAACGTGATAGTGTGTGCTGGCCAAGAGCCTTTCAAGCCGCTACAACAGCCTCTAGAAGAGGCTGGTATGACGGTACATATTATTGGTGGTGCAGATGTAGCAGCAGAACTTGATGCTAAACGCGCTATTCGACAAGGTGCTGAGCTGGCGGCTAAAATTTAAAACTGATCAAACATGATAGCGTTGCCGTCTGGATCTTTAACCACAAGATGACCGGGGCCGCTATCGCCTTTCACAGGCACTTCAATGGCAATATTTTGCTCTACAAATTTAGCTTGAAGCGCACGCACGTCATCTGGGTTAAAGGTCATAATGTTGTCTTCAAACATGCCTTCAAATAAACCAATCATGGTGTTGCCGCTTTTCATCATTAGCCATTTGTCTTCAATAGAGCCACAAGACGGCATAGCTTCAAAGCCCAGCGCTTCATAAAATGCTTTAGATTTAACAATATCTTTAACTGATAAACTTAACGAAAATAACCCTAGTGACACGTTATTGTCTCCCCGTGCAAACAATACAGATATGTGCAATTAATGTTCAAATGCTACTGTAGTGAACTACTATGACAATATCACTGCAATTAATCGCAAAAACAAAAAAGCCAGAAGTAGTGACCACTTACTGGCTCTTTATTGCTATGTTAGCGCTATGGCTAAACTGAAAATGTCGCTTTTGTTTACCTTTAAACGTTAGCTTTTTTGGCTTGCAATCCAACGGTCAATTTTTTGTTCCAAGATAGCCATTGGTATACCGCCCGTGTTTAATATTTGCGCGTGGAATTCACGAATATCAAACTGTTCGCCCAATGCTTTCTCGGCGCGTGCACGAAGCTCTTGGATTTTAAGTGCACCTACTTTGTACGATAACGCTTGTGAAGGTATAGCGATGTAACGCTCTACTTCCGCAACCACTTCTGTACGCGTCATACCTGAATTATCAAGCATAAAGTCGATGGCTTGCTCGCGTGTCCAACCTTTCGCATGAATGCCCGTATCAACCACTAAACGCATTGCACGCAGCTGTTCGTCTTGCAGCGTACCATAGCGATTCCATGGGTTATCAAAAAAGCCCATTTCGTAACCCAAGGTTTCTGAATACAGAGCCCAACCTTCTCCAAACGCAGGTAAGAAACTAAAACGCATAAACGATGGCAGCGCTTCGTTTTCTTGTGCCAAACTTACTTGGAAGTGATGACCCGGCGCACCTTCATGAAGATACAACGTTACATTACCGGTAGTTAAACGGCTTGGTAAGTCGTAAGCGTTAAAGTAGAACGTACCTGGACGTGAGCCGTCAGGTGTACCCGGTTGATAAGAGCCACCTGCACTAAACTGCTCAATGGCAGGGTCGTAAGGTTTAATCTCAAGCTCAGACTTTGGCAATAGCGAGAAGTATTGGTCAATTTTCTCGTCAACCTCACGACCAATGCGATAGTAACTTTCGGTAAGTGCTTCGCGACTTTCAGGCTTAAACTGCGGGTCGGTGCGCACATAGTCGAAAAACTCGTTCAACGTGCCTTCAAACTTAACTTCGTCTTTTATCTCAAGCATATCGTTTTTAATACGCTTAACTTCTTTAAGGCCTAAGTTATGCAGTTCATCTGGCGTCATTGGCAGCGTTGTAGAACCTTCAACCATTAACTGATAGAGCTTTGCGCCGCCTTTCATATCGCTAAGGCCAATGCTTTCCCGTGCTACAGGCAAGTACTCGTCACGTAAGAAGTCACGCATGCGTGTAGTCGCATCGTAAATGTCTTGCGTTGCTTTTTCATAATCAGCGGTTAAGCGTGCTTTTTCTTGGTCTGAAAATTCTTCTGGGAACATGTTAATAGGCCCCCAGAATTGCGACTCTTTAATTGGAATAGCTAACTGTGTATCAAACTGTTTGATAACGCGGTCGATAGTCAACTTAGTCTCAAGTACACCCGACTCCATACCTTCACGGAATTTACCAATAGCGCGCTCAGATATAGCGATATAGTCTTTATGGCGTGAAAGGTTATTTTCGTAGTCTTCGATAGTCTTAAAAGGTGCTGCGCCCTTTCCGCTTGCAAACGATGGGTAGAACGTATGAAAACCACTGAAATGATTAACTGGACGCACTTCCGTTAACGCCGATATTTCATCAGTTGACATTTTAAGCGAGCGTTCTTGATTATACTTAAATACATCGTAAGCCAGCTTGTCAGTATCGCTTAGCTTACTTCTGTCGATTTGTTTCAATTCAGACAAATTAAGCTGCACCGCAGTTTTGCTCGCCAGTGCGTGTGAATCTGTCAAGAAGTCGCCTAGTCTGTCAGCAAAACGCATATCACCGCGAAAAATTGCCATTACTGGGTTTAATGCAATATTGCGCTCATCGGCGGCAGCAAATATGGCAAACAACTTATCGTGCTCTGTTTCAGATACTTTTTTTACGGTTGTTTCGGCCTCTGCATGATTGTGTGCGTGCGCTATAAAGCTTCCCGTTCCCAGTGCTAACGCCACTGCACCACTTAACATAAGTGTTTTGAATGCTTTCATTTTATTTCCTTTGAAATGAGCTTTTTAAAAGCTCTCTGTCGTTATTTTGTATTTGTTATGAAACGTTTATATCTAATTTATTCTTGTGGAGGCAGGTGTGCCATTTCACCGCGCCACGCCTTTTCGTAAGCTTCTCTTGCAAGCACTCGCTCGGCGTAAGCTTTTACGTTGTCATGCGGTATTTCTTGTTTTGCACCCTTCGCCCACGCCAAAATATGCCCAGCAATAACGTCAGCCATAGTAAACATGTTGCCGCATACAAATTCGTTATTACCCAACATTGTTGAGAATACCTTTAACGCCCGCTGAAATTCCCACGCGCCAGTTTCTCGCATAGCAGGTATACGTTGCGCTTCAGGTAGAGCAAAAGAATGCTTGGCAATATTCCAGATAGGCTGTTCTAACTCGTTTGTTAAAAACACCATCATTTCTTCGTATTTTGCGCGCGCAAAACTGCCTGGTTCTGGAATAAATTCATGCATTCCGTGACGCTCGGCAAGAAACGTGACAATAGCAGCCGATTCAGTAAGTATGCCTTCTGGCGTGTCTAAAGCAGGAATTTTTGAAGCAGCACTAATAGTTTTGAATTCTTCAGTTAAATGCTGGCCAGCCTTTAAATCAACAACGCTGTACTCGTAAGGTAAACCAAGCTCTTCTAAGGCCCAAGCTACGCGAACTGAGCGCGTTTTCGGATAGCCGTAAAGTGTATACATACCCTTGCTCTTTACTATTTCAATGTGACCTAACTGTAAGACGAATAGGCAAAAAGTGCCACAAAGAGTTTGTTACCATTTTTTTCGTAGCTAGCGTCTAGCCCATGTTTTAGGGCTTATTGCTATTGGTAGGAATAATTTGCGATGTAACCCGGTCTTTTATCATGAACCGTATAGAAATATCAGACGCTTAACTCTCAGTAAAAGGTAAGCCAATTGGCCTGCACACGAAAGGATAAATAATGAAATCAGTTGTCGTTAAATATCTTACCAGCGCGTCTACGCGCTCTTTAGCGTTTTTGAAGCAAAAAGCCTCAAGTAATAAGCAGTTAAACGCTAGGCAATTATCAGTATCGGCATCCGCATCGGCGTTGCTTATCACCGCACTATCTTCATCGCTCTTAACCTCATTTTTTTCACCGCAAGCGATTGCAGATGAAGCGGTGCTGGCAGGTGGCTGCTTTTGGTGCATGGAAGCAGATTTTGAAAAGCTAGAGGGTGTTACCGACGTAGTTTCTGGCTTTACTGGCGGAACAGCCCCAAACCCTACCTATAACGGAAACCATAAAGGCCATTATGAAGCGGTTAAAATTACCTACAATGGCGATAAGCTTTCGTACAAAGATATTCTCGATCATTACTGGGTAAACATCGACCCTTTTGATGACAGGGGTCAGTTTTGTGATAAAGGCCCAAGTTACCTAAGCGCCATATTCGTGGCAAACGAACAAGAGCGTAAAATCGCAGAAGCAACTAAACGCGCCGTTGTAGAACAATTTCCCGACAAGACAGTAGTGACGCCCATTTTACCGGCTTCTACGTTTTACCCTATTAAAGGAAAAGAAATAGGTCATCAGGACTTTTACAAAAAAAGCCCCGTTCGCTATAAGTTTTATCGTTGGAACTGTGGTCGTGACCAGCGTTTAGAAGAAATTTGGGGCCCAAAAACTAAGGGCTAAGAGTTAAAAGCTGGAAGTTAAAAACGTAGAGCCACCAGCCAAACATGGCGTATTGAAGGCGAAAACCTATTCGCCTTCGTCGCTAGGCTTATTTGCCGCGCCTGGTGCGTTTGCCCAAACGTCGCCAGGTATTTCTCTGGTTGCAGCAGGTTCAAGCTCGGCGACAGCAGCTTGTTTCTTCTCCTGATTCGACCACTTAACGCGAATTTTTTTACCGTTTATTACTTTCGCATTTAATGCTTTTATGGCGTTATCGGTTTCGTCTTGGCTGCTCATTTCAACAAAACCAACCCCTTTCGACATACCCGTCGTGTCGTCCATTACAAGGTCGCACGAAACGATAGTACCGAATTCAAAAAATAGGTCTTCAAGGTCGTCTTTAACAAAGATTTTAGGTAGGTTACGAACGAGTATGCTCAATGGGTAATTCCGCTATGTTGTAGATAGTGTGTGGTGAATTAAGCGAGTGTGTAGCACTTAAATCGTGCTGCATCACAATACACTTACCACAGGAAGTTTAGCACACTGCACATCTGTCACACGGAAAATATATAGCTCGCTAATGTATTATTAATGGTGTTTGCCTCAGAATTTTCTGAGGCAAACACATGGGCAGTTTAACGTTATTGCCAGAACAGCGATTTGCGTTCAAGCTACGCTTCTTGGTTTCTAAGAAAAACCAATTCTGTTGACGAGCTTTGCTCTTCGCTGAACACATAACCGTCTACGTCGAACGCTTTCAATCCTTCAACATCTTCAACACGATTTTCGATAATATATCGCGCCATTAGGCCGCGCGCTTTTTTGGCGAAGAAGCTTATGATTTTATATTGTCCGTTTTTGCAGTCTTTGAATGTTGGCGTAATTACCATACCGTTAAGCTGCTTTTTCTTAACCGCTTTAAAGTATTCATTCGACGCTAGGTTCACCAAAACGTTATCGCCTTGCTCTTCCATTGCATCATTCAGCACTTGCGTAATGCGATCGTCCCAAAATGCGTAAAGATCTTTACCATCAGGGTTCGCTAGCTTTGTGCCCATCTCTAAACGGTATGCTTGCATTAAATCAAGCGGGCGCAGAAGACCGTACAATCCAGATAATATTCTTAAATGGTTTTGTGCATACGCTACCGAGTCTTCACTTAACGTGTAGGCGTCCAGCCCTGTATATACATCGCCATTGAACGCATACATAGCTTGGCGCGCATTATCGGTAGTAAATGGTGTAGTAAACTCAGCAAATCGATTGGCGTTAAGCGTAGCCAGTTTGTCACTTATTTTCATTAATGAAGACAAGTCTGCAGGAGATAGCGTTCTACATACTTCCATTAAACGATCGGTGTCTTCAAGCATAGCAGGTTGGGAAAAGTCGCTTACTGGTATGCTGCTTTCAAAATCGAGATTTTTTGCTGGGGAAACTACAACTAACATTTCAACTCCTTAGTTCGGTACGGCGCTATTGTACCACTTGATACGATTCAAACATCAAAATGGCATAAGAAAGACATAAATTGGCTTAACAGAGAAATCCGATTAGCAGTTATTTTGCCTGTGTACCATTCCATAACTTGGGTGGGTTTGGTATAAATAGGGCATTCCAGATATGAATGATCCTATCAAGCTGCGCAACCCTACAACGCAGTAGCGAACCAACAATAAAAGCGAGCATTTAAGGCGCGCTATCCAAAGCTTCTGGTGCAACCTGCACTAGAATGTAGAAATTGAAAAAATTACTGAAATAAAGAATAGAGAGAACTATGAGCAATCAGCTAGCTTCATTACGTGATATTACTACCGTTGTTGCAGATACCGGCGACATTGATGCAATTAAAAAGTATCAACCTGTAGACGCTACTACTAACCCTTCACTATTGCTAAAAGCCGCTAGCCTTCCTCAGTACGCTAGCCTTATCGACGACGCAGTTGCTTGGGCTAAGCTGCAGTCTAACGATGCAGATCAACAACTTACAGATGCTGCTGATAAACTTGCCGTCGCAATTGGCAAAGAGATTTCAGGTACTATTCCAGGTCGTATTTCTACCGAAGTTGATGCGCGCCTTTCTTTCGACAAAGCCGCAACAATTGAAAAAGCAGAACGTTTAGTTCAGCTATATCAAGATGCTGGCATCGATAAGTCACGTATTCTTATTAAGATTGCGTCTACGTGGGAAGGCATTCAGGCTGCTGAAGAGCTAGAGAAAAAAGGCATTCAGTGTAACTTAACGCTTCTTTTCAGTTTTGCTCAAGCACAAGCGTGTGCAGAAGCCGGCGTATACCTTATCTCTCCTTTCGTAGGCCGTATTCTTGATTGGTACAAAAAGGCTACAGGTAAAGAGTCTTACGCATCTGACGAAGATCCAGGTGTAGTATCAGTAACTAAAATTTATAACTTCTACAAAGAGCACGGTTATAAGACGGTTGTTATGGGCGCAAGCTTTAGAAACATCGGTGAAATTCAGGCTTTAGCAGGTTGCGACCGTCTTACTATTAGCCCAGCCCTTTTAGAAGAGCTTGCTAACGAAACGGGCGAGCTTGAAGTTAAATTAAAAGACAATGGTGCAACTAAAACTCCTGGCGAGCGCTTAACTGAAAGCCAATTCCGCTGGGAAATGAACCAAGATGCCATGGCCACTGAAAAGCTATCAGAAGGTATTAGAAACTTCGCTGCAGACCAAGACAAGCTTGAAGTAATGCTTCGCGAAAAGCTTAGCGCATAAGCGCAAGCGAATTATTCGAAGCTTCTAAACCCAAAAGCAGAAGGAAAGAATTGCACCATGAGTGTTTTAACGTCATTACCAGAATATAAAAAGCTGGGCGAGATTGCGCAGTCTATTAAAACTGCACACATGCGTGACTGGTTTGCAGATAATCCAAATCGCGCTGACGAAATGCAGCTTGAGGCGTGTGGAATCTACTTAGATTACTCCAAAAACCGTGTTTCAAAAGACGCGTTGGACGGTTTGTTTAACCTTGCACGTGCGTGTAACGTTGAAGGGCTACGCGATGCCATGTTCGCAGGCGAGCAGATTAACTCAACAGAAGGCCGCGCTGTACTTCATACCGCGCTTCGCAACTTTTCTGATCGCAAGGTTGTGGTTGATGGCGAAGATGTTATGCCAGAGGTACGCGCAACGTTAGACAAAATAGAAGCGTTTACCGCTTCTGTACATAACGGCGAGCATAAAGGTTATACGGGTAAACCAATTAAACACATTGTGGCAATTGGTATTGGAGGCTCTTTCCTTGGCCCCAAAATAATGACCGAGGCACTTAAGCCGCACACGGTTGATAGCGTTAAAGTGCACTTTGTAGCAAACGTTGATGGCTGCCATATCCACGATGTGCTTTCTAGCGTAGATTTTGAAGAAACATTGGTAGTTATGTCTTCAAAATCGTTTTCTACACAAGAAACGCTGCAAAACACAATGACAGCGAAAGACTGGTTCTTGAAGTCAGGTGGCACACAAAGCGATATTGCAAAACACTTCGTTGCGGTGTCGTCGAACGTTAAAGCCGCTACTGAATTTGGTATTGACGCTGACAATATATTTCCAATGTGGGACTGGGTGGGTGGCCGCTATTCACTGTGGTCTGCTATTGGTCTACCCATTTCACTGGCACTGGGTTTTGAGAATTTTAAAGGCTTGCTAGAAGGCGCGTTTGAAATGGATACGCATTTCACTACCGCACCGCTTGAACAAAACATGCCTGTGTTACTTGCCGTTTTGGGTGTGTGGTATCGTAGTTTCTTTGATGCACAATCTCACGTACTTTTACCTTACTATCACTATCTGCGCGGCCTACCTGCATACGTGCAACAGCTTGATATGGAAAGTAACGGCAAAGAAGTGACCCAAGATGGCGATAACGTAGACTATCCTACCGGCCCTATCATTTGGGGAAGTGAAGGTACCAACGGTCAACATAGTTTCCACCAGCTAATTCACCAAGGCTCTGGCGTTATACCTGCTGATTTTATGCTGCCACTTAATGTGCCAAACCAAGACGACACGCACCACGCCATGCTTGCATCTAACTGCTTTGGTCAAACACAGGCACTAATGCAAGGTAAAACCTTCGAGGAATGTTATGCAGACCTTGAAGGAAAAGGGTTTGATGATGCTGAGCGCAAGCGCCTTGCTGCGCACAAAACTATGCCTGGTAACAAGCCTAGTAATACATTTTTATTCGATAGCCTAACGCCAAAAATTCTTGGCGCGCTGGTTGCAATGTATGAGCATAAGGTATTCGTTCAGGGTGTTATCTGGAACCTAAACTCTTTCGACCAATGGGGCGTTGAGTTAGGTAAAGTACTAGGAAACCAAGTGCTTGCAGGCATTCAAGGTGAAGCAGACAAAGACAGCTTTGACGCTTCTACTCAACAATTGATTGCTAAATTCAGAGCAGCGAATGCACCAAAATAAGGAATTTGAGGCAAATTAAATTTGCTCATTTGGTGCAAAAACAAACTGAACGGTCATCTTTTAAACAAATTAAAGATGGCCGTTTTTTTTATGTTGATGTTAATTAAGCGCATAACGACAGACTGCATTTACTAACACACAACACAATTTTGTTCACAAACAATACAAATACTATCAATTACATAGCATTTTTGTTTATAGACTGAACACCCTGCTAATACCTTGCCTTTGTCATCATATCGTCACAATTTGTTAATAAAAGGTAAATTTAACTATTTTATTTTAGTGGCGGCTGTGATACAAAATTGTACAGAGGGAAATTTATAAAAAGCTCTGTATTAGTTGTAGTGGTATAAAAAGGAGATCCCAGTGGATAAGTCAGATCTATTTGCCATGTTAGACATCGAAGCAAGCCCAGCTAAAACCAAAAGCAAAAAACGTAAGTGGAGAGAAATCGAAGCGCTACAAGATCGCTACAAATTAGAAAAAGAACTTGCCGAACTCGATTGTGGGTTCGAGTATGAGCTAGAAACACTGGAAAGATAACAAGAAGGCTGCCTGAACACTCAGGCAGCCTTTTTACTTTCTAGGCCTTACGAACGTTATACTTGCCAGTTTATGGGCGTTTGTCCAGTTGCTGACAGGTAAGCGTTAGTTTGGCTAAAGTGCTTACAGCCAAAAAAACCGCGATAGGCAGAAAGCGGTGACGGGTGCGGACCACTTATCACGTGATGTTTTTCACGATTAATGTGTTTGCCCTTCTTTTGTGCGTGTCCACCCCAAAGTAAAAACACAACGTTTTCACAGTGTGCGTTTACAGCCGATATTACTTTATCTGTAAAGCGCTCCCAGCCCCACTTAGCGTGACTGTTTGCATTGCCCTGCTCTACAGTTAATACCGTATTTAATAACAACACGCCCTGCTGTGCCCAAGCGGTTAATGTACCGTGTTCAGGTATGTTGAACCCTTCAATATCTTCGGCTAGCTCTTTGTATATATTGACTAGTGAAGGCGGTACTTTTACCCCGGGTAATACAGAAAACGCCAAACCATGGGCTTGGTTAGGACCGTGGTAAGGGTCTTGCCCAAGAATAACGACTTTAACTTCATTAAGTGGCGTTAAAGACAGTGCATTAAATACGTCACTTTTAGGCGGATAAATAGTTTTTCCCCCTGCGCGCTCTGCCTCTATTCGCGCAAGTAAATCAACAAAATACGCTTGCTGCTTTTCTTCGCCAAGCGCATCTTGCCATGTTACTACTTCACCACTACCTTCTTCCATTGTCTCATTTAGACTCATGCTTTCAGCAGTTCCATCATGTGCTGCTTAAGCGCGTCATACGAAGCAGGAAGGTCTACCGCCAAGCTGTCCTCGCCCGCCACATCGGCCAACGCTTTGGGTAGGCTAATAGGGTTTCCAAGCACGTTTTCAACAGTTTCTCTAAATTTCGCAGGGTGCGCTGTTCCAAGGAACAAGCCTATTTCACCATCTTCTAAATCGTGGCTTACTGCACGATATGCGATGGCGGCGTGAGGCTCACTTACATAGCCGTGCTGCGCTAATTGACGCATAGCTAGTTGTGTATATTCCTCATCAACCATTTCGCCTTTTAAACATGCTTTGTCGATGTAGCCACGCTCTATAAGTGCTTCTATTCTCGGCCAATTGTTCGGTTGACTTACATCCATAGCATTAGACATTGTAGCTACGGTTGATTTTGGTGCCCATTCGCCAGTTTTTAAATAGCGAGGAACCGTGTCGTTTAAATTGGTTGCTGCTATGAAACGTTTAATTGGCAGGCCTAACGCTTTGGCTATCATGCCCGCCGTTAAATTACCAAAGTTACCGCTTGGTACAGACACCACAAGCTGATCGCGTTTATCTTTTGGCAACTGACTAAACGCTTCAAAGTAGTAACATACTTGCGCTAACAGTCGGCTTATATTAATTGAGTTTGCTGAGTTTAAATGCAGCCCTTCTCGCACATCAGGATCGTCAAATGCGGTTTTAACCAACGCCTGGCAAGCATCAAAGTCAGATTCAATGGCAACAGTATGAATATTGCCACCAAGGGTGGTGAACAGTTTCTCTTGTAGCGCGCTTATTTTGCCCTTAGGAAACAAAATTACTACGTTGATGTTATCAATACCGTGAAAAGCATGCGCTACCGCTGCGCCTGTATCACCTGACGTTGCAGTAAGAATGGTGATGGGCTTCCCTTCACTAATACGCGACAAAGTTTGCGCCATAAAGCGGCCACCAAAGTCTTTAAAGGCGAGGGTTGGGCCGTGAAATAGTTCAAGTGAATATACGTTGTCGGTAACTTGTTCTACTGGCGCACCGAAAGCAAATGCCGATTTTACAATGGCGTCTAATTCACCATCATTTAGCTCGTCACCTATTAAAGCTCGAAGTACTTCAATACTGCGCTCAACAAAAGGCTTTTCTAGCAAGGCATCTATATCGCTAAGCGTTGGAATATGCTCTGGAAAGTACAAACCTTGGTTTTTACCTAAACCACGCTTTACTGCTTCAGCAAAGCTTGCCGTGTCTGATGAATCTTTTAAATTTACTAATTCCACTTGCTGTTACCCTTTTTACTCGGTCTGTAAGCATGGCATTGCTTAAGCCTTTCTATATTTTTTTACGTTTCTCACTTTCGCATTGATAAGTGCTTTATTGCACAGCCACCTGCGTACCTGCTTTTGGTATTTGGCACACGTGGCTAAAGCCATCCTCGTTTTGCACATAGTGCTTTGAAAGGTATGCCGACACTTCTTCGGCCTGCGCTTTCGATGAGCATACCGCGAAAACGGTAGGCCCTGACCCCGAAATACCAAATGCTAACGCACCCACTTTCTCACTGAATGCGCGTGCTTCGTCAAAACCCGGTAGCAAAGACTTGCGATAAGGTTCGGCAATAACATCATTCATTACCGATGCCGCAAGCGCGAAGTCTTTTGCATGTAATGCATGCACAAATACGCCTAACTGACGGCCAAACGTCAGTGCAGTAGCCATGTCTACCTGCTTGGGCAGAATGTCGCGCGCCGCTGCCGTTGAAACGCTTATTCCTGAATAACAAATGGCATAATACCAGTCATCATTCAGCGGCAGCGACAGCGTTAAAGGGCTGGGCGCTCCCGTCATTAACGTCATACCACCTAAGTAACATGGCGCAACATTGTCGTAGTGCACGCTTCCGCTTATTTGCCCTTCAAGCTCGCCCATCATAGTTAAAAGCGTGTCTTTATCGAAGGGATTATCGAAATACGCATTAAGGGCAGTAAATGCCGCAACAATAGAGCTAGCGCTTGAACCTAAACCGCTACCGATGGGTAAGTTCTTATGCAGCGTAAGTGCAACTGGCGATGCGGCCCTGCCAGCCTTTTGCATTTCTTCGCAAAAGAAATGGTAGCACTTAGTAACAATGTTACTGCTTAGATCACCGGGCAGTTTGTGCGCGAACGGGCCGGTAACCTCTAGTGAAAATGTATCTGCGGCCTGTATTTCAACTTCGTCACCAAGCTTGCTCCCGTCAACTGGGGCAAGCGCTGCGCCCAGTACGTCAAAGCCAAGGCTGACATTTCCGATAGATGCAGGCGCATAGGCCTTTAGTGCTTTCATTACTGCGCTACCTATTATTTTTAACTACTGCATTAAACTGCTATATAAATCTGTTAAATAAGCGCTTAGTGCGCCATTTGTTTCCACGGCATTGTACGAAGAATATCGGCGAATACACCCGCCGCGGTTACCGTACCACCTGCACCATATCCACGAATAACGTATGGAATAGGGTTGTAGTAGTCGCTATTTATAGCCAGTGCGTTTTCGCCATCTTTTACCTGTGACAGCGGGTTACTTGCCGGCACCGCCTGAATGCTCACCTTGCATTTGCCATCTTCAATACTACCAATGTAGCGAAGCACTTTTCCTTCTGCCTGAGCAGACTTCACCTTTTCAGCAAAGTCTGCATCTAACTGTGGTAATTGACGCATAAACTCATCAATAGAGCAGTCTTCAGCAAACCCTACTGGTAACACCGACTCTATTTCAATATCACTAAGTTCTAGTGCCAAGTCGGCCTCTCTTGCCATAATAAGCAGCTTCCTCGCTACATCCATACCACTTAAGTCATCGCGAGGGTCAGGCTCAGTAAAACCGTTATCCTTGGCGGTTTGTGTAGCCTCAGACAAACTCATGCCCTCTTCCAGCTTGCCAAACACATAAGACAAGCTGCCGGATAAAATACCTTCAAAACGATGCAGTACATCACCTGCGCTGAAAAGCTTTTGCAAGTTATCAATTACCGGAAGACCCGCACCAACCGTCGTCTCGTAAAGGTACTGGCGGTTAGTGTTCTGCGCTGTTCTGCGAAGCTTCTTGTAGTAAGCCATTTCGCTGGTATTTGCTTTTTTATTTGGCGTTACTACGTGAAAGCCATTTTCCATCATATCAACATACTGCGACGCTATCGCTTCATGGCTAGTACAATCAACAATAACAGGGTTCACTAAACTGTTGTCATTCGAAAACTGATGAAGGCGCTCTACGCTCAGCATTTCGCTGGCAGAATCTAGCGCTGCTTTCCAGTCGCTACTTAAATCTATGCCCTGACTGTTAAGCAACAGCTTACGGCTATTCGCAATACCATAAACACGAAGCTGAACATTGCGCTTTAACAACTCATCTTGCTGCTTAGCAATTTGACCTAGTAATTCAGTGCCCACATTGCCACACCCTACTAGGAATACGTCGATGGTATGGCGGTCAGAGAAAAAATTCTGATGAATTACTTTAACGGCTTTCTTAGCACGCTTGCTTTCTATAACTGTTGAAATTGAACGCTCAGACGAACCTTGCGCAATAGCAACATTGTTCACACGGGCCTGTGCTAACGAGTTAAAGAAACGCGCTGCCAACCCTTTTGCCTGGCGCATTCCGTCGCCGACAAGGGTAACAATGGCAAGGTCGTGCCTTACTTCAATGGGGTCGAGCAGTTGGTTTTGTAACTCAAGCGCAAAGGCATCTTCTAGAAGCGTAAGTGCGCGATTTGCGTCTTTGCTTTGAATACAAAAACTAATTGAATATTCAGACGATGACTGTGTAATTAGACTAATTGAGATATTCGCATTAGACATTACTTCAAACACACGGCTTGCCATGCCAACCATGCCTTTAAGGCCCGGGCCTGCAACGTTAAACATAGTTACGTTATCTAGCTGCGAAATGCCTTTTACCGACGTCCACTTTTCGCTTTTTTCATTACTGATAAGCGTACCGGGCGCAGCGGGGTTTAGCGTGTTGCGAATTAAGCAAGGTATATGGTGCTGCGCAATAGGGCCAATGGTTTTAGGGTGAAGTACTTTCGCACCAAAGTAAGAAAGCTCCATGGCCTCCTGATACGTTAACTTATCAAGTAAAACGGCACCCTCAACCTGATTAGGATCGGCGTTGTACACACCATCTACGTCTGTCCAAATCTCACAACAGCTAGCATCAATACAGGCAGCCAGAATGGCAGCTGAATAATCTGAACCGTTGCGCCCAAGTGTTACCTTTTCACCTTGTTCATTTGCTGCAACAAAGCCTGGCATAACAAGCAGCTCACTACCGTCATTCGGTACATCAGAGAATCGCGCTTTACTTAACGCTACGTCTGCAATGCTATCTAGATAGTCGCCTTCGGCAAGTACGTATTTCACAGGGTCGATAATACGGTTTGCCACGCCTTTAGCAGATAAGATTTCGCTGAAAAGTGTGACTGAGATGTACTCACCAATACTTAATATTCCCGCCGACACGTTGTCTGGTGCCACACCAAGAAGCTTTATTCCTTCTAGGTGCTGCTTAAGCAAGCTTAGATGATCATTGATAAAAGCAACAACGGTATCATATGCAAAACCTGTAAGGGTTTCGTTTAGGTGATTGGCAATACCTGTAACCGTGTCGTTAAGCTTATTGAAAAGAGGTTGGAAATCGTCACCAGCGGCCGCTTGTTCACACAGTAGTGATAGCGCATTCGTTACCCCTTTCGGGGCAGACAGCACAACCGCAGCACCGTCGGTTTGGTGGGTCGCCGTGCTAATTTCCATCACGCGCATATAGCGCGGTGCATCGGCAAGAGAAGAACCCCCAAACTTTAAGACTTTCATATGCTGCTCCTTAAGGTTTCGCATGCTAAAACGTGAGTAAAAAAAAGCCCGCTCTGTGTTAGGCGGGCTTTCGTTGTCTTTTGCTTACTTGCACTAGCCACCGACCGCCCTATTCAAGGTGGTAATAAACATCATTGTGGTGCCAGTGCGTAGAATCTTTTTCATGTATGCAATTTGCCGTATAGACGTCTATCTGTCAACCGCAGTTTTCACCACACAGTGTTGCAGAAAATGAAACATTAAAAGCAAAATATTGCTTATCAAGGTACAAAACAGGTAATTTTGTCTTACTTCTACTTATCATCAAGTATGTATTTAGCAAGATAATCAATAAGTAAACGTATTTTCGGCGCAACATTGCGGTTAGAAGGGAAGACTGCCCAAATCGCTTCTTGCTTGTCTTTGTATGCTGGTAGTACCTCTATCAAATTTCCACTTTTTAGGTCGTTATGCACATAAAAACCGGGTAACTGTGCGATACCTAACCCACTGAGCGCCGCCGCTCGAAGCGCATTTCCACTGTTGTATCTAACCCGCCCTTTTACTGCTAAGGTTTTTGCTGTGCCTTCAACAACGAAACGCCAGTAAGGCTGAGACCCCACCAATAACGCGTGATGCTTTAACGCTTCCAGTGTTTCTGGAGGCGTATTGTCTTCAAAATAGCCTGGGCTTGCGCACACGTACAAACGACGAGTCGCAAGTTTTTTAGCAACTAACGTTGAATCTTCAAGTGCCCCTATTCGAATAGCCAAATCTAGCCCTTGGTCGACAATATCAATTTTGTCGTTAGTGAAAGTACACTGCACACTAATGCCGGAATAGGTTTTCATAAACGAATTCAGCAGCGGTGCTATAAATGCTTCACCAAAGGCCACGGGGGCAGTTAGTTTTATTAAACCTTGTGGCGACTGCTGAAGCGCACTGACTGACAACTGCGCGTCTTCCAATTGTTTTAGTGCTAAATGCGCTTGGTTAAAATACACTTTTCCAGCTTCCGTAAGCGAGACACTTCGCGTAGTACGATGCAGTAGCTTTACGCCCAGTAGCTTTTCTAGCGCCGCCACTTTTCGACTCACTTGGGCTACTGACGTGTCTAGCTTAGTAGCAGCGCCAGTAAAATTACCCACCTCTGCAACAGCACAGAACTCTGCAATGCCTTCTAGCACTTTCAAACAATCACCTTAATATTTTATGTTTTCTTGGAAGCTGTATATGCACACTCACAATACCTACAGCATCAACTTTAGCGATACAAAAAACGGTCTTCAGTACAGTTTTCCGTCTCTCTTATTGGCTGTAGCATTCTCTAATGTTTACCAATCAATAAGGGAATGGCATGAAAAAGGTTTTACGATATGGACCGCATGTGTGTTGCGTCATTTTTATGCTTGAAGCGGGTTATGCCATGCTTTTTAACCCTGAAGAAAATGCGCATTTAATTTACCTACAAACCTCTATTCTATTCGCTTTATTAGCTGAAAAGCTTCCGCGACAACAC
This sequence comes from Alteromonas sp. S167, assembly GCF_036864375.1. Lineage (NCBI taxonomy): Bacteria > Pseudomonadati > Pseudomonadota > Gammaproteobacteria > Alteromonadales > Alteromonadaceae > Alteromonas > Alteromonas sp. S167. The sequence goes on from NZ_JAZETR010000002.1 coordinate 459,796, forward strand.
AAAGAAAAAGCGCACACTCAGCAATGAATACCGTTCACGTTATCTTCAACCACCATTTATTATTACATATTTGAAAAAATGAATTACTAAAACTGTATTTATCTAATTTCTGCTGCCTCCTATACTTTGTTCTCTAAAATTACCTACACACAAAATAAAGGAGCTATTGCATGGCATCGTTTAAAGATACGCTGCAAGACGGCCAAACACATATCAAGTCAAAAGCTGCGGTTGCATGGGGCCCAGGCGAACCATTAAAAATGGAAGAGGTAGACGTAGAGCTGCCGAAAAAAGGCGAAGTGTTGGTTCGCATTGTTGCATCTGGCGTTTGCCATACAGACGCGTTCACCTTGTCTGGCGAAGATCCTGAAGGCGTGTTCCCCTCTATTTTGGGCCATGAAGGCGGTGGTATTGTTGAAATGGTGGGTGAAGGCGTAACCAGCGTAGAAGTTGGCGACCACGTTATTCCACTTTACACTGCAGAATGCGGTGAGTGTAAGTTCTGTACATCGGGCAAAACTAACTTGTGCCAAGCAGTGCGCGAAACCCAAGGCAAAGGCCTAATGCCAGACGGCACCAGCCGCTTCTCGAAAGATGGCGAACCTATTTATCACTACATGGGGTGTTCTACATTTTCTGAATACACCGTACTGCCTGAAATATCATTGGCAAAAGTAAATAAGTCGGCACCACTTGAAGAAGTTTGCCTGCTTGGTTGCGGTGTTACCACCGGCATGGGTGCTGTGCTTAACACAGCAAAAGTGCAGCCTGGTGACAGCGTGGCTATTTTCGGCTTGGGCGGTATTGGCTTATCTGCCATTATTGGTGCACGCATGGCGGGAGCAGGTCGCATTATAGGTATTGATATTAACGACAGTAAATTCGATTTAGCGAAACAGCTTGGTGCAACCGACGTGGTTAACCCAAAAGAATTCGATAAGCCTATTCAAGAAGTAATTGTAGAGATGACAGACGGCGGCGTTGATTTCTCTTTCGAATGCATCGGGAATGTCGACGTGATGCGATCTGCCCTTGAGTGCTGTCACAAAGGCTGGGGCGAGTCAGTGATTATTGGTGTAGCCGGTGCTGGACAAGAAATTTCCACCCGCCCATTCCAGCTAGTAACAGGCCGCGTATGGCGAGGCACCGCATTTGGTGGCGTTAAGGGTCGTTCGCAGTTGCCAGGCATTGTTGAACAATACCTAAATGGCGATTTTGGTCTGCAAGAGTTTATCACGCACACCATGGGCCTTAGTGATATTAATAGCGCCTTTGATTTGATGCACAATGGTGAGAGTATTCGCTCTGTTGTACATATGGATAAATAATTACTTTCTTTATCCCATAAAAAAAGGAGAAGCATGGCCTCTCCTTTTTTGTTTTTACTTTTTGTATTTACAAAATCCCCTGCTCTAGTGCTTTAAGTACCGCTCTGGTTCTGTCTCGAACGCCAAGTTTGGCCATGATAGAAGAAACCTGATTTTTGATGGTTCCGGTAGATTTAAACTTGGCGTCTGCTATTTCTTTATTGCTATAACCGGCTGCAATTAAACGCAATATGTCGGTCTCTTTTTCAGTCAGTGGTTCAGGGCTTTCAAACGACTCAAACTCAACGCTTAACCCTTTTAAACCTTGAAGTACTTTTTCTGTTACCGCAGGCTGAATAAGCGTTTTACCTTCTTTTATTTGCGCGATGGTATCAATTAACGTGTCTAATGATACGTCCTTCAATAAATATCCCTTCGCACCTGCTTTCATTGCATTGTTAACCAGTTCATGGTCATCAAACGTAGTAAGCATTAATACAGGAGTGGCAATGTTTCTCTGTGCAAGCGCGTGAAGGGTTTCAATACCTGAAAGCTTGGGCATGCGTATATCCATTAAAATGACATCGCAATTCGTTGCACTTCCGCTTTCAATGAACTGCTCACCGTTTTCATATTCGCCAATAACTTCAACACTATCGTCTAAACCAAGAAGCGATTTAATCCCTTCCCGCACTAACATTTGATCTTCCACTAGTACAAGACGCGTTTTCATTCTGCCTCCGGTATTTGAATGTCTATCCGAAAACCATCTTTGTTTTGCTGCCAAGCAATATGGCCGTGTAGTACTGATACACGTTCTTGCATACCTTTTAAACCATTGCCGGGGGCAACTACAGCACTATGGATATGGTTTGCCGATTCAAGATTAAGTTCAAGGTTGGGAGAGTGTACTTCTGGGTCGCTAGGACCAAGGCTATCTTGCATACACAGATAATAGCTACCCTCTTGTTGTTGCAGCGATATAACAAAGAACGGCGCTGAGCTGTGTTTAATTACGTTGGTAAGCGCTTCTTGCATACAGCGTAATAAGCAATCGGCAATGCTCACGTTGGTTAGCGACAGGTTGTCATCTATGTGAAGCGCTACCTTTGGTCTTGGTAATTCTTCAACGAGGGCATGCACAGCTTCGGAAAAGTTAATAGCTGCATTTTCTCTAATATCCGACACCGCTTCTCTAACGTCACTTAACAGCAGCTTTGCAATACTGTGCGACTGCTCAACATGCTTCTTAATATCTTGCGATTCTTTCTCTTCTAGCATGCTTACTTTTCTAGACGCCACCTGCAAATTAATAGTAAGTGCGGTGAGGTGATGACCAAGCACATCGTGAATGTTACGCGCGATTCGCAAACGCTCGTCCTGCGTAAGTGCTTGTTTCATAAGCTGTTGCGTACTGGATAACTGGCGGTTTAATGCGTCGGCATCTTCACGGGCTCTTGCCTCTTTAATAGCGGTATTAGACATGATCATGGCAAACAAATTAAACGTCCAAAACAGCGCGCCAGTTAACACCGCTTGGTGCTCTTGCCACACGCTTGCCTGAATAAGCGCGGTAGGAATTGCAATGGGTACCGATAAGAGCAAGCAACGCTTCCACGTTACATAATAGGGAAGTATGGCCGACCAAATAACGACGAAAATGGCTAAATAGGAATACGGCACTACAAGCTGACTGCCTATAGCAAGTGCATACATCACTACTAATAAAGCAAAGCGCCTAAATGAGTTAGAGGAGTTACTTCGTTTTTCACTGCTTAACAGGACAAAACAAACGGCCAGTAAAAGAAAAATTAAGCCGGCAGATAATGTACGCCAATGCAAAAGCGAGAAATGCTTCTCTAAGAAATAAAGTGCTGAACCGCTAATGACCATCCAGGTAATACATGCGGATGCACGTTCCACATCTAGCTGTGCCAGCCAATGAGCGGGCTTAGATATTTTCATTTGTTTTTTGTTTTCCTAAAAAGCGTATTCGTTCTTGCACGTCGTTAAAATCATATCTAAAACAGCACCTTAAAACAGAAAGTTATCAACTGCACTTTTTTAACGACATTGTTTTTAACTGCAATATTTTTAATATGTGATTTTGTACTGTGCCAAAAAACGTAAATTAATGCATAGGCCAAAAGTCATTTTTTAAATGGTGACTTTTGGCACTTATCCGCTTTTCCAAAAGACACCACTATGAGTGCATTACTTACTCAATTGCAGACGTTGCAATAAGGAGCACATAATGCAATCAGTTCACGGTTATATTGTTGCCGCACATATCGTTGCAGGCGCACTGTCACTCATTCTTTTCTGGGTACCTACCCTCACCAAAAAAGGCGGTAAGGTGCATTCACAATTTGGTGATTACTACGCAAAAGCAATGCTATTTACATCCATTAGTGGCGTTATAAGTTCAACCATTGCGCTTATTGCACCACTTACTATTTATCCCACTGTGCCAGAGCACTTTGAATCCACCGCACATTTCACCGCCCATCTTAGAGGCCAGTATACGTTCTTACTAATGTTAAGCTTGTTGGTATGGAACAACATAAGACACGCTATAACTGTATTAGCCGTTAAGCGAGATATAGCAAAGCTGCGCACTATTAACTACCTGTGGCTTCCAATCCTATTATTTGTAGTGGCAGTAGTGGCACTTTATCAAGGTGTGACCTATGGCATTACACTTACCTGTATTTTTGCGCCCATAGCACTATTTAATGCGGTTGGCATAGTGCGCTACGCATTTCAAAAAGAGATCGTTCCCGGCACGTGGGTTACACAGCATATTGGGCATATTATTGGTTCTGGAATTGGTGCCTATACCGCATTTTTCGCTTTCGGTGGGCGCACATTATTTGAAGGGGTTCCATCACTCCAGATTGCCAGCTGGGTGTTGCCAAGCTTAATAGGTGTTCCGTTTACCATTTGGCTTAGCAACAAATACAAACCGAAAAAGCGAAAATCAAAAAGCGTAAAAGCGAGCGTTAAAACGAAGGCTGCAGAATTAAACTAATGGCTTCAAAAATAGCAGCTGAGTATTCTCTCAGCTGCTCTAAACTCTCACTTCAGTTACTTTACTCGGGAAAACGCGAATGTTCCGCCGCCTTGGTGAAGTGTAAACGCGTTTGATTGACCGGACGTTCCATCAGGCTTTTCGAACTTAATAACAATACCTGCTAATTCGAAGCGAAACTCGGTTTCAGAATACGCTTCAAGTGGAAATGGGTTCTGCCCTTCTCCTTGGCTCATTAGCTTGCCATCCTCCACCCAAAACGAGATTTTTATCGGCAGCTGTTTACTTGCAAATTTACCTTCAAATGCATGTAACGAAGCTTCATCTACTTCGATCGCTTTTGATGAAAAGTCTGGTACATCAAAGGGTAAGCCATACATACTGCTAAGCACTGCAATAAGCACGTTGTTAAAGTTATAGTTAACCGCATTGCTAAATACCGTCATATTTAGTCCATCTTTAGTGTTATAGCCTGCCGCCGACACAAAACCATCAATGGAGCCAAAGTGACCATACAGCTGCTTTTCGTTAAACGGTGCCGCTGTCATGCCTAAGCCATAGCCGTCTTCTAACTTCATCATGGCTTTTAATGAACGCTTCGATATCAATTTTCCTGCAAACAGCGCATTAAAAAAATGGTTGGTATCTTTGGCAGTAGACACGATAGCGCCAGCCCCATGCGGCACGCTCATATCTGTTTCCGGTTGCTTTACCCACGTGCTGTTATAGCGATAAGAAGATGCTTCATTCTCAGCAACCTCAATGCTATTGCCAAAATAGGTGTCATTAAGTTTTAACGGCTTTGCAATTTTGTCAGCAATAACAAAGGCCAATGGTTTTTCGTAAAATGATTCAACAATAAACCCTAACAGCGCATAGTTAGAATTAGAATAGTGGTGCTTACTGCCAGGTTTAAACTGTGGGTCGTAAGCTTGAATACGCGACACCAGCTGTTGTTGTGTTAGCGCTGTTGTCATATAGCCCGTGTATTCAGGGTCGTTGGTGTAATTAAATATTCCTGAGCGATGGCTTAATAAGTGTTGAATGGTAATGTCAGCTGCATTGGGTACTTCAGGGAAGAAGGTTGACAATCGCGTCTCTAACTTCAGTTTACCTTCTTCAATTAACTGCATCACCAACACGGCAGTAAAGGTTTTTGTTATTGAACCAATACGAAACCGTGTTTGCGCCGATAGTGGGACATTGTCTTCAACCGATGCCAGCCCCGAATAATGCTCATAAACAGGTGTGCCATTGAGTGTTACGTAAACAGCAGTCATCATTTTATCGTTGTCGCTCAATGAGGCTAAATAGCTATCAAGCGTTGCATGCATTGGGTTTGCGGTATTCGCCATTGCTTGCTGCGCGATGAAAACCGCAAAAAACATAACTGCAGCAAGTGCGGAGGAAACCGAAGATTTCAGATGAATTATCCCTTTCATATTTGTCCTATTCTATTTTTGAGACATTGACTGTTCAGCGTAATAGTTAAAATAATAGTTGTAATCAAAGAAAGCGAACAAAAAACTTTTTATTCTGCTCACAGATAACTGGCGTTTTAATGATTTGAAAAGATAGGGGCTTTCTCTTTTGCAAAAGCAATGTAGTATTAGGTTTTGATACTAAAAAACCTAGTTGATTATTTTAGAACGCTTCAACAATAACAATAAGCTGTGAGGTTGTCTTGAGTATTAAAACGGTCATCATCAATCTGGATAGAGCAAAGGATAGATTGGCTTTTCAAAAACTGCAGTTCAGCAAATTAGGCTTAGAGTTCGAGAGGCTCTCTGCTGACTGTCCTTCTCATCAAGAAAATTACGAGCGCTTTAAAGATAGTTGGGAAAGACCAATGAGCTTTTGTGAGATTGCTGTGTTTTTCAATCACAAAAAAGCGTGGGAAATGGTTGAAGCACGTGGTGAACCGATGATGATCCTTGAGGATGACGCTTATTTATCTACTGACGTTTTAACATTATTAGATAACATAAGCCGCTTAGATCACATCGATTTTTTGAGTTTGGAGGCAAGAGGGAAAAATCAACGAAAGCTGGTCGCAAGACAACCTACCACCCAAATTGACGATGTTAATATCACACGTCTTTATCAAGGACGTTCGGGCCTAGCGGGCTATATTTTATGGCCTCGCGGTGCCAAAAAGCTACTTAAGGCTGTTCAATCAGGCAAAATCGGCATTGTAGACAAATTCATCAACGCAGAATATTCACTAAACGCTTACCAGGTAGAGCCAGCACCTCTTATCCAGTTAGATAGGTGTCAACATTACGGTTTGCCCTGCCCTTTACACACTGCGTCGTACATTAGTTCACAGGGAAAAAAGCACGTAAAAGGCATTGCAACGTTGCGATTTAAATGTCGAAGAATTGCAGGGCAAGTGAAGATTTTGGTTAATGAAATTATGAATCGCCACCGTGCCGTGAAAAGGCCTATCAATATATCTAGTAGTTTTAACTAAACCGTGGTGTGTAGCTACAAAACATGGTTAATAATGAAAAAAGCCGCCTGATTTTTCTGGCGGCTTTTTTCATTATTAGCTACACAACATACGGTTTAAGACAGTGTCTCTACTTGTTTTTGCCTTTGAGACATAGAACTACCTGCAGTCGCAATTACCACTAACGCTACCGCTGCCCATTGGGAAAGGGTCAACGTCTCGTCAATTATGATGAATGCAGCAATTGCCGCGATAGCAGGCTCCATGCTCATCATTATGCTAAAGGTTTGCTTGGGCATATTGCGCATTGCCTGCATTTCTAGCGTGTAGGGAATAGCTGAAGAAAATACGCCTACTGCTAGCCCCATCAAAAGTGCATATGGAGTAAGTAACACTGCGCCTTGGCTAATTGCTCCAATAGGTATTATGCCCGCTGCGGCAACCAACATACCAAGCGTTACCGTTACGCCGCCAGAGCCTTCATTGCCGGTTTTATTCCCGAAAACAATATAACCAGCCCAAAATGCGCCTGCAATGAGCGCGAGAACAACGCCAACGGGATCTAAGCTTTCTGCTGATGTACCAATATCAGGGGCAAGCAAGCAAATGCCCACAACGGCAAGCAGTACCCACAAAAAATCTCGCTTGTTCTTTGCTGTGAAAAACGCAACGGCAAGAGGCCCTGTAAATTCTAACGCTACGCCAACACCTAGAGGAATTCGGGCAATAGCAAAATAGAAAACGAGATTCATAGCCCCAAGACACATACCGTAGATAATGACGTTTCGCCATCCCGTTTGTGAAAGGCGTGCTCGCCAAGGCTTAAATATTAGGGTCAAAATAGCGGCGGCAAAGAATACGCGCAGCGCACTTGTGCCCTCTGGACCCGCAATAGGGAAAAGTTGTTTGGCAAATGATGCGCCCGATTGAATAGCTATCATAGCCAATAAAACCGCGAGCACCGCAAGCAGAAATCTATTTTTCACAGCAATAAGTTAGCACTAATTAAATGATGGACCGCAGTATATAGTGAGAACCAAGCAAACATCTACTACGCGCTTGACAGGACAAGCAACTGCATAATAGTTTAACGATATTACAATTAAGTATTCGGAATACGGCATTATGCAAAACTACGTTCGCAATCAATTCAATTTTATTGCTGTATTGTCGCTACTCTGGCTGTTTTCTACCACCTCAAAAGCAACTAGCCACGAAGAATCAGCTCTGCAGGAAATGCAGCCATCGCTTTCAACGCTTTCCAATTACCAACAAAATAACGCATTTATGATGTCATCAGGCTTACCTGAGCCAGCGCACTTTGCCCTTCTTAAGGATAAAGGCGTTACCCACGTCATCGACCTTATTCCTGGTGACCGTTCAGATGAAATTAATAGCACGGCAGATGTGGCGCTAACGTATTTCAATGTACCTGTAGACTGGGAAGCCCCCTCGCTTAACAACTTTCTTAACTACGCCGCATTTATGCAGCGAGTCGATACCGAAAACGAGAAAGTGCTTACACACTGCAAGCTGAATTGGCGAGGCGCCTCTTTTACCTACTTATATCGAGTGGCGGTTTTAGGAGAAAGCGAAACTAAGGCCAAGAGTGACTTAATGGCAATCTGGCATCCTAACCCTACATGGTACGCCTTTATGAGCGATGTAATCACGCACTTCAATAGGTTGAACAACACCAATATTGCCATGTCATTTCAAGCAGCGCCGATAGAACATGAGCATTAACTCCTCTTTAAAGTGGTAGCTCTTTAAACAGTTATGTTTAACGTAGCCATGTTTTAACCAGCTCTTCCCTAAGTTCATTGAGCATGTAAAAGGAACACTGTTCGTGTTCCTTTCTTGTTTCTGCCACGTCTTTCTTTTAGCTACGTTTTTAATACCGATTCATTTTCTTACCACTGCACTTTCTTACCGCTGTAATTTCCTACCGAAATACGCATTCAACCAAACACTTACTTGCATTCACATATGAAATTTCAGATGTGTCATTGACACATACGGAAAAACATATACGATATTCGCATCCGAAATTTCATATATGTTTTACTATGTCGATGTGTCAGCTTTCTCCACTTGCGTTTTTTAAATGCCTTTCTGAAGATACAAGGCTAAAAACACTGCTTATGCTAAGTGTGAAGGACGAGCTGTGTGTATGTGACTTAACAGAGGCACTGCAGCTTAGCCAGCCAAAGATCTCACGCCATTTAGCCGATCTTCGCAAATGCGAACTGGTACAAGATACCCGTAAAGGAAAATGGGTTTACTATCGCCTTCACCCTAACCTTCCGCAATGGGCAAGCGACGTGATATCTCAAACCGCAAAACACAATGCGAACTATATCGAAAGTGCAATGGAAAACTTAACCTGTACCAGCTGCTAAATAGTTCGTATCACTTAAACATTTTACTCAATTATTACTGTTACCTAACGCACCGCTTAACGGCACAAATTCACTGTAAATGTCCGTAGCAAATGCGCGTAAATAGTAAAAAGGATAATCATGAAAGTACTATATATTTGCACCCACAATCGCTGTCGCAGCATCCTATGCGAAGCTATTACAAATGCATCTCACGGAAATGTTGAAGCGCGAAGCGCTGGTAGCCAACCGGAGGGCGAGGTTCACCCACTGTCTTTGAAGTATTTAGCGGAGCGAGGCTACAACACTCAGGGTTTAAGAAGTCAGTCTTGGGATGATTTTGAAGACTATTCAGCAGATCTCGTTGTAACCGTATGCGACTCTGCAGCCGGTGAAAGCTGCCCCGTGTATTTTGGGCAGTCGCTGAAAGTACACTGGGGTCTTGAAGACCCTTCTAAAGTTGAGGGTGATGACACAGCAAAAGCCGCCGCATTCAATCAAACGATGAATATTATTGAGCAACGCGTTAGCGCACTTGCTGAATTAGCAGAACAGAATTTGGATAAAGCTGCGCTTAAGCAAGCGCTTGCCACGCTAGGGGCACAGTAATGACAGATTCCACAGTAAGCCAAAGCGTCAATGAAGGTAAAAACATGCCCTCAGATAACGTATCACCAGAGAATTTACATACCCCACAGGTAGCGGATTTTGCTACATCATTCTCGCAACATAAGCCGCGTATTCTTTTATTGTACGGCTCACTTCGCGAGCGCTCGTACAGCCGATTAGTTATTGAAGAGTCGGCACGTTTACTTGAATACTTTGGCGCTGAGGCCAAAATTTTTGACCCTAAAGGCCTCCCTCAACCTGATACAGAAGATGAACACCACCCGAAAGTAAAAGAACTTCGCGATTTAATGATGTGGTCTGAAGGGCAAATTTGGTGCTCGCCTGAACGCCATGGCAGCATTACAGGCATTATGAAAAGTATGATTGACTGGGTGCCATTAAGCATTGGCGGCATGCGCCCTACCCAGGGAAAAACTCTGGCCATTATGCAGGTGTGCGGTGGAAGCCAATCGTTCAATGCCGTGAACCAAATGCGAATTCTGGGGCGTTGGATGCGCATGCTTACCATCCCCAATCAGTCGTCTGTAGCAAAAGCATTTCTAGAGTTTGAAGACAATGGGCGCATGAAACCATCGCCTTATTACAATCGCATTGTAGATGTTGTTGAAGAACTGGTGAAATTTACGCTGCTTACTCGCGACAACAAAGATTTCCTTGTAAACCGCTACTCAGAACGCGTGGAAAGCGCAGAAGAAGTGAGTAAGCGCGTTAACCAAAAATCAATTTAAGAGAGACAACGATGGGATTTTTTGAGCGTTATTTGTCGGTGTGGGTTGCGCTATGTATCGCAGCAGGCGTTGGCTTAGGATATGTGGCACCCAGTGCCTTTGAAGTAATTGCGAATGTCGAATATGCACATGTTAACTTGGTGGTTGCCGTACTTATTTGGTTGATGATTTACCCAATGATGGTGCAAATCGATTTTGGCTCTATCAAAGACGTGGGCAAGAAGCCTAAAGGACTCGTGCTTACGCTCGTAGTGAATTGGTTAATTAAACCTTTCACTATGGCGTTTCTTGGCTGGTTATTCTTTAAGGGCATTTTTGCAGATTGGGTAGACCCGCAAACAGCCACTGAATATATTGCAGGTATGATTTTACTTGGTGTGGCACCGTGTACTGCTATGGTATTTGTATGGAGTCATCTAACAAAAGGCGACGCTAACTACACATTAGTTCAAGTATCTATAAACGACCTAATCATGGTAGTGGCCTTCGCCCCGCTCACCGCCTTGTTATTGGGCGTAACAGATATTACTGTGCCTTGGGATACGCTGCTAATTTCAGTGATGCTATATGTAGTTTTACCGCTATTCGCGGGCTACATTACGCGCAAGCAGCTAGATAAAAAAGGCCCTGATGCGGTACATAAACTTGTTTCGCAGTGCAAACCGCTTTCGATAATGGGCTTATTGCTCACTATTGTTATTCTGTTTGGTTTACAGGCCAACACCATTCTTGCACAACCACAAGATATTGTACTTATTGCCATACCACTGTTAATTCAAACCTACGGTATTTTCGCTATTGCCTATTTCGCAGCAAAAAGGCTTAAGCTTCCGCATAACGTTGCCGCGCCGGCATGTATGATTGGGACATCCAATTTCTTTGAACTGGCTGTTGCCGTTGCTATTTCATTATTTGGACTGCACAGCGGTGCTGCACTGGCAACGGTAGTAGGCGTGTTGGTAGAGGTACCCGTAATGTTATCTCTGGTGTGGTTTGCGAATAAAACCCGTCATTGGTTCGACTAGCGTAATTAAATAGCAAAAAAGGCAGCCGTGTGCTGCCTTTTTAATCCATTACTTTTAACCAGTTATATTTAGCCAGACTTTTTAACCAGTTACGGCTTCGCCCTCAAATTCAGGTGCTACAAAGCCGAAACGATGTAATACACCAAATAAAACTTCTTGCTTAACTGGCTTTTGAATAAAGCCCAATGCACCCAACGACATTACTTTTTCTTGCATCAAAGGCTGAATGTCACCAGATATTACAATAACGAAGGTTTTAAGGTTTCGTTTCTTTATTTCTTCTAATACCCCAATACCGTCTAATACCGGCATGGTTAAGTCTAGCAAGAGTAAATCAATATTGTGGTGAGCCAATACTTCTAAGGCATCCATACCATTACTGACTTCGTAAGTGTTTTGCGCAAACCCGTCAGGAAGACTTCTCTTTGCCATCTTACGCGCTAGCGTAGAATCGTCGCAAATAAGAACATTAAAACTCATGTGAAAGAACTTTTATTATTTATTGTTATTTGAGTTCCAGCATAACCTAAACAAAAATTTAAGAAAATATCTAAAAACGCTATTAATTACATTAATTACCCTAAAGTCTGTGTCGAAACGCACACAAAAACAGCGAAAGCAGTTTGTGTCACTTTTCTCTTTTTATCTTCTCGTTTTGTGGTAGATATACAAGTTCAGAAAAAAGGAAAAACAAATGCAGAACTCGCCCACCTCTCATGATGAAGCCGAAGTAAGGAAGGTTGCCTATCTTATTTTATCGCACTTTGACAAAAGCTACCGTTGGTTTTCACGAATAACCCGAGGGGCGCAGCAGCGTTTTGAAAAAGGCGATTGGCGAGAAACTCAGCAAGCCTCTAAAGACCGCATTACTATTTATGAACAAAGTTTGTCTGATGCCGTTGCTGAAATTTATCAGATTACCGATGTGCATCAAAAAGTTGATTTTTTCTGGCAAAGCTTAAAGAAGAACTTCGCAGTGCAACTAGAGGGGCACCCCCAATTTGAACTTGCAGAAACCTTTTACAACTCTGTTATTGGTAGGTTGTTCAAGCACAGAAAAATAGATAACGACATGATGTTCGTGTTGCCTAGCCGATGTTTTTTGCCAGGGCAAGACAGAGACAAAGTCATCAACAGCTTCGACACTACAACCACCGTAAGAGAAATGTATGAGTCGATATTTAAAATTTATCGATACAACATTCCCTTTGAAGATTTCGAGCGTGATCTGCAAAACCTTGAGTCGGCCCTTCGAAAGCGTTTAGACAAAGCGCAACTAGCCAGCGTTCAAGCCGTGGAAATACTAAAACCCACCTTTTTCAGAGGCAAGGCAGCGTACTTGATAGGTCGTATTTGCATGCCTGATGAAACTTTGCCTTTTGTTATTGCTATGCGTCGTTATAACGAACCACATATGTTCGTTGATGCCTTGCTAACTGACAGAAAAGACTTAAGCGTTATATTTGGTTTTGCTCGCAGCTATTTTATGGCCGATACACAAAATCCGGCAGAGGTAGCCGCTTTCTTACAAGAGCTACTGCCGAACAAAAAACACTTCGAACTTTATATGGCAATGGGCCATTACAAACATGGTAAAACCGTGTTTTATCGTAATTTCTTACAGCATATGGACGAGTCAAACGACAAGTTTGAAGCTGCTCCGGGCATTAGAGGGCTAGTTATGATGGTGTTTCACCTGCCCTCTTACGGCGTTGTATTTAAGATAATTAAAGACGAATTTGCTGAAAGCAAAAAGATTACGCGAGACCACGTTAAAGAGTGCTACAAGCTGGTAAAAATGTCGGACCGTGTGGGAAGGATGGCAGACACTCATGAGTACGTGAACTTTCGCTTTCCGCTTGACAGAATAGAGCCAGAGCTTATCGAAGAGCTAAAAGAAACTTGTGCATCAAGTTTAGAATTTACCGAAACCGAACTCATCATTAAGCACTTGTATATCGAGCGTAAAATGACGCCACTCAACTTGTATCTGCAGTCTGAAACCGATGAAGACAAAATAACACGAGCATTGGATGAACTAGGGCTTTGTATCAAACAAATCGCGATGGCGAACATTTTTCCTGGCGATATGCTGCATAAAAACTTCGGCATAACTCGACACGGTCGCGTCATTTTTTACGACTACGATGAAATTTGCTTAATGAATGAGCGTAACTTCAGGGCGTTACCCAAATCGGATGACCCTTATGCCATTGATACGTTGTCAGTAGCGCCAAACGACGTATTTCCAGAGCAATTCGAGCACTTTATTGTTGGGAAGCGCAAGTTTAAGGATATTCTGAAGTCGTTACATGGCGATTTGATGACGCCAGAGTATTGGCACGAGGTTCAGAAAAAGTGTGAACGCGGCGACGTGCAACATTTTACTCCTTACAATGCCGACATTCGCTTCGAACGTAACTAGGCGCTTTTAACGCATTGTGAAAGTGATCGTTTTCTACTTAAAAATACGTATTTATCTTGAAAGCGTGTATCGCTTGAATGAGGGGTTGCAGCGTTAACGGTGGTCTCGTAAGTTTATGATTGCATCAAGCGCATAGCCTCAGACAGGTAAAACTGAAAGAAGAAGCGTTAAAATGAAAGTGCTACTCGTTGAAGATGATCCAAAAGTTGCCTCACACATCACCGATGGCCTGTTAGGCGAAGGGCATGAGTGTATTACCGTTGGTGATGGTGCAGCAGGCTATCGCGAAGCAGTGTCAAACGAATTAGATGCTGTAATTCTAGATGTCATGCTACCAGAGCTCGACGGATTTACTGTACTTGAGAAACTTCGAGAGAACGGAAACACCACTCCAGTGTTGTTGTTAAGTGCAAAAAGCCAAGTTGAAGACAAAGTAAAGGGCTTACGGACAGGCGCAAACGATTACCTCACCAAACCTTTTGCTTTTGAAGAATTGCTGGCCCGTGTTGAAGGGCTTGCGGGCCGCGCCCGTGAAAGCGAAGACAAAACCCTTATCAAAGTAGGCGACCTAACACTCGATTTGGTAAACAGAAAAGTGTTGCGTGGCGAGACCGAGATAGACCTGCAGTCTAAAGAATTTCAACTGTTAGAGTGTTTGCTGCGCCATAAAGGTAAAGTAGTTACTCGCAGTATGTTGCTTGAGCAAGTATGGAATTATCACTTCGATCCACAGACCAATGTGATTGACGTGCATATTAGTCGTCTTCGCCAAAAAGTAGATAAGGCATTTAACGTTCCCCTGATTGAAACTGTACGCGGCACAGGATATCGAATAGCGGATAATCTTGCATGATTGCAATTCGCGACTTTACGCGAAGCTCTAGCTTTCGCGTAGGCGCATTGCTTACCACGCTCGCCAGTATCGCCATCGTACTTATCGTTTATTTCTGGCGCCTTACCAGTAGCGATATATTCATTACCGAATCTAATGCCGCCGTTAATGCCAAGGTCGAGGCGCTCACTACTTTATATAAATCCTTAGGTATCAATGCTGTAGTAAGCGCTATTGAAAGTGGCGCTTTCACCATGTCGTCAGCCACGCCCGACTCCGGGCTTTCTCAATTTGAAACTAACCGCGCGTTTGTGGTGCTATCAAAAGACGAAGAAGTTATTACAGGAAATCTAGCTAGTATTCCTTTGGTCATAGCGAAACACGGCTCGGACGCTATGGCTACGGTGGAACTGGTTATTACGCGAAAGGACACACTAGAACGAGATACTCTGCGCCAAGCTTTACTTAGAGAAGTACAGCTTGGCGATTTTATGTTACACGTTGGCCGCGGTATTGACGATCTCTATAGTGCTCAGTGGTTTGGTAAAACCTTCAGCTGGATCATTGTTGTGCTGTTGTGCATGCTTAGTATTCTTAGCTTTGCCATTGCTGTTTATGTGGTGAATAGAATAAATCGAATGTCGCAAACCGCAGATAAAATTATAAAAACCGGTAGTTTAGAAGAGAGATTGGAAATAGACAGTAACTGGGACGACCTGAGTAGCCTGTCTTATGTTTTCAATCAAATGCTCGACACTATCGAAAGCTCGGTGAACAACATAAAAAGCGTTACTGACAGTATTGCCCACGACCTACGTACACCGTTATCACGACTACGTAACACGCTTGAAAAAATTCAAGACGACGACCTTCGCGAAGAAACAACCCATGAAGCCGACAACCTGTTGAATATGTTCAACAGTTTACTGCGTATTAGCGGGCTAGAAACAACAAACAAAAAGGAAGGATTTTGTGATACCAACATAACGTCTATCGTTGATGACGTTGTTGATTTGTACCACCCCCTTGCAGAAGAAAGGGATATCACACTGTCTAGCACACTGCAGCAGGTTCATATGGTTGGCGATCCGAACCTACTCTTCCAAGCGGTGGCAAACGTGTTAGATAACGCCATTAAATATTCACCCGTTAATAGCAAGGTTGACGTTGAGTTAAAGCAAACCTCAACGCATATTATTTTAGCCATTAACGATGCTGGTATTGGTGTGGGTGAGCAAGAAATTGCCAGTTTAGAGCGCCGCTTCTATCGCGCTGATGGCAGTCGCACCAGCAAAGGAAACGGGCTTGGCCTGTCGTTGGTGTCGGCCATTGTAAAACTACACGATGGAAAAATATGGTTTGTACATGACCCGCTTATAAAAGGTAGCGGGTTAGGCGTTGTATTTAGTTTCAAATGCTGACGACAAAAGCCGCCAGCATTTTTCATATTAAAACGATTGGTTAGCATTCACGCCGTTCGACGTATTCGTTCTTGCCGATTGCCAGGTGAAATCGCTGTATTGACTACCTGTTCCTCTCAACTGAAGCGAATGATTTCGTGATGTTGAGCCATTCTCAGACACGCCAATATCAGTTGATCGCAAACCTGATGCAGGGCCATTAGAAGCAGTAAATGTACCTTCATAGCTAATAAACAATACTGTATTGCCTGTATCGTCTACTAACGCAATGCCGTCTGGACCACCATTTTGTAGCCCACTAAACGTGAAGCTACGCGTGCCAAACCCATTTTGCTGATTTGCTATTGAACCCGACAGGTTTACTGTTTTGTACGCTTGGCCGTTGCCGCCATTGTAGGCAACCAAAGACCAGCCCGACAAATCAGTTCCTGCACTACCTGCTACTTCCACGAATTCGTTTCTGTCAGAACCTTGGTTGTCATAGTGAAACTCATTGATCCAAGGCACGGCAGCAATAGGCGCTCCTGTATAGCTTTGACCAACATTAAGTTGCCCTGGTGACGCCTGTGAAGGAGACACCCAATAAAACTGATCATATTGGGCACCTGCACCGGAAAGTTGAAGCGAGAAACCAACAGAAGTAGATGTCGTTTCACTTACGCCAATATCTTCAGACTGCATGCCTGCTGCTGCGCCGTCAGTAGCTGTGAATGAACCCTCATAGCTAATAAATTGAAGTACGCTGCCAGTAGCATCAACAAGCGCTAAGCCATCTGGCCCACCATTTTGAAGACCTGATGCGTTAAAGCTTAACGCGCCAACACCACCGCTTTGATTGGCAATAGTACCGCTAAGTGAAATGGTTTTATAAGCGCCGCCACCGTTACCGTTGTAGGCAACAACCGAGTAGCCATTAAGGTTTACACCAGCAACGCCTGCAATTTCAACAAACTCGCCAACATCGCTTCCACTATTATCGTAGTGAAATTCATTGATCCACACTGAACCATTCGATGCTGGAGGTGGATTGGAGCCTGAGCCACCGCCCGAGCCACCTGAACACGCGTTTTCAAAAACACATGCTACATACTCAGGGTTATCAACAAATGGATTTCGGTTACCTTGGAATGAATATACTGCATCGTTATGGCGACGTTCAAAGTCGTCAACCGGGTCATTTTTATGCCAGTTCAACAGCACGCTCTTAAGACCCATGTATGCCACATCGATGTTTGCACCTGTATTCGACGCTGCAATTAGACCACGATCATCAGTTAGCCTTAAATCCGGCTCAGACACACCAGTTACGCCGTGAGTACCGCCCTCATAACGTACTGCCATGTACATCATTGCGCGAGCCACATCGCCCTTTCGGCCATTCCACGTTTCCCAGCTACCGGTAGAAAATGAGCCAGTTGTGTAGTTCGAATCTGCGTTACTTCCACCACGACCGTTGTTCAAAATGGTAATTTTCTCATCACAGCCAACATCACATTCAGCATAGGGCTTATTACTTCTAGACGAGTTGTAACCGCTGTCGGCAATAAATAAATGGTGAGCATCGGTGTAAGCATAGTTGCTGCTGCCATCTTTGGGGAAACCGTAAGACTTAGGCCAGCTATGCTCTCTATTATAAAACGAGTTACCGCCGCCAAATTTGGTGTACGTTTCGTTTTTATAAATAGTAATTACGTTATTGGCATTGTTAGGGTCTTGGTCGGCCACTTCCAATATATCCCAGGTATCGGTTGCCGAACTGGTATAGGGAAAGCGTTGATGGTCGTCGATTATTTGATGCAGCGAGCTTTTAAGCGTGCTCGCGTTAGTTTGATCAACCGAATCGTAATACCCTTGAGGCGGCGCTGCAAAAACAGACGCGCACGACAGTAAAGCCGGCAGCATTAGCCAGCGTTGCTTTTGTTGTGTTATTCGCATGGAATTTTACTTATTTATTGTTGTTATTTTGCTTCCATGCGCATATTCACAATCCATCGCGCATTTATGGTGCCTGTACTTTGTAACAGGTTTATGAAGAAATTAATACAGCTTGAATCGTCCACATTAGAAAAAACTTATTCAAATTAAGCTGAATAATAGACAGATTGGGACATACAGATATAAAGATCGAATTATTGAATTGAGTAATAGATTGCTCAATTTTTGCTGAAGAACAAAGCTACACCAAGAACAGACTATCTGTTGAGTACACAAAATAGACTTTAGTTAACAACCGTTAACCCATGCTCGATTAAATTGGTCATGAAAATCCTCCAGTAAATGATGTTGCGTAATTACTGAGAAGTCTCAGAAACACGCATCATAAAATTGGATAAATGGACTTGTAGCCCAGTAGATACAGAAGCATTGGTCAGTTTATCTTATGTGATTAATAAGAGTTCTCAGTAACCACACAAAAGATTCTCTCAAAAATACGCTGTAAGCCTTAGTTCTAGCGATAATAGAGCACAGTTTAGATTTGTTTAATAAGAAGTCTTAGTAATCAGCAAATCCAAGCGTTTAAAACCTATAAATCATTGATTTTGAGATATTAGCTTACAATATGAGTCCGTTATTACAGAGAATTCTTAGTAATATGCATAAAAGGTGTTTAATTTTCTCGTTATCAGTCTTGTAAAAGTATGATATCCAGACCATTTGTGGAGTTTTTTGCGTGAAACCTACTGCGTGTTACAGTGAAGTCTCCATAATAAGATGTTATAAGTCACGGAGGAATCATGAAAATCTACAGCTTTTATTTGTTACTTTTATTTTTTACATCTGGCTCTTTTGCAGCTCAAGTTGATATGTCCAAGTTAATTGGCACTTGGGGGAATTCAGACGATGGTGGTAGAACTTTTTGGGGATATGACAAATACCTACCTGATGGAGTTTTAGTTTCTTGGGGAACCACATATGGAGTGAAATACAACATCGAAGCAATGTACAAAATAAACCGTAAATTCAAAATCGAGTCGTGTATTACAATTACTAAAGCAGACATAGGCGAAGAATTTGTAGGTGAATCATGGTGCGACGAGATTCTTGAACTTAATGATGAAATATTCAAATTTAAAAGTGATGATGGTGAGATCACAACTCTGTATAGGCAAGACTTATAACAAAACGCTTAAGTCGCAACCCGCTGCGCAGGCTGCTGGGACAAAAACACAATGCGGCTCCGCCATTTTCGCATTGTGCTTTTGCCCCTTAGCTTAGTGTTATGTGTTTAGGACGAATATGACTAAATATCTTGCCTTGCTACTTTTATTTTGTTTTTCACCTTTGGTGCTAGCTGACAAAGTCGAATATTTAGAATGCTCAGTTGAAAGGATGGAAGATGTAGATCCCTACAAACACTTCTTGGTAAGGTTAATGGAAGTGCGGATGGATTTTAATCGTCAGCGCAAAGAAAGTAGATTCGATAGTTTAGATTTGCTGATTTTTGACACTTTACAAACAATAAGAAGTCTAGGCTGCTACTCAGATAGTTTGGGTAACATAAGAAAGCTTCGGGACTACTTTCGTCAAAATCCAACTGGTTCAAAACGCATAATTGAATTAGCCACAGAAATGGGCGCATAAACACATAACAATCAACTGTAGCCTTTCGCTGGCGCTCGCTGGGACAATAACACGTAGGCTCAGTCGCTTCGCTCCCATTTTAGCCTGCGTGTTATTGCCCCTAAGTTGGGTGTTAGGTTTACATGAAAAATTGCGTATTTATCTATCTGCTATTTTTGCTGTTAGGTTGCAGTGTAAGCAACGTGCCCGAAATTAATTATGTAGGTCAAGATATTCCGACTCATGAAGAAGCCAAAAAATATGAAGGAATAAGTGTCAATCAATTGGCTAGCGATACTTACCAAATATTTATAGTTTCTCGTGTTAAAGAGGCTTGGGAGGATTCATTCAAAAATGAGTTTTTCTCTTTAGTTTCAAAATTCTGTGGAGAATCCTTCCAATTAACTGTAAATCAATCAGATATTCACGGTGCGTTTGGTGCAGATCTCCATGGCCAATGGATGTACATTAGTCAAGAAGCAATATTGAAGTGTATAAGTAAACCTAACAAGTAACTTAAGCGGGACAAATAAAGCTTGGCTTTTGTCGCTGGGCTCAAAATTTTAGCCAAGCATTATTTGCCCCTCAAAGGGGCGTTACCACCGTCAGCTTTTGGCACATGCCAGAAGTTTAAAATATTCCTCCTAGAGGTCTCTTCCTTGTTTTTACGCTACTCGGTTCAAACCTAAACTTTCAAGTGAAAACACCACATAAATTAACACCTTAAACAGGAAAAACTAAGCCGATGCACTAACCCCCTTTCGCTTAATAAAGTAATTCACATTAAACTTGCGTGTCCAAACTGTGCTCGCTATTACTGCTTCTGCATAAAAATAGTGACTTCGGCCATTACAATGCCGAACTTTCTGATATACGAACGGTTCATCATGGTGTTTTCATCGAAAGCCCAAAACCAGTCGTCGAAAGTAACCGCATAGGTTGTGTCATCTACCGGTAAATCCATTTCATAATGGAAGTTAAACGCGTTGCCATAAGAGGTACCTTTGGCAGGCCCTTCAATATCCGTTGCGCTACCAACAAACGTGTTATCCGACTGTTTTACAATGGTCCAAACACGCTCGGTTGGGCCCTCACCAACACCGTATTCAAATTTCTCATCAAGCGTTAGCGTGTCACCTTCAACTTTGCCTGCAATATCAACAACAAACCGTTGTACCACTTCGCCCGAGCGGTTTTGTACAATTCCCCACGCTTTAACATCGCCATCGAAAAATTGCTCTATATCAAACGCAGGCTGCACCGCTTTGTAATCATTGCCTTCAACAGAAACCGAGCAGCCAGACAGCCCAATTAGGCTAATCCCTAGTCCCAATACTGTTACTGCTACTTGCTTAAATAATTTCATTTTGAACATACCTTTTATCTAATTTGGAACATACGCTTCTAGCGCATTACAAAAGTGCTCATGTTGTTACAGACCAAGTAGCGCCTTTCTAAATTTGGGCTCTGACGTTTTTTCACCTAACCAAATATTGAAGAAACTAGTGGTGAACTCACTATCGTCTACGCTGCCAATTTCCTCACCATTTGAGTAAAACACTGTAATGCCATCTTCAGTTGCAATACCGGTAAGCACATGACCGTCAGATACATCTGGAAAAATAGACGCCATACTGTTAAGCCATTTATCAGCCTTTTCTTTCGACAAATCAGCCTGCTTCTTCATTTCATCAATAGAGCGCTGAGCTATTTTTTTACCTTCTAGCTCGCGTTGGTAGTTCAGTTTCAAAGCAAATACGCCACCTTCTTCGTACTCACCGTTTGGAGCAAACAATGATGCGCGATACACATCCCAAAAATAGTAAGTAAACATTTTTTCACCGACTACTTTTGCATTTGGAACCTTTTCTTGCACCTCGCTGGGAATGTCGTCATTCGCCATACTTGATTGTCCTATTGATAGAAAAATAAAAGTAGCTGCTGCCACACATACTGAAAAAACCGAACGACGCACGAAACTCATAGGGTGTGTAGTTGAAAGCATTTGTTTATCAAACCTCTGTTTGATGTTGTTAAACCATATAAACGTTATACTGCTACCGATATCCAATTGATCACAGTTAGGTTTTCGCACTTTTGAATGATTTACTGTCGTTAGAGGCTACATTAACGCTTCCATCGCCTTGCCAACCCTTTGCGCCCGAATGGCCAGGGAGTAACAAGATTAACTTGTGGGTTAAACGAGATGACGCCATTCATAGCGTGATTTCTGGAAACAAATGGCGCAAGCTGCAACATACGCTGAAAAAATTCAGCCATTCTCAAATCGTCAGTTTCGGCGGCGCTTATTCAAATCATCTGCATGCTTTAGGTTTCGCGAGCAAGGAGCTAGGCATTCCCTTAACAGCGTTGGTAAGAGGCCATGAAAGTGCAACGCCATCACCTATGCTTCAAGACCTTGTTAAATGGGGTGTAGACATTGAATTTGTAGACCGAAAAACCTACCAACAGAGAAATACAGAAAGCTATTTAGCACAGCTGGAGAGGCGTTTTGATAGTGCACTTATTATACCCGAAGGCGGCAGTGAAGCATCTGCCATTTATGGCATTCAAGAGATGGTACGCGAAGTAAATAGTACGGTAGCTTTTGATACCATAATGGCGCCGGTTGCCAGTGGCGCGACATTATCAGGCATAGTCTCGGCGCTCACACCGAAACAAAGCGCTATAGGAATTGGTGTACTAAAGGGCGAAGGCTATTTAGAAAATCTAGTAGAGCAATTTTTGCCTCTCTCTGATTGCGCACATTCAATGAAGACAAATCCTACACAGAACTGGAACATTAATCACAGCTACCATTTTGGAGGTTACGCAAAAGTAACGCCAGAGCTGAGAGAGTTTTGCGATACGTTTAACCGCACTATGCCTTTTCACATTGAGCCCGTGTATTCAGGTAAGCTATTTTGGGCGCTTAAAGACATGCTTTCAAAGGGCACTTTCAAGCAAGGAGCAAATATTGTGATAGTGCATACGGGCGGGCTTCAGGGTGCGCGCTAATCAATTCTCAAAGAGAAACATTACAAATGGCATGACGACGTATTTATTCAGGCTGTCTATCTGGCATTCTGAGAATCTTTAAACTAATGTGTCAGTGAGCGCGTAAAAAGAAATATGTGTTAACGAAGCAAGGCTAACTCATAGGACTGACACCATGACAGATAAACCAGTGACACTGCCAACGCCCTTGAACGAGCTTGTATCTAAAGCACTCCAACTTTGCGAATTAATGCTGCCCATTAGCGATGTATTCTACCCTTTTGCAGCGGTACATGAAAATGGCCGCGTCGGCTGCATTTTTAGCGATGAGACCACTAGCAAAAAGTCAGAATCGCAGCTTATTGAACAGCTACAATGGCGCATTATTGACACAACAACCGACACCAGCAGCTTCAGTATTCTGGTGTATGCAGCTACCGTAAATACACAGAACAGCAAAACACTAGATGCCATTGCTATAGCGATGACAATGCCAAATAATGAGGAACGTCTTCTGCTATACCCGTACTATCGTGTAGATGGCAAAGTGGTGATATCTCCTCCATTTGACGCGGTAACGCGATAACACACGCTTAACGCTTGGTAGCAAGACTACTGCAGCGCCGAATTTATTGGTTACGATTAAAATTTTTTGTGCTGCTACAGACGGTCTTTGCTTGCCAAATCAGTTTGGTCTGCTAGCATTCAGCCCAAAATTCATTAGCAAAATTAGGGATTAGTGATTATGTCTCGCGTTTTAATTATTGGTGCTGGCGGTGTTGCGTCGGTAACCGTGAAAAAATGTGCACGTTTACCTCAGCATTTCGACGAAATTTTCCTTGCAAGCCGCACGGTTTCTAAGTGTGAAGCGCTTCAAAAAGAAGTAGGTAAAGACCGCGTGAAAGGCGTGTTTGCACTTGACGCTGATAACGCAAAAGAAGTTGAAGCATTAATTAACGAAGTAAAACCAGACCTAGTAATTAACCTAGCGTTGCCTTACCAAGACCTTCCAATTATGGACGCGTGCTTGGCAACCAACACTGATTACCTAGACACCGCTAACTACGAGCCAAAAGACGAAGCGAAATTTGAATATTCGTGGCAGTGGGCGTACCAAGACAAATTCAAAGATGCAGGCATTATGGCGCTTCTTGGTAGCGGCTTCGATCCGGGTGTAACAAACGTGTATACCGCTTATGCAGCGAAACATTACTTCGACGAAATTCACTACCTTGATATCGTTGACTGTAATGGCGGTGACCATGGTCAGGCATTTGCAACTAACTTCAACCCTGAAATCAACATTCGTGAAATTACACAGCGCGGTCGATTCTGGGAAAATGGTGAGTGGAAAGAAACCGATCCACTTAGCGTTCGTGAAGACTTAGATTACCAAAACATCGGTGTACGTGCGTCTTACCTGATGTTCCACGAAGAGCTAGAGTCGTTGGTAAAACACTTCCCAACCCTTAAGCGCGCACGTTTTTGGATGACATTTGGCGATGCATACCTAAACCATTTACGCGTGCTTGAAGGCATTGGCATGACCAGCATTGAGCCGGTTGAATTCCAAGGCCAGCAAGTAGTACCACTAGAGTTTTTGAAAGCGGTACTTCCTAACCCAGGTTCACTTGCAGAAGGTTATAGCGGTATGACCTGTATCGGTACCTACATCACAGGTATTAAAGATGGCAAAGAGAAAACTATCTTTATTTACAACAACTGTGACCATGCTAAGTGTAACGAAGAAGTAGGCGCACAGGCGGTATCTTATACTACAGGTGTACCGGCAATGATTGGCGCGGCGCTTATGCTTAACGGCACATGGAAAGAAGCAGGTGTTTGGAACATGGAGCAGTTCGATCCAGATCCATTCATGGACATGCTGAACGAACACGGCCTTCCTTGGCACGTGCTTGAATGTGAAAGCAGCCCTTTCACTAAATAAGGCTAGCCCTTATAAACATGAAACTACGGGCGCGTTAATTCTGCGCCCTTTTTCTTTATTTAGTACACTGGTGTAACGCTTTAACACACCCTATTATTGCGTTTATCAACACACTTTACTTGGAGCTTTACTGCATTGACCGATTTAACACTACGCACTGATATTCCTTCACCGTGCTATGTATTGGAAGAAGCAAAACTAATCCGTAATTTAGAACTAATGAAACGCGTTCAAGACCAGTCAGGCGCGCGTATTATTCTTGCTCTAAAAGGCTTTTCAATGTGGTCTTGCTTCGACATCATCAAGCAATATCTACACGGTGCCACGGCAAGCTCGGTGTGGGAGGCCAAACTCGCTGCAGAGATGGGCAAAGAAGTACACGCCTATTCACCCGCCTACAAGAAAGCTGACGCACAGGAGTTATCAACGCTGGTAAATCATCTGTCGTTTAACAGTATTTCTCAATGGCATGCACATCGTGAAGCGCTGAGTAACGTAAGCTTAGGGCTGCGTATTAACCCTGAACACCAGGAAGCAGATACGCCGCTATACGACCCTGCTGCACCTGGCTCTCGTTTGGGCATAAGAGCAAGCGATCTTGAAGGTGTTGATTTAGAGGGTATTGAAGGCTTTCACTGCCATAACCTGTGTGAATGCGACTCTTTTGCCACAGAACGCACGCTAAAAGCGATTGAAGCGCGTTTCGGTAAATGGCTAGGCCAACTTAAGTGGCTAAACCTGGGCGGGGGGCACTTGATGACCCGCGAAGGCTATGACGTTGATCACCTTATTGCCACTTTGAAAGACTTTAAAACACGCTACCCGCACTTAGACGTAATCTTAGAACCGGGTTCTGCTGTGGCTTGGCAAACCGGGCCGCTTATTTGCGAAGTGGTTGATGTAGTAAATAACGAAGGTGATATTGCAATTTTAGACATTTCCGCCACAGCACATATGCCTGATGTGCTGGAAATGCCCTACCGCCCCACTGTGCTTAATGCGGGCATGCCCGACGAGAAAGCATACAATGTAAAATTGGGCGGTAACTCATGTTTAGCCGGCGATGTAATCGACACCTACTCGTTTGATACACCGCTTAAAGCTGGCGATCGTTTACAGTTTGAAGACATGATGCACTACACCATGGTGAAAACCACATTCTTTAACGGTGTTGAACACCCTGCTATTGGTATTTTACGCAGTAATGGCGAGTTTGAAGTAGTAAGAGAATTTACCTACGAAGACTTCAAAGGTCGTCTTTCGTAAGCACTTTTGGTTAAAAGAAAACCGCCGTAAAGGCGGTTTTTTGTGTCTGTTAAAGCCTGTTAGCGCTAAAGCTAATTTCTTATTTTTTTGCTCTTGGAATTTATTCCTTCGAGTCTATTCCTTAGGGCCTATTCCTTAGAGCCTATTCCTTAGAGTCTAGGCCCGCCTGATAAAGCGCGTTTTTCTTCAAATCGTAATGACTCGCTACCACTGCGGCCGCTTTTTTTAACGGCATATATTCACATAGGGTATGCAGTAAGTTCATAGCTTCACTGGGTATTGCCTGCTCACTGACTTGAGCCGGCCCAATCATTACTACAAACTCGCCTTTTTGATGTGCAGCATCAGCCTGCAAGTAATCGATTACGTCTTGCGCCGTGCCGCTCACGTAGGTTTCAAACGTTTTCGTTAGTTCTTTAGCAATAACAAGTTGACGCTCGCCTAACACCTTTTGAATATCGCTTACGGTATCCAGAATACGTCTTGGCGCCTCGTAGAAAACAGTCGTAAAGGTTCTATCAAGCAACGCAGAAAGCGCGTTTTCTCTTGCCTGCATTTTTACCGGCAAGAAGCCCTCGAAAATAAATTTATCGGTAGGTAGTCCAGATGCGCTTAACGCCGTAATAGCGGCACATGGCCCTGGTAGTGCACTAACTGGAATACCCTGTTCACGGCAGCGTCGAACTAATATAAAGCCCGGGTCGCTAATTAACGGTGTACCCGCATCGCTAATTAAAGCCACCGCCTCTCCGTTTTTGAGCTTTTCGCACAACATTGAAGCCCTTTTATCTTCGTTATGCTCGTGAAGCGACAGCGTTTTTGTGCCAATGCTAAAATGCTGTAAAAGCCTTGCGCTATGGCGCGTATCTTCAGCCGCTATCCAGCTGACCTCGCGCAATACTTCAATCGCTCTAGCGCTGATGTCGTCTAAGTTACCGATAGGCGTTGGAACTATATAAAGGGTTGCGATGTCAGTCATTAGGTATTGTGCACTCGTTTAAACACGTTCTAATAAGTACATCCAATACAACGGGTACTTAAAAGGACAGTATTAAAATCAAAAATATGCGACAAGTATACCACGCCGTTAGTCCAGATTATGCTTGCAAACGTAGATTTTCACACTGGTTGCGATAAACTTGACCCACTTTGATGTAAAAGGAATGAAACTGTGCGTTACATTGGACATGCTGGAAAAATATTTACACTATCAGCCATTGCGCTAGTAATGCTCGGTTGCGGAAGTACTGCCAAACAATCATCGCGGCCTGTTGCAACAACACAGCCTGCTGAAGTAGTGGTAGTAAAAGAAGATGTAACACCAGAGCGCAAGCTGCTAGAAGCCAAACAGATCTGGCAGCAGTCACGCGACAAAACTAAACGTAACGCACTACTTTTAGAAGCGGCTCAGCTTTATTTCAACAACCAGCAGCCTATCCTTGCACAGCAAGTTTTATTTGAAATAAAGCAAGACGGCATTCCAACAGCCAACCAATCTGACTATGCGCTTTTAATGGCGCAGGTTTATGCCAACGAAAAAGGCACATCGGCAGATCAGCTGCTGGCTTTCGTTGATAAGGTCTCGGTAGATGCGACTAATCAAGCACTGGTAGCAAATCTCTATACTCAGTTTTATACCAGAAAAGGCGACTTCGCCGCTGCAGCGAACAGTGTTTTAAATACCGATTTGCCCGAAGAAGAAAAAGTACAAAAGGTGTGGTCTTGGCTTTCAACCGTACCTAATGACGAGTTAAAAAGTATAAGCGAACGCTATACTGCGCTTGCGCCTTTTGTAACGCTGCGAGAACTTACCCATCAGTACGCATCAACCCCTCGTATTCTGGCAAATAATTTAGGTCAGTTTACCCAAGTATATCGAGGTCATGTGCTTAGCCAGCATCTGCCAAAAGAAGTAGTAGAAGCAACTCAAGTAACTAACATCGAGGCCACTGACGTAGCCGTATTACTGCCTTTATCAGGCCGACTTGGCCGAACAGGCAGCGTGGTAAAAAACGGTATTATGGCCGCCTACTATCAAGATATAGAGCAGCGTTCTAACGAAAGAGATCAGCCACGCCTTCGTTTTATCGACACTAATGAAACCAGTGTTGAAACGCTGGTAGAGCAAATTGGTGACACCAAATTTATTATCGGCCCTCTGCTAAAAGAAACCGTGGAACAGCTTACGCCTGCGCTTCCTTTTGGTGTGAACATGTTGGCTTTAAATAGGCCTGACGAAGAAGAAAGTCTCAATACTAATAAGTTACAAACCAATAGTAATGGCAGTAACACTGGGGTAAATGAAAGTAATACTTCAAAAAATAATTCACTTTCAGAGTCGGCGCTGTATGACGGAAGTGAACAGCTTGAAGCATTAGTAAACACAACGTCGTTAAATTATTTTGGTTTGGCGCCTGAAGATGAAGCACGTCAACTTGCCGAGTTCATTTTCAATAAAGGGTATCGAGCGCCAATAGTGATAGCGGCGCAAAGTAGTTTATATCAGCGTATGGACAGTACTTTTAAAGCACACTGGAAAGCGTTAAACAGTATTGAAAACAAACAACGTGCAAACATAACATCTGTAGTATTCAATGATAGCAACTCGCTTAGAGAAGGCATTACTCAAGCGCTTGATGTGGCTCAAAGCAATGCGCGCATAAACCAAATTGAATACATGACCAATGATGAAGTGTATAACCTACCGCGCAGTAGAAGAGATATCGACGCCATTGTGGCTTTTGCATCACCACAAGATACCGAACTGCTAAACCCAATTATTGAGGCAAGCCTTAATCCGTATGACGATAAATTAGTGCCCGTGTATGCCACGTCACGCTCGATAGAATATGACAGCGGCAAGAATCAATGGCGAGACTTACAGAACGTGCACTTTATTGATATGCCGTGGTTAATGCCTACACACCCGTGGCAAAAACTGGCTGAAGAAGTGGCCACTGCCTTAGACAATCAAAACACAATGCAAAAAAGACTTTTTGCATTTGGCTACGACGCCTACCAGCTGCTACCTAAATTGGGCACGCTAAATACGCTGAGCTACTTAACTCACGACGGTTTAACAGGAACGCTTTCTGTTAATAACAAAGGTGAAGTAATAAGAAAACAGCCTCAAGCCATTATTCGCAATGAAGAAGTACAGATGCTAATGGAGTAAAATACATGTCTATACTGCAAGGGAATGCAGCGGAAGACAAAGCATGCGACTTTCTATTGGAACAAGGTCTTACATTGCATTGTCGTAACTTTAGAACGCGTGGCGGCGAACTAGATTTAGTCATGCAAGATGGCAGCACCATAGTTTGCGTTGAAGTTAAATATCGCAAGCAAAATAACTATGGCAGCGCTGTCGAATTTGTTACGGCGAAAAAACTACAGCGAATTCGGGCTGCGTTTGAATACTATTTGTTAGATAATAGCGTAAATTCGACGACGACCTCTCTGCGAATTGATGTAGTCGCAATAAACGGCAACGAGCTTCAATGGCTAAAAAACGTTGGCTAAAATACGTAAAAGTACATTGGAATGTAGCGTTCAGATATTCTAGTAAACTGCTTCAGCATTAATAGAAGCACTTTTTGGCGCTTTATCTTATGATTTACAACTTATCATCGGAAGATGATAGCTTAGGTTCCCACAAACAATGAGTCACCCAAACAACAATTTACCTAGCAGCGAAGAAGTTGAGCTAATAGTAGGCAATTCAAACTCAAACTTCTCTGGTGTTACTTCCACTATGCTGCAAGTGACGTCTATACAAAAAGACATGATGAATTTGCGAATAATGGGCAAGCACTTTGTTCCAGATCCTTCACTAGTCATTTCTTTTTGGGATGTGGTGAAAATGTGTAGAAAGCCGCTTAGCAGCGGTAAATGGCGTATTTTCCATGCCCGCCGTGTGGATGAGATGATTCAAGGTGTTATTCTAAAATATCTATTTGGTGCCAAGATAAAGCTTGTATTTAGCTCTGCAGCACAGCGAAAACGCTCGGGCTTTACCGTTTGGTTAAGCAATCGAATGGATGCTGTTATTGCTATGAGCAATCGCTCAGCATCATTCTTAAACAAGCCACCCGCCAAAATAAATCTGCACGGCGTACAAACTAAAAACTACCTACCAGCTGAAAACAAGCAAGAAGCATGGCAAAGCCTAGGCTATGGTGGTAAGTACGGCATAGGTATTTTAGGGCGAGTAAGAGAGCAAAAAGGCGTTCACCTTTTTGTTGAAGCCTGTATTGAGGTTCTTCCCAAATATCCCGATGTGAACGCTGTGGTTGTTGGCGCGATTTCCTCTAGTAATCAGGAGTTCGTTAACCAGCTAAAAGATAAAGTTAACCGCGCAGGCCTTGCAGAACGCATCATATTTACCGGTGAATTACCTTTCGAGCAAATTCCCAAAATTTTTAGCGCACTTTCACTGGTAAGTGCATTGAGTTACAACGAAGGGTTTGGACTTACTGTTCCAGAAGCCATGAGCGCTGGTGCTGCCGTGTTGGCCACGCAAGCAGGTGCATGGGAAGACATTATTAGACCCGGCGTTGACGGCTACATAGTGCCCACCAAAAATCAGAAGGCTGTGACGGAAAAGGTGGACTTGCTGCTTTCAGACATGGATAAACTTGCTGCAATGGGTAAAGCGGGAAGAGAGCATGTTGTGCAAAACTTTAAAGTAGAAGACGAAGCAAGAAACCTTGTAGAGTTCTTCCGCACGCTTCAATAACGCACAGCATCTGATAGCGAAAACTAAGAGATATCGCATGATAGAACAAATAAAAGCGAACTTTACTGAGAGCATTCAAACCAAAATAGCGGCTACAGAAATTCTGCCAGAACATATAGAGAAGGCCGCTTACATGATGGTTGACGCATTAATTCGCGGCAACAAAGTATTAAGCTGTGGTAATGGCGGCTCTGCCAGCATTGCGCAACACTATGCGTCAAACATGCTTAACCGTTATGAGCGAGACCGACCAAGCTTGCCAGCTATTGCGCTAAGTACTGATACATCAACACTTACCTCCATTGCTAACGACTACAGCTTTGATGAAATTTTTGCCAAGCAAGTGCGTGCCTTAGGGCAGCCAGGCGATATTCTGCTGGCTATTTCAACGAGTGGTAATTCAAGAAACGTTATTGCGGCAATGGAAGCGGCGCTTTCTCGAGACATGACTATAGTAGCGCTAACCGGAAAAGACGGTGGCGAAATGGCTGGCTTTTTAAGCGAACACGATGTGGAAATTCGCGTGCCTTCAAATCGCACCGCTAGAATTCAAGAGGTGCATTTATTGGTTACTCACAACTTATGTGAATGTATCGACGATAGCTTATTTCCTGCGGATCA
The DNA here is from genome assembly GCF_036864375.1 of Alteromonas sp. S167. Taxonomy (NCBI): domain Bacteria; kingdom Pseudomonadati; phylum Pseudomonadota; class Gammaproteobacteria; order Alteromonadales; family Alteromonadaceae; genus Alteromonas; species Alteromonas sp. S167. The sequence continues at coordinate 491,159 of NZ_JAZETR010000002.1, forward strand.
TGGCGACGAATAGTTTGAACGTCGCGAATGCTATAAATGTAACGAGAATTAAAAATAACGAGTTATTAAAACCACGATGACAATAAGCGCTAGAAAAACAACATTAATGGGTCTTCTATTAGCTGCCGTAGTTACACTTCAAGGCTGCGTAGTTGCCGTTGGTGCCGCCGGAGCAATGGCAGCAAAAGTGGCCAATGACAGACGAACTGTAGGTACACAGCTTGACGATCAAAACGCCGACAGTGCAGTGGCCTATCAATGGTCAAAAAGCGACGCGTTAAAAGAACAAGCTAACTTGCAAGTTGATGTTTATAACGGCGTTGCCTTACTGACTGGCCAAGCACCTTCACAAGCATTGCTTGACGAAGCGGTTAATCGCGCTCAGGAAGTGGCATACCTAAAGAAAATTCACAATCAAATACGCATTGCCCAACCAATTGGCGCAGGTACGCAAGCAAACGATATTTGGCTAGCCTCGAAGGTGCGCGCAAAAATTGTGGCTGATGATCGTGTACCTGCACTTCAAGTTAAGGTGGTAGTTCAAGATTCAGAAGTGTTTTTGATGGGACGTTTATCAAACCTTGAAGCAACTGCTGCGGTAGACATTGCGCGTAACGTCACCGGTGTTGCCCGCGTAGTTCGAGCCTTTGAAATTATTCAATAGAGAGTTTGCCACTGCGCTTCTTGTTGCAGGGGCGCTCTTTATGGAAATTCTTGACGCTACGATAATTACTACTGCGTTGCCCGTTATTGCAGCCGACTTTAATGTTCCTGCCGCGCACCTTTCTATTGGGGTATCGGCTTACCTCGTTGCCGTTACACTGTTTATTCCCCTAAGTGGCTATGTAGCCGACCGCTTTGGTGCGCGTACTATATTCATTGCCGCTATCGCGGTATTTACTCTGGCATCGGTCTTGTGTGGCTTAAGCACTAGCCTTTTCGAATTTACTTTTGCGCGTATTTTGCAGGGAATTGGCGGTGCTATGATGGTACCTGTAGGGCGGTTAGTGGTACTACGTGACTTACCAAAAGAAAAGTTAGTCAGTACCGTGGCCATTATAACCTGGCCTGCTTTAAGTGCTCCGCTGATAGGCCCAGTACTAGGCGGTTACATTGCCACACATTTATCGTGGCAATGGATTTTCTACATGAACATTCCGCTTGGAATAGTGGCCATTGTCGCCACGCTTTACCTTCTTAGAAATAGTAAAAACCCGGTAAGTAAATTTGATCTAAAAGGCTTTTTATTAACCGGCATTGGGTTTGCTTTGTTTATGGCTGGCATTGAGTTTCTTGCCAGTGCAACTGAAAAGGCCCTGTATGCCAGCGTCGTTATTGGCATTGGCTTTTCACTTATGCTGTTAGCCATAGCACATATAAAAAGAACGCCCGAACCGCTATTTTCATTTGAGGCCATGCAGTACAACACCTTTAAGCTTTCAGTCTACGGCGGTTCAATAGTACGTATTGCATTAGGTAGCGCCCCTTTTCTTGTTCCCCTTATGCTGCAGCTGGGCCTTGGTTATTCTCCTGTAGAAGCAGGCACGGTTTTGTTATGGTTATTTGCCGGAAATTTAGCAATAAAGCCAGCAACCACATGGATAATGAACACGTTTGGCTTTAAACGTGTGTTAATCGCTAATGGTATGCTGATAGCGTTAGGCTTTGTGGCGCTGGCTCTTATATCGCAAAACACATCGTCTACCATTATCGCCGTCATTTTATTTTTCAACGGGTTAACGCGCTCTATGCATTTAACGTTGCTGAATACCATTGCATTTGCCGATGTGCCCGCAAGCAAAATGCGTGATGCAAACACACTCAGCGCTATTTTAATGCAAATGAATAGAGGCTTAGGCATTACGCTTTCAGCACTTTCTATTGCAGTAGCCACATTAATTTTAAATCAACAACCGTCATCACCAGATTTGACTACATTTGCACTGTGTATGTGGTTTATGGCTTTCGTCGCTTTTGTAAGCATCTACGACAGTGTGTTACTTAGCAAAGAAGACGGCATTAGCGTTCTGAATAAGCGCAAATCCCAAAAGACATAAGCAGTTTGGTTAACCCACCCCTTTAGTGACAATTGTCATGTAAAAGTCATGACCTTTGTGACTACACCTAATGCACTTCACAAGCCATACTTTTCATACTTACTTATTTAAACGCAAGCAAGCAAAGGAAAGAACCATGGCACACGTTATTGACCAAAAACTGACAGAACAAAAAATCCTTGAACAGAAAATCACTGAGCAAAACGTTAACGAGCAACGCTTTTCACACAACGCACAATCTGCGTCACCTACCGAAACACTTACGCTAGAACAAGAACGCGCTCTTTTTAAACAAAATAGGTTTATTGCAATGCCGCTGGCAGGCACCTTAGTGTGGGCGTTCATAGGCTTAACGGCGCCATTTGTCTCGGAACTCGTTATCACTTGGATGCTTTACATTGGCACTGGCGCTATCTTCTATTTGGGCGCGGGATTGTCTTATTTAACAGGTGAACGCTTTTTTGCAAAAGACAAAGTGATTACCAGCTTCGACCGTTTGTTTTTTGTAGGGCTGATTATGAGCCTGATGGTTTTCGCCATTGCTCTCCCTGTCGCCGCTATCGACCACACCACTGTACCTCTTTCCATCGGCATTTTGGCAGGACTAATGTGGATGCCGCTATCGTGGGCTATTCAGCACTGGGTTGGCTATTTTCATACCATTAGTCGCACCGTGTTAATTGTAGCTGCTTGGTACCTATTCCCTGATGCGCGCGTTGAAGCCATAAGTTCGGTCATTGTTGCAGTATACGTTGTATCACTTTATGCGCTAGAGCAGCGTTACAAAACCCTTTAACTACACACGTAAAACAAGACAGCTATCAACAGCTAACCACCTTTTCAAAATAGCCCAAGAGCGAACCTTAACATGACATACATTATTCTTACTGTTGCTATAATCACGGAAGTTACCGCCACCATGTTGCTAAAAGCGTCTAACGGTTGGGAGAAGTGGGCATTCGGGTACGGTGCCATAGTGTTTTACGCCATATCAGGCATGCTATTCGCCTATGTACTTAAGCACATGGGAATAGGCGTAGCCTACGCAATTTGGTCAGGAATGGGCATTGCACTTATTACCGCCGCATCGGTTGTATTTTGGAAACAAACATTCGACATCTATGCCGTGCTGGGTATTATATTAATTATTTCAGGCACTTTGCTTATCACAAGCAAGTCGGCCGTTGTATTTCAGTAAGGACGAAATAACGGTGTTAAAAAATAATGTAGCAGCAGAAAGTTATACCGTTATGCCATTGCTTGCCAGTGGCAGAAAGAAGCGCTGGTCATACAGCAGCTTGTTTTTCTCACTGTTCTTTTTTGTGCCTATTTTGCTGTCGCTGCCCTTGCCTTTAAGCACGTTAGCAACTCAATTACTGTGCTATGGCTTATTTGTAACGCTGTATATTCGCGCCATAAATCAGTCGCTTCACGCACTACCTTACTATTTATCTGCCTTGCTAATTTTGGGCTATGCTACCAGCTTTCAAAATCCTGGTGGCGCCATTATTTTCGGCTTTGTGGGCTTTATTATTGGCTATTACTACAGCCTAAAAAAAGGCGTTGTATTTATTGCAGGAATAGCCACCTCGCTTGCACTGCTGCAATACTTTGTATTCAAAGGTGAAGGATTTTATTTGTTAGCGGCGACAATAAATAGCATTGTGTTGTTTGGGTTTGGCGCCATGGAGCGCAAAGAAACGCTTTATCAGCTTAAAGAAACAAAACATGCAGAGTCGATGAGCGTATTATCGGCTATTGCGGAAAGAGAGCGAATTGGTCGGGATCTTCACGACGTAGCAGGCCATGCTTTAAGCTCGATAGCACTTAAAGCACAGCTTGCAGATAAACTGCTCAGCAAAGACCAGGTAGAACTCGCTCAGCAAGAGGTAAAAGCCCTTGCCCAACTTTCTCAAGCTCTATTAAGTGATATTCGTCATGCGGTGTCGAATATTAAGCACCTGTCACTACAGCAAGACATTACCAAAAACGTAGCATTGCTAGAAGAAAACCAGTTTAACGTAACCTCTTCAATATCGAATAACGTTGAAACACTGCTTACTTCAGCGCAGGAAACACAGTTAGCACTAATTTTAAAAGAACTAACCACGAACACGCTGCGTCACTCACACGGCAAGAATGTAAAGCTTGAAGTTACTTGCCATGATAAAAACGTGGTTATGCGCTATTGCGACTTTGGGGCAGATAGCATTAGTAGCGGCCACAATAGCGCAGAAGGCCCTCAAAGCAAGGTTAACGCAAAGAAACTCAAAGAGGGTAATGGCCTAACCGGTATTCGTGAGCGAGCTGAATTAATAAGCGCTAGCTTAAAGTTTCAATGTGATAGTAACGCGGCATTTAGTTGCGAAGTGTCTTTGCCAATAACTTAACTCATTTATTCAAAAAGGACGTTGTTATGCCTTCCATTCTTATTGCTGAAGACCAGTCACTTGTTCGAGATGCCATAGCCATGCTGCTTTCGCTTGAAGACGACTTCAGCGTTGTGGATAAGTGTAGCAATGGACGTGAAGCTATAAGCTATCTTAGTACCAACAGCGCTCCAGACGTAATCCTTAGCGATATTGAAATGCCGTTTGCGTCGGGGCTTGATATCGCCAATTACGCTGCCGAGAAAGAGCTTAGTAGTCATATAATGCTTATGACAACATTTGCAAAGCCAGGGTATATAAAACGCGCATTAAATGCTGGTGTGAAAGGGTTTGTACTTAAAGAGTCTGATAGCGACTACCTTATTGCTGCTATTCGAAAAGTGGTTAAAGGTGAGAAGGTGATTTCCCCTGAGCTTGCTATCATGGCGCTAGACGACAATAACCCTCTGTCGTCAAAAGAAATGGCAGCACTTAAATTGGCATCGGAAGGCCATAAAACTCACGACATCGCCAAATCGCTGTTCTTGTCTGAAGGAACGGTGAGAAATTATATATCAGAGGCTATTTCAAAATTAGACGCAACTAATCGTATCGATGCGGCAAGGATTGCTAGACAAAAAGGTTGGTTGTAAGGCTTTATTGACTTAAAACCAAACCTTGTCGATGGTATTGGCGGCTTCCAAGTTGAGAGTTTTAGCAAGATCGTTCAATACTCTTTCTGGCCCGTATACTTGCCCTTGCACTTTCGAAGACCACACGCAGGTTAATATGCTTGTTCCCTTTTTCAAAATGCATTGCCACAATGGCGTATCGGCTTGAAGACGGAGATAGTCGTCTTCAATTTCCCAGCCATCGTCAACATGTTCAACAATAAGCTGCTCAAACTGTGTAAATGGTATCGACTGAATAATGACCCATTCGTTTTTAATGAACTTTTTTTCCAACCTTGCTTTTTTAAAGCCCGTAAACAATCCCATTTTACTGCTCCATCACACTATCTAACTACTGTACCCGTCATTTGTCCTTCAGGAGAAGGGCATGTACACATTGAACCGACCGATTCAACACCTGCTATCGGACATGTTCCGAAATTTCCTGAGTCGCTATAAGAGCAACGACTTCCCATAGTACTTTCAGACAAAAACGCATCGTCATCGCCTACGCTTTCATTACTTCCTGTATCACCGTCCATGTCGACAATGACATAGCATGCAGAAAGCGATAAACACGCGAAAATCAAAGCGACTAAGCGTAAGACGATTGCTGTTTTAAGCGCGAGAAAGTGTTTCATGGGTACCTAGTTTTTGAAATTCTTTTTACTAAAGCTATGCTAATTCTTATTATAAAACAAGGTAAACAGACAAAAAAAAGCCGGTTACAGTGAACCGGCTTTTTAATTATTTCAATAACTTAACGACTTAGAACTCAGTTGAGAATCTCACACCAAATTCGCTGGCATCGTTGCTAAGAATTTGAAGAACGTAGTCGCCCGTGTTCAAACGTGCGTTGTCGTAACGCTCATCAAAGATGTTACGACCGTATAGCGCTACGGTGTAAGCATCGTTAGCTGGCGTGTACGCAATATCAAAGTTCACTAGCTCACGGCTATCAAGTTCAGTATTACGCTCTGGCGCAGATGTTGGCTCGCCGTACATTTCAGAGCGGTATGAGTAATCTGCACGTACGCGGATTGAGTCACCACCGTCAAGTTCAAATGTATACTGAGGACCAATAGCTAGCGTTAGGTCTGGCGTTAATGGCGCAACAGGGCTAAAGCCTGCTTGCTCTTCTACGTCAACGTCCATGTAACCAATGCTGGTCATCATGCTGAAGTTACCGTAGTTAAACGTAGTATCTAGTTCAACACCACGAGACGTTTGCTCAACCACTAAGTTTGCTGTGTCGAAACCATTTTCGCTTACGCGGCTTACTTGGTAAGGCAGGTCTTCAAACTCAGTGTTAAATACGGCAATACTTACGTCTACGTATTCGTTTACGCGGCCTTTTAGACCCACTTCGTAGTTAATTGCCGTGATGTTGTCAGACGCTGTGAAACAGTTGTTTGCACGAACTGCTGCTCGTGCTGCATCGATATCATCAAAGCCACCTGCACCGAAGAACTGGCCAATTAGGCAGTAAGGGCGCGCTGGGTACTGACCAGACTGATAGCCAGACTGAATAGTCGCGTAACCTGTCATGCCATTTTCAAACGTGTAGTTTGTTGCTACTTCCCATGTTACTTCGTCCCAATCGTTTGAGTCGAAAATAGTACCAAGTGGGCCAAATACGTTTGCAGATGCATCTTTTTCATCTTCTGTGTAACGAAGACCACCAGACACGCTAAGCTCGTCGTTAAAGTCGTGACGTACGTTTACGTATGCCGCTTTTGACGTAGTTTCTTGGTCAAGTTGAAGTAGGTTTGGACCACCGTCGAAGTTAGAGTCTTCGCCCTGACGGTTGCTACCTTCTTCGTTGAAGTAGTAAAGACCTGCAACAAAGTCAGTATACTCGTTGATGTAACCATTAAGCTGAAGCTCAACAGAGGTTTGATCTGCTTCGCCGCGCTCTGGGAACTGGTCTAGCGAGAAGATTGTACCATCATCATCAAGACCCGCTTTGTACTTAGATGTACGCTGGCTTGCCACTACTTTAGCAGTGTAATCTTCATTGATATCCCACTCAGTAGTAAGTGAAAGACCACGTGCTTCGTTTGATACGCTAGTTACTGCTTCTGTTCCCGTTGCGTTGTCGTAACGGTCGAAACCTTCTGGGATAACGTCAGAGTTGCGTAGCTCAACGCCTAAGCCGTTGCCGCCACCGAAGTAACGTGCAGAACCCACTTCGTCAATAAGTACTGTGTAAGGGCGAAGACCGCCGTCACCGTTGTTTGCGTCAGCAGTAAGTACCATGCGGAAGTCGTTTGATGGCTCCCATTTTACTGATACGCGACCAGAGATATCTTCAGTCTCACCAACATCGTATTCTGCATTTGGTACGTTGATGAACTCGCCAAGGCCGTCGCGCTTGTTGAAAGATAAGTTCATGTTGAACGCAAGCTCATCAGACAAACCGTGGTTTACGAAAAGGTCAGCTTTAACGCGACCACGAGTGCCGAATTCAGTATTTACTTTAGTTACGTCGCCTTGATCTGGCTCTTTAGTGATGATGTTAATTGCACCACCAATTGAGTTACGACCGTAAAGTGTACCCTGTGGACCACGAAGTACTTCGATACGCTCGATGTTATTTAGGCTCCAGTTTTGACCAACTTGGCGGCCTAGGTATACACCATCAACGTAAACACTCACGCCTGGGTCAGTAGTAATAAGGTGGTCTTGAAGACCGATACCACGAATGAACGGGTTAACTGACGACGTGTGACCTGCAGAGAAACCGGTAACGTTAAGGTTTGGTACAAACTTACCCACATCTGTTAGGTCAGTAATACCTTGTTCTGCTAGTTTGTCACCGTCAAATGCACTTAGGGCAATTGGCACTTCATAAATTACTTGAGGGCGTTTTGTCGCGGTAACGGTAATAGCTTCGAACTTTTGCTCTTCTGTTGCTTCAGCTTCTTGTGCAATGGCAACATTAGTTAGAGCTGGAACGGTCATCGCTACTGCAAGTGCGACAGGCGAAAGCTTACTGGCAAGTGTCTTAGACACGTCAGTATTGGTTTTCATGGTGTAACCCCTTTGCTTGAGTGTTAGGTATTTAATCTGTTTGCTTATTGCTTCAAGCTCTTCTGTGGAGCTTTTGCAACCTAAACCTGGGGAATTATTTGAGGTGTAGCATGTGTACTATGTGCTGATTTCAGGCAATAAAAAAGTAAGTTGTAATGATAAATTACAGACTTACTTTCATTTTGCTTCTCTTAAAATTGGAAGCGACCTTTACCAGCCCTCAATTTCTCAGTAGTAGAGTTTAGGCTTGAAGACTGGGCGGGCATAATACCGATATGTTTCTTTTTTGGAAAGTGAAATATTGCACTTTCACTAAAAAAATATTGCATATTTAGACTAATTGGTTAGATTTTACACGTTATTAACAACACCTCCAAAAAGCAAAAATTAATCAACAATATTAATTACTTAACTTCAAATCATGCAATTCACCTCCTATTCAAACCACAAAAAACCACCACTGACCAATCGGACAATTTTTGAACTCATGTACTCTTCAGTAAATCTTCGGACAAAACACATATTCCTTCTATTTCTGCGCACGTGTAGTTAGACCAAAGGAAGTTTGAAAGCACAAACAAAATTTTTCCTGCATTAATCTTCTCAAAAACGCATTTTGTCGACAATAAAGCCAAGATCACTTGAGTTAACCAACAATAAAGCCTATATTGTCGACATTAATAATTAACGGCCGAGACGACGTGCTTTCAAATAACGAACAAGCCATTACCAATGCCGACAAAACCTTTTTCAAACTTAGAAAGGATATCGTTGAGGGCATAATCCCCGCTGGCAGTAAGCTTAGCGAAATGGAATTGTCGACAAAGTACGAAGTAAGCCGCGCCGTCATTCGGGAAGCAATCAATCGCCTTGCCACCTGTCATTTAGTGGAGCGCAAGGCAAACGTGGGCGCACGCGTAGTGGCGCTGTCACCCGAAGGTCTAATTCAGCTATATCAAGTACGCGAAGCGTTAGAAGGTATGGCCGCGCGATTGGCCGCCAGGTATATGACTGACGAAGAGATTGCAGATATGCAAGCACTGTTAGACAGCCACTTCGACAAAGTAAAAGACAGCCATAGCTATTATCAAGAAGCCGGCGATGTAGACTTTCACTACCGAATTGTAACTGGCAGTAAAAACGATCACCTTATCAGTGTGCTCGTTGACGGGCTTTATCATCTAGTGCGTATGTACCGCGTGCAATTAGGTATGGCAGGTCCACGCGTTAGCACTGCGTTTGACGAACACCGACACATCGTAAACGCCATTGCCAATCGCGACGAAGAACTGGCTGAAATGCTAATGCGACGCCATATTCTTTATTCAAAAAACAACATAGAAAAGAAGCTGAATAATGCATAAACACATAGCAGCTTCTTTGTATTCAATTCACCTCTACCCTACTTTCAAATAAGCGAGTGATTATCATGAGTGCAGGAAAGAAATTCAGAACCGCGTTAGAGAACAATAAACCTCTACAAATTGTAGGCACTATTAATGCCTATACCGCCATGATGGCAAAGGCCATTGGTCATCAAGCCATTTACCTTTCTGGTGGCGGCGTAGCCAATGCATCATACGGCCTACCTGATTTGGGTATGACGTCACTTAACGACGTAATTGCAGACGTACAACGTATTACAAGCGCTTGTGACCTACCGCTAATGGTGGACATCGACACGGGCTGGGGCGGCGCATTTAACATTGCTAAAACCATTCGCGATATGGAAAAAGCAGGCGCAGCAGCGGTGCATATGGAAGACCAGGTAGCCCAAAAACGCTGTGGCCACCGTCCTAATAAAGAAATTGTTAGCACAGAAGAAATGGTGGACCGCATAAAAGCGGCGGTTGACGCCAGAACTGACCCAGACTTTTTTATTATGGCGCGCACCGACGCGTTCGCACAAGAAGGTTTAGACAAAGCCATTGAACGTGCAAAAGCCTACGTAGCAGCAGGTGCTGACGGCATATTTGCAGAAGCAGTTCAAACTGAAGAGCACTACCGTGCATTCTCAGAAGCATTAGACGTACCTATCCTTGCCAACATTACTGAGTTCGGCAAAACCGAACTATGGAACAAAGAAGAGCTTGGCGAATGGGGAGCAGACATGGTGCTTTACCCATTAAGTGCATTCCGTGCCATGAATAAAGCAGCAGAAATGGTGTACAAATCTATACTTGAAAACGGTGACCAAAAAGCCGTTGTGGACAGCATGCAAACACGCATGGAGCTTTACGATTATCTTGGCTATCACGAATACGAGCAAAAACTAGATGCACTATTCGCCCAAGGCAAAAATTAGAATTAACACGACTCAGCTTTGAGCGAGTGGGGTGCGAGGCACCGAAAGAGTGGGGGTGGTGCGCTGGGCGTTACCCCTCCGAGGCATGGATGCCGAGGCGGAGCCCCCATGGATGGGTTCACGGCGTGGTAACGCCCTGCGCACCGCTCACGATCCAATGGTGCCTCACACCCCGCTCGAAGCTGAGTCTTTCGCTTTTTTTAAACAGACTTTCAAGTACCTTACAAATTACACAAGACCGGAGACAACAAGATGGCTAAACAGTTAAGTGGCGCGGGTTTACGCGGCCAAGTTGCAGGTAAAACAGCATTATCAACCGTAGGTAAATCAGGTTCTGGTTTAACGTATCGTGGTTACGACGTAAAAGACTTAGCGCAAAACTGTCAATTTGAAGAAGTAGCGTACCTTATTCTTAAGGGCAAGCTACCTAACCAGTCTGAGCTGGACGCTTATAAAACCAAGCTTCGCGGCATGCGCGGCCTTCCAACAGCACTAAAAGAAGTGCTAGAGCGCATTCCAAAAAATGCCCACCCAATGGACGTACTGCGCACGGGCTGTTCAATGCTAGGTAACCTTGAAATGGAAACCAGCTTCGATGAGCAGCAAGACGTGACAGATCGTATGTTGGCATGTTTCCCTAGCATCATTTGTTACTGGTACCGCTTCTCGCACGATGGCGTGCGCGTAGACGTTGAAACCGATGACGATTCAATTGGTGGTCACTTCCTTCACATGCTTCACGGCGAAAAGCCACGTGAACTGCACGAGCAAGTAATGCATGTTTCGCTAATTCTTTATGCAGAGCATGAATTCAACGCATCTACTTTTACTGCACGTGTTTGCGCATCAACCCTATCTGATATGCATTCTTGTGTAACCGGTGCTATCGGTTCACTTCGCGGCCCACTTCACGGTGGCGCTAACGAAGCCGCTATGGAAATGATTGAAGGCTTTACGTCTGCCGATGATGCTGAAGAAAAAATGATGGGCATGCTTGAGCGTAAAGAGAAAATCATGGGCTTTGGTCACGCGATTTACTCTGAGTCAGATCCGCGTAACGAAATTATCAAGCAATGGTCTGAGAAACTAGCTGCCGATGTGGGCGACGACGTGCTTTATTCTGTGTCTGTTCGTTGTGAAGAAGTGATGTGGCGCGAGAAGAAGCTATTCTGTAACGCCGATTTCTTCCATGCGTCTGCTTACAACTTTATGGGCATTCCTACGCCGCTATTTACGCCAATTTTCGTAATGTCTCGTCTAACAGGTTGGGCGGCACATGTTATGGAACAGCGCGCTGACAACCGTATTATCCGTCCATCAGCAGAATACACAGGCGAAGATCTACGCCCAGTGCCAGCTATTAGCGAACGCGCTTAAGATTAAGGTTGGGGTTTTATGAATATTGATTACCGTAAACCGCTTCCAAACGCGGGGATCGATTTTTTCGATACCCGTGAAGCGGTAGATGCTATTGAACCAGGCGCCTACGCTAAGCTGCCTTATACGTCGCGTGTACTGGCCGAAAACTTAGTGCGCAAATGCGCGCCTGAAATGCTAACTGATTCGCTTAAACAGCTTATTTACCGCAAGCGCGACTTAGACTTTCCATGGTTTCCTGCCCGCGTGGTTTGCCACGATATCTTGGGCCAAACGGCACTGGTAGACTTAGCGGGGCTTCGCGATGCTATTGCAGCAAAAGGCGGCGATCCGGCCAAGGTTAACCCAGTAGTTCCAACGCAGCTGATTGTGGATCACTCGCTAGCGGTAGAACACGCTGGTTTTGAAAAAGACGCGTTTGAAAAGAACCGCGCTATTGAAGACCGACGCAACGATGACCGTTTCCACTTTATCAACTGGACAAAAACCGCATTTAAAAACGTGGATGTTATCCCTCCGGGTAACGGCATTATGCACCAGATTAACTTGGAGCGCATGTCACCGGTTATTCAAGCTCGCGATGGCGTAGCCTTCCCAGACACACTAGTAGGTACCGACAGCCACACGCCGCATGTTGATGCACTTGGTGTAATTGCTGTGGGCGTTGGCGGCCTTGAAGCGGAAAGCGTCATGCTGGGCCGTGCGTCTTACATGCGTTTGCCTGATATTGTAGGTGTTGAGCTAACGGGCAAACCACAGCCTGGCATTACCGCGACCGACATCGTATTAGCATTAACTGAATTCTTGCGTAAAGAGCGCGTAGTCTCCGCGTATCTTGAATTCTATGGTGAAGGTGCATCGCACCTGACACTGGGCGACCGCGCAACCATTTCGAACATGACACCGGAATACGGCGCCACTGCCGCCATGTTCTACATTGACCAGCAAACCATTGATTACTTGCGCCTGACAGGGCGTGAAGAAAAGCAAATTGCATTGGTCGAGCAATACGCCAAGCACACTGGTTTGTGGGCAGATGACTTAGCAACAGCAGAATACGAGCGCGTGCTTACGTTCGACCTTTCTGCCGTTGGTCGTAATATGGCAGGCCCTTCTAACCCTCACGCTCGCTTGCCTACCAGCGACTTAGAAACTCGCGGTATTGCTGCGAAGTGGGACGAAGAAGAAGGCAAAATGCCAGATGGCGCGGTTATTATCGCGGCTATCACCAGCTGTACCAATACATCTAATCCGCGTAATGTTATTGCGGCCGGCCTGCTTGCACGCAACGCAAACCAGCGCGGTTTAACCCGCAAGCCGTGGGTTAAAAGCTCGCTAGCACCAGGCTCTAAAGCCGTTAAGCTTTACCTTGAAGAAGCTAACTTAATGAGCGAGTTGGAAGATTTAGGTTTTGGCGTAGTAGCTTTTGCTTGCACTACCTGTAACGGCATGAGCGGCGCACTAGACCCTAAAATTCAGCAAGAAATCATCGACCGCGACCTTTACTCTACAGCAGTATTGTCGGGTAACCGTAACTTCGACGGCCGTATTCATCCTTATGCTAAACAAGCATTCTTGGCATCGCCGCCACTAGTAGTAGCGTACGCTATTGCCGGTACTATTCGCTTTGATATTGAAAAAGACGTATTAGGTACCGACAAAGACGGCAACCCAGTAACGCTTAAAGACATTTGGCCTAGCGACGAAGAAATTGATGCAATTGTAGCGAAGTCAGTAAAGCCAGAGCACTTTAGAAAAGTGTACGAGCCAATGTTCGACTTAAGCGTTGACTACGGCAAAGACATTAACCCACTTTATGACTGGCGTGAAATGAGCACCTACATTCGCCGCCCACCCTATTGGGAAGGCGCAATGGATGCCGAGCGCACCATGAAAGGTATGCGTCCGCTGGCTATTTTAGGTGACAACATCACTACCGATCACTTGTCGCCTTCAAACGCCATTCTAGCCAGCAGTGCAGCCGGTGAATACCTTCACAAAATGGGCTTACCTGAAGAAGACTTTAACTCGTACGCCACGCACCGTGGTGATCACTTAACCGCGCAACGCGCTACCCTTGCGAACCCGAAAGTGTTCAACGAGATGGTGCTTGAAAACGGAGAAGTGAAGCAAGGCTCTCTTGCGCGCGTTGAGCCTGAAGGCCAAGTAATGCGCATGTGGGAAGCTATTGAAACCTACATGAACCGCAGACAGCCATTGATCATTGTTGCAGGCGCTGACTACGGTCAGGGTTCATCACGTGACTGGGCAGCTAAGGGCGTACGTCTTGCCGGTGTTGAAGTCATTGTAGCTGAAGGCTTTGAGCGTATTCACCGCACCAACCTTATTGGTATGGGCGTGCTACCGCTTGAGTTTAAACCAGGCACAACGCGTAAAACCCTTGAGCTAGACGGTACAGAAACGTACAACGTAAGCGGCGAACCTTCACCAGGTGCAACGCTTACATTAGTTGTTAACCGTCAAAACGGTGAGCAGCTAGAAGTACCGGTAACCTGTCGCTTAGACACCGCAGAAGAAGTCTCTATTTACAGCGCAGGCGGCGTATTACAGCGCTTCGCCAAGGACTTCTTGGAAGCTGAAGCTAACTGATTGTGCTAGGAAGACCTTTTAGTGGGAGGAAGTGAATCAGTTTCAGGGCACGCCGTGAATACGTCCTTGTAGGCTCTCAACTCGCATCCTTGCGAGTTGAAGGCCCTGAATCTGATCCACCTCCCCCCACTTAAGCTCAGCCATTATTGCATCAGTTAACTTAGCTGGGAGATAAGTTAGCCACAGGGCACGCCATAAATACGTCCCTGTAGGCTCCCACCTCGCATCCATGCGAGTTGAGAGTCCAGAAACTAACTCATCTCTCCCCTATATCTTTGTTAGCTTTTTTAGTTTAGAGAGAGTGTAAAGGCTTCGTCGAAACCTTCGGGGCTTAGACCTCCCCTCTCGAAAGAGTTTATTACTTTTGGGTGGAAGCTGTTTGTGATTTGAAACCCTCCAGCCGCAAGGATGCGGCTGGGGAGCGTACACGGATGTGGTCACAGCGTGTTTCAAATTGCAACCCATTTTGCCTCTATCCAAACAAAATGGTTTTTAATTGAAGAGAGCGTTGAGGCTACGTTGAAACCTTCGGGGCGCATGGACGCGCCCCGAGAGCCTACAAGGATGTATTTACGGCGTGTTTCAACGGAGTCTCAACGCACTCATACCGACGAAAGGAAAAAACATGACAAAGTATGCGCCACAACTTCGAGTACCGGCTACCTACATGCGTGGCGGTACCAGTAAAGGTGTGTTTTTTAACTTAACCGATTTACCAGAAGCAGCGCAAAAGCCTGGCCCAGCGCGTGATGCATTGCTTTTGCGTGTTATCGGCAGCCCCGATCCTTACGGAAAACAAACCGACGGTATGGGCGGTGCTACTTCAAGTACCAGCAAAACCGTGATTTTGAGTAAAAGTGAGCGTGAAGGTTACGATGTCGATTATTTGTTTGGGCAAGTTGCTATCGACAAACCTTTTGTAGACTGGAGCGGTAACTGCGGAAATCTAACCGCAGCTGTTGGGGCCTTCGCCATTAGCAATGGTCTTGTTGATAAAAGTAAAATTCCTGAAAACGGCATTGCCACCGTCAATATTTGGCAAGCCAATATCAATAAAGCCATTATCGCAAAAGTGCCTATTACCAACGGTGAGGTACAAGAGACAGGTAATTTTGAACTAGATGGTGTTACCTTTCCTGCCGCAGAGGTTGAAGTGGCCTTTGTTGACCCAGCCGATGGTGAAGGTGCTATTTTCCCAACAGGCCGCTTGGTGGACACGCTTGAAGTACCGGGGGTTGGCTCACTTCAGGCAACCATGATTAACGCAGGCATTCCTACCATCTTTATTAACGCTGAAGACATTGGCTACAACGGTACTGAACTACAAGACGACATAAACAGCGATTCTGAAGCTTTGGCTAAATTCGAAGCTATTCGTGCGCATGGTGCGGTTCAAATGGGCTTGATTAATGATGTAAGCGAAGCCGTAAATCGCCAGCATACTCCTAAGGTCGCGTTCATTGCCCCGCCAACGGGCTATAAAGCCTCTAGCGGAAAAGACGTGCTGGGTTCAGATATTGATGTGTTAGTGCGAGCGCTGTCTATGGGCAAACTGCACCACGCCATGATGGGCACGGCTGCGGTCGCTATTGCTGCAGCAGCAGCTATTCCGGGAACCTTGGTCAACCTGGCCGCGGGCGGAAAAGACAGAGAATCAGTCACATTTGGACACCCTTCTGGCACACTTCGCGTAGGTGCAAAGGCTGCGTTTGAGAACGACAAGTGGAATATCAACCAAGCAGTAATGAGCAGAAGCGCACGTGTACTTATGGAAGGAAACGTTCGGGTCCCGCCGGAACAACTTTAAACATAAGTATAAAAAGCCCTCTTAACGAGGGCTTTTTTGTCTATTCTTAGTTATCATCAGCGCCCACGCTAATTGAGTAGTTCGCATGTATAAAGTTCTCGTAGTTGAAGACAGTATCACTGTTAGAAAGATAGTTAATAAGCTGATTGAGGATAATCCTCATTTCACATGCGACCTTTGCGAAGACCTTGCAGAGGCTAGAAGTGCACTAGAAAGCGGTACTGACTACCTTGCTGCTATTGTCGACCTTAATCTTCCTGATGCCCCCAACGGTGAAAGCGTAGAGCTTGCGTTGTCATACAACGTGCCTACCATTGTGTTAACGGGGAACTTCGATGAGTTCACTCGTGCTCAGCTGCTCGACCAAGGCGTACTCGATTACATCACCAAAGAATCTCGCTACTCTTACCTACAAGTGTCTAAACTAGTCGATAGACTTCGTAAAAACCTCACCACTAAAGTGTTAGTAGTAGAAGACTCTAAAACCAGTCGAAATCACATTTGCTCGCTGTTAAGTAAATTTCAGTTTCAAGTGCACCAAGCAAGCGATGGTCTTGAAGCCCTTGAGGAATTAGAGCAGCATCGCGATATTAAAATGGTGATTGCTGATCACCGCATGCCGAATATGGACGGCTATGAATTAGTTAAGGCTATTCGTCATGAAAGACGTATGCAGGACTTAATCTTCATTGGCTTGTCTGCCACAGGTGACAGTGTATTAACATCGAAGTTTATTAAAAGCGGTGCTAACGATTTTCTTTCAAAGCCGTTTTATCACGAAGAGTTTTACTGCCGAGTAATGCAAAACTTAGAATCACAAGAAATGATTCAAACCATTCGCGACTCAGCAAACCTTGACCCGCTTACCAAAGTCTACAACCGACGCTTTTTGTATGAAAAAGCCGACGAACTTTTCGCTAATAAAACGTCAAGCGACAAAGTGATTGTGTCGATGATTGATGCAGATAACTTCAAAAATGTGAACGATACACTCGGTCATAAGACCGGCGATGTATTACTCCAAGAGTTCGCAGCGCTATTAAAAAATTACTTCCCAGATGACTTAATTGTGCGTTATGGCGGTGAAGAGTTTACTGTCGTATCAGTGCGCTCTGCTAAAGTGTATCTAGCCGCGCTTTCTGCCTTTATGGATGCGGTGCGCAACACTACATTTACTCACCACAAATTTAATATCACGTGCAGCATTGGGGTATGTGCCGAAGAGCATAAATGTTTGGAATCACAGCTTGAAGTGGCCGATGCGCGTTTATACAAAGCAAAACACGCAGGCAAAGACCAAATTATCGCTCGCGACGAAACCGCTGCGTAGTATCTTTACAAGTTGGTGTAAGTGCGTAGGCATAGCCTACACGTTTACATCCACGATTTACGTGTAGACTCTACTTCATGCAGCACGCTATCAGCGAGTGTATTTACATACTCCTCCGGTAAGAATGGTACCGTAACCGCACCAGATGCCAACACGAACTTTATCGTGGCAAGTTTCTTTCGCTTCATAAATACGCTTTGCTTTATCATTACCTGCTGCACCTTGTAAGGCTCGAAGCACAGGTAATCCACACCTATTCGCCCTCTTCTTACGTAAATATAGCGATTGTCAGACGCAATTCCCCATCGCCACCATCGAAGTACTAATACCAAGCTAACAAAACAAAAACCTGCAGTAGATATCAGCATAATATCTAAATGCGCTGTTAATGCTCCTACTACAAATGCAAGCAAGAAGGGCCCTGCCCAAGCTGCAGCAAGCCAAAACAAAATAAAGCGCTTGCTGATGCTTTTGTAGGTTTGCTGCTGAAAATTACAGTGTGGGAATACTTCGCGACTTAACGCAACAGACTCCGCCTCTGTTACTGAGGGCACGATGAGTTTGTTTGGCGACATCAATTCTTGAATTTGCTGCCCTGCGGTACTGTTTTGCTCAAAATACAAATTAACGCGCTTTAGCAGCTTATCTAGCCAGTCTTGCTTTGCAGTAATCATTTGAATGCGTGAAGCGCGCATGCTTACTTCTAGCTTATTCAAAAGGCCACTTCTACGAATGTAACGATCGTTTGACCGCGACAACGTATAGCCGTAAAACGTAAACAATGCACCACCAACGCTTAATAGCGCCATGGCTGCCATTATCATCATAAGCACCACAAAGGCATAAAGACCAAACTGCCACCATGCTATGGTTTGTTCGCCCACAATTTGATTTAACTGCAGCCCTTTTTCGGCCAACCATTCAGAGATAAAACCAAACACATCGTCGTAGAATGGAGCCGCCGCACCTAAAATAATCCATACGCGATTATTGGTTACACCGTGAATTACAATGTCGCCAATAGAACGACGATTCAATACTTCCTCGCTGGGGTCTTCGTCTAACTGTGAAGCTGCATCATCACGCTTTACCGTGTCCACCGACGCCAGTGCATCTGCCGAGCCTGCATTTACAATGTAATTTGGGTCAGTGCTTTGCTCATTGGCGTTGTGGTTTTCTTTCTCAAACAAAACGCGTTTCTTTAATGCGTGAGCATAAGACAGCGGAACAGCCACAATTTTAGCTTCTTCTTTACCACTGCCTGCAGTGTCTAACACGACTAGCGCGTAACCGAAGGGACGGTAGTAAAACGGGAGTTCTATTTTTACATTTTGTATACGCCACAGCGGCAAGTTAGTATAGCGACGCTGGAACACACCATTATGAATTTCAACATGCTGGTTGTACACACGGAACTTATACATAAAAAAGCTTACAACGCCGCTAAGCGATGTGAGTAACAACACACCCGCAATAGCAGCATAAGTTTTTGGCGACTGTAGGTTATCTAGAATGTTAAACGTTACCGCCATCGCAGGAATAAGATAAATAAGCCCCTGCGCCATTCCCATAATGTTACGTACGGTAAAATACACGATAGCAATAAGTGATAAGCGCTGCCATTCATCGCCCGTTTCTACCTTTACAATACTTTGAGGTGTTGCATTGTCTAACGCGGCTGCTGGTTCATCCATCATCGTGCACTCACGTCTTTATGATCAAGAATGAACTGCCTGATTTTCTGCGCTTTCTCTAATTCCAAACCTGGTATTTCGAAGGTGTACATCTCACCACCCGCCGAGAACACCTGAAGTGATGCTAGACCCGCCCAACGTTCAAGAGGTCCACGGTTCAACTCAACATGCTGTACGCGTAATATTGGTTGGCAAGAAAGCTTTCGAAAGATAAGCCCAGACTGCTTACTGACATCCTGCTCTCTTACCGCGTAAGTAATTTTTGTGTCTGCGAAAAAATGATAGGTGGCCCATAAAAATGCCAAGCCGAAAATTACACTGCAGATGAAAGGGTAAGCAAACACCAAATCTTCGGGTAGCTCAAACAAAGGTTGAAAGCGAAGTGCGGTTACAATTGATAGCAATACAAGTGCAATTGCGCTTATTGCCGACAGATTGATTATGCGATAGCGTCTTGAAATAGGGGTTAACGCTAATTCTTGAAGCCGAGGTAACTCGCTTGTTTGAATGTGTTTATTAGAGAACACCGTAGCACTTCCTTCTGAAATCATTTCGTTGTGCATTATTTTTGCTCCTATTTTGTCACGCTGTTTTAGTGAACAACAAAAAAGGGCTTACGCCCTTTTCTATTGCTCTTTTTCGCTAGCGTTTTTCAAATTTTTTAAAAAAGCTTCGAAAGTTGTAACGCAAGGCTTCGCGTTAGTCATCAACTTGTTGTTCGTTCAGCCAATCGTGAAGTGCCTTCATATCGTGCTGTACCGCCATCTGTAGCTCTTCAACCCAATCGTGAACGTTCTCCCACCATGTTGGGTGATCGCCCTGTTGAATCTGATTAGCAATGCGTTGAACTCTAGCTAGGCCAACTGAGCCTGCTGCACCTTTAATCTTGTGCGCCTCAGAGCATACATCTGACTTTTCATCAGCACTTAAGCTTAGCTGCAAAATCTCCATGTACTCTGGCATCTTCTCTTGGAACACTTTTACGCTAGCACGCACCATTTCATCCCCTATGGTATCCACTAACATCTGCAATAAGTCCATGTCTAAAATGTTACTTAATGTTTTGTCGGGCTCAGGGCGGTCCAGCTCTCCATCTACCTCAAGTGGTGCAGGAGGCGCGTGGAACAGTTCATTAAACACCTCAATAACACGGGACTTTTTGATTGGCTTAGCAATAACGTCGTCCATGCCGTTTTCTAAGTACTCGTCACGTTTCTTAATAACGTTGGCGGTAAGCGCAACAATAGGCGTTTGCATAACAAGGTCTTCTTCAATAAGCGTGCTTGCTACGTCGAAGCCCGTCATGTCAGGTAGCTGTATATCAAGCAAAATTAGGTCGTATTGATTAGCACGGGCTTTATCAATTGCTTCTTGACCTGTCATGGCAACATCAACCTTTTGACCTAGCTTTTCAAGCAGGGCTTTTGCCACCATTACATTCAGCTCAATATCTTCAACTAACAAAATGTTTAAGCCTGTAACTTCTAATTGCGCTACCTTCATTGGGCTATTCGATATTTGCACTGGTAGTACAATTTCAAAGCGGGTACCTTTGCCTACTCGACTTGAAACATGAATTTCACCTTTCATCAAATCTACCATTTGCTTACAAATGGCCAGCCCAATGCCGGTGCCTGTTGCCGACTGATGGTCGGGGTGGTCGACCTGATAATACATGGCAAAAATCTTGTCGATTTCACTTTCAGGTATACCTACACCTGTATCTTCAATAATGAAAGTGACATACGATTTATCGCCATCAGGCTTTGCTGCCGATACCGATAAACTAACGTGCCCTTTTTGCGTGAACTTCACCGCATTAAACAAGATGTTCCACAGAATTTGGCGTAAACGAGTACCGTCTACTTCCACTAAACGCGGTAAAGGCTCGTTAATGGTTGTTTTAAGCTCAAGCTGTTTATCTGCTGCTAGTAAGCGAATAATACTGCTAAGTTCTTCTGTAAAGTCTTTTAGCGATACTGTTTTAAGGCTTAGCTCAAGTTTGTCACGATCTAGTTTATCTAGGTCG
The DNA here is from genome assembly GCF_036864375.1 of Alteromonas sp. S167. Taxonomy (NCBI): domain Bacteria; kingdom Pseudomonadati; phylum Pseudomonadota; class Gammaproteobacteria; order Alteromonadales; family Alteromonadaceae; genus Alteromonas; species Alteromonas sp. S167. The sequence continues at coordinate 512,441 of NZ_JAZETR010000002.1, forward strand.
ATAATGTCGTTGAAAATGTTGCCCAGCGTTATCGCACTTGCGTAAATCGTACTTACCCAACTAAATTGTTCGTCACTTAATTCGGTATCGCGCAGCATGCGGCTTAACCCAACAATTCCGTTTAGCGGCGTTCTTAACTCGTGGCTAATTGTAGCAATAAAACGCGTTTTATCCGTGCTGGCTTTTGCCGCTGCATTTTCGGCTTGCTTGCGTTCGGTCATGTCACGACCAAACGATAGTAGTCCTAAACGGTTACCTTCTTTATCGAAAAACGGTACTCGCTTCATTTCGAAGTAACGACGTCTGCCGTCGGCGAAGCGCAGCCATAATTCCTCGGTAATGCTGGCATTGCTTTCTAGTACTTCGTGGTCACTAGCTACAATTTGGCGAGCCAAGTCTTCCTCGTAAACGTCTTTCGGCGTTAGTCCAAGAAGCTCCTGCTCGGTTTTTCCTGTCATAAGCTCCGCTATACGGTTACAACCAGCAAAGCGGCCTTCTTCGTTGCGGTAGTAGATAAGGTCAGGCGACGCATCAATAATAGAGCGTAGCAGCGTTGATAAGCGCCTCGCTTGCGCTTCTTGTTCTGACTTGTCTTGAATTTCTTTTTCTAAGTCTTTAAATAAGGCTTCACGCTCTTCCTGTGCTTGCTTTCTTTGCTCAATTTCGTGGTTAAGCTGACGAATGTTGCTTTGCAGTTCTCGATTCAAAAACACATCTTCTTCGCGCAGGCTTTCAAGCTGACTTACCACTTCTTTTAAGTTGGTACGTGAATTTTCAAGCTGTTTTATAAGTTCACTAAAAAAGTACAGTACCCAAGGCGCTGAGAGCATTGTTAGCACAACAGCGCTGATAAAGTCGTCGGGTTGCACTTGGCTACCCATGCTTACGCGAATAACGTAAGAACCGCCAAGCGTGAAGAACAGCGACAAAACAACAAAAAGGATACTGAGCTTTAGCGTGCCAAAGCGTTGAACAAACTGAGCAAAGCGAATTGCCCAAGAATCATTGGGTGAGTCTGAATGCATGTATGTCTAACTTAAACCTAATATATTTGTATCCTATCAGGCTTTAAGATATTCACAAACGGCCATCAGTGCTCATTTATGAAGGTTAACGCATGAATAGTCCTTTGAAGGCGTTCGTTCTCTCAAGTTATAGAAAACCCAAAACGCTTTTCATTGACTTCATAAATACTACTCGCAGGAACCCAACCAGATATCTTACTCATCACTTTTACCCATTCGCCTTGACGTTCGGCAATATAAAGTATTTCACCAAAACGAATACTATCGGCAAGTAATTCTGCAGAGTCATGTGGCGCTATTCTAGGCGATAAAGACGCAACACCAAGCGTTGCTATTTTACAATAAGCTGGCGGGCAAGATTTTTTGAATAAATGCCGTTTTGATTGCCTTGGTGTAAAAACATGTTCATCGTAGGAAGATGCCATGTGCAAGTCCTTTTAGTCAGTTGGCGCATTTCACTTTGTGTGGTTTGTGAAGCTTGCGTGCATAATTATTTTTTAGAATACTTCACAAAGCTTCACGTTAGTGCAAATTTTATACAGCAGGCTATTATTAAAAGATCTATGGAACCTGTTCTTTACATTTTAATAAAAATACATCACAACCCACCATTGACAACATAAAACGCCGAATTAAGAGCATAGTTATTCAACAAGACATTTTTATTGAGAGTGATTATCATTTAATAAAGGACACATCTTTTCGTTAATAACTTAATAACATATTGCTTACAAAATAGATTTAATGATTATAAGACTTTGATTTAAAACAATTTAATAGAGGTTATACTAATTCTCTAGATCACTTCTTCTTTTAGCGATTGATTTTAAATTTTTATGTGGGTATTTTGTACGGCCCGCATCGCAATAATGCATAAAAATGCGGAAAGACTGGAATCCTCTAATAATAAATAAACGACAAGAAAGGCGCAGGCCACACGCAATAACGCGTTTGGGCACAATAGACGTCTAACCATGTTGTGATACGCAAACCTCAGCGCATCTACATGCAACGCATACCTTGCCCAGTCAAAAGGTTGAAGGAGTAAAGAGATGAGTTTATATAATCCCAATGATTCCCGGGACAACTGTGGGTTTGGCTTAATTGCTCATACTCACGGGGAAGCCAGTCACGAATTGGTAACAACTGCAATACACGGCCTTGACCGTATGCAGCATCGTGGTGGTATTGCCGCCGATGGGAAAACCGGTGATGGCTGTGGTTTACTGCTGCAAAAACCGGATGCGTTCTTCCATGCAATTGCCGACGAAAATGGCTGGAAACTCAGCAAAAAGTACGGCGTGGGCATGATTTTCTTAAATCAGGACCCTGTACTGGCGCAAACTGCGCGTGAAGTACTTAATGAAGAACTAGAAAAAGAAACGTTGTCAGTAGTGGGTTGGCGCGAAGTGCCTGTCGACCGCTCAGTACTTGGCGAACTTGCCCTCACGGGTGTTCCACAAATAGAACAGGTGTTTGTAAACGCACCTGCAGGATGGCGTAAACGCGACCTAGAACGTCGTTTATATATGATTCGACGTCGTGCGGAAAAACGCCTTGAAGAAGATCCTGATTTCTACGTAGCATGCTTATCTGGCCTTGTAACAATTTACAAAGGCTTGGTAATGCCTAAAGACTTACCAGCGTTTTACCATGACCTAGCTGATGAGCGCATGCAAAGTGCTATCTGTGTGTTCCACCAGCGCTTCTCAACAAACACATTGCCACGCTGGCCGCTAGCCCAGCCTTTCCGCTTCCTTGCACACAATGGTGAAATTAATACCATTAAAGGAAACCGCGACTGGGCAATGGCGCGTGCTGCAAAATTCGCCACACCGCTCATTCCAGATTTAAAAGACGCTGCACCTTTTGTAAACACAGAAGGCTCAGACTCTTCATCGCTAGATAACATGCTCGAGTTGTTTCTAGCGGGCGGCATGGACTTATTCCGTGCTATGCGCTTATTAGTGCCGCCAGCGTACCAAAACAACAAAACCATGGATGACGACTTACGTGCATTTTACGAGTTTAACTCGATGCACATGGAGCCGTGGGACGGCCCTGCCGGTATCGTATTAACTAACGGTCGTCATGTTGCGTGTAACCTCGATAGAAACGGCCTACGCCCTGCTCGCTACGTTATCACTAAAAATGGTTTTATTACCCTTGCGTCAGAAGTCGGTATTTGGGATTACCAAGAAATCGATGTTATTGAAAAGGGCCGCGTTGGTCCTGGCGAAATGCTTGCCGTTGATACTTACACGGGCAAAATTTGGCGTTCGAACGAAATAGATGATGACCTAAAAGAGCGTCACCCTTATAAAGAGTGGCTAGATAAACATATTCGTCGCCTAACACCCATTGAACAACTCGATGCATCGCTTATTGGTAAGCGTGTGTTCGATGATGATGCCATGGCGGTTTACCACAAGCTTCACGCTTACAGCTACGAAGAAATTCAGCAAGTTGTTAAGGTATTAGCAAAAGACGGTCAAGAAGCTGTAGGTTCTATGGGTGACGATACGCCAATGGCGGTAATGTCGTCGCGCCAGCGTACGGTGTATGATTATTTCCGTCAGCAGTTCGCACAGGTAACGAACCCGCCAATTGACCCTCTACGTGAAAACCACGTAATGTCGTTGGCAACCTGTATTGGTAGAGAACAGAACGTATTTAGCGAAACCTCGGGTTACGCTGACCGCGTATTGTTCGACTCGCCAATTTTAATGTATACCGACCTTAAACAGCTTCGCGAATTTAACCCAGAGAACTACTACTCTGAAATTGTTGAATTGCAATATGCACCGCAAGAAGGCTTAAAGAAAGCCATCGAACGCGTGTGTAATGAAGTTGAAATGCTGGTGAAAAATAAACGCGCCGCGTTCGTTATTTTGTCAGACAGAAATATTAAGCAAAATCGCTTAGTGATACCTGCGGCAATGGCGGTTGGCGCCGTACAGCGTCGATTAGTTGAAAAATCACTTCGCTGCGATGCCAACATTGTTGTTGAAACCGCAAGTGCACGCGATCCGCATCACTTTGCCGTGCTTATCGGTTTAGGTGCTACCGCCGTTTACCCATTCCTTGCTTATGAAACTATTGAGCAGCTATGCGAAAAAGGTGAGCTTGATATCACGCCAATGCAGGCCACGTTGAACTACCGTAAGGGTATCAATAAAGGTCTGTACAAAATCATGTCGAAGATGGGCATCAGTACCGTTGCAAGCTACAGAAGCTCTAAGCTGTTTGAAGCGATTGGTATTAATAACGAAGTGATGCAGCTTTGCTTTAACGGTGTTACCTCGCGCATTCAAGGCGCCGGCTTTGACGACTTCCAGCAAGACCTGGTTAACTTGAACCGTGTAGCATGGCTTAAGCGTAAGTCTGTAGACCACGGCGGCTTGCTTAAATACGTTCATGGTGGCGAGTATCACGCGTACAACCCAGACGTAGTGAGCACGTTACAAAAAGCGGTTGTATCGGGTAATTACGACGACTATCAGGTGTATGCAAACTTAGTCAACGAGCGTGCCCCTGCACATATTCGTGATTTGCTTGCGCTAAATCCAGACTGCGACCCAGTTGATGTTAGCGAAGTAGAGCCCGCGGAAAACCTATTCCCGCGCTTTGATACCGCAGCAATGTCTATTGGTGCACTAAGCCCAGAAGCGCATGAAGCGTTGGCTATTGCTATGAATCGTTTGGGTGGCCAGTCTAACTCGGGAGAAGGTGGTGAACACCCGTCTCGATTCGGTACTGAGAAAAACTCAAAGATTAAGCAAGTAGCGTCTGGTCGTTTCGGTGTTACACCGCATTACTTGGTTAACGCTAGCGTTATTCAAATTAAAGTAGCACAAGGCGCAAAACCTGGTGAAGGTGGTCAGCTGCCGGGTGATAAGGTGAACAAGTACATCGCGCAACTGCGTTTCTCTGTACCAGGCGTAACCCTTATTTCTCCGCCACCACATCACGACATCTATTCAATTGAGGATTTAGCTCAGCTAATTTTCGATTTGAAGCAGGTTAACCCAACGGCGCTTATTTCTGTGAAGCTGGTGTCTGAGCCAGGTGTAGGCACCATTGCCACAGGCGTTGCGAAAGCCTACGCCGACCTTATCACTATTTCAGGTTACGACGGCGGTACAGGTGCAAGCCCATTAACATCGGTTAAATACGCAGGTAGCCCGTTCGAACTTGGTTTGTCTGAAACGCAGCAAGCGCTTATCGAAAACGGCTTGCGTCACAAAGTGCGCGTACAAACCGACGGTGGTTTGAAAACGGGCTTAGACGTAGTAAAAGCCGGCATCTTAGGTGCTGAAAGCTTCGGTTTTGGTACAGGCCCAATGGTTGCACTTGGCTGTAAATACCTTCGTATTTGTCACTTAAACAACTGCGCAACTGGTGTTGCAACGCAAGATCAGAAACTGCGCGACGACCACTTCATTGGCCTTCCTGAAATGGTAATGAACTACTTCAAGTTTATTGCACAAGAAGTACGCGAGTTAATGGCCTCTTTAGGTATTAAGAAATTCGACGATTTGGTAGGTCGCACTGAATTGCTTAAAGTGCTTGATGGCATTACGGCTAAACAGAATCGCTTAGATTTGTCGCCTCTGCTAGCACAACCTCAAGCAGGTGAACACACACGCTTGTTCTGCTCTGAAACCACTAACACGCCTGTTGATAAAGGTGAGTTAAATGCACAAATGCTGAAAGACGGTCAGCAAGCAGTAGCTAACAGCAAGTCTGTAACGCTTAAATATGCGGTTCGCAATACCGACCGTTCTGTAGGTGCATTATTGTCGGGCGAAATTGCGAAATATCACGGTAACCACGACTTTGAAGATACACCGATAAAAGTAGAGCTTACCGGTACTGCTGGCCAAAGTTTCGGTGTATGGAACGCAGGTGGTTTGCATATGCACCTTGAAGGTGATGCAAATGACTACGTGGGTAAAGGTATGACGGGCGGCAAGCTAGTTATCCACCCGCCGCGCAATGTTTCATTTGATGCGCACGACAGTGCAATTATGGGCAACACCTGTCTTTATGGCGCAACGGGCGGCAAACTTTTTGCTGCAGGCCGAGCTGGCGAGCGCTTTGGTGTACGTAACTCTGGTGCCATTGCCGTAGTAGAAGGCATTGGTGACAACGGCTGTGAATACATGACAGGCGGTATAGTGGCTGTACTTGGCTCAGTAGGCGTTAACTTTGGTGCCGGCATGACGGGTGGGTTTGCTTATCTTATGGATGATAGCGACGACCTTGACAACCGTGTAAACGCTGAGCTTGTTGATGTTATGACGATAGAAGATAAAGCCATTCTTGCTGAACACTTACGTGGTTTAATTAATCAACATTATGAAGAAACAGGCAGTGAGCATTCGTTGTCGTTACTGACAAATTTTGCTGACACATTGAAACGCTTCAAGTTGATTAAACCGAAAACCAGCGATGTGAAAAACTTGCTTGGCCACATCAGTCGTTCAAGTGCTGAATTACGCATTCAGGCCCAGTAGGAGGATTTAGTTTATGGCAAAGAACGTATATCAATTTGTCGATGTTGAACGTATCGATCCGCCGAAAAAGCCGATTATGGTACGTAAACAAGAGTTCGCGGAAATTTATCAACCGCTGAGCCAATCTCAAACCGAAGGCCAAGCAGATCGCTGCTTGGACTGCGGTAACCCGTACTGTGAGTGGAAGTGCCCAGTTCACAACTACATTCCGCAGTGGTTAAGCTTGGCAAACGAAGGTCGCATTTTAGAAGCTGCTGAGCTTTCGCACAAAACCAATAGCCTCCCAGAGGTATGTGGCCGCGTTTGTCCTCAAGACAGACTGTGTGAAGGTGCATGTACGCTAAATGACGATTTTGGTGCGGTAACTATCGGTAGTATTGAAAAATACATCACCGATACAGCATTTAAAATGGGCTGGCGCCCTGATATGTCAGACGTTGTATGGACCGACAAAAAAGTCGCTATTGTTGGTGCAGGCCCCGCTGGTCTTGCATGTGCCGACATTCTGGTACGTAACGGCGTAAAACCAGTTGTTTATGACAAGTATGAAGAAATTGGTGGTTTGCTAACTTTCGGTATTCCGTCATTCAAACTGGAAAAAGATGTCATTAAGCTTCGCCGCCAAATCTTTACTGAAATGGGCGTTGAGTTTGTACTTAACACCGAGATTGGCAAAGATATTCAATTCCAAGACTTGCTTGATAAGTACGATGCCGTTTTCTTAGGCATGGGTACTTATAAAGCCATGCAAGGTGGTTTTGATAACGAACAGGTAGAGGGTGTGCATGAAGCGCTACCTTTCCTTGTAGCAAATACCAACCGTGTTATGGGCCTTGAAAAAAGCCCTGAAGACTACATCGACATGAAAGGCAAGCGCGTTGTAGTGCTTGGCGGTGGTGATACCACCATGGACTGCGTAAGAACGTCAATTCGCCAAGGCGCGGCACAAGTAACTTGTGCGTACCGTCGTGATGAAGAAAGCATGCCTGGTTCACGTCGTGAAGTGGTTAACGCAAAAGAAGAAGGCGTAGAGTTTAAGTTTAACTTACAGCCGCTAGATATTGCCGTTGATGAAAACGGCAAAGCGTGTGGCGTTAAGTTAGTCAAAACTGAGATGGGACCGCCTGATGCCAATGGTCGTCGACGTCCTGTTGAAGTAGAAGGCTCTGAGCATATTCTTGAAGCCGACGCGGTAATTATTGCATTTGGTTTCCAGCCAAGTCCTGCGCCGTGGTTTGCTGACTTTGGCATTATGCTTGACGAAAAAGGTCGAGTACGTGCACCGTCTGCAGGTAAATTTGCATTCCAAACATCACACCCGCAAGTATTTGCAGGTGGCGATATGGTGCGCGGTAGTGACTTGGTAGTTACGGCTATCGATGAAGGCCGTAAAGCTGCCGAAGGGATAATGGATTATATTGGCGTGTAGTAACATCAATCTGTAGTAGTTAAGCTGCTAGCAGCTAAAAAAGCCCAGTAAATCACTGGGCTTTTTTGTGGCGCTATATAAACAAATACTCTTAATTCCTTGGATGCTTTGCATATCACAATGTTTGACAAAAACTAATATAAGCGCTAACAATAGAATTTAGAATGATAGACATGGAATGTAATCATCAAAGCACTCATCTTTTATTTCATTGCCTTTGTAGAAAGTAAACATTGGGGTCGGATAGGACTCTGGGTCCGCTCTTTATCACTAGTAACTTTATTACTACTTGACCCTTTCAAAATCACAACCGCGACAGACGATGCTTCAGCGGATATTCTCAATCGTGTGAATTCCCAATACTACAGCTCTAAGGCTCAGAGTGAAATCGTTGTTGTATTAATTGACGACCATTATTTAAGTAGCAATCAATTAAGTTGGCCATTGTCATATAGCCAACAATCAGTCCTCATGCGTCAAATCTTGAGGTACGAGCCCAAAGCTCTCTTTATTGATTTGCTCTACACTCACGACAGGTCAACCAAAGAGGACACACCTCGGCCGTTAATAAACGTATTTGAGCGCTATGGGAAGCGTATACCAATTTATGTCCCTCAAATAAAAGAATCAGCTTTTTCAAAACAGAGATTTTTCGCAAAGACTCGCCCAGTCGTGGTTCAGTGGCAGGGGCACGAACACTATTATCCTTCCCGAATTGGAAATATTGATACGCCGGCGTTTGCTATGCATCGCCAGTTCTGTGAGCAAAATGGTAACTGCAACCAGCCTAACAGTATGCCGCCAATTGCTGTTCAGTGGGGTATGCAATTGTCAAAGCAACAAAAATTGCTAACAAATAATAATGAATGTTTGGGGAACGAAAATCCCATAATCATGGCTTCGAAAGTATTGTTATCGGAAGTTTTTTGGAAACTGGTGCCTGAGTGGCGACAGCCTTGTGCATACTCAATTACCGTTCCGCCCTCTTATCTTAGCGCTACATCCAAAGACGAAAGAGCACTTCTTTCAACAATATTCAAAGACAAGTACGTAATGCTAGGAGCACTTATTCAAGGAGCAAGAGATGAAGTTTATTCGCCTGTTCACGGCCAAATAGCAGGTGTTTATCTGCACGCTATGGCACTAGATAATCTTCTCACATATCACGACGAATATTTTAGACCCGCTCCTACAATATGGCGCAATATTGACCTCGCCGATATTACTGACTGCGTCCTGTTTTTACTGGTTTTCATGTGGCGTGAAAAAGTTTCTACTAATCCAAAAGCTCCCCATGCCCACGCACCACGAAAGCGCTTTATTTTTTATTCCGCTCTTGCGCTGTTAGCGCTGCTATTCACAACTGTCGTATTGTTTTCCTATGTTTTTAACTTCCAACCTATTAATTGGGTCGCGCAACTCACTCTCATCCTCTCAATTGTCGCAATAAAAATAAGGCTTTTTGCCCCATTAAAAAAACTACTTTTTTATCTAAAAGGGTTCTACCAAGGAGAAAAACTATGATTAAGAAGTTACTCGTGATGTTGTTAACGTGTGGTGTGTTTGGCCACATTCATGCTGAGCCGTTGGCTATTATTGACTTCAGTGTTGAAACTATTGAAACCTTAGACTCTGAAGGAAAGGTCATTGCCAATGTACCAGTCTCTTCTCTTCCAGATACTGCAATTGTGGTTATTGAGAAAAATGAAGAACTTGATCTAATTGCAATTAAAGATACTAATGGTGACGTTGTATGGTTGGACACCTACTATGTAAAACTTAATCAAGGAAAGGTTGTAGACCTCCCTTGCTACAAGATTGGCACAACGGGAGCACAAGACCGAAGAGAAACTGGCACAATGGGCTTTGGAGGTACTTGTGAAGATGCTAATTAATACAGATACCTTAAAAGCGACACTACTAGCGACAGCACTTACTAGTTTAACCGCATGTCAAAGTACACTTGAGGGGATGACTGATGCGGTGGGTAATTTAACGGGTGACAGCATTCACAACAACTTTGAGGGTAAATACATTACCCAATCCAGCATTGCTGAATATAAAGTACGAGAAGATGAACTTAGTGGCAGTGGTGGTGTAATCAGTTATTCCGGTAAAGACATTCCCGAGGGGCATATTCGTCAAAATCATGTTGTAAAATCGCCAGCACTAGACAACTACTTAAACGGCGTGCTTGATAAAATTCTCAGCCAGTGGGACGGAAACCCGGTAAACATACAAATTCAGGTTGTGCACTCACAATCATTTGCGCCTTATGCTGATTCTTTCGGCATGATCAGTATTCCTATTGGGACACTCAATAATATTGAGAGTGAAGATGAGATTGCTCTTCTTATAGCGCATGAAGCCAGCCATATATTACTTCGCCATCACGATAGAGATAAAGTCGTGCAAGAAAATAAAGACAACGTTAATATGCTTGCTAGTGCAATAGTGATGGCCAACGTTGCTAAAGACACAGACTTTGTAAAACAAGGTGGTAAACGTACCTTGAAGTACAACCCTAGCGAGCAAGGTAGCGACAATATATCAAAAGCCATGGTATACAATGCCGTTATTCAAACTATTTCAGACAGCGTCTGGAATACCGCTTGGAAGCGTACACAAGAAGACGAAGCCGATTTACTAGGGTTTGATTTAGCGATTGCCGCTGGATACTCGCCGCGCGCAAACTCACATGTTTTGGAGAGACTCGAGAATTATCAGGGTAAGCAAGAAGGTATGTTAAGTGCGTTTTGGGAAAAGAAGCAAAATGCGCTTAGCAGCGCACTTACTGCCGGCGACTTTAATGGACTAGGAGAGGAGATCGATTCATTTCTAGCAGAGGGTTTAATGACTTCGTTGGGAGCTGTAACTGATTATTTTCAAAAACGCCATATGGCCCCTGAAGTCCGCGATGAAAATATGAAGGGTTATGCTTTGCGAGTATACAAGCCAGAGATTCGTCGTCGTGTTGATAAAAAGTCTTGGAGCGATGTAAAATCGCAGACAGAAATTCGTGAAACATTAGAAAGTTATAAACTTGCTTTTCAAGCTTCCAATGCACTAAGTGCAGGTGATATAGCGCAGGCCGAGAGACTGGCCTTGGCTTCCCTTTCACGTTCAACTAAATCACATCCTTACATGAGAGAAGTTTTATTTGATGTGCGATTAGCACAGGGAGATAAAACACGAGCCATGAAGAATCTTTCTTACATTGAACGCTGGCAAGACGCATCACCTGCATTATTTGAGCGTAGGATCGAATATCTGATGCAACAACAGCAATTTGAAGATGCGCTTACCGCCATTACTCTCGCCGAAAAAACATTTGGTAATGAAAGTAAATTCATTATTCAGAAAAGCATTGCTCTATCTAATATAGGGAAAAACGATGATGCAATTGCCACCTTAGATAAATGCCAAGCCTACTCTAAACATAAGGAAAGTTGCGCTTTGTTAAAAGAGCGAATTATTTAATTGTTCTAGGTACTGCTCTCGCAAGTAGCGGCAGTACCTCATCATTTCGAAGTTAGTTATCTTCAAGATAAAATATTGAACTTTATACTAAGATGATTTTTTAAGCTCGCTATGAGATTTTAAAACTTTGCTACCGTCATCTTGTTCAATAAGGTAAGCGGGATCGTTTTCACTAGCTTCACGCTTTACTGAAGAGCCTTTCAGCGTGCGTTCTACATCGCTGGTGAATTTTTCTCTTATATTGCCAGCGGCACTATCGTTACCCCATTCCCACTCAACTTCTGTGTTTATTGCATAATGCTTCACGTTCATTCCCTTTGAGGCTAGTTTTCACGTCGACGTAAAATGTTAACGAATAGGAAGACAGATAAGTTCATACCACTTTACAAAAGGCGAAAAACCAATAAATGCGTCACGCTTTAAAGCCGTGGTCCGCAGAAAACATGTCTAAGGGAGTGTGTTGGCTCAACTACCCATAAAAGCTAAGCGCACAGCGTTATACAAAAACAATACCGAAATAAGAAGCATACAATTCTTTTAAAAGTTGCTAGAGTGGGAGAAAAAAACAGGGATAAATATGAAGTATTTCAAATGGTTGTTAGCGCTCACCAGCTATTTTTCTATAGTGTTCACCGCGCAAGCAAAGGATTACGACACAATACAACTTCAATCAGAAGTACTCGACGAACAGCGACAGTATTCGGTTTCTTTACCAAAAGACTATGCTAACACTGAGCAGCATTACCCCGTTATTTATCGTTTAGACGGCGCCCAAAATATCCCCTTAATGGAGGCGGTACTAGGCAGGCTACAGGAAAATGATGCTGCACCACAGGTCATTATTGTTGCTATTGAAAATACCGACAGACTACGCGATATGTATCCTACCGTAAATGAGGATCCCAATGGTCCGGTTGGCCTTGGTGGTGGCGCTGATAAGTTTCTATCATTTATAGAAAATGAATTGATCCCTGATGTTGAAAAGCGTTATCGCACCCATTCGACGCGAATTATTGCCGGCGCCTCAGCAGCAGGGGTGTTTAGTTTATATGCTATGCAAGAACGCCCAGCACTGTTTGATGCGCATATTGCTTACAGCCCAGCGGTTTGGTGGAATACAGGCGCCATGGTTGAACGAACCAAGCAATGGCTTTCTTCTAAGCCCACCACAAATACCTATCTGTACATGAATATGGGTAATGAAGGGCTTCCTATGCGCCCTTATTACGATAATCTTCTTGCTAGCTTTGAGAGCTCTGAAAATCCGAAAATTCAAACGGTTATTGACCAACACGACGGGGTGTCGCATGGTTTAACATCAACCGCGGGCATCTTTCACGCCTATCAATCGTTTTTTATGAGTAAAGTCTTTGCGCCTGAAAACGTTACGCCTGACATGCAAACCATTGATAACTATTACAAGCAGCTAGGTAAACAATGGGGAGTAGACGACACACCGCCCGAGAACGTAGTTCGTCAATTGGGTTATTACTTTAACTGGCAACAACAACCCGAATTGGCCATGACACTTTTCAAACACAATATGTCTCACCACCCCAAAAACCCCGATGCGATAACGGGTGTGGTATATGGATATGAAGGTCAAAATCAGCTAGCCCAAGCGCTGAATTTCGCTGAAAAAGCATTAGAAGTTGCCGACAAAGCACATCCATATTACGACTATTTTGTGAAAAACGTCGAACGTTTGAAGAAAAAAGTTGAAGGTGTGGGACAGGGCAAATAGTCGGCTTATACCATCGTGTCCAAGTGTATACCTAAAAATGGCAAAATAACCCGCTATTTAGCCATTGTAGTAGTTGAAGTGTTTGTGGTTCCGCTCTACTATTTTCATTAAACAAGCGCGGCTATCAGCAAATCTTTGCTGGCAACAGGTTAATAACGAGTACCCCTATGCTGAAACACAGAACTACATTATTACTTTTAAAGCCTTTGTTTTCTTTGGCATTGGTTGCATCAGTGGTTTCAGCGCCAGTAAAGGCAGACACACTCGCACTTAACAGCCATACAGATAGCGACAAACCTGACGCTACACAATCATTATCGCAGCCTGACACTGTGTCGTGCCCTTCATCATTTCACGATGTTTCAATTACCGACGACGCTACACAATGTCAGCAGTTTGAGACCCAGATACCTGCGGCTATGGTGTACCACACTAAGCAGAAAAACGACCAAGTTGTCGCTTTCTACCAGCAAGGTATACCATCGCTGAAAGTGCATGCGCCAGTAAACCAACGTACCCTTTTAACGTCAGAAAATAATCAAACGCGCATTGTCATTTCACCTGATAACGCAGGATCGCAAGTAGATATCCTTGTGGTTCCCCAAAATTAAAACCTCTAAAAATTAAATACATAGCTCTTACTTGGACCTTTATTGGGCTTATTACATCACAAATATTTGTTGTTAGATCATTTTTGGCATCTGCCTTGCAAAATCAGTAATACATCTTGAATGGTTTAACTAAGCGTCATTTTTCTGACATGGCTATTTACTGATTTTTGTGAGGATAACAATGGAATTGGCAATTATTTTGATGATGTTACTTATTGTCGTTGCACTAGGCGCCATAAAACTGTCTGATGGTGGCGTTGCATTTCCGTTTCGTAGAAAGCCACAGCTTTTTACTCCTGTTGAGCACTCTTTCCTTAACCTTATTGAGCAAGCGATGGGTAGAGAGTTTCGCATTGTGTGTCGTGTGCGTTTAAACGACTTAGTATCGGTACGTCAAACCACAAACAAGAAAACAGCAAGCCAAGCGATAAGCAGAGCGTCAAGCCGACAGCTTGATTTTGTATTGGTTGATAAAACAGACATGAGCCCTGTACTTGCGATTGACCTAGTACACAACCAAGGTAAAGACGGATACAAATCACAAAAAGACTGGTTTGTAACTGGCGCATTAGATGCTGCAGGTTTACCACATGCTCGCATTAAGGTGAAGTCGGGTTACAGCGTTGACGATATTCGCGAATGCCTTGAAAATAAGCTTATTCCTTATCGCCGTATTCAGCAGAAAATGGCACAACTGCCAACACACAACCCAGAGCCACCAAAGCGCCCCACGCGCCCTATTCGCTCAAGTCGTCCAGCAGCCGCGTAACAAATTGTAGTACCTCTTCCCCTAGCCTTTGTTGCTTTGCTATTTTTCTTACTCTCAAAATAGCGGTAACAAAGGCATTTTTCTGTCAGTTTCCCAATATTCCTTATACAATTACATCGTAAGTGCGCTTCACTAGCGCGTAACCCCCTTTCAACGCATATCGGTAACACTATGAAAAAAATTGGTATTTTAGGTGCAATGGATGAAGAAGTTGCGCTTCTTAAAGCTTCTCTTTGGGATGTAAAAGAAACGCAGTGGAAACACCTGACTTTTTACGAAGGCACACTTAACGATATGGAAGTGGTGCTTGTAAAATGCGGTATCGGTAAAGTTGCAGCAGCTATTGCTACTACCGTTATGATAGAACAATACGCGCCAGATGCTGTCGTAAATACCGGTTCAGCGGGCGGGTTTGATAAGAACCTCAATATTGGCGATTTGGTTATTGCCAGCCATGTAATTCACCACGATGCCGATCTTACACATTTCGGCTATAAGCTGGGCCAGTGTGCTGGTATGCCAGAAGACTACCGTTGTAATGAAGCTTTAATGCAGGCTGCCGCGTCTGCTGCCAGTGAAATTGATACGCTGCAATCAACTACCGGCCTTATTTGCACGGGCGATGCATTTATTGGTAGTGACGAAGCGGTAGCAGAACTTCGCACCAACTTCCCAGAAATGAAAGCAGTAGAAATGGAAGGTGCCGCAATAGGCCAGACCTGCCACATGCTTGGTACACCCTTTCTAGTTATCCGCTCGCTATCAGACATTGCCGGTAAAACGTCTTCGGTGAGCTTTAAAGAGTATTTAGAAACAGCCGCAAAACATTCAGCGCAGCTTGTGATGGCAATGATTAAAACACTTGCCAAATAAATGACCTTATTTGCAAGCGACCTTTATTTCCCGTCGCTGTTAGTACTTTGGTTAGCTGTCGCTGTAGATGCACTATGGCGATGGCCACAAAGCACCCACCCGCTCACTTTCATGCGCTACCTCATTAGGCAAATGGGTCAGAAAGTACTGCCATCAGACAACTATGCCGCGGGTCAGCACTATATATCTGGAGCATTAGCTGCCATTGTTTTACTTTCACCGCTTGTCGTTTGTTTGGCTGTGCTGGTGTACATGGCGGAATACCCCGTCTTTTTCGAAGCTGTCATCATGGTTTCGTTATTAGATTTTGGCTATCAACGTCAACAGTACAAAAAAGTAATGGCATGTGTAGGGCGCAACAAGAAATCTCTTGCTCGTGAAATGGTAAAAACCATCACCGCAAGGCAATGCCACGCACTTACCGATATTGGAATTGCAAAGGCGGCCATTGAGTCGCTTTATCTAAAATTCCTCTATTTATACTGTGGTGTTATTTTCTATTTTGTGGTGTTTGGCCCAATTGCAGCGCTTGTTTACCGGCTATTACTACTTACCTCATGGCAATGGCACTACCGCGAAATAGGTATGCATCACTTTGCTTTGCCCGTCAGAAAGCTAGTGTCGGTATTAGTGCTTCCTCCTGCTATCTTCGGCGCTTTTGCCACGCTGGTAGTTACTAATCCGATAAAAGGTATTGCTGCAATGCACAAAGCGCGTCAAAAAGACAAAACCTCACTGCTTCTTGCTTTATTGGGCGGCGCTTTAAATATTAAACTGGGCGGCCCTGCAATGTACGCAGACAAAAAATACCGCCATGCCCGAGTAGGTGGTGTAAACGATGTTAAATATTCATCGATGCATCATACTCGCCAAACGGTGCATTACGCCATGGCCGTTGTTTGTGCGGTGGCTTCATTGGTTTTGCTCGCGAAGGGAGTGTTATGATGAGCTCGCAGAAGTCGTTTATCGCTGTTTTTGCTTTTTTGGCAATGACAAGCGCTTTTGCAGACGCCGAAAGTAGTGAAGATCAGATCGTTAAAGCAAGCCCTGAGCTCACTATTATTAGTCTTGCACCTCACCTCACAGAGTGGGTTTACAGCCTAGGCCTAGAGCAACATTTGGTCGCCGTTAGTGATTATAGCGACTATCCCTCTGAGGCCACTTCATTGCCCCGCGTAGCCGACTACCAAGGTGCAGATATTGCAGCTATCGTGGCTTTAAAACCTACACTTGTGCTTGCATGGGATGGCGGCAATAAACCCCAAGACATAAATAAACTTCAAGCGCTTGGCATTAACGTATTTAGCAGCCGCATTACCAACTTAAGCGATATCGCAAGTGAACTGATTAAACTTGGCAAGCTTACGGATAAAGAAACAGCTGCCATAAGGTTAGCGCACCAGTTTCAGGCCGATATTAGTGCGCTAGAGCAACAGTATGACGTAGCACCACGCAAGTCAGTTTTCTATTACTCCTGGACGGCACCACTTATGACTATTGGCCCTAATGCTTGGCCAAATAAATTACTTAACGTATGCGGTGCAAAAACGGCATTTGAAGATAGCCCAGTAGATTACCCTCAAGTATCGGTAAAAGAAGTACTTACAAAGCAGCCAACAGCTTTAATTGCAGCAAGCAAAAGCACACCTGAGGAACTGGCTTACTTCTGGGCTCCTCATCGCGATTTTTTGCAAGCACCACTCGTTACTGTTAATCCAGATATCACAAGCCGATTTTCACTTCGGTTAATTAATGAACTAAAAAACTTGTGCAATGGTATAAACTAAATCGCATAAGCGTTATACTAAAGTTTAATTTAATACATAGAGAGTAAGGTTCGAATGAAAGCAGCGATTGCGGTTATATTAATTGTCTCAAGCATCGCTCTGTTTTTTACTTTACATTATTCTGCCAAAGCCAGCTCACAAGCATCTGTTGCTGCCTCGCCTTACCTTATAGAACGTGTAGCTAATAACGATTGGCTTCTAATCGATGTACGCTCTCCGCAAGAGTTTGCGCAAGGCCATATTCCTGGCGCAGTAAATATGCCCCACGAAAATATAAACGACTACATCAGTGAGCTTGAAGGCCATAAAGACAAGCCCATTATTATTTACTGCCAGTCTGGACGCCGGGCAAAGCTAGCAATGAAAGTACTTCAAAAACTCGATTTTTCAGAAGTTATGCACCTTGAAGGCGATATGCTTGGATGGAGTGCTGCTGGCATGGCTGTCGATCGTATGTAGTGATACACTTTTCACCTTGGTCTGTATTTAACTTTTTAATATTGATAAAGAGTTTCCATAGTGAAAATTGATATTGTTACGCCAGCTATGCTATTTCCCGCAATTTCACTGTTGCTGTTAGCGTACACCAATCGCTTCTTAACGTTAGCCACAATCATCAGAAACTTTTCTAAAGAAGAGCGCGACGAAAGCACGCTAGCGCAGATTAAAAACCTTCGTAAGCGAATTCAGTTAATAAAACGCATGCAAATAGCGGGGGTAAGCGCCTTTTTTCTTTGTGTGGTGTCTATGCTCGCTATCTACCTTACCTATCAACAGGTAGGTAATTGGGTATTTGCGGCTAGTCTTGTATCGCTACTTTATTCGCTGTGGACGTCAGTCAGAGAAATTCTGATTTCTGTTGAAGCATTAGATGTACATTTAAATGGCATCAAACATGCTCACGATAATGATAACGAAGATTAAAGAAGCTTTTTAATGCAAGTAGATAAACAAATAAAAATGCACCAATCTGATATCTCCTACACCCCGCTGGCACCATCTCATTTCGCTGGAGTCATTGAACTTGGCAACGCCGTACACGGCGACAATTATCTTACCGATGAACTTATAAACGACTACTACAATAGAAGTTTTCACAACCACGTAAACGCCAGCTGGGTAGCGCTACACAACAATATTGTTGTTGGATTCAGGCTTACGTTTGCTCACAGCCAATGGCAAGCAGACAAATGGTGCTCTACCGACCTTTGGCCTGTAGATGCTAAGTATGTGTGTTATTTCAAGTGCAATACGGTGTCGCCGAGCATGCAAGGTCTTGGTATTGGCAGTACGTTACTGAAAAAGTCTATCGAAAAAGCAACTGAACAAGGTGCCCTTGCTGGTCTTGCACACATATGGTTAGCAAGCCCAGGCAACAGTGCGTTCAAATACTTCACCAAAAACGGTGGCGAGCTTATAAAAAAGCACCCGAACAAGTGGCGCTATGCGTCTGTTCATGAAGGGTACGACTGCCCCGTTTGTGAGGGGTATTGTGAATGTGAAGGCGCAGAAATGATGCTCCGCTTCAACGAATAACGAGTAATGAACACTAGCCCACATGCAGTTTTTTTTCAGTGCTAAGATCTCAATTTTATGTTGTATAAATAAGCTATGTACGACCCGCTAAAATCCAAAGGCGTATCGCCATTTGACCCACAACCCAACAGTTACTGGCACCATACTCACACGTGCCGTAAGTTTGAGTCACTTAAACAAAACATATCAACCGATTACTTGATAATTGGCGGTGGTTACACCGGTTTATCCGCTGCAATCACATTCGCGGAAGCTGATAAAAACACCACGGTAATCGACGCTAACACGATAGGGTTTGGCTGTGCAGGCCGTAATGGTGGCTTTGTGCTTTCTGGCAGTGGACGGCTTTCTTTAAGTGCTATAGAAGAAAAATGGGATCAGAAGACTGCAAAAGGTATGCAGGCCGAGTTTGACGGCGCGGTAGCACTGGTGAAGCAGCGAATAAATAAATATGACATGCAGGTTGACTGGTGCGACGGTGCTTACTACAAGCTTGCCCACAGCAAAAAAAGTGCAACTACACTTCACCATGCTGCACAAAAGCAGGCCGCAGACTATGGTGTTAAAAGTACATGTTTAAGCCAAGCGGATATACAAGACAGATTTGCGATTGGGCACGCATACGGTGGCGTAAAAGTGGACGGCGCTTGTTTACACCCTTTAAAGCTTATTGATGATTATGCCAGAGTAGCCGATAACTTAGGTGCGGCGCTTTACTACAGCACGCCTGCACTGGAAATAGAAAAAACGCACAACGGGTTCGAAGTTAGCACACCGAACGCCATCATTACCGCTAAACACGTAGTTATTGCTAGTAATGCTTATACGCCAAAGCGCTTTCACGAAAAAGTGGACAATAAACAGTTTCCGGTACAATCGAGTATTTTTGTTACTGCCCCTCTTTCAAAAAGCCAAAAAAATGCCTGCGGCCTAACCTCGCCAATGAGCTTCATGGATACGCGTATGATGAAATACTATTACCGCGTATTACCCGACGGCCGACTGCTGTTTGGTGGACGCGGGGCAGTAAGCGCAAAAGGCAGTGACAGCAACAGTGAGAAACAGCGCTTATACAAGGCTATGGTGAAAAGCTTTCCGACCCTTAAAGGCATTGGTATGGATTACTTTTGGAGCGGTTGGGTAAGCGTGTCGTTTGACGATATGCCGCGGATATTTGCAGATACTCAAAGCACCAATAAACTTGGGTACGCAATGGGTTATTGTGGTTCTGGTGTATCGTTTGCGGCATTTGCTGGCATGCGCCTAGCACAGCGTATGATGGGCCAAGAAAATTTCGACACTACCCTACCGCTATATTCTTCATCGCTACCGTCATTTCCATTTCCAGCATTTCGAAGGATGGCGCTGCATGGCCTATACCAGTGGGCAAAGGTCGCAGAGCGCTGAAAAAGTCCAGAGCATTAACACAAGTCAGAGCGCTAGCAGAGGCCAAAGCGTTGTCAGCGCTCTCGCACATGCCTTAAAAAACAACTTCGCACCTTATCAATAACTGCTAGCCACCTGCTCACACTTCGTACTACTCTAGTGATAACGCCCAAAAGGAAAGCACAAGGATTATCACTATGTCTTACATTGATGGATTTGCCGTTGCCGTACCAAGCTCTAACAAAGAAGCTTATATTGCCCACGCCAAGCTAGCTGGCGATATTTTCAAAGAATATGGTGCACTAAAATTAATTGAAGCATGGGGAGACGATGTTCCCGACGGTGAAACCACGTCGTTTATAAAAGCGGTGAAGGCAAAAGACGATGAAACCGTAGTGTTTTCAATTGCTTTTTGGCCCAGTAAAGCGGTACGTGATGAGGCATGGAAGAAAATAATGGAAGACCCAAGAATGCAAAGCGATGAAAACCCCATGCCTTTTGACGGCAAGCGTTTAATTTATGGCGGCTTTGAAACCATTCTTGAACTATAAAAACATAAAAGCCCGCAACTATTGCGGGCTTTCAAAAATAACGTTTAAACAATGTTTACGCTAACGTAATGCGTGCAAATTTACGCTTGCCAACCTGATAAACATTTTCGCCTTTCTCGGTAATAAGCAAACGTGTGTCTTCTACTTTGTCACCATTAATTTTTACGGCGCCCTGCTTAATCATGCGCATTGCATCAGATGTTGAGCCAACAAGCTTTGCCTCTTTAAGCAAGTTGCCAATTGCAATACCTTCATCGCCAAGGGCAATTTCTAACTCAGGCATGTCATCTGGAATAGCATTTTTCTGGAAACGCTGGATAAAGTCTTGGTGCGCGCCTTCTGCTGCCGCTTCGTCGTGGAAACGAGCAATAAGCTCTTTCGCAAGTAGGATCTTAATATCGCGAGGGTTTTCACCATTTTCTACACGGGTTTTAAGCTCAGCAATTTCTTCTAATGGACGGAAGCTAAGAAGGTCGTAGTAGCGCCACATTAGTTCATCGGAAATCGACATTACTTTACCAAACATATCGTTAGGTGCATCAGTAATACCAATGTAGTTATTTAGTGACTTAGACATTTTCTGAACGCCGTCTAGGCCTTCAAGAAGCGGAACCATAACAATTGACTGTTGTGTTAGCCCCTGCTCTTTTTGAAGCTCACGGCCCATTAGCAAGTTAAAGCGCTGGTCAGTGCCACCCAGCTCAACGTCTGCTTTAAGTGCTACAGAGTCCCAGCCTTGAACTAGCGGATACAAAAACTCGTGAATAGCAATTGGCTGACCATTGTTGTAACGCTTTTTAAAGTCGTCACGCTCTAGCATACGCGCAACCGTTTGGCTTGCCGCCAATTTAATCATACCCGCTGCACCAAGCCCGTCCATCCACTCAGAGTTAAAGCGAATTTCAGTTTTCTCTTTATCAAGAATCTTGAACACCTGCTCTTGATAGGTCTTAGCGTTTTCTAAAACTTGCTCTTTGCTTAAAGGCTTGCGTGTAACGTTTTTCCCTGTAGGATCGCCAATAAGGCCAGTAAAGTCACCAATAAGAAAAACAACCTTGTGACCAAGCTGCTGAAAAGTACGCAGTTTATTAATTAGTACGGTGTGACCAAGGTGAAGATCTGGCGCAGTAGGATCGAAACCCGCTTTAATCGTAAGGGTTTTACCGGATTTAAGTTTCTCTTTTAAATCCTCTTCGGGAAGAATTTCATCAACTCCCCGTTGAATCTCAGCCAGCGCTGTTTGCCAATCGTTCATTTGTAAGTCACACTCTTTGATAAGACTAATTTCAATTTTGGCCGGCATTTTACGCGTACAAGGGAACCATTAAAAGGTTTAGGCGTCAAAAACCGGATTACAATGCGTCATGTTGTTAAACGCAATAGCTTTAGCCAAGCCAATAAGCACTGAAATCGCAGAACAGGGGGGAAGGGCTTACGCAAACACGCTGTAAACCCATCCATGGGCGCTCCGCCACCGCATCCCTGCGGTGGAGGGTTTGCTACAGCCCCTCCCCCCTGTTCGCTTAAATCTCAGCGCTCATTAAGTTGGCTGATTAAAGTCATTGGGTATACCAATTTGCGCTAACTATAATAAGAGAAAAGTTGCATTTTTAAGCAACGTATGTGAAATAGTGTTGTGCACATAAATTTCTCAGGTGGGCAGTAGTATGAGAAAGACATTAGGCGCCTCTAAGGCGCTACATTTATACAAAAAATTACCAAAGCAGCATCGAACTGGGCTAGCGATAGCCAGCCTTTTTCTGGGTGCGCTTATCCTTTTGCCGTCTGAGCCGGTAGAAGCAAGTCGTCATCAAGAAGCGCATATTCTTGATGCGGGAGTTCGCTACCCTGCAGAGATAAGCATCACGCCATCTACCGACGTATTTTCTGGCGAAGAAGAGTCGCATTGGCAAACGTTTAAAGTTCGTAGCGGCGATACCTTGGCGAAACTATTTAAGCGAGCGGGTTTCACTTCGCGTGACGTTTATAACGTTACCCAGTCTGGCGAGCTTTCAAAAACATTAGTTACCTTACTTCCTGGTGATGAACTGTCGTTTAAAGCGAATAAAGACGGTAGTTTCGGTGAACTTAAGTACAAGTTATCGTCTACAGAAACCTTATTTGTGCGTCCTGACAACAGCGACGAAAATAGCGCGTTAACGGCTGAAATTGAAAAGCGCGATGTAGACATTCGTTATAATTTTGCACAAGGTGAAATTACGTCGAGCTTTTGGAATGCCGCAGTCGATGCGGGCCTAACCAGCAACCAAATAATGAACTTAGCGGGCATATTTGGTTGGGATATCGATTTTGCCATGGAAATTCGCTCTGGTGATACTTTCAACGTGGTATTTGAAGAGCAATTTATTGATGGCGAATTTGTGGGTTATGGCGACATTGTTGCTGCTGAGTTCACAAACCAAGGTGAAGCATTCAGTGCGATTTTGCATGAAGACGGCACTTACTACACGCCTGAAGGCCGTAGTATGCGCAAGAGCTTCTTACGCGCACCAGTGAACTTTAGATATGTAAGCTCTAACTTCACTAAAGCACGCTTTCATCCTGTTCAAAAACGCTGGAAAGCACACCGCGGTACCGACTATGTTGCTGCCGTTGGCACACCAATTATGGCGGCAGGCGACGGCAAGGTAATTAAAGCGGGTTATGACAAGTACAACGGTCACCACGTATTCATTCAGCATGGTGAGAAATACACGACAAAGTATCTACACTTTAAAAAGCGCGCAGTGAAGCTTGGTGAGACCGTGAAGCAAGGCCAAACGGTGGGCTATTTAGGAAGCTCAGGTATGGTAACTGGCGCACACTTGCACTATGAATTTCTTGTAGATGGCGTGCACCGCAACCCTCGTACTGTAGAGTTGCCTAAGGCGCTGCCTATTGCAAAAGAAGAGCGTGAGCGTTTCATGGAAATTGCCAACCTTCGTCAACAGCAGCTTAATAACAACAAGCGTATTATGCTTGCCATGAAATAGCACTTTATGGCGAAATATATCGGCCTAATGTCAGGTACTAGCATGGACGGTGTTGACGCCGTCCTATGCGATATATCTAGTCAAAGCTGCAATACACTCGCTGCTCATACACTTTCCTACTCAAACGAGCTGCTAACTGTATTAAATCGTTTATGCTCTGAAGGGCCTAACGAATTAAATACACTGGCCGTGGCCGATAGATTAGTAGCTGAAGCATTTGCCCTTGCTGTTAATGAACTGCTTGCTAAATGCGAACTTTGTGCCTCAGACATCGAGGCCATTGGCTCCCACGGTCAAACCATTAGACACTACCCTAACGGTGATGCACCAAACACTGACTTTTCTGCACAATCAGCTCGCGGGTTTACCTGTCAGATAGGCGATCCAAATACCATTGCAGTGCTCACCAATATTGATGTTATTGCTGACTTTAGGCGAAAAGATATTGCGCTAGGTGGGCAAGGCGCACCGCTAGTGCCGGCTTATCACAACGCGGTATTTGCACACAAAGAAAAACATCGAGCTTTAGTGAATATTGGCGGCATGGCTAATATTACTATCCTTGCGCCTGAAAATTCAGGCATCGCGCCGCTTGGTTTCGATACAGGGCCCGGCAATACACTACTAGACAAATGGGCACAGCAGCACCTTAACAAAGCGTTCGACGAAAATGGCAACTGGGCGGCGTCTGGTAACGTCAACGAAGCATTGTTAAACCACCTCGTAAAAGACCCATACTTTCAACAGCTACCGCCTAAGAGTACTGGAAGAGAGTATTTCAACCTGCAATGGCTAAGGAAAACCTTACTTTCCTTTGCCGATACTGCACCAGAAGACGTGCAGGCAACCCTTTTACAGCTAACAGCAATTACCATTGCCAATGATGTGAAGCGTGAGTTGCCCGCACCAAGAAACCAAGAGCCCAATGAGGTTATTGTGTGCGGTGGAGGCGCGTTTAACAACACGCTTATGCAAACGCTACGTTCACTTATGCCAGCTTTCAACGTAGTAGATAGCAGTAATGCTGGTATTCACCCTCAACACGTGGAAGGTACTGCTTTTGCGTGGTTAGCAAATGCGTTTAAACACAATATTCCTGGCAATGTTCCCGCAGTAACGGGAGCATCACGGCCTGCGGTGTTGGGCGCACTCTTCAAATCTAACTAAAATCTTATTCTTTAGTCTAACTTTTGATTAATTTTTAAACTATTCGAATTCCTTAAACGTTTCAGCCTTATATGACACTGTCGCAGTAAGATGGTTATGTAATACATGAACACGCTTATCGATAGCGTTTAAGGCCCACTCGATGGAAATGATTAAAGGCAGTATCCCCGCAAAACCCTATCCAGTTGAAGAGTTAAGGTTAGATGCTCTTCGCCAAACCAATTTGCTTGACTCTGAAGCATCTGAACGCTTTGATGCTATAACGCGACTTGCCGCAAAATGTTTTAATGTGCCTATTTGCCTGATATCTCTAGTGGACGTTAACCGACAGTGGTTTTTATCGAAATGCGGATTAAATGCTAGCGAAACCCATCGAGATGATGCTTTTTGTGCGCATGCTATTCACGAAGAGACCATGCTAGTGGTTGAAGATACCCTAGAAAACCCTCTGTTCCGCCACAACAGACTGGTAACTGGAGCACCACATATTCGATTTTACACAGGTGTCGTACTAAGAGGTAAAAACAATTTACCTCTTGGCACACTTTGCATAATTGATACAAAGCCAAGAACAATGTCGGAGGAAGATAAAGCAATGCTTGTTGACTTCACAAAGCTGGCATCACAAGAGATAAACGTACCACAAACGCTTAGTGACGATCGCATGAGAAAGCAGCTACAGAGCAGCCGCGACCCGTTAACCAATGCGCTATTCTCTTCGGCTTTTTTTAAAGAAGTAGAGACCAAAATATCGTCTGCAAAAGAATCGTTTAAACAGTACATAGTGCAAATGCATATCGCAAATATTGATTATGTTACTACCGCATTTGGTAGCGTAACCGCTGACGAGATGGTGCTTGAAGTAATAGCGCGATTAAGAAACTGCGCTGCGGATATTGGCATGTACTCCATTGGAAAGTTGAGCAACGATAGATTTAGTGTGTATTTACAGTCGCCACTTGAAAGCGATGATAATCTTACAGCGGAAAGATTAAAAACATGTCTTGAGAACCCTATCAATACGTCATCTGTAAGCCTGTCGCCAACACTTACGCTTTGCGTATATCACTTGTCTGATACTACTCAATCACTTGAAGAAGTTAGCAAAATGTCGCGAGCCTACCTTGATTCATTCTCTAATGAAGATGGAGTTGTCAGCCGTGTAT
Organism: Alteromonas sp. S167; assembly: GCF_036864375.1. Classification (NCBI taxonomy): domain Bacteria; kingdom Pseudomonadati; phylum Pseudomonadota; class Gammaproteobacteria; order Alteromonadales; family Alteromonadaceae; genus Alteromonas; species Alteromonas sp. S167. Next base: position 538,477 of record NZ_JAZETR010000002.1, read on the forward strand.
TGTGCGCAAAACAAAACGAGGAAATTCAAAAACGTTTCGTGTTATTGGGTGAAATAAACAATGCTATTTCTAGAGATAAGCTTCATTTGCTGTATCAGCCTAAATTAACCGCACAGGGGTTGGCGCTAGAAGGCATGGAGGTGCTGTTAAGGTGGTATCACCCCACTCTAGGTGCTATTTCGCCACTGCTTATTATTGAATTAGCAGAAGAGGCGAGACTACTTAACAAACTAGAGCGTTGGGTGTTCGATAAAGCACTGCATCAAGCCGCTGTGTGGCGCGCGCGTGGAATCAACGTGCCCAATATTTCTATTAATGTGAGTGGTAAAACACTGCTGTCGATGGGCTTTCATAGCTTTATTTTGGAGCGATTAACCCATTACGACCTGCCCGCAAACATACTGGATATTGAAATTGTTGAAAGCTCTATTTTCGAAGATATCGTTTCAGCTATTTCAGTAATGAAAAACTTGAAAGAAACGGGAATAACTTTTTCTCTTGATGATTTTGGTACGGGTCATTCATGCCTGTCGTATTTGAAAAACCTTCCGGTTAAGTTCCTTAAAATTGATAAATCGTTCGTTGATAATATCGTGGATGAGCAAGAGGCCGCTACTGTGTGTTCAGGCATCATTAGTTTAGCTAAGGCAATGAACATACAAACGGTTGCTGAGGGCATTGAAGACGCAACTCAATCGATTATTCTAAAAAGTATGCGCTGCGATATGTTCCAAGGGTATCACTATGCTAAACCCCTTAGCGCCGAGCAGCTTGCAGAGAAATACCTTACACCTGCTTTGTAATGTTTAAATCTGTAAATGTGCTAGCCAACTTCCCTAATTTGGCTAGCACGATATCAACTTTTCTATAGCAAATCGCGATAAAAACCAGTCTTGAATCAATCCAAGTCGTAGCTATCTCTGTACTCACTGATACATAGCGATGCGCAAACCCTTTTGGGTTTGCTATCAACTTACATCGCGTTAAAGCATAATTTCAAGGATTAAAAATGACAGACTCTGTACTATTTCAAACCGTTGAATGGGCGGGAAACAAACTAAAAAACCGCATGGTACTTGCACCACTTACCAGAGGACGAGCAGGTCCCAACCGCGTTCCCAATAAAATAATGGGCGACCACTATGTACAACGTGCTGGAGCAGGGCTGATTATTTCTGAAGCCACATCAATTTCAGAAGAAGGCAATGGTTGGGTAGAGTCGCCAGGAATATATTCTGACGCTATGGTAGAAGGATGGAGCTCGGTGGTAAGCCGTGTTCACCAAGCAGGAAGTAAAATGGTGCTTCAGCTTTGGCATACAGGGCGTGCATCACATAGCGACTTTCATAATGGTGAACTGCCCTTATCAGCATCAGCGATAAAAATTGAGGGTGATGAAATTCACACGCCAAAAGGCAAAAAAGAGTATGAAGTGCCTAAGGCCATGACGGTAGATGACATTCAGCGTACCGTAGAGGACTATAAAAAAGCGGCAGCCAATGCTAAAGCGGCTGGTTTTGACGGCATAGAAGTACATGCGGCAAATGGCTATTTAATTAACCAATTCATTGATAGCAGAAGTAATCAACGTACTGATGAATACGGTGGCTCTTTGGCTAACAGATATCGCTTTTTATCTGAAGTGATGGACGCGGTGCTTAGCATTTGGCCAGCAGAGCAAGTTGGCGTTCGCCTTTCACCAAACGGCGTGTTTAACGACATGGGCGCTGATGATTATCGAGAAACATTCACCTATGTGGCCCAGCAGCTTAACAAACTAAAAATCGGTTACCTTCACGTAATGGATGGTCTAGCATTTGGCTTTCACGAGCGTGGCGAGCCAATGACATTAGCCGAGTTTAGAGCGCTGTTTGACGGTGTAATCATCGGCAACTGTGGTTACACCCAAGAAGAAGCTGAGAAGCGTATTAGTGACGGGGACGGTGACATGATTGCTTTTGGCAGACCGTGGATTACTAACCCTGACCTTCCAGAGCGCTTTGCTCACAACTACCCCTTGACCGCGTTTGATGACCCTGCAAGCTGGTACGGCAAAAGTGTTGAGGGCTACAACGATTTTAAAACTTTCGATGAACAAAGTGGCAAAAGCACGCTTGAAGCGCTTAGCTGAATGTAAGTTTTAGTGACGTTGCGAACGCTATTTTTCGAAACGTAAAATTCATAGTATCGCGCTAGAATTCAGGCCTTACCGTGCTTTCTAGCGCGCTCTTAGTAATTGGCTTTACAGGTAAAAACGTTAATAGCGGCACATCGTCACCCAGCATAAATCTAACCAGTGTTTTTACCGCCAAATTAGCTTCCTCTGTTGGCGACTGCCACACCGAGCCCCAAATTTTCCCTTGCTTTATAGCATCATAGCCATCACCAAACAGCGTAGCTGAAGTTACTTTAAAGTCGGTTGGCCAATTTGCATCTGTTAATGCCTGCATTGCGCCTAGCGCCATATTATCGTCAGCAGCGTATAAACCATCGAATTCGCTATGGCGTCTAATGACTCTTTCCATTGTGGTGTAAGAACGCTCTCTCGACCAATATCCTGAAGACACATCAATGACTTCAATATCAAACTCGCTGTCATGTTGGCGTCTCTCTTGTAAATAATGATGAAACCCTAAGCTTCTTAGCACTGCAGTTTTATATCCAGGGAATCCTTGAATTTCCACCACTTTGCCTTTACCACCCAACGCAGTGTCCATCATCTCGGCAGCTAGCCTGCCCTCTTTGTAGTTATCAGGGCCAATATAGCCCCGAACATATTTCCACAAACCTTCTGCTACAGGTGTATTTACCAAAAACACTGGAACGCCTGCCTCATAGGCATATTGAAGCGCAGGCTTAACTTTCTCACCGTGTACCGGCCATAAAGCAACGACATCTGGCTTGCTATCGATAACTTGTTTCATCAGGTTGTTTTGCTGGTCAATACTGCCCTTAGCATCGTGAATTGCGACTTTAACGCCCAGTGTTTCCGCCATTTCAGTAAATTGTTTTATGTAAGTACTTTGATAGGTGTCGGTAGCCCAGCTAAAGCCAATAATAGCGACATTAATGTTATCTGATGATGACTTGATAGTACGGGGGGGCAGCCCGCTGCCTTTGAGTGACCGTAACCGACTGGGCTCTAGGTAAGTGGCAACGGGGGTTTCATCAGGTATCATTTGAATATTGTCGTCTATTTGATAGCGCGAGAGTATTTCTTGGTATGTTCCAGAACGCTTCAGATGCGCAAAGCCCTCCTCGAAAGCTTGCTTAATACTGTCTTTTTGATCGTCGGCTTCGCTTATACCTAAATACAGTTCAGATGAACTTATGTATGGGGGAGACACCACAACCAAGTCTTTGTAAGCTGGCATCTGGAGCATGTAGTCTGCTGTTAGTCTATCGGTAATCGCGAAATCAATACGGCGCTTTTGGACCATATTAAATAGCTGTTCAGTAGTGCCAATCTCTACTTTATGTGCGCCCGTAAAATTACTATATTCATCCGAAATCAACATGCCTCTGTGAGAGGCAACACTGTGGCCCTTCAAACTTTCAAGGCGTCCATTCCACTTATCACTTTGTTCGCTATGTTTAACTAAAACAACAGGCAAAGTGTTATGAATTAATACTCTGGAGCCGTTTATATCAACAACATCCTCATAACTTGCGGGAAAAATAACATCTGCCTCCCCCGTCATTATTTGTAGCTTTGCGCGTGTCCACGGCATACTGTATCGAATAACGTTGTAGCCACCGTAGAAAAAAGCAGACTCTACCACTTCACTTAAAAAGCCTTTGCGGTTATCAACATCACTCGTGTAAGGGGGGCGTTCTACTGTAACAATGCTGATGGGTTTAAGCTCACCCTCATCTGATAGGTCAGCGTTTGCGAAAAAAGAAAAGAATAACAATAAAACGAAAAGAAAATGAAAAGGCATTTAGGCGCGATCCAACTGGTTAAAAACACGTGTTACCCAAAAAAGATAGTTTCACGATTTCATTTCTTCCAGTAAATCACGCACCAATCTTAGTGCTTAATGGTTAGCTAAAGGCACTTTTCTCACTGGCAAATACGGCTAACTTTTCTAAACACGACATCCACGCGTAGTTGTGTTGGTCACATTCAGCTTTATTCGCAAAGCCACTTTGAACAAGCACCAACCGTAAGTTTTTCTCGTCGGTCTCTTCAAAATGAATATCTACCGACGTCATTACCGAGTCTTCTAAATCATCTTCCCATGCCCAAGAAAAAGCCAGCTGTTCGTTTGCCAAAATTGTAACGTACTCGCCTGTTAACGACATTTCAGCACCATTGGGCTCCATCATTTTAATACGATACCTTCCGCCTTCTTTGAAGTCGCTCATCACTTGCGTCACAACACAATCGCCTGGTGCAAACCACTGGGCTAAGTATTCCGGCTCGTGAAATGCCGCAAAAACAAATGACAGTGAGGCATCTAGCGTAACATCAATTTTGAATTGGTGCATAGGGCAGCCTTTTAGCTTGAATAATAAAAATCCCGAGCCTGCATAAGGAAAGACTCAGGATGAAAAAACGTTCTCGTTTTTATATCGACCGCAATGCAGATTAACTTAATACTGGCTTGCCAGTTCTCTGTTAACCTTTAATGATTACTGGCCTTTCATTAACGATGCCATACTTGCCTTACTGCCAAAATGCTGCGCACATACGCGCTCGCTTGTACTTAAATACAACGTGTCTATGCGCTCGTTTTCCATAAATTTGGCACAAAAACCGGGAGAGTAAGGCTCAATAAAATGCTTCGCCGCTAGCATAAAGTGTGCAATGAGTTGTTTAACGTTATCGGTTCCCATGGCTATACGCATAGTAGTTAGCTCAATGCCCGCTTTCTTCTGCTCTTCGGTACTTAATTCAGAATGCGACGTTAACGCCGGGCAAAGAATAATGGTGTTGTTCTGTCCAATGCTCACCTGATGACTAAACGCGGGCTCAAGTGCATCAAAGAAACGCGTAAACACATCACGTGGTAAATTGGCGGGTGCCATATCTACCGTAAACAGCGTGCAAGGCCAGCCATGCGCATGCTGTTTCTCGCGAAGTCCAGCATTACTGTGTTCCGGCAAAGCATGACAGTTTACTCTTATTTGCTCGTGCGCATTTAAGAACGATGTAAACACTTCGGTGTTTATCACTTTCGTCATCATACGTTGTTCAAGGGTTTTCATGCCGTTTAAAACATCAAACGCCTTTTCAGAATCTAAAAAAGCCCCTTTAATGTAGTACACATCCCAAAACATAGTTTGCGACCAGTCCACACCATTCATGCTGCTGCCTTTTGGCTGAAACATTCTATGGCCTTCACCAATTACTACCCCAGCGGTAGTGGCACCGCTACCGCATAAATCCTTGGTGTAGCTGTGCATAACGTAGTCTGGTCTTGCCGCTTTGTTTTTATGTTGTAATGGTTGATGAAGCACAGGCGTTGCGAGTGTGGAATCTAGCATTACCAATGCACCCTCGGCATGTGCTAGTTCGCAGATTCCAGGTACATCTAGTACGTACCCGTGCGGATTACACGGTGACTCTAAATACACATGCATATTAGCGCCATTGTTTAAGCGATCAGCATGCTGGTGTTTAGTTTGCTGCATGAAGTCAGCAAAACTTTGGGCGTCGTAACCGTCAAACCAAGCAATCTGAATATCCATGCGATTACTGCGTGCAAAGTAGTCGTGAAGAAGCTGGTATACACCGCCATACACATTTCGCGACACAATAAGTACATCGCCATGACTTAACACGTTAGACAAGCAAGCATCAATGGCTGCCATACCAGAGTTAAAGTTCCACGCCAGATATTCAGCGGCATACGGACCAGCTTCCATATCAACAATGGCATTCGCTAGTGAGATATTGGTAGGGTTCAGCAAGCGTGAGTAAATTTGGTGAGTGAATTCTTTACCTTGGAAGGCGTCATCGACCCACTCGGTACAGGCATAAACGTAGGTTGCCGTGCGCACAACCACAGGCGTTGCAGAAAAAAGCGCGGTAACATTATCGAATAAAGGGTAATGCCCCTGAGAACCATTGCCCCCTGACAAGCTTTGATAAGTTGCTCTAAAGGGGTTTTGTAGCGTATCTAAAATTTTCGCAATTTGAAAAGAAAGAAACTTTTTAGCATTGAAGTAAGCTACTCTGTCTTCTTTATCAAGCCCTTGTAGCGTATTGCTGGTAATGCCCCACAATTGCATTACGCTTGATTGCGCACCGTAAAGATGATGTGCTGTGCTTGCTAGCGCTTTTCCATAATCGCTTGTTGCATCTATTCCAAAATGAGCGAGCTGCTCGGCAACCAGTGCTTCAGTGGTATTTGCATCGGTTGTGTTTCGTTTTGGTGAAAGCACTTTCGCGTGCTCAACATTGATTGGAGTATTAGTATTTGACTGCATAGTGATTCCATTACGTATTGATACCAATGTTTATTGATATGACACTTCTTCATTTACAAAAATGTAAAACTTTAATCACAACTTTAGAACAAAGCGCAGCCCGATAAGTAGGATGCTAAGAGGAAAGAAATGTTTACTTGGAAAGAGAGAAGCTAATGAAAACAAGCGATTTGAGCACTATTGCTCTCACTATTCTAAGTGACGAAGCTCCAGAAATTAAACAAGCTATAACGACCCAATTGAACCACCAAGCAGCGAAGTTCGCTGACGTATCGATTGACGTTGTGCAGTGCGCGATGTCTGTAACAAACATAGACGTAAACAATGTTAGTGTTTTACTCGCCGACCCCGACCTTGCTGCAAGCATTATTGAAAAGTGCCCAAGCTTGACGTGGTGTCAGTCAACATGGGCGGGCAATACACCACTTCTGCAATTGAACAAAAAAGACTATGTGCTAACCGGACTGAAAGGTGTTTTTGGTAAGTTGATGCGCGAATACGTATTTGCCTATTTGTTACAGCACGCAAGAAACATCCCTACTTTTGAAGCGAATCAACTAGCATCACCGCCTAAGTGGGAGGCATCAAGCAGGCTTCCTCTGAATGGGCAAACATTAGGTATATTGGGCATCGGCAGTATTGGGCAAGCGTTAATACCTGTGGCGAAAGCCTTTGGCATGCATGTTGTTGGGCTTTCGCGAAGTGGTTCTCATGTTGAAGGTACTGACAAAGTATACACACCCGATGAAATAGCTGACTTTGCAAAACGCGCAGATCACGTTGTTAACTTAATGCCTGATACACCGAATACACAAAATATGGTGTCTTATGATTTGCTGAATCAGTTAAAACCACACAGTATTTTCATTAATGCCGGGCGCGGCAGCGCGGTAGATGAAGACGCTCTTATAAAAAGCTTAGATGAGGGAAAATTGGCGCATGCCGTGTTAGATGTGTTTAGACAAGAGCCCCTGCCTGCCGGTCACGCGTTTTGGACACATCCCAACATTTCAATTACAGCACATACCGCTGCTGAATCGGCACCAAGCGACATAGCAGATGTGTTTTTAAACAACGCATTACGCTATGCCACAAATAAGCCTCTTAACTACGCATTTAACTTCGAGCAGGGCTATTAAGCATCGCGCCTAATAGCCTTAACCGCTTTAAATTACTTTTACTAGTTACGTGGATCGGTAGCGGTTACTTCAATGCGATGATGATGTTTTTCGTGAAAAGCTAGCAGCTGTGGGTACGCCTTCATGTTGTGCAGCTCTCTAAAAAGCACCCAGTCAATCATAGTATAAAGACAAATTTCTGGATAAGCCCACCCAGTTAAACCACCTGCATCTACTTGTTCTGACAATGCACCAAGCACGGCTTCAATTCTTTCATTTTGCAAACGGTAATACATTTTATCCTGACTAATGTCGAAGTCAGACCGCTTTAACAACATTAACTGCACAAACGAATCGTTTGCTGCATCGATAAGCGTTAGCTGATTTTCTTCTTCCCACGATAAGCCAGTATGTCCAAGCTTTTCAGCCAGATAACGGTAAATGAGTCTTGAGTCGAAAATGACCCGCCCATCATCTTCTAAGCAAGGCACCTTTAATGTGGGGTTACGAGACGCTAATAAATCGCGGTCTGCACCCGAGAAGATTTGTAAATTTAAAAATTCGTGTTCAGTGGAAGAAAGCACAATACGAATTCTACGAACATAGGGAGAAGTAGTGGAGCCATACAATTTCATACAAAATGCCTTAAGCGAAAATTTTGATGAAATGAGTGTAGCTGGAATATGAAAAGAATGGGAAGAGCGAGCTGAAGTACAACCGATAAGCATACAAATTAATAAGATGTATGCTTATGATTGTTAACCTTTATTACACGCTGAAGCTAGCGCCGCAGCCACATGTGGTTGTAGCATTAGGGTTTTGAACAAGAAAACGAGAACCTTCTAGACCATCTACATAGTCAACCACACCGCCAACTAAGTATTGCAGGCTCATTGGGTCGACAACCAGCGTTACGCTATCTTTTTCGATAGTCATATCACCTTCGTTAACTTTTTCGTCGAATGTGAAGCCGTACTGAAAACCCGAACAGCCACCACCGGTAACATAAACACGCAGCTTTAGGTCAAGATTCTCTTCCTCTGTAACAAGGGCTTTTACTTGTGCTGCTGCTGCGTCAGAAAATTCAATTGGCAACGCCGTTTCTACAGACATACCTACCTCTTAATAATTACCGTGCGCCTATACACACTGTTGCGCACAATTATCTAATACTTGAGTATTTTCATCAACTATTGGGGCAAAAGTTAACAAAACAAGTAAACGGTATATACCGGTAAACATTCGGGTGTACGCCGAACTGCACTTTTCTCCATTAACCAACAAAATATCTAACTTTTCTGGCCTTCGTCATGATGCTCCATATTGGCCGGTCTTAGCTTGGGCATGCTAATTGTGAAACAGGAGCCAACATTCACTGTCGACTCTACCGCTAAAGCGCCGTTATGCGCCGCAATGATATTTTTTGATATAGCTAAGCCGAGGCCCGTACCTTGGCCAATAGGCTTAGTAGTGAAAAAAGGAGAAAAAATTTTTTGTAGATTTTCTTCACTAATACCTACGCCACTGTCTTTTATCGACACAACGTAGTTACTATCAGCTTCATCTACCGTTACTACCACATCACCACCCTTTGATGTGGCGTGAAGCGCGTTAATAATAATATTTAAAACAACCTGCTCTATTTCGCCTCGGTTAGCGTGTACTGTAGCTTTGCCTTCAAAAAGATTAACTTGGAGCGCCTGTTTGTATTGCTTGCTGTAAGAAGCAATTTTAGCAGCATGAGATGCTAGCTCGTTTAAATCGACAGGCGTAAATTCGGTTTCACCGCGATACACAAAGGTACGCAAACTGTTGCTAATGTTACTTAAGCGCTCAATACCTTCCATATTGTCTTGCAGCACTTCGTTTATAGACAGCTCCAATTTTGAAAGCTTATCTAGCAAGAGCGCAACGTCATTACTCAACTCATGTTCATCAGCTAAATCGGTAAGCGACAGGAACAAGCTAGAAAGTGTTTTTTTGAGGTATTTGTTGTTGGCAGAGATAAACGCCAAAGGATTATTGATTTCGTGTGCCACGCCGCTGGCAAGCAACCCCAAAGACGACATTCTGTCGGCTATGGCTAGCTGACGCTTCACCTCACTAAGTTCTTCTTGCAGTTTGCTACTAAGCTGAAATGTTTGCGCTGCTGACTTATCCATGTTCAGTTTTTCAAGACCCAATCTAAGCTGAGCAAGATGCGTATCTAAAATAAAAAGCATTTCAACATCAATAGTTGGGGTTTCTATTAACAGTCCCATCCAACCCAATCTTTTATTGTCATACTCGAAATTAGAGTATACAAACCAAACCGTGCGGTTTTCACTGTCCTGCTCTTCGTTTAACGGTAATTCCTGAATACACCAAGAGTTAATAATATTGTCGATTGAGGCGGGAATGAGGGAAGCAATATCAATATCGCCATAGTCAGGGTTTAATTCCCCTTTCACAAGCGAGTTAGTTTCAAATACTCCGTTTTGGCTGAATAAGCAGGTGGCATAGCTGGCCGAGGTGAACTCGAAACACAGACCCAGTAGTGATTCTACATAGGTTTGTCTACTGCCGCTATTTTTATGCTCTTGTGCCGATTTAACTAAGAACTCTATTTCAGCTTGTTTTTCGGTACTGTGAAGAATAGCCTCACGAAGTTTCTCGTTAGCTAGGTAAGTTTTCTGTGCGTATTCGTCAAGCATACTCTCTGCAGAATGACGTGCTTGCTTTTCACGCTCAAGTCGCCGCTTAAGCAGTGCGACTTCGTTTTGCAACGCAGTATTGGCTTGGTCCTGCTCAGTCAATTCCGTATGCACCAAGTCAGTGTCTACTGTATCAAGTGCGCCCATAGCACCCTCCGTATCAGAGCACTCGGTAAGCATAAACGCCTTAATTTGATAGACTGAGTGCATGTCCTTAAATTCAGTCTAGTTCAAAAAGCAATCACAACAATACTTCTCTTGTGTTATTAGCCAAAAGACTAATAACACAAGAGACACGTTATGTTGTGAGCATTTTCATTATATTAGCGCTTGATTGCTATGCTGCTTACTGTTCTGGAAGGGTAACGTTTAATTCTAAAACACTGCAATCATCATTATTGTCCAGCTGCACCGACACTTGGTCATCAGCAATAGTGACATATTTACGGATCACCTGAATAATTTCTTGCTGCATCATAGGTAGATAATCGGGCTCGGAACGTTTTTTTCGCTCATGCGCTACAATAATTTGTAAACGCTCTTTTGCTACCGCAGCTGTACTTGGTTTTTGCTTTTTCTTAAGCAAATCAAAAATGCCCATTACTTACCTCCTAGCAGTCGCTTGAAGAATCCTTTCTTCTCTGCCTCAAGAAAGCGATGTGGGATATCTTCACCCAACAATCGTTTTACTGCGTCGGCGTAGGCTTGCCCTGCATTTGCTTCTTCATCCAAAATGACAGGTTGCCCTTGGTTAGACGCTTTCAGTACTGCTTCAGACTCTGGGATAACACCTAGCAATGGAATAGCTAATATTTCTTCTACATCGGCAACGCTTAGCATTTCTGCGCTTTCAACACGTGTAGGGTTGTATCGTGTAAGCAGCAAGTGCTCCTTTACCGACTCGCCTTTTTCTGCGCGGAGCGACTTACTTTGCAAAATACCTAAAATGCGATCTGAATCACGTACAGAAGACACTTCAGGGTTGGTTACTACAATGGCTTCGTCAGCAAAATACAGTGCCATTTGCGCGCCCTGCTCGATACCAGCTGGTGAATCGCAGATAATAAAATCGAAGTCTTTCTTAAGCTCATCCAATACGGCTTGAACGCCCTCAATGGTAAGTGCATCTTTGTCACGCGTTTGAGACGCAGGAAGTATAAATAAGTTGTCTGTGCGCTTATCTTTAATCAGTGCTTGCTTCAACGTAGCTTCTTTATTAATAACGTTAACGAAGTCGTATACCACACGGCGCTCACAGCCCATAATAAGGTCTAGGTTACGTAAGCCCACATCAAAATCTATTACCACGGTTTTGTTGCCAGCCAATGCAAGCCCTGTGCTTATAGCTGCACTTGATGTGGTTTTTCCTACGCCACCTTTACCTGACGTAACTACGATAATCTTTGCCATATACTTTTCCTATTTTTCGCACTGCAACACGGTTATTAGCGCTAAGTTTTTTTACGCTTAAGCTAATAGTGCTTAGCTTTTACACTTAGCTAAGCGGTGCAATACGTAATGTTTCTTCTTCTAAAAATATTTGTGCGGGCTTTTTCCAACAATCGCCCTTCACAGATTCATGCATAATGAACTGGCCTGCTATAGATACCAATTCAGCGTCTAACGACTGGCAAAACACCCGCGCGTTGCTGTTACCTTTCACCCCGGCTAGCGCACGGCCTCTAAGCGTGCCGTAAACATGTATATTGCCGTCAGCCAATAATTCAGCGCCTTCGCTAACCGATGCAGTAACCACTAAGTCGCTACCCTGGGCGTAAATTTGCTGTCCTGAACGCACTGGGCGTGATACTACTTTTGCAGGCTTAAGCACACTTGGCGTCTGTGCCGTTGGTAAAGACTGCACTGTACTGTTATTGGCATTTTCTGCCTTCACGGCGCTGTTCTGTTCTTTTTGAGAGGAATTGATGCCCGCGCCTTCTTCGCTATTTGTCTCTGAACGCTGCGATTTAAGTGCACTGTCAGTAAACTTACTCTGGCTAACATCAGCTAAGCCCAAATCGTTAATAACAGGTTTAAGTTCGGCAACTTGCCCCTTTACTGCCATGGGCTGAAGATTTAGACGCTTGCATAAGGCCACCAGCAATTCAAACTCAGTTGCAGACAATGGCTTCAACAAATGCAAAATTAATGATGAACGGGTAAAAAATTGTGGAGCACTTGCTACTTTTTGCGTGAGTTGCGCTTCAAACTCATCTAATTCAAACTCTATTACTTCAAGTACAATGCTAGTTAGCGTTGTACCCTTCATGCGAAAGCACGTTTCTGTCATTTTTTCTTCCTAGAAAGGCTTTTAACACCGCTTAGAATAAAAAGCCTAAGGGCGCAGTAACACGCCCTTATTTACTTGACTGTCACTGTATCAAAATTCCCTCTAACGGCAACTGTTAAGGCTCCATTGGCCTTGAATAATGTGCGTTTACGCAATCAATTGAACACTTATTAATCAAACACTTATTTGGAGCGTAACATTAATATAAGCAATCAAAGCCAAAGGCGTTCACTGATTTATTTCTGAGGCTCAATAACCGTTGTTAACGCCTCGTCCCAGGGTATAGAAAGCGTATAGTCGCCTTTTCGGGTTTTGTATTGATAAAACGCGGTAGAAAATGAAATAGTGTCAGGCTTTACATCATCAGGTAAGTCAAACGCCACATTAACAGCTTGGAAAAACCGGAATCTATATTTAATGTCTTGTGCGATAAAGCTTTCGTTGCCTGAAGAAACTGTGTATTTCGAGTTATCTTTTTGGCCTGTAAGCGTGACGTTCAGTGCGCCGTTTATTACCGCTTTTTGCTTACGAGATTGCAACAACACTAAACGAAGCTGGTAACGGTTATTGGCCAGTTTAAAAACTTCTACGCCCTCAATTGCGAAGCCATCTTCCGACTTTTCAGGAGCCACAACGCGCTCGTAAAAAGCAATAAGCTCTTGCTGTGCCTCAAGCTCTTTACGCTGTTCATTTACAACGTTTGTCATTTTTTCGGTTTCAAGTTTGGCAATTTCAAGCGCAACCTCAAGCTGATTAACGCTTGTAGTGAGCTTGTTATTTTCTTCAGAAAGCACATTAATAGTGTCTTGCTGCGCACGTACTTTTTTACTGTCACCTTCATCGAAATAGCGCGCGGTTTGATAACCAAAGCCAATCATTAATATCATGACAAACGCCATGATAAGCGACCATTTATGACTTCCCAGCACTGCTTTTAATTGATCAACTGTCATTTTCTACGTCAATTTTCATGCTTAAACACCACGTTCTTAAGATTATGAAAATTAAGTGTTTGTGGTAAGCTTCTATCCTATGTTGATTCTACTGTAACACATCATGCGCATACAGGCTTTAAGAGAGGAAGTTGCTCACCCACGCACATCAGTGCAGTTATGCCTGTTAGGTATTGTTGGCGGCACCAGCGCAGCGTTTATTATTATACTTTTCAGATTATGCGTTGAATGGCTTCAAGAAACCGGCATTACAACGTTGCAGTCTTTTCTTAAATACGACTGGCTTGTATGGCTAGTTATGCCGTTTATAAGCGTGATGCTTATTTTGTTTATCGCTTTTCTTACGGGCTTTAAGCACTATCGGTTGGGCATTCCTTTTGTTATTCACAGGGTTAAGTACTACTACGGCCATATTCCTTTTCGCACCACGATAAACCAGTTCTTTGGTGGCATGCTAGCCCTTGCCGGTGGTTTTGTAGTGGGTCGAGAGGGCCCGTCTGTTCACCTGGGCGCGTCGGGAAGTGGTTTTTTAGGTCAGTGGCTGCGTTTACCTTATAACAGTATAAGAATACTGGCTGGATGCGGTATCGCCGCAGGTATTTCCGCTTCATTCAACACCCCATTTGCTGCTGTTATTTTCGTGATGGAAGTGGTATTGAGAGAATACAAAATACACATTTTCGTGCCCGTTATGCTAGCGGCAGCATGCGGTTCAGTGCTTACACGTATTGTATTTGGTGAAGTAAACGAGCTGTCCTTTCTTTCGTTTCACGCCATTAGTCAGTGGATGTATTTCTACTTAGTTGTGTTGGGTATATTGCTTGGCATACTTGCCGTGTTATTTAACAGCCAATTAATGCGTGTAATGACATGGTTCAGACCAGTTTCTATGGTGTGGCGTTTGGTGTTAGCGGCAGCAATAACCGGCATTATTGGCATGTTGATTCCTGAGGCTCTAGGGGCAAGTTTTGTTGATGTTGAGCATCTGTTTGCAAGTTCGCCAGGCACGTTGTTACTGATATCCACTTTGGTATTTAAAGTAATTTTAGCGGTTTTTGCTATTGGGCTAGGTATACCTGGAGGGATTATAGGCCCTGTAATGGTAATCGGTATGTTAGCTGGCGCCGTGCTACTTCTGCCACTGTCCTATTTTATCGACGTACCCGAGTTCACTAGTAGTTTTGCGCTTCTCGGCATTGCCGGCATGCTAACTGCGGTGCTGCATGCGCCCTTAGCCGCTTTATCTGCTGTAATGGAACTGTCCTACAGCCCACAAATCATTTTACCCGCTATGCTGGTTATTGTGCCTGCTTATGTAACGTCTACTCAGTTTTTTGGTAACCGCTCTATATTTATCAGACAGCTTGATTACCAAAACCTGCCGTATGCCATATCGTCAATCCGAGAAGCGTTAGAAAAAACTGGCGTACTGGCAGCGATGAACACAGACTACAAACTATTTCACGATGCGCCAGAAATCGCTCTACGCAATCATCTTGAAAAGAATCCAACTAAAATTGTGGTTCAAAAATTAAAATTTGAAATAGATGTGCAGTATAAGCTGGTCCAATACAATGTCAGTTTAGATCATGATGCATCGGCGCTCACTTATCATGAAATGGAAGGCATTAGTGCACAGTCGACGCTTCATGAAGTTTATGAGCATTTAAAAAATTCGCGTTCAGGCGCGGTGTATATTTACGATCAGGAGCTAAATGATATTGTGGGTGTAGTTACTTGGAATATCTTACAAAGCTTCCTACAGAAGGCGCATTATTAACATGTACATTTTATGGTTTAAGGCATTACACATCTTTTTCATGCTCGCATGGATGGCAGGTATTTTTTATCTACCAAGACTGTTCGTCTATCACGCATCTACACAGTCTCAAGTGGTTAAAGATGAGTTTAAAGTAATGGAGCGTCGATTATGGTTCTTTGTAACGCCATTCGCCTTACTCACACTTGTCTTTGGCGTAGCGCTTATTGTTAGTTACGGAGAAACATGGTTTAAAATGTCTGGGTGGTTACACCTAAAGTTATTACTTTTACTTGCACTTTATGGCTACCACTTCTATTTGTTTAAGTTACTAAAGCAGTTTGCGCGAGATGAGAACAGACACTCATCCCGTTTTTATCGCTTCCTAAACGAAGCGCCTGTTCTGGTTGTACTTGCCATTGTGTGTTTGGCTGTAGTGAAGCCATTGTAATAATTTACAAAAACTGCACTATCAAGCAAGAAAAAACAATGTAGTATGAAAGACAGCACTCAAGGAACAAGTGCTGCAAAGGAGACCAAGCCAGGGGTGACCTTGGTTTGATTACATTGATTTGTTAAACACGAGATAAGCACATGGATGACAGTAACCAACACCTAAAACACTTGCTCAAACAGACTGACCTCGCTTTCAAAGCGCTCATGCGCGAGCCATCGTCGTTGCATCTCAACGAAGAGTATGAAAAGGCAAAGCTTGAGCTTGATAGCTACACGGCATCGTTAAAACATACGCTTGATCAAAGGCATCACCAGCAGCGGCAGCGCTAAAATGCTTGCGTTGGCGCGCAGGCAAAAATTGGCTTAAGTCACCTTATTAAACATTTCAAACTGATTAGGTAAAGCGTCTGCGAGCTCGCCGGCAAGCTTGATATAATCTTGAAGCACAGCAGGAAGTTGTTTAATTAACAGCGTTAGATTATCGTTTAACTGTGCTGCTTGTTCGTCAGTTCTGTGTTTTAGTGCCAGCTCAACATTGGCTAGTGTTGAAAACATTTTAAGACAACGTGACAGTCGTACTTCGGGCGTCTCTTGAGCATCATCGCGTGTGCCTTGGTGAGCCCTACCTTTATCTTCGCTTGCCTGTTCATATAACTTTTTATCTGATTTTGTATCCCGCTTTTGTTCTAAATGTCGCCATGCACTTTGCCACACTGGCTCAACCATTTTATGCACTTGTAAAAGCCCGTTCAGCCATAGCACTAGCGACTCAGAAGGTCTTGCTCCTGAGGGAGTATCAACAGCCACAAACAATGCGCTATCAAGTGGCCCTCTACCCTGGCGCATAAAGTCTAAATGCGCGCGTAATCCATTCATAAGTGTATCGGCAAGCTCATCAACATCACTGTCTATTAACCTGCTGCCGCTTTGCTGAATAAACCAAGGCATCCACTGCTCAGGCATAGGAATTTCAGGAGTTGCGGCAACCGCGAATATCATTCCATCGGCTTGCATGGGTGGCGGAAGCACATTGCTAGCAGCGTGCTTTTGCACAACGTCCTGTATATATGTAATGGGTAATGCTTCGCTCACCGGTGAATCCTGTATATGTTTGCGTTCTTTTTCTCGACACGTTAGGCTTCGCGTCCCTTTTTCTGATACTGCCTGTTTAGCGTCAACTTAACAACCGCTGACGAAGTCAAACGAGTGAGTTTCAAATTTGGCACGCGACAATGAGGAAATCAGCACGTTCTGATTAGAATTGAACGGTATTGTTGCGTGCTTGCTTTCCTATTGTCATGATAGCAAAACTTAACCAAGAGTCGTTGCAATGGCAAAAGATAAATCAGGATATATCATCGCTGCCGCATTCATTGGGCCCGGCACCGTTACTACTGCTAGCTTGGCAGGGGCAAATTTTGGCTTTCACTTAGTTTGGGCATTGCTGTTCTCAGTTTTTGCAACCATTGTGCTGCAAGACATGGCCGCCCGCTTAGGTGTTGCAAGTGGCCAAGGCTTAGCCAGCGCAATGAAGGAAATGGCGTACAAACCATGGCTTAAAAATGCGTTTATTTTACTAATTGTTAGCGCTATCGGTATTGGCAATGCAGCTTACGAGTCGGGTAATTTAACCGGTGCCGCAATAGGTTTAGACGCCTTTATTGATATTGGTATTGGCGCATGGGCGGCAGTTCTAGGCGCACTTGCCATCGCGCTACTTTATTCTGGCAGTTATAAATGGATAGAAAGTGTATTGGTGTACCTCGTCTTCATTATGGCTGGGGTATTCTTTATTACGTTGCTGGTTGCCAAGCCCGACCTTGCAGCTATGTTTAACCAACTGCTTTCTCCACAATTAAATATCGATACCATCACAACCGTGCTGGCACTTATTGGTACCACTATTGTTCCTTACAATCTGTTTCTTCACGCCAGCCTAGTGGCAAAGTCATCGAAAGGACAAGATAAAACTGCAGCCGTGAAGGCCTGCAGAGCACAGTCGGCTAAAGCAATCAGCATGGGTGGATTAATAACCCTTGTGGTCATGGCAACAGCAATGATGGCGTTTTTCAATCAAGCGGCCACCATGGATGCCAGTAATATGGGCGCACAACTTAAACCAGTATTGGGCGATAAAGCACAATGGTTCTTTGCGCTTGGTTTATTCGCTGCAGGGCTAACAAGTGCCATTACTGCACCTCTTGCCGCAGCCTATGCAGTGACAGGTGCGTTAGGACTATCTGATGATATGCACAGCAAGCCATTCAAGGCTGTGTGGCTGGTAATTATTATCATTGGCGTAAGTGTGGCTGCATTGGGTTTTAAACCTTTACCAGCAATTTTGTTTGCACAAGCCACCAATGCCCTTCTGTTGCCTATTATTGCCATATTCTTGCTCATTGTTATGAACAAAAGTAATGCATTGGGTGAATTTAGAAACACGTGGAAAAGCAATATTGCTGGCGGCGTTGTGGTAACAACCGTGGTTGGTTTAGGGCTTTACAAGCTTTCTGGGGTTTTCTTTTAACCCCTCACTTAATAAAACGGCTTCTGATTCGCGAAAAGTAAGCAGAAGCCGTTAAACTTGAATTAAATAGTTGTAGACCTATTAGCGTGCTAGACGAGACAAAATATCATCTAACATAGCACTACTACAGCCAAAGTTAATCCTAAAGTGATCTGCTTTGTGGAAATCGACACCAGGTGATGGCCCAACGCCCTTCTCTTCAGCCCACGTTAAAACATTCTCAACACCTAGCTTACTCGCATCTATCCATGCCAAGAAAGTAGCATCATTTTTAATCATGCTTAACCCTTCTATTTCATTAATGGCGTTAAATACTTTGTCGCGATTTGACTTCAAATAAGCTAACTGGGCCTGATGCCAGTCGTCACATTGAGTAAACGCAGCTTCAGTGGCTGCAAGACCTAATACGGTAACCCACGGCACAATACCTGCCGCAGCTTGGGTGAATGCTTGGCGTAACTTGCGGTTAGGGATGATTGCAAACGAAGTGCCTAAACCTGCAATATTAAAGGTTTTACTGGCAGCCATTAAGGTAATGCTGTTTTCAGCTAGGTCTGCTTCTCGTCCTGCGGGAATATGTTTTTTACCTGGCTCTAATATTAGGTCGCAGTGAATTTCATCAGAGCAAAGCTTTACGTTGTTTTTATTGCAGATGTCCGCAATACGGTCTAGCTCGTCTTGTGTTAACACCGAACCAACAGGGTTCATCGGGTTACATACTATAAACAACTTACACTTAGGGTCGGCCGCCTCACGCTCTAATGCTTCAAAATCTAGCGTGTAGCGTTCTGGTGTGTCGTCGGTAGCAGGTTGAATAACGGTACCAATATCAACACGCTCAAGGCCATTTAACTTGGGGGCAGCTAACAGTGGAGGATAGTTTGGCGTTTGTACAAGTACTTTATCACCCGCTTCACAATATGCTTTGCAAGCAACGTTAAAGGCAGGCACCACACCCGGTGTCCATACCAACCATTCGGGTTCAATATGCCAATGGTGTTTATCTTTAAGCCAGCGAACTACAGCGTTTATTGCGCCTTCGTGATGTGCTGGCAGTATGTAGCCCATATTACCGTGCTCAATCTGTGAGGATAACGCATCAAGAATAGGCTGTGCACAACGAAATTCAGTATCAGCAACCCAGGCCGGAATAATGTCTTTGCCTTGGTATTTTTTCCATTTGAATGAAAAGGTGTCTTTTCTGTCTGGGGTATTATCGAATAGCGCGCTCACGTGAAGTCCCGTATCTCATTTCTATAAAAATTCAGATACCAGTGTAGAAGTTTCGTTTTCAAGAAACTAGGCGCAAATGCAGTTTTACTATATCGAAATCAACTTAATTAGGAATGCTAGTTCTTTCTAGGCCAGTGCCTTCATTACTTTTTGTGACTTGTTGATGAGGTCTTTCATATCAAGTGGTTTCGCCAGAAACCCTGAAACCTTGAGCTTTTTAGCCTCAACAACAAGGTCTTTATGCGGGTCGGCAGTGATCAGCAGAAAGGGAATAACCAACCCTTTCGCTTGAATGGTTTTAAGTAAACTAAGACCGTCAAATTCAGGCATTACCTGATCGCTTATCACTAAGCTAATAGAATTAGACGTTTGTTGAAGGAGGAAGTCACGAGCAAACTTACTGCGACTGAAAGGGTATACCGTAGCGTTAAGCTTGGTCTCTAATGCATCGGTAATAAGGTCTAACGTAATAGGGTCATCTTCAACAACAGCAACTGAGAACACGGCTTACTTCCTCACTACAAACTTCTTTATAAATTAGAAATATGAAACTCAACACACTGCATTAAACAACCTGGCGCTAAGTGCAAGATCACACACCTTTACTATTTCTAAGCATAGAAGGTAGCAAGTAATTTCTCCACTCACCTTTCGGATAAGTTATCAAAAGGTATTATTTCATTTTACTGTCAGTTGCTTACAAATAATCTGCCGATAAAACAAAAAAAATGCCAACACGAGGTTGGCATTTTTCAACGTTTTTGCGTTTAAGTCGTTTACGACTTAGGTGCGCGAGATGCACGCTTACGCTCGTTTTCAGTAAGAAGCTTCTTACGAATACGAATAGACTCAGGTGTTACTTCTACTAGTTCGTCATCGTCGATAAACTCAAGCGCTTGCTCAAGAGACATCTTGATTGGTGGAACAAGTGTTTGTGCTTCATCAGTCCCCGATGCACGAACGTTAGTAAGCTGCTTACCTTTAAGCGCGTTTACCGTTAGGTCGTTGTCACGGCTGTGAATACCAATAACCATACCTTCGTAAACTTCAACACCGTGACCGATAAATAGGCGACCACGCTCTTGCAAGTTAAACAGGGCGTTAGTTAGTGCTTTACCGTTTGCGTTCGCAATTAGTACACCATTCTTACGCTTACCAATAATACCGCCTTTGTAAGGGCCATAGTGATCGAACGTATGATAAAGAAGACCAGAGCCCGACGTCATTGTCATAAAGTCTGTTTGGAAACCAATTAGACCACGGCTTGGAATTACGAAGTCGATACGTACACGACCTTTACCGTCTGGAGACATGTCGGTCATTTCAGCTTTACGAAGACCTAACTGTTCCATGATTGAGCCTTGGTGTTGCTCTTCACAGTCGATAGTTAGCGTTTCGTAAGGTTCTTGTGTTTCACCGTCTACCTCTTTCAGAATTACTTCTGGACGAGATACAGCAAGTTCGTAACCTTCACGACGCATGTTTTCAATAAGAATACCAAGGTGAAGTTCACCACGGCCAGATACGCGGAACTTGTCCGGATCTTGTGTTTCTTCTACACGTAGCGCAACGTTGTGAACAAGCTCATCGTTCAAGCGCTCAAGAATGTTACGCGACGTTACGTACTTACCTTCTTTACCAGCAAACGGAGACGTGTTTACTTGGAAAGTCATCGTAACTGTTGGCTCGTCAACCGTTAGCGGAGGAAGCGCTTCAACAGTGTTAACATCACAAATAGTGTCAGAAATCTTAAGCTCGCCAAGACCTGTGATTGCAATGATGTCACCAGCGTGTGCAGATTCAACTTCGTGACGTGCAAGACCAAGGTAGCCATATACTAGGCCAACTTTACCGTTACGCTTTTGACCGTCAGCAGTTACAACAGTAACTTGCTGGTTAGGCTTAACTGAACCGCGTTTAACACGACCAACACCAATTACACCTACATACGAGTTGTAATCAAGCTGTGAGATTTGCATTTGGAATGCGCCATCTACATCGGCGTCAGGTGCAGAAACCTGCTCAACGATAGTTTCGAAAAGTGCAGTCATATCCTCTGCCTTTTCATCTGCATCGTGCGATGCCCAGCCGTTAAGCGCTGAAGCGTAAACAACTTGGAAGTCTAGTTGCTCATCAGTTGCACCTAGGTTGTCGAAAAGGTCGAACACTTGATCCATAACCCAATCAGGACGTGCGCCTGGCTTGTCAATTTTGTTGATAACAACAATTGGCTTAAGACCCTGTGCGAATGCTTTTTGCGTTACGAAACGCGTTTGCGGCATTGGACCTTCTTGAGCGTCTACAAGTAGAAGTACAGAGTCGGCCATTGACATAACACGCTCTACTTCACCACCGAAGTCGGCGTGTCCTGGAGTATCTACGATGTTAATGCGGTAGTCATTCCAGTTAATTGCCGTGTTTTTCGCAAGGATGGTAATGCCACGTTCTTTCTCGATGTCGTTCGAGTCCATTACACGGTCTTCTTGCTCGCCTCGAGATTCAAGGGTGCCAGACTGTTGTAACAGTTTGTCTACCAGGGTTGTTTTACCGTGGTCAACGTGAGCGATAATTGCGATGTTACGCAATTTACTAATATCAGTGGTATTCATGCTTATATAGAGCCTGTGTAAATCGGTGCCTACCCCTTTCACAATGAAATAAGTGTGCACGAGATTTGTTGCAAAAAAATGCAGATAGAAAAATTTGCGCGGATTGTACAGAAAAAACACGGCATTTGCGCATCTTTTTTTGATCCCAAACGAAATAAAGTTATCGCTATTATTCTAGACCCTCTCTTATCACGATGATTGCCCAAATTAATTACAAGCCAAAAACCGATTTGGGTGGTAAGTGTACAAAAAGTCATCTAGGCTAATGATCAACAATTCGCAACTATTGAACCATTTTGGCGCACTTGCGCACCAAAATGGTGCGCAACACTTTACTAGAGAGTGATTTGCCCTGCCCTATGCCGCAGAAAACGGTATGCATATAGATGGCATGATAATCGCTTTCACTTTTTTCACTGTTGGGGTGAAGCTGATCATTCCGCATTTTTACATTAAACCTGGAGGACACGATGTCAGTAGAAAAGGCATTAGAGCTGATTAAAGAAAGTGAAGCGAAGTTTGTAGATTTACGTTTTACCGATACAAAAGGTAAAGAGCAACACGTATCAATTCCTGCTAGCCAAGTTGACGAAGATTTCTTCGAAGAAGGAAAAATGTTTGACGGCTCTTCAATTGCTGGTTGGAAGGGCATTAACGAGTCTGACATGGTACTTCTTCCAGATGCAGCAAGCGCTGTAGTAGACCCGTTTGCAGAGGAAACTCAAGTAAACATTCGCTGTGACATCGTAGAGCCTTCAACGATGGAAGGTTACGAGCGTGACCCACGTTCTGTTGCACGTCGCGCAGAAGAATACCTTAAGTCTACAGGTATCGGCGACACATGTTTCTTCGGTCCTGAGCCAGAGTTCTTCCTTTTTGACGACGTTCGTTTCCATACTGACATGGCTGGTTCTTTCTACAAAATCGACTCATCAGAAGCGAAGTGGAATTCAGGCGAAGAGTTTGAAGGCGGCAACATGGCGCACCGTCCAGGTGTGAAAGGCGGCTACTTCCCAGTACCTCCAGTAGATTCTGCACACGATATTCGTGCTGCTATGTGTCTTGTTATGGAAGAGATGGGCCTTGTAATTGAAGCGCACCACCACGAAGTTGCTACTGCTGGCCAGAACGAAATTGCATGTCAATTCAACACGCTGGTTAACAAAGCTGACGAAATCCAAATTTACAAGTATGTTGTTCACAACGTTGCACACGCATACGGCCAAACAGCTACGTTTATGCCTAAGCCACTTGTAGGCGACAACGGTTCTGGTATGCACTGTCACCAATCAATTTCTAAAGATGGCGTTAACATCTTTGCTGGCGACAAGTATGCTGGTCTTTCTGAAGAAGCGCTTTACTACATTGGTGGTATCATTAAGCACGCGCGCGCAATTAACGCATTTGCTAACGCTTCAACAAACTCTTACAAGCGTCTTGTACCAGGCTTCGAAGCACCAGTTATGCTTGCTTACTCTGCACGTAACCGTTCTGCTTCAATCCGTATCCCTCACGTTACTAGTGATAAAGCGCGCCGTATCGAAGTTCGTTTCCCTGACCCAACAGCTAACCCATACCTAGCATTTACTGCAATGCTTATGGCTGGTCTTGACGGAATTAAGAACAAGATCCACCCTGGCGACGCAATGGATAAAGACTTGTACGACCTACCTGCTGAAGAAGCGGCGGAAATTCCAACGGTTGCAAGCTCGCTAGAAATGGCGCTTGAAGCACTTGATAACGACCGTGACTTCCTTAAAGCGGGTGGCGTTATGACTGACGACATGATTGATGCATATATCAACCTTAAGTCTGAAGAAGTGACTACTCTTAACATGACTACTCACCCAGTTGAGTTCGACATGTACTACAGCGTTTAATTTACGCGGTATTAAGAAACATACGAAAGCCCGCCTAGCGGGCTTTTTTTATGCCTAGCGATTATCTACTATGTTGTAATGGGCATGATAGAGGTAAATCTGGTGCTAAATAAAAAACAACTACTTTCGCTGTTACTTTCACTAGGTGTTCTGTGTTGCAATGTATCCTTAGCGCAAACTACGCAGACTACGCAAAACGAAAATAGTGGAACCAAAGCCACTGAAAGCAAAGCCCAAAACACAGCGGGCAACAAAGCTATATACAAAATAGTGAATAGCGACGGCACCGTAACCTATACCGATAAGCCCGCATCACAAGCACAGCCTATGGCATTCGATGACAAAACGTTAAACGTAGTGAATGCAGCAAAAGCGCCTGTGCTGCCGCCACCAGCACCTAACAAAGCAAAACCACAATATCGCGTTTCCATTGTTAGCCCTCAGCCAGAAGCGACAGTTCGTAACAACTTAGGCGAAGTAACGATATCCGCAAAACAAACTGGCACGCCTAAAGCTCCGCTTTTTAGATTAGTGTTTGACGGTGCACCATACAAAAGCAATTCATCAGGCTTGTTTAAGCTTGAAGGTATACATCGTGGTGCACACACGTTCAAAATTGAACTTACCGACAATACGGGCAAGACTCTTGCATCGTCTCCTACTCAAACCCTTTACCTTCATCAGGCATCGGCGTTAATTAATAACTAATAGCGTGCAACACCAGCGCCGAAGGCGCACCATGGCAGTTCAGTCACATTAAATAAATAGGCTGTTTTGTCGCGATTCGAAGGATTGCACGCTACAATGCACAATATTGGTGCAAAGGAGATAAACTCGGATGCAATCCACCGAGTTAGACACATTACAACTTATCAATAGCCTTAATACCGCGCTGGTAATGGTAGACAGCAAGCTGGTGATTGTTTACGCCAATCATGCTGGTGAAGCGCTGTTTGAAACGGGGCGCAAACAGCTTGTCGGACATCCTCTACCTGAATTCTTCTTACCTGGCACTATTGAAACAACGCGTTTGAAAGCCGCTATCCGCAAAGGTGAAGATTTCACAGAAAACGAAATTAAATTAGCCTTTAGAGATAATCGCTATGTATCTGCCGATTTAACCGTTACCAATATTCAAATTGATGGCGCGCCACGGCTTCTGTTTGAAGTAAAGAAAATTGACCAACAAAAGCGTATTTCTCGTGAGAATTTACAAAACGCACAGCACTATGCTGCAAGAGAGTTAGTTCGCGGTTTAGCCCATGAAATTAAGAACCCGCTTGGCGGCATTCGCGGGGCGGCACAGCTTCTTGAAAAAGAACTAAGCGACGAACATAAAGAGTTCACCCGCATGATCATCGAGCAGTCAGACCGTTTACGAAGTTTAGTTGATAGGCTGTTAGGTCCGAACTCTCTACCGCGTTTTGAGTGGAGTAATGTACATCAAGCGCTAGAGAAAGTACGCAGTCTTATGCGCGTAGATTCTGAAAACCCCATTACCATTGTGCGCGACTACGACCCCAGTATTCCGCCTCTCATGCTTGACCCAGACATGATTCAGCAAGCAGTGCTTAATATTGTGCGTAACAGTGTGCAAGCATTGCATGAGAGCAATACGCCATATCCAGAAATTCGGCTAGTGACGCGTATTGAGCGCCAAATGACTATTCAAACCAAACGACACCCCTTGGTAGCAAAAATTAAAATTGTTGATAACGGCCCGGGGATTCCTGCTGAAATCAAAGACACCTTGTTCTATCCCATGGTAACCAGCAAGCAAAACGGCTCTGGTTTAGGGCTATCAATATCACAAACCCTGATTAATCATCACGGCGGTAAAATTGATGTAGATAGCTACCCAGGACACACCGAATTCGTAATTTACATACCAATAAATCGTAAGGAGACAGACGATGACGAATGAATCTGTATGGATCGTCGACGACGATAGTTCAATTCGTTGGGTGCTGCAAAAGGCCTTGCAAGCAGCAAATATTAGTTGTCTTAGCTTTGAGAACCCAGAAGACTTGCTACTACAGCTGCAAAGTGGTCAGGCACCGGAAGTCATTATATCTGACATTCGAATGCCTCAGATGGATGGTATGACGCTTCTTAACGAAGTGCACAGTTCACATCCACTGCTTCCGGTTATCATAATGACCGCGCACAGCGATTTAGACAGTGCAGTAAACGCTTATCAAAAGGGGGCATTTGAATATTTGCCAAAGCCTTTTGATATAGACGAAGCTGTGACTTTAACACAGCGCGCTATTGCGCATGCCCGAGAACAATCTAACGTACCAAAAGTGACGCCAGAAGATGCTGTCACCGAAATCATTGGTGAAGCCCCTGCTATGCAGGAAGTATTTCGCGCGATTGGCCGACTTTCTCGTTCATCAATTAGCGTACTCATTAATGGGCAGTCGGGTACCGGTAAAGAACTAGTAGCTCAAGCACTACATCGACACAGTCCACGCGCTAGCAAACCATTTATTGCGTTGAACATGGCGGCAATCCCCGCCGACTTGGTTGAGTCTGAGCTTTTTGGTCATGAGAAAGGCGCGTTTACCGGAGCACAAGCGGCAAGACAAGGACGCTTTGAACAGGCCGATGGTGGTACCCTATTCTTAGATGAAATTGGTGATATGCCGCTTGATGTACAAACACGTTTGTTACGCGTCTTAGCAGACGGCCAATTTTATCGTGTAGGTGGCCATCAGTCAGTAAGTGTCGACGTTCGGATTATTGCGGCAACACACCAAAATTTAGAACAACGTGTAGCAGACGGTAAATTCCGAGAAGATTTATTTCACCGTTTAAATGTAATTCGAGTACACCTTCCCTCACTTGCAGAGCGTCGAGAAGATATTCCTTTGTTAACCCGCCACTTTTTGCGGCGCGCCGCGAAGGAGCTTGATGTAGAAGCAAAAAGTATTTCAAAAGATGCTGAACGCGTTATGTCTCAACTGCCATGGCCGGGCAACGTTAGGCAACTGGAAAACGTGTGCCGATGGCTAACGGTTATGGCAAGTGGTCAAGAAGTACTACCTAGCGACTTACCGCCTGAAATACACGGCGACAGCAGCGCCCCAAATGTTGCCACACAAGAAGGCGGCTGGCCGGAACTGCTAGCAAGTTGGACCGACCAACAGCTACGCGATGGTAACCACAATATATTGAATGATGCTATGCACACCTTTGAACGCATAATGCTTGAGCGTGCTTTGCAACACACTCACGGCCATAAGCAGGATGCAGCAAAACGCTTAGGATGGGGAAGGAACACGCTGACCCGTAAGTTGAAGGAACTGGGAGTTAGCTAACGTTAAGTAACGTCACGTCATATAGGTAGCGTGAATTTACCGTCCAACAAAAAAGGCAGGCTCATAATAAGCACTGCCTTTTTTTTATGATTGTTAAAAAGCGTTATTCGCTTTCAAGCTCAAATCAGGTATTTAAGGCCCTTTCGTTAATAGCACAGTCATCGCTTTGTTGAAGGTGCGCACCCATTTCATACTGAATTGTCCTTTCGCAATCTTATTAATGCGAAGAACGGCGTCTTTCTTTGACAATACGTTGTCTTGATTATGGGCCCTTGGATGGGTCATAGCGTCGTAGGTATCAACAATGGCTAATAGCTTTGCCCCTTCGCATATATCGTCCTCTTTAATGCCAAGGGGGTAGCCTGTACCGTCTGTTCTTTCATGGTGTTGCATCACTATTTTGCGTGCAACATCCCACTGATCTAAATGCTCTAATAATCGTGCACTCTTATACACGTGAGAACGCATCAAGTTGAACTCTATTTCCGTTAATTCCTCGCCCTTATGCAGCAGCTTTAATGGCATAAAAGCCATACCGAAGTCGTGCACGTAACTAGCCACAGCAAGCTGATCTTCATCAATGGGCTTTTCAGCTACATCGTTAATATACATAGCCAACTTTGCTATACGATCGCCCCTGCCCTGCCAGTAGTCAGAGCGGCGTTCAATGGTTTGCATAAGGTCGCGAAAGAACAAGATGTCTTGCTTCTTCTCGCTGCTAATATATTTTGGAATACCTGTAGCTGAAATTTTAGGCGGTTTTATTTGAACACTATCAGGGTCGTCATCGTCAACAACCACGTCCAGCGCCGGATTTAGCAATAATACCGCTTCGGTTAAGCGTTTTTCGTGCTCTGCGCTGTTATCAGGGGAAATTCGGCTTATTGCAAGCACCAACTGACCATGTAAATTATCGTCATACTCCGCTTTGCCATTGCTCATCACGCTTTCGACAAACGCTTTAACTCTATCCATGGTAAGCAATACCAAGTCACTCATTGTGCTGGTGTACGCCACTTGGCCTTTACGTAGATAATCCAGCAAGTCTTCAACATGCTGTAAAAGCGGGATCATAGGCGAAAAATTAACTAGCCCAAGATCACCTTTTATAGTGTGTATTGAACGGAATAATGCCCGCTGAAGCTCGTTGTCTTCCGGGCGAAGCTCTAGTTCTATCAGCGTCTGCTCGCTTGACTCATAAAGCTCGTTTATCTCCTCCATTAAATCGGCAAGAATATCTTCTTCTAAGTCGTCTGGAGTAAATGTTTGCATACAAATTACCGAGTTAATATCCGTTTAGGCTTTTTATAAGTGTAATGGGGTATCGGCAAAATTTCCTCATACTAAAGAAGATAAAGTGGCGTAGCCCATTAAAAACTTCTTATTTATTCACCACTTTGTTTTAAAATTCAGCAAGCGCATTTGCAAACCTTGCGATAATCAATTCATTGCTACAAAAACTCATCGGACAAGTGTACGCTGAAACTTCAACTATACTGCGCGCGTCATTTATATCTAGGAGTTGTTTTGATAGCTTTATTCCGCGTTCCCGCTCTTTTTATTGCCTTTTTACTTATCAATATAGCGCTTTACGTGGTGTGTCTTTTACGCCCGTTTCACCGAGACAACGTGCATATTGCTGGGCAAATGTATTCGTTAATGGCAAAAGTGGTTGGATTGAAAATAGTCATCAGAAAAGACCCTGCCGTTAAAGACAATGAGCCCTATGTATTCATTGCGAATCATCAAAATAGCTTTGACGTTATTACGATATGTAAAGCTGCTCTGCCCGGCGTGGTCACTATCGGTAAGAAAAGCCTTATCTGGATCCCTATTTTCGGCCAAATTTATTGGCTGTCAGGTAACATTTTAATAGATAGAAAAAACTCTGGGAAAGCCCGAAATACGCTGGATATCGCAGCCAATAAAATAGCTAAAAAGAAAACATCGGTATGGCTATTTCCCGAGGGCACACGTAGCTATGGGCGCGGTATATTGCCGTTCAAACAAGGCGCGTTTCGACTAGCAAAAACCACAAACGAGCCTATTGTCATGGTAACGGCCAGTAATCTTCACAAAAAAGTAAAATGGAACCGCTGGAACAACGGCACATTGCTTATCGACATTTCAGCGCCAGTACCTTTGAATGATGGTCGCGATGTAAAAGAATGGATGGCGCATTTCAACGAACAAATGAAACAAAAGTTTGATGAACTGAATGCACAGGTCGATGAACTGGAAAAAAGCAGGTAAACTTGCCGCAAATTTTACAGTGAGTGTTAATTATGAACCAGTTTGATGAAAGAGAAGAGTGGTACGAGTTTAACCAAGAAACCATAGATGCCCTCTTAGAAGACGGTAGCCAAGCCGATGCTGATTACACTATTGAACACCATTTCGCCAGCACCGACTTTGACGTATTAGAAAAAGCTGCTGTAGATGCTTTTAAGGCAGGTTTTGAAGTAACTGATGCCGAAGAGCTGATGCTTGATGATGGTGAAACTATTTTTTGTTTTGATGCCGTTGTTGAACGCAAACTCGATATTGAAAAACTGAATGCCGATTCTGACACACTTTTGAAAATCGCAGATAAACACGACGTTACCTACGACGGATGGGGAACGTACTTCGAACCACGTGAAGACGGCGATTTTGAACAAGACGGTGACTTTTTAGACGACTAATTAGCCTCTTTCTAGGCCCTCAATAACACTTAATAATTCGCGTTAAGTAACGCTTCAGGTTTTGTTCATCTTTTTCCATCGACAATGACACTGTCATAACCGATTGG
Source organism: Alteromonas sp. S167 (assembly GCF_036864375.1). Taxonomy (NCBI): domain Bacteria; kingdom Pseudomonadati; phylum Pseudomonadota; class Gammaproteobacteria; order Alteromonadales; family Alteromonadaceae; genus Alteromonas; species Alteromonas sp. S167. The sequence goes on from NZ_JAZETR010000002.1 coordinate 568,544, forward strand.
AAAAGGATGCACAAATGAACATACCCACTTTCTCTTTCGCTACATTTACTGCACTTGCATTCATTCAAGTGTTTACGCCAAACAGCGTATATGCCGATACGAGCGAGCGCACAATTGCGGTTGAATCGAATGAATTTCGTTACGATAAGCCCTTTTCACCAGAACCATCTTCTACGGTTACAGAAAATTCACGTACTCAGGCCAAGCTGACCGCTATAGAAAAAGGTTCGCAAAACGTAAAACTGAACAAACAACAGCGCCAACAAAAACACATTGGCACCGTTAAAAATGCGCGTGAAACAACAATTAGCAGCATTAATGAATTTTGGATTTACGAAAGCTTTGTCACGCTAGACAACGATATAGATTACGACGGCTACCATTCTACGTTTTCTTTTGAATTCGACGCAGACACTATTTTCACCAGCGCCCCAGTCTATGCTGTACTGTATATAGGTAACAACGGACTTTACGATGCTATTCACGTTTCATCAGAGTTTTTTATCTACGGTGAAGACGCCACCGATAGCTTTACCATTGAAAGTACGTTGGTATCTGGCTTCCCAACAAACGACTACGACTTACTGCTAGAGCTTTACGACGCTGATACAGAAGCATTAGTAGCGTTTACCGATGGAAACGATGATGTAGCCCTCACGCTGCTTCCACTTGAAAGTAGAAATAACGAATATGTGGTAGAAGAAACGGTCGTTATTGTTGAGGAACATGGCGGTAGCTGGTCGTTCTTGTCATTGCTTTTCATTCTTGGCGGTGTGGTATATAGAGCCACAAAAAAACACTAGCATTTACTGACTTTCATCAAAAGCGTTTGGGTTCAGTAAACTTCATTACTTACCCAAACGCGCTCTATTTATAACGTCCAATTTCACAAACACTTTCTTATTTTCACAAATAAATTAACTTTATTTGGTATAAGTGCATTTAACTGCCAAAATGATGTAAAGACTTGGTTTGCCACGGATTCGAGTTAATGCAAAATACCACCCAAAAGCATAAATCTGCATCAACACAGCGACGAACGCTTCTTAAAGGCGGGATGGCTTTTGCACTTACAGCAGGCGTTACACCTTTCGCCATTGGCAAGTCAAAACCAACGTTGCGCGTGTTAGGCACACACGTAACGTTACAAGAATCATTACGCCAGCGCGCCATGGAAGATTTAGGCATTAACATTACTTTTGAACCAGGTGGCAGCGCTACAGTACTTCAAAAAGCGTCAATGAACCCATCGTCTTTCGACTTATATGAACAGTGGTCGAACAGTATTAATGTGTTGTGGCAAGCGCAGGCCATTCAGCCCATTGAAAAAAAGCGATTACAGTATTGGGACGAGGTGAATAACCTGTGTAAGACGGGAAAGTTAACAGAAAACGCAAGAATGGGAGCAGGAGATGCACCCCATAAAATCATAAATGTACAAGAAGATGGCACACTTGGTGAACGGCACACGGGTGAAATTAGCTTTTTGCCCTATGTACATAATGTTGATTCCTTTGGGTATAACCGAAACCATTTACCTAATGAGCTTCAAGGTCAGGAAGAAAGCTGGGGATGGCTGTTAGACAGTCGCTATTCAGGGAAAGTTGCCATAGTTAACGACCCTACCATCGGGCTTTTCGACCTTGCGTTAGCTGCTGAAGCAAAAGGGTTTATACGCTTCAATGACATAGGTGCCATGACCGAAGACGAACTCGATGACCTTTTTAATTTGCTTATCGAGCTTAGCCAACTCAATCACTTCAGCGGTTTTTGGACTTCGGTACCTGAATCTGTGCAATTTATGAAAAGCGGTAGAGCAACCATAGAGAGTATGTTCTCTCCCGCTGTTTCTGCACTCAATGGGCAAAATATTCCCGTCACTTTTGCCGCCCCAAAAGAAGGGTATAGAGGTTGGCATGGTGTTATGTGCTTGTCGTCGGCAAGCCAAGGGCGCAATAAAGACGTGGCCTATGAATACATGAACTGGTGGCTATCTGGTTGGCCTGGCGCGTTTATTGCGCGACAGGGATATTATATTTCGAACCCTCAACGTTCCGCATCATACCTATCAGAAGCCGAGTGGAACTACTGGTATAAAGGAAAAGTAGCGTCTGAGTCACTTAAAGGTACTGACGGGAAAATAAGTGTCGAAAAAGGGTCACAGCGTACTGGTGGTAGCTACGAGCAGAGATTTAGTAACGTGGCCGTATGGAACACCGTTATGCCAACCTATGCGTATAGCCTTCAAAAGTGGTATGAATTTATTACTTCTTAAATTACAGTGTGTTAGCACACAACAACCTCTTTGAATAATAAAGGCAAACAAAACCAGTATGTTCTCATCAATACGTGCACAACTTATTTCTGTATTAGTTGCATTAATTGCGTTAATTCTTATACAAGGCTACGTTGCGCGTGAAAATCAGGATATTTTGAATACTGGTGTTGCTTCAGCCTCTAAAACCGTTATTGAAGTTGGGCTGGTAAAAGAGCTTGAGCGCGACGTTATAGACTTACAGCGAAACGTTCTGATTTTCAAAGAAAATGCGAGTAAATCTGCAATTACACGATTTTCGCGTTTAATGGTAAGCATTAATGAAAAGCTGGACAGATTAGCCGGTGATGGCTCATCTGTCAGTATTAGTAACGACGACTACATTCTTACGCGTATGCGGGAGCATTTAAGCTCTTACCAAGAAAATTTCACTCAGGTGGTCGATGCGCGCTCAGAGCGAGACAATTTAGTAACGGCAGGTTCACTGTCTGATATTACTCAGCTAGAAGCTTTACTAAGGAAAAGTACTGAGAAAGGTTTAGTTCAACAGAAAGACGCAAACGAAGCGTTAGCCCATTTACTTAAAGCAGAAAACACCATGCTTAAGTATTTTGCGAAACCCGATGTTGTGCTTATTCGTTCATTCAATGCAGCAATTGACGCCTTTCTTGAAATGTCGTTATCAAGCGACCTTACAACACAGCGCTCTCTTGAAGGGTTAGCTATTGCTTCTAAAACCGGTTTTCTCAAGCTTACACAAATCACGCAGGGAAATTTATTTTTAGTTAATGTGGTTATGGCGGGCTCTGCAAACGAATTTCTTTATCTTAGCGGCGAGCTTGCTAACAAAGTGTCGGCAAATTCCGAAGAAGTCACCAAGCAAACCTACCTACTTGCAGAGCAAACGCAGCGAAACGGTGAGATTTTTTCTTTTATTGCAATCTTACTTGCACTTATTGCGGCACTTTATTCAATACTACGAATTTTGGAGCCTATACGGTCGATAACCGAGGTATTCAACAAGCTGTCAGAAGGCGTACAAATTGACAATATTCCAGCCAGCACTCGTAAGGACGAGATTGGTAAACTGGCCAAGGCAGCATTGGTTTTCAGTGACAAAAACCGTCAAACCGAGAAATTGCTAATTGAAGCTCAAAACATGAATACGCAATTAGAGGACTTGAATAAAGCGCTTACTGAGTCGAAGATTAAGGCAGAACAGGCCACTGCCTCTAAGAGTATATTTCTGGCCAATATGAGCCATGAAATTCGTACACCGATGAATGGTATCACGGGCTTAATCGAACTGGCTCAACAGCATGACGTATCGCCTACCGTTAGAGGTTATTTAGATAAGGCAGCTTACTCTGGCCAGATATTGCTGAGTGTAATCAACGATATTTTAGACTTCTCGAAAATTGAAGCAGGCAAACTGAAAATTGAAGAAGTCAGCTTCTCACTTCACTCGCTGTTCGACAACCTAATTGCTGTTATTGCTTTAAGAGCTAAAGAAAAGAACCTTTCGGTGCGGTTTATAGTAAACCCCAAAATACCACCTAAAGTGATTGGCGATCCTCTGCGTATTGCGCAAATAATTATGAATATAGGCAACAATGCGGTGAAATTTACCGAGCAAGGGCAAATTTATATCGAGTTCGACGGCGAAGTTTCAGAGCCTGGAAATTTACTGCAGCTAACCATGAAAATAAAAGACTCGGGCATTGGCATGAGCGAATCACAGTTAAATAAAATTTTTAACCCATTTACTCAAGCAGACGGTTCAACCAACAGAAAGTACGGCGGTACAGGATTGGGCCTCGCCATTGTAAACCAGCTAACCGAACTGATGAGCGGAACGATAAATGCCACTTCCACTCAGGGAAAAGGCAGTACGTTTACTGTGTCGCTGCCACTTAAAACCTTCAAACGTCAAAGTGGCGTGCTAGAGTCGCTTACAGGCATGCCCAAACGAAGCATTTACGTTACCAGTTCACCGCTTATTCCCGACGCCTATTGTGAACAAATTAATATTTCAGCGGCCTCCCATAGGTCAATTACTGAAGCAAAGGCAATTGCAAGTTTACCCACACATATCATTATCGATGTGCCAGATTTCAGCGTATTCAGAGAACACATTCAGTGGTTTAAGCATTTGCTTAAGAACGGGCACTCGGTTGGTTTGGTAATGGAAACAGCAGGTGACGCACTTTTGGCCAAATACGATTCGCTGTGGCACGGCCCGTTCATCATGCACCCGTTTACACCGGCGCAATTCGAAAGCTTCATAAACAACGTTGTTCATGGAGGCACTGAGAATGACACAGTTAAACCTAAAGAAACGCATCATAATGTTGCATTAGAAGGTCACGTATTACTTGTTGAAGATAATAATATTAACCAGTTAGTAACTGGCGAAATGCTTACTAATTTGGGGCTTACTTTTGATATCGCCGAGGATGGGAAGCAAGCCGTGCAAAAAATGGAAAACGCCCCGCATTACGACCTGATTTTAATGGATGTTCAGATGCCGGTAATGGATGGTTTTGATGCGACAACAAAACTTCGAGAAAACGGCTTTACCCAAATTCCTATAATTGGCCTGTCTGCCAATGCCATGAAAGAGGATAAGCAGAATGCTATTAATTCGGGTATGAATGATTATTTAACTAAACCTATTAAGCAGAAATCGCTCATTGCAATTTTAAGTAAATTTTTAACTTAGCGTTAACATTCTAAAATTATTATATAAAGAAGAAAATACTCGCTTTTTACAGAAAGTTAGGTGGTCTTAGCTCAAAATGCGCCAACACCATTGGTATATTAAAAAGTACTTAGTTATTTAAAATAATACCTTTATCATTACGTAAATTTTATTTTTCACGCCATTATTATTACTACTTTTGTCTAATTTTGTTGGCGTAAAGATGACAAATTCCGTTTTAATCGTTCTGCTTCTATCGCTTGCTATTAATATTACGGTTGGCGGCTATTTTCGCATCTTGGCGAAAAACCAATACGAGCCTGTTGCGTTTAACTTTTGGGCGTCTTCGTGTTTCGTTTATTGCTTAGGATTGCTTGGCAGTGCGCTTGCTATATCAGCGCCAGGCATAAGTGCCCTTGGCGCAGTTGCAGGCCTTCTTTACTTAACAGCTAGTTTTCTGCTGCTTCATGGCTTTTTAAGTTTTAACATTCAATGTGTTCGTTCTACCGTTAAACGCACGGGAAATCGCGTTTTTGTATTCGCAGTTCTCTTTATAGTTGGGGTGTCTTGGTATCCCGATTTGGTCGAACCGGCTACCTCCTTTTTTATTGCGCTAATGTTCTTGTTTTGCTTTCAGAGCTTTCAATCGCAGCAATGGAAAACCATTCAGGGTGTTTCTGTACTACTGCGGGGCATATTATTTATTCATTTTATTATTATGATGGCACGGGCAGGACTGACCACAGGCGCGACTCATTACGGCTTAGCCTCTAACTTACAGCTTTTCATTACGATTTGTGTTGGGCTACATGTCCTTCTTTGCTTGGCAACTTCCGCACTACTTCCATTTATTATTTTGTCAAAAGAAAAAGGCGAATGGGAGGCAATGGCAAACTTCGATGAACTTACCGGTGTATTTGGGCGTCGGGCCTTTATACGTACGGTATTGAAAAGATTAAAATCAAAAAGTAGACGCCCATTCACTTTACTGGTTATAGATATCGATTTTTTTAAAGCCATTAACGACAACTACGGGCATCCAGAAGGCGATAAGGTGCTAAAAAGCGTAGCGCAGTGCCTACAAGAACAGTTGCGTGAGGGTGACATTATAGGCCGCTTAGGTGGCGAAGAGTTTGGCGTTATTATTTCTCACCAACAGCCTCATCACGCTTATGCTATTGCCGATAGACTTCGCGAATCAGTATCGGCGCTGTCGATTCTTAGTGGTTCAGAGTCTATTAACGTAACCATTAGCGTTGGCATGTCTTCATCCAATAACGTTGAAGATACCTGGAATACGTTGTTTGATCGTGCCGATAAAGAACTTTACAACGCCAAAAAAGGCGGTAGAAATAAAGTTTCTCCTGAATTTGTTGCAGAGACAAAATTGGCCTAGCGCACAAGACTCAAGTCACACTAGACCACTTAACAACAAAGCATAAAAAAACGCTGCCAAATGGCAGCGTTTTTGTTTTAGCTATTATTGGTAAGTAGAAATGGCTACAGAGCCTGAATAGTCTCGAACTGCTCTTTAAGCTTAGCGAGGGCTTTTTCACCCTCTTCTAACTTAGCACGTTCTTTTTCAATAACCGCTTCAGGCGCATTGCTTACAAACTTCTCGTTTCCTAGCTTGCCACGAGTACGAGAGACATCTTTGTCGATTTTCTCCATGGCTTTAGTGATACGAGCAAGCTCTGCGTCTTTGTCGATAAGCCCTGCCATTGGAATAAGAATTTCCATCTCACCTACAAGCGCTGTCGCACTGGCCGGCGCTTCTTCACCTTCTTTCAATACAGTAACGGTTTCAAGCTTAGAAAGCTTATCTAGGAATGCCTTAGCCGCATCAAGACGACGCGCGTCTTCGTCGCTTACGTTTTTAAGTAGCGCATTAAGCGGTTTGTTTGGCGAGATATCCATTTCACCACGGATATTACGAATACCCACGATAAACTTTTTCACCCACTCAATGTCGGCAAGCACTTTGTTATCTTGTTTCGCTGCATCAACTTCAGGGAATGCCTGAACCATAATGCTTGCGCCCTCTTCTATCTTAAGCGCACTTAGTGGCACAACACGCTGCCAAATAGTGTCGGTGATAAATGGCATAAGCGGGTGCAACAAGCGAAGCAGGCTTTCAAGCACGTTAATAAGCGTATGACGAGTACCACGCTTTTCAGCTTCAGTGCTGGCGTCATTGTTAAGCACAGGTTTAGTAAGCTCTAGATACCAGTCACAGAATTGGTTCCACGTAAACTCGTAAACCGTTTGTGCAGCGATATCGAATCGGTAGTCTTCAAGCGCTTTTTCAAACTCAACCAGCGTTTGTTGGAACTTAGCCCAAATCCAGCGATCGGCCATGCTAAGTACCATTTCGCCACCGTCACGACCTGTATCGTGCTCTTCTGTGTTCATCAATACGAAACGTGATGCGTTCCAAATCTTGTTGCAGAAGTTGCGATAGCCTTCAACACGGGCCATATCAAAGTTGATATCACGGCTGGTTGACGCCATAGCTGCAAAAGTAAAGCGCAGTGCGTCCGTACCGTAAGCTTGAATACCATCAGGGAATTGCTTGCGAGTGCGCTTGGCAATCTTTTCAGCAAGCTGAGGCTGCATCATGCCGGCGGTACGTTTAGTCACAAGCGATTCAATATCAATACCGTCAATCAAATCGATTGGGTCAAGCACATTGCCCTTCGACTTTGACATTTTATCGCCGTTCTCATCGCGGATAAGACCTGTAATGTAGATGTCTTTAAACGGAATTTTGCCCGTGAACTTCTTGGTCATCATGATCATTCTGGCAACCCAGAAGAAAATAATGTCGAAGCCGGTTACTAGCACTGAAGACGGTACAAAGGTTTCTAGATCTGGCGTTTCTTCTGGCCAGCCCATGGTCGCGAACGGCCATAGTGCGCTTGAGAACCACGTATCTAATACATCGTCGTCTTGTGAAAGCGTTACATCACTGCCAAGGCCGTGTTTTTCACGTACATCTTCCTCGGTACGGCCAACAAAAACGTTACCGTTTTCGTCATACCACGCTGGAATGCGGTGTCCCCACCACAGCTGACGCGAAATACACCAATCTTGAATGTTGTGCATCCACTGATAGTACGTCTTGTTCCAGTTCTCTGGCACAAAGCGAATTTCGCCACTTTCAACCGCTTCAATAGCAGGTTTAGCAAGAGACTCAACCGCTACATACCACTGGTCAGTTAGGTATGGTTCAATTACCGCACCGGTTCTGTCGCCGCGTGGCACTTTAAGCTTGTGCGGTTCAATCTTAACCAACGAGCCTTGTGCTTCTAGGTCGGCAACTATTTGCTTACGGGCGTCGAAACGATCTAAACCACGGTACGCTTCTGGGGCATCGTCGTTAATTTTCGCGTCGTCGGTAAGAATATTGATCATAGGTAGGTTATGACGCTTACCCATGTCGTAGTCGTTGAAGTCGTGAGCTGGCGTAATTTTAACGCAACCGGTACCAAATTCTTGGTCTACATAGTCATCGGCAATAACCGGAATTAATCGACCAGTAATAGGCAGCTTAATTTCTTTGCCAATGAAGCTTTGATAACGCTCGTCATCTGGGTGTACTGCAACCGCTGTATCACCAAGCATGGTTTCAGGACGTGTTGTTGCCACTACCAGTTCACCGCTACCATCTGCAAGTGGGTAGCGCATGTGCCACATGTGGCCGTCTTCTTCTTCGTTCAGCACTTCTAGGTCAGACACTGCAGTGTGAAGCACTGGATCCCAGTTAACCAAACGCTTACCGCGGTAAATTAGGCCTTCTTCGTGTAGTTTAACGAATACTTCTGTTACCGCTTTAGACAGGTCTTCGTCCATAGTGAACACTTCGCGCGACCAATCAGGTGAGGTACCTAAACGGCGCATTTGGCCTGTGATCGTACCGCCGCTGTGCTCTTTCCATTCCCAGACTTTTTTGATGAAGTCTTCACGACCTAAATCGTGACGGGTTTTGCCCTGAGCATTAAGCTGACGCTCTACTACCATTTGGGTGGCAATACCGGCGTGGTCGGTACCTACCTGCCAAAGCGTGTTATCGCCTTTCATACGGTGATAGCGAGTTAAGGCATCCATAATGGTTTGCTGAAAACCATGGCCCATGTGAAGGCTACCAGTAACGTTTGGTGGCGGAAGCAAAATACAATAAGGGTCGCCGTTACCTGAAGCTTTAAATAAACCCGCCTCTTCCCATGACTTGTAGCATTGCTGCTCGATGGACTGCGGTTCGAAGGTTTTATCCATTACACACTCTCAAATTGAAGCTGAACACGAATGGCTTATGCAGATTTGAACTGCATATTACATCCAGCTTGCTGATAGTTTTTGTATCTTACCCGCGCTGCCTGTTTGGCATTTTCATCCACGGGTACAAAATCGATAATTTGGCGATGCTGATTGGGTGAAGGCACCATACCTGAGCCCACATTCACCACCATTTGTCGTCTGGCAACCTGTTGCGGTTGCCAACAAATTTCCACCGGCGTCCCCGTTTGCGGCCCCTCACCATAGAGGTTATGGGGAACAAAGCGGTTTGACGGTAGCTGCCACAACAATTCATCAACTTGTTCAGCTTGCGCCTGTGTATCGCAAAGCACGCTAATTTTTTGTTTGTTAGCGTAAGCCGATGCAATCACTTCGCTAGCGCGACCGGCTACGCCATTGTCGCTACTGGAAAGTTGATAAAAAATAACCTGCGGCATGAATAATTAGTCCTCTAGCTTGATGTCAGCGCGGTTCATCAAGAATTGAGACAGCATCGGAACAGGACGCCCTGTTGCGCCCTTATTCTTGCCGCTGCGCCACGCCGTACCGGCAATATCAAGGTGCGCCCAATTGTACTTCTTAGTGAAGCGCGACAAGAAGCAGCCAGCTGTAATTGAGCCTGCCGGACGACCACCTAAGTTAGTCATATCGGCAAACGGACTCTCTAGTTGCTCTTGATAATCATCCCACAACGGTAAACGCCATGCGCGATCTGAACTTTGCTCTGACGCATTAAGTAGCTCGTGCGCAAGCGGGTTGTGTGTGCTCATTACTGCTGTTGCGTGGTGACCTAGTGCGATAATTGCTGCGCCAGTTAGCGTAGCAACGTCGATAACAAGCTCTGGCTCGTAACGCTCAACGTATGTCAGTGCGTCACAAAGCACTAGGCGGCCTTCTGCGTCGGTATTTAATACTTCAACAGTTTGACCCGACATAGTCGTAAGGATGTCACCCGGACGGTATGCTTTGCCATCAGGCATGTTTTCACAGCCGGCTAACACACCAATAACGTTGATTGGAAGGTTTAGTGCCGCAATGGTGTGCATTGTACCAAGTACACCTGCTGCACCACCCATGTCGTATTTCATTTCATCCATGGCTTCGCCAGGCTTAATTGAAATACCGCCTGAATCGAAGGTTAAGCCCTTACCAACTAGCACAATTGGCGCTTGATCAGCTGGACCACCACGGTGATGCATAATGCTCATCATGCTTTCGTTATCTGAACCACGACCAACAGCAAGGTAAGACTGCATACCTAGCTCTGCCATTTGCGTTTCATCTACTACTTCAGCTGTAACACTGTCGTACTGGCTGGCAAGTTCTTGCGCCTGCTGCCATAGATATGCTGGATTACAGATATTTGGCGGCATGTTAGCCACGTCTTTCGTTACTTTTGAACCACGAGCTACAGCCAAGCCATGCTCCACCGCGCGCTCACCCACGGTAAGTTCGCGACGTGTTGGTACATTGAATACAATTTTGCGAAGCGGACGACGAGGCTCACCTTTTTTAGTCTTAAGCTGCATAAAGGTGTAAAGCGTATCTTCAGTGGCTTCTACTGCCTGACGCACTTTCCAGTAGGTATCGCGGCCTTTAACGTGAAGCTCGGTTAAGAAGCACACGGCTTCCATTGAACCGGTTTCATTTAAGGTTTGAATGGTTTTAGCAATGATATTTTTGTACTGACGCTCGTCTAATTCGCGCTCTTTACCACAACCGACAAGAAGCACGCGCTCGCTAAGCACATTCGGCACGTTGTGTAGCAACAACATTTGGCCGGCTTTACCTTCAAGGTCGCCGCGGCGCAACAAATTGCTGATATAACCTTCACTGATTTCGTCTAGTTGTTCAGCCACCGCCGTTAGGCGACGCGGCTCAAAGACACCCACAACAATACATGCACTGCGTTGTTTTTCAGGACTGCCACTTTTTACACTAAACTCCACGATATCACCTCGCTTTTCGTCGTTTATGGTTTGCACGATGACTAAAATCACGTAACGTTTCGCGCTGCTTTATGTTTTAATACACAGCATAACTTTTTAGTACGCTGCAATTCTCGCAAATGCGTTGCTGAATAAAGGCAACTTTTGCGTAAAAACACCATGCAAACGGTTTATGATTGCAGGCAAAACTTGTAAAAACGGTAAGTTTAAACAAAATTGTGCATTCTTTCACTAAAATTCCTAATTTTCCGGAAGGGCTGAGATGCTGATATTCCGCTATTTACTTAAGGAAACGCTGAAATCTCAGTTAGCGATTTTCTTCATCTTAATGGCTATTTTCGTCACATTAAGATTTGTACGCGTATTGGGCGATGCGTCAGACGGTGATATTCCCGCTGGACTGGTTCTTGGTTTTCTTGGTTTGTACGCCCCAATCCTTTCTTCTTTGGTGCTTCCAATTAGCGCATACCTCGGCATTATGTTGGCACACGGCCGCTTGTATGTAGACAGCGAAATGACGGTAATGCGCGCCTGTGGTATCAGTGAGTGGTACGTTACTCGGGTAATGCTGTTTTTATCTGTGTTAATCATGATTGTGACTGGCGCAATAACGCTGTATTTTGCGCCGCTGGCAGCCGAAAATGAATATCAGTTGCGTGAAAAAGCGCGCAGCGAAGCCGGTATTTCAGCATTGATGCCGGGGCGATTCCAACAAACTGGAAACGAAAAAGCCGTTATTTTTGTGCATGACGTAGACACCAACACAGGTAATCAAGACCAGCTGTTGCGCGTATTTTTATCGCAAAACCAAACCGAAGGAAGCGACGGTGATGTTCGTGTGGTTTATGCGCAAACCGGCGAAGTTGCGAATAACCCTGACGGCACCCGAAACTTGGTGCTAAAACAGGGCGTGCAGTATGAAGGAAAGCAGTCTGAAATGGCATACCGTAAGGTTGAGTTTGATGAGTATCAAATTCAGATTGCCGACAAACCGGCAGACGAAACGCGAAGAAAAGTAAGCGTGCTTCCCACTAGTGAACTATGGGAAGACGACAGCATTGAAGCGCGCGCCGAACTTCAATGGCGTATTGCTATTCCGCTATCTATCCCCTTTCTGGTGCTTATTGCCGTACCGCTAAGTGCAGTAGACCCTCGACAAGGACGCTTTGGGAAAATGTTCCCAGCCATTTTGCTTTATCTCGGGTATTTCTTATTACTGCTAGCGAGCAGGCGCGTACTAGAAGACGGCAAAATGCCACCGCAACTTGGGCTTTGGTGGGTGCATACGGTGATGTTAATTATTGGTATAACGTTAATAGCTCGTGATCGAAAAACAGGTACGCTATTTCGTGCTTGGGTATTGGGGAAAAAGTAGATGTTTAAAATCCTCGATTTATACATAGCACGTACCCTATTAGGAACCATTACCGTGACCTTAAGCGTGCTCATTGGCTTAAGCGCCTTGATTAAGTTTGTTGAGCAGCTTCGTAAGATTGGTGAAGGCGACTACGACATGCTTGCCGCTTTCATTTTTGTGATACTTAGCCTACCGAGAGACTTAGAACAATTCTTCCCCATGGCAACATTACTTGGCGGACTAATTGGTATGGGTGTTTTAGCCAGTAACAGTGAATTAGTAGTCATGCAGGCTGCAGGTCTTAGTCGCTGGAACATAATCAATTCAGCAATGAAGTCTACGCTGGTAATGATTTTGCTAGTTATGGCAGTGGGAGAATGGGTAACCCCCTACAGCGAGACCAAAGCTAAGCAAATTAGAACAGAAGCCATTTCCGGAGGCAGCCTGTTTTCGTCCGACAAGTTGGTTTGGGCTAAAGACGGAGACCGCTTCGTAAGCATTGGTCAGGTACTTAGCCAAGACTCATTGAAAGATGTAAGCATATTCAATTTTAAAAATGACCTGTCACTTGAAAGTATTACCTATGCCAAAACCAGTGAGTTTGATGGTGATGGTTGGTGGCTAAGCGGCGTTGAAGTAACACAGTTTACTGACACGCAGGTAACGCTCGAGGCGTCAGAGCGCATGCGCTGGAACTCAACACTTACACCAGACAAATTAGGTATTGTTGCGGTGAAACCTGAAGCATTGTCTATCACGGGCCTGTTAGATTACGTTAATTACCTTGAGAATAATGCTCAGGACCCATCACGCTATCAGCTTGCTCTATGGCGCAAAATTTTGCAGCCGGTGTCGGTAGGGGTAATGCTGCTGATGGCGCTGTCATTTATTTTCGGGCCGCTGCGCAGCGTTACTATGGGCGCACGCGTAATTATGGGCGTGTTAACCGGGTTTGGTTTCTTTATTCTTAACGAAGTGTTTGGACCCGTGAGCTTGGTGTACCAGCTACCGCCATTCTTAGGCGCATTACTGCCAAGTTTACTTTTCGCAGCGATTGCAGGAGTAATGTTGAGGCGTTGAACATGCTAGCAACATTATTCAAACTCAACAGTCGAAACTAATAAAAAAGAGGCCTTACAGCCTCTTTTTTATTATTCGGTTAGCGCTCCGCAAAGCACTACTACCAGCTTTTGTGGTCGTTTGCTTCTTTTGAAAGCTTTAATACTTCAGTCTTTGCCAATCTATCCTGTAAAGACTGTTTATTCTTAAAATCGAAAAGTACCAGCAGCGTTCCAAGCCCACACAATGAAGACACTAATCTAACTAGCAATCTAGGCCACGTAACCGGCTCATCCACTGTACTGAAAATGCGTAGTCGCCATGCTCGCATTCCAATGGTTTGGCCTCCGCGCTTCCAAAACCATAAGAAAAAGCCAGATATCCACAGCGCAACCCACACTTGAATAAGCAGCTTATAAGTAGTTGATGCCTGAATAAGGTCGGCGGGCTCGGCAAAACCCTGCAAGTCTAAAACACCGTTTTTAAGCATAACCACTAGCGTTACTATCATTACCATTGCCGCACACATGCCAACGGCAATAGCTACCAGCGCATCGTAAACCATGGCCAATAGGCGACGAAAGAAACTCGCCCGCTCTCCCCAAGCATCGCTTGTCTGTGCTTGAGTTTCGACTATGCTGTTTGCTTTGGAACGTTTAGAACGCTGCTCACGGGTGTTACGTTTTGCCACATGCATCTCATTTAAAAACAAATTCCATAATAGTGTGGCATATCCCATGGCTGTCATAAATACACAGTGCGCTTAATTACGCGCTTTTCATCATTTCTTTTTAATATTCACTTTATCTAATTTACTCACCACGTACATTTGTACAAAATTCATGCTACCTTGAAAGGGTTAGCACAACATAACGGGTCGCTTGCATCTAAACGCATTAAGTAATCGTTAGTACATATAACACATCGCCAATGGCTTAACGCTTGTGTGTTGTGGTGCCAACAATAATACGAAGCGCCAACATTAGGCGCCTAATAAGGAGCGAAAATGGAACACGAGATACTGTTTCCCTTGCTGTGTAAGACCGCGCAAGGCAGTAAAGATGACTTTGCGGAGCTTTACAGGATAACCAGCCCACAGCTCTATGCAGTGGCTTTGAAATTACTAAAAAGGCCAGAGCTTGCAGATGAAGCAACTCAAGATGCGTACATTAAAATTTGGCACAATGCTGGTAGTTACCAACGAGCAAAGGGCACTGTTCTTACCTGGATGGTAAGCATTGTAAGATATCGTTCACTCGACCTTATGCGCTATCACAATGTGCGCAATGAAGTAGAACTTAACCATGATGAGCCATCGGGCAATGACTCTGGGCCAAGTATAAAGCTAGGCGCTGAGCAAGCTCGGCTATCAGAATGCCTTGATGAACTTGATGGGCCTCAAAGGCAGGCAATTCACTTAGCCTATATCAATGGTATGTCACATCAAGAGGTAGTAAACCATTTAGCATCTCCCCTTGGCACGATTAAAAGTTGGATTCGTCGGGGTCTTCAAAGCTTACAAAGGTGCCTATCGATATGAATTACTTAAAAGAAGAACGATTAAATGTGCTTGCCGCTGAATATGTGCTGGGAACACTCAGAGGAAAGGCGCGTACTCGATTTCAAAAACTGATGATGCAGTACCAAGCAGTAAGCGACGCTGTTTCACAGTGGGAGCAACACCTTTCAGGTTTTGCCGATACTATCGCCCCCGTTACTCCTGGTCAAAACGTATGGGAAACCATTCAGCTGCGTTTAGGTCACAAGGTAATAAATACGGATCACGACAACGTTGTGGAAATTGAACGAGCCAAACGCGGTCGTTGGCGCGTGCTGTCCATGCTGTCTACCGCTGCCGCATTATTGCTGGCTGTTGTACTTATCACGACGCAACCAGAACCGATTGACGAGGTTTCACATATTGCGGTTGTAAACAATGCTGATAATACCCCTCTTTGGGTTATTGAGGTGTCGTCATCTAGCCTATCGGTGAAAGTTACCGATGCTTTTGCAGCATTAGATAACAAAGACTATGAACTTTGGATGGTACCAGCGAGCGGCGAAGCACCAATATCATTGGGTTTGTTACCTGAATTGGGTGGGGATAGTCGAGCAACGCCTAGTATATTGCTAGATAAAAGCATCGCGGCCTTGGCAGTTAGTCTAGAAGCTCCTGGAGGCTCTGTAACTGGAGCGCCAACTGAGGTGCTTTACATAGCGCCAATCGTGTCTGTTTAATCAAAAAACTGCGTATTAATTAAAAGCCACTTAGTTAAGTGGCTTTTTTGTTTGTTTTTTAATCATTAATAACCTATCCATTATATTAGAAATTTATTTTCAAAAAATTCACATCTTATTGAATCTAATTTCACTTGCCAGTCGTTAGGCTTCTTGAACTCATAAACAAAGAGACTCACCATGACTACGTTTCAACAAAAAGCATTGGTTGCTGCCGTTGCATTAACGTGCACTGCAGGCGCTATAAATGTAATGGCTTCTAGCCACCGTGAAGCACCCAACATTACTCGTCACCCCAAGTTAGATAGCACTGACTTTTATGCCTTCAATAGTTATGAAGAAGGTAGAGAAGGCTACGTAACAATGATTGCCAATTATATTCCATTGCAAGATGCGTATGGCGGTCCGAACTACTTCGCTATGGATCCTTACGCGCACTACGCAATTCACATAGATAGCGACGGTGATGCTGTTGAAGACTTAAGCTTTGTTTTCCAGTTTACAAATACACTCGCCGCTGACAACGAAGGTATCGCGTTACCTATCGGCCCTGAAGGCGACAAGAAAATGGTTAAAGTGCCGCTTAAAAACATTGGCGGAATAAGTGCCGATGACCAAAGCGCAGCGAACTTTTCAGAAAGCTATACGCTAACCATGGTAAGCGGCGACATGTCTACTGGCACACGCACAATGCTTACTCCAGCCATGGGCGACATGTTTAAGAAACCGCTGGACTACATTGGTAATAAAACATTCACCAGTGAAGCAGAATATGCAAGATACGCAGAGAGCTTTATCTACTCATTTGCAATTCCTGGCTGTGACGACATGGCGCGCGTTTTTGTAGGTCAACGCAAAGACCCATTTGTGGTAAACCTAGGCGCAACATTCGACCTTGTGAATTACGTTCCTGTTGAAGGCGACAGTGCGCCAGGCGCAGGTGATGGTGAAGGTTTCCCTGGCGGTATTACGCAAAGTGCCGACAATGACGATCTAATCGATAAAAACGTAACGGCTATCTCTGTTGAAGTACCCGCAGCCTGTGTTACTGGCGAGGGTAATGGCACCATTGGTAGTTGGACAACCGCTAGCTTGCCGCAAGCACGTATATTAAACGCAGACGCAACCTTCGCAAAACCAGAAGTTAACGGTGGTGCTATGACGCAAGTGTCGCGATTAGGTAGCCCGTTAGTGAACGAGTTAGTGATTGGTATTGGCGATAAAGATAAGTTTTCAAGCGCCCATCCAAGTAATGATGGCCAGTTTGCCGACTATGTAACCAATCCGTCGCTACCAGAACTGTTAAACATTCTGTTCAGAGATGCAGTTAACACCACGTTGGGCACAGACATTGAAACACTAGCCCCCACTAACTTCCCGCGCGTTGACTTGGTAACTGCGTTTTTAACCGGCTTCCCAGGTGTTAACCAACAAGCAACGGTTACAGCATCAGAAATGCTGCGATTAAATACGGCTATTCCTGCAACGCCTGCAGCATCGCAATCGGCCTTTGGTGTAGCGGGTGATGACTTAGCAGGTTTCCCAAATGGTCGTAGACCCGGCGACGACGTAGTTGATATTGCGCTTCGCGTTGTTATGGGAAGACTATGCTACCCCATTCCAGTTGCGGGCGAAGACACCGACCTTGGACTGTGCACATCAGAAGATGCAAGCGTGGGCATGGTGCCATTCACCGATGGAGCTCCTATTAACGCAAGTATGTTCGATACCACATTCCCGTACCTTAAAACACCATTAGCAGGCGCTGAATAAGGAGGAATGTTATGAACACATTCACGAAAAAGCGTACTAGTGGGGCGTTTTTCTCATCAACTATTAAGAAAGGTCTTAAACTAGGTGCGCTGATTACGCTAGCCACTGCTGTTGTAGGCTGCTCTGACAGTGATGAGGATGAGCCAAACCTAGCACCTGTAGCGGTTGATGAAACGTTTACTACGCAGGCCGACATTGCTTTTGACGGTGCACTAACGGCAGTTGACCCTAACGGTGATGCAGTTAGCTTCGCATTAGACCAAAACGGAACGTTAGGTAGTGTAGATATTGCTGCTAACGGCAATTTTACGTACACCCCTAATGCACAGGTAACAGGCAGCGACAGCTTTACGTTTAGTGTTTCTGACGGTGTAGCATCTTCCACGGGTACTATAACGATAACCATTGAAGCACAACAGTTATCATTAACTAGCTATACCCGCGAAGCCTTTGCGCAAGCACCTACCGATACACCTTTACCGGTTAACGGGCGAGAGTTTACGCAGGATGCAAATGAAGCAAGTTTTGATGACCTAGTTGGTCAGTAAAAAAGAGCACGATCCCAAGGCCAAGGATGGCCCTTTTCTGAGTTACATTTTAGCTACGTTGTTGATAAGAAGCAGGTATTCATGCAAAGTGAATACACCACAACAAAATCAATAGTAACATGCCTACATCAACAGATACCCAGTTCGACATACTGCTTTATGGCGCCACTTCATTTGTTGGCAAAATAATGATTAGCTATTTGGCTAACCTACCCAAAGACGTTTTTTCATGGGCCATTGCTGGTAGAGACGAGCAAAAGCTAATTGCGCTTAAAACAAAACACAACTTAGCTAGCCTCCCCCACTTCGTAGCCGACGCTAGTGATGAAGCCGCACTGACTTCTCTAAGTGAAAAAACCAAGGTGATTATTTCAACCGTAGGCCCATACGCCTTATATGGTGAAACATTGGTAAAAGTGTGTGCAAAAACGGGGACCGATTATTGTGACCTTACGGGTGAGCCACAGTGGATAAAAGCCATGTTAGATAAGTATGAGGGCGACGCAAAAGCGTCGGGGGCCCGTATTATAAATAGCGCAGGCTTCGACTCTATCCCATCAGATTTAGGCGTTAATTTATCACAACACCTTGCTATCGAAAAAACAGGGCAGCCCGCAGCGCACATAAAAATGCGCGTGCGGAAAATTAAAGGTGGCGCATCGGGCGGTACCATCGCTAGCATGTTAAACGTAATGAAAGAAGTGGGCGAGAACCCTGAGCTTCGCAAAATGTTAGTAAACCCTTACATTCTTTGTGGAGCAGACAATCCGTTTCATGTTCGACAGAAAAATCATAAGTCAGCTGAGTTTGATAAGGAACTTGGTATATGGACTATGCCCTTTGTGATGGCCGCAATAAACGAACGAATAGTGCATCGTAGTAACCTGCTGCTAAATGCTAAATATGGAAAAGCATTCAAGTACGATGAAGCCATGTCGAGCAAAACCGCGTCTACTGCATGGATAACTACACTTGGGCTTGGTGCCTTTGTGGGTGCTGCGAGTTTTTCTCCGCTGCGCCACTTGTTAGCCAATTATATTTTACCGAAACCGGGAGAAGGTCCGTCGCCGAGTGAGCAAGAAAACGGTATGTACGATATGCGGTTTTACGCCACATTAAGTAACGGCGAGAAACAAGTAGTGCAAGTAACGGGCGATAGAGATCCGGGTTACGGCAGTACAGCTAAAATGCTTTCGCAAGTCGCCCTTTGTTTATCGCAAGACGTGCCCGAGCTTGAAGGTGGTTTTTGGACGCCTGCTGCAGGTTTGGGTGATAAGCTAATGGAGCGCTTAAAACTGCATGCGGGCGTTGTAGTAAGTGAAATGCATTAACCCGCGTATTTAAGTGCGGTACTGGCTGCACAATCTTTCAGCACTTAATAACGTTATCGTTAAAAAAGAGTTGTATAGATACGCCGCATCGCTATAATGCCAAGCATCAACACCACGTTGATACCATACACAATGCCAGTGTGATGGAATTGGTAGACATGGCGGATTCAAAATCCGCTGCTAGCGATAGCGTGGCGGTTCAAGTCCGCCCACTGGTACCATCTCTTCTTACAGAAGCAGATACTGAGGCTCTACCCCATAAACGGGGGATCAGCATTCACCTTACACGATTGATAACACCATCCCATCCGCAATGGGTCATCACTCTTATTCGATAATTTTCAAAGTTTCTCTATTTATTAATGAAAGTTAGAAGGGCCTGAGCAAAAGTCTAATCGATTCATTTGGCGAAGAAATAGTTAGTCAAGGGGTGATGTTTCAATTCTTACTTAATATTTAACTTATAATTTCCCTATTATTATTTTATCTGTACACTTGTTCCACAAATGCATTGCGTTACTTGCTTATAGCAAAGGAAACAAGGACGGTGTAACGAAGCATTTATTCACTACTTGCGCCGTCAAAAAACAAAAAATAATACCTGTTAGTGAATTTCAAAAGGGAATAATATGAAGAGAACTCACCTTAATAAGTCGGTAGTGCTCGCGCTCACCGCACCATTTTTCATGACAAGTTGTGCCACGATTGGCGATATGAGTAAAACCGCAATTGGCTGTATAGGTGGTGCTGCCATTGGTGGTGTTGGCACTCTTATAGCTACAGGTGACCCTGGTAAAGCGCTAGCCGGTACGGTTATCGGCGGTATCGCAGGATGTGCAATTGGTAACTATTTAGACTATCGTGAACAACAGTTAAAACAAGCTGCGCAAGCCAATGGTTTTGAACCTGAATTTGAGCGTATTGCTGTCGATGAGAAAAAAGGCACCAGTTTTTCAGTGGACGCTGATGAAAACGTAATTGCCGCACAAGTCTCCATTAATAGTGATAAACCTATATTCGATATCAATCAGCATGTTATTACCGACCCTGAAAAAAAAGCGCGTTTAACTTCTTTCCTTAAAAAGTATGTTGAAGGCTTAGCTGATGGCTCTAAAGTCTACGTGGTCGGTCACACGGACAGTTCTGGTCGTGCTGAATACAATCAATCATTATCTGAAAAACGTGCCGCATATATCGCTTTTTTACTATCTGAGGCGGGCATGGATGAGAGCAATATATATTATGAAGGTGTTGGTGAATCCCAGCCACTAGCGTCAAATACAACAAGTGAAGGCCGCGCAAAAAACCGTCGATTTGAATTGGTCGACGTCATGCATCAAAAAGTGCCAGACGAAGCTGCGCAATTAAACACAGCGCCTGTTGAGAATGTCGTTGAGGTTGCACGCGCCAAAAAGCAACGCCTAGAAAATGTCACTAATGTGCTTCCAGAAAAGAAGGTGCGAAAGAAGCCTAAACCCCAGGTTACTGCTTCGCGCGCTTTGCGCCGAGAAAGCTTGGATTTAGACGGAGTACCATTATCATCATTTGACCAAACTCATATCGTAGCAGCACTCGGCAAGCAACAAAACGATGAAAGCTGGGGCTTTTTTGCAAAGGCAAATGCGAACAGCGAAGCACCTATCGTAGGCAGCTGTGCCTACACTGATCCAGTCACTAAATCGCGCCTTCGAGATTTCAATGGCCGCCCTGTAAATGAAAAGCAAGTTGGTGAACAAATCAAAAACCTTTACGGTAACTCTTGGTATGGCATAGCAGGTACTACTGCTGTCACGTTAGGTCCAATTGGCATCGAAAAGAACACCCTAGACCCAACTACTACCCCTATTTTTAGCTTCTATAAGAACTATAAAGGCGGCAATGTTGAACCTGATTACCAATACCCGGTAAGTGTTGAAACTTATAAGGGTGATGGAACAGTCTTGGTACGTATGTATGCAAAAGACGACAACGCTTTGATGAAATGCTCTGACACAGTGTTTTCCACAAACGGTGAAAGCACTTCAAAGGCAAGCGCTTTAATTTATCAAGATAAGCGTAATCTCATGGCTAAAGCTTACGAATTATCAGTAGTGAAGGGATAATTAATGGACTTATTTAAAATACTAAGCACATATCGAGATATATTAATAGTGATGGCGTTAACGCTATCAATACTGTTTTACTTTTCCTATACAAACTGGGAATCCCTTCGTCTATGGTGGAAGAACGTAAAATACAATAACTTCCTATTCCCTAAGACGCGCTCGCTTGCTAAAAATCCAGATATGAACGGCAATTGGTTTCATTCAGAAAATGTCGTATGCAGGGATTATGATGAACATTACTCAAAGGTTCATAAGGACGGCGATTTCTATGATGCGTGTAAAGAATACCTCGCGATAGTAGGTGAATCAGGCCGTCGTCCTCTTGGCGCGTTTATGCTTTTAGGTTTGTTCGGCGTACTTGTACTTGAAGCTTGGGGTTTCAGTTACACGATGAGTGGGTTTATTGACTTAAGTGCATCTGAGAATACACGGGTTATCATGACCGGCATCGTTGCGATTGCATTTGCTGTGATTCTCGCCTTTTTAACTCACTTGATGGGACATGAAATATATCGTAACGGTATTATTAAGCGCATTAGAAACAATTGGCAAACAGATAAGACTCCTAAAAAGCCTTCATCATTAGATGCGATATCGAAAGATCCTGAAATAGGTGATGAATCTGATGTCGATAATCCTATGTACAAACGTCGTCTTGATAGGCTTGATGTGAGTTCACCAAGTGTAAAGCATACCTTCACTACGCTAGCAGTGCTCGCCATCGTAATCATCGGTGTCATCATTACCTTTGTTCGCGTTAAAACGCTGGAAGTTGCTCAGACACAAGACACGATGTGTGTAGCTGGTGATGATGGCTCTTCAGCAGGTGAGGTCAACCTCGATGATCTTTATGGTAGTAAGCCCCCCCCTCCTCCATCTGCGGTTGCCGTTTCCAAGGCAGCAAGGGAAAAAGGTGAATCTGAGATTTGTAAAGCGACCAAAGAAGGCAGCTGGGCAACATTTGGTATGCTGGCCATCTTGTTCCTCGTGTTGCAAGCTTTCGCTACATGGGTATCTTTTAAGTTCGGCTTTGTAGGTAAACATTCTAAAGTGGCGTGGGAAAATACCCATAAATACAAAACCAAAGGTCAATATGAGACAGAAATGGACTCTAAGGCCCGTTCTATTGCTCAACGCGCTCAAAAAACACTGAGCAATCTGCAATCACGCATGGCTAAAAAGCTATCGGGTGAGACGATGAATGACCGTGTGGATCACCTTATCAATACAGCATCAGAAAGAACGTTCTTTGACTTCCTTGAGGAAGAGCACGAGCAAACCCTTTCTAATCGTAACCGACGCACTAAAACAACCCTAAGTAAAGATAGTGAGCATTCAAGTCTGCTGTCTAGTCAGCAAGTTGAAGTGAAGGCACAGCTAGAGACTGTATCACCGGATGCAGCGCCACTGTCTGACGAGGAAATGGAAGCGCAGTTACTCAAAGAAGCAGCTGAGCCAGAATTGACAGACGAAGAAGTGGAAAGGCAGTTACTTGAAGAGATGCAGAAGAAAAAGGAAACGCCTGAAGAGCAGCGTGCCCGACTTCTAGCCAAACTAAAAGCAGAAGGAAAGCTTTAATGAAAAAGACGTTAATTTCTTTGATGCTTGCTGCATGCAGCCTATCCGCAGTGGCACAAACAGAGCGCGATGACATCATCTCCTGTTATGACTATGCTGATGTAGCAGAATTTAAGCCAGACAGTTACTCTCGTGACGTAGTAGTGATGGTCGACCAAACCGTTAATCTTGATGTTAATCTCAAAAAAACGGTGCATCAGCAAATGGGGCAACTATTAACATCTGGAGATCGTATTCGTATTGTACCGTTTTCAGCGAATGCCCAAGGTCGTTATACGGATGTCGCCTTTGATGGTGCGTTTGATACTGAACTTTCAAATGACAGCCGTAACGCCATGAACCGCATTAAATTGAATAAGTTTGATGCATGTATGGAAAAGCAAAAAACAATGGCAATTCGTCTTGTGCATGAAAAGCTTAAATCGTCGTTTCATGATAGCGAACAGACTTACCCTAAAACTGAACTTGCCGGGTCTTTGATGAGCGTATCAAAAAGCTTATTCTCTGATGCGGGTGAGCAACGTAAGATCCTCATCTTAGTTTCAGATATGTTGGAGAACTCCGACGTTTCTAGTTTCTATGCGCAAGGGAGTGTAAGGACAATCGACCCTGATGCTGAATTTGCCAAGTACTCAAATTCGATTCCAACAGATGCATTAGCTTCAGTAGACGTATTCGTAATTGGCGGCGGTTATCTAAATGGTGGTAGAGCGTATTCTTCACAAACAGCATTGAATTCCCTACGTAACTTTTGGGAACAAGTGATAGCGCGAGCTGGTGGTAAACTTTCTGATTTTGGCACACCACAACTGCTCAAAGACATTAAGTAGCAGTTCGTAAAACGAAAAAGTAAAAGGCCATTCTAAATAAATGGCCTTTTTTGTATCTAATGTTCTATGTCTATAGCCACTAGGGGTTCAATTGACGGCAGGTCAATTGCTAAAAGCGCGTCTTTTGAGGGAGGTTTTATTACAGTCTGCAGACAAGAGAAGTGACTAGCCCTGATATAAGTTTGTTCATATAAGTTGACATTTTATTAATTCAAAAAAGGGCGCGTCGCGCCCTTTTATAAACGATAAATGTTATTTTACGAGATTCTTTTAATCGTCGCTTCAACCTCTTGTGCTTTTTCTTTAAGTGAATTGATTAGTTCTCTAAGCGGTGCCATCACTTTTTTGCGATTACGACGATTTTCCATTCTAAGCCGGATAGTTCTCAATAGTAAAAAAATACCCGTTAATATGAATAATGCTATAGGGAAGTAAGTATCAATATGGTATGTACTTGTGAGTTCACGCAACCCCGTACCTATGAGCTTGTTTTGCATCCAATAGCCAATCGGCTCTTGGTATTTGAAATTGAGAACTGAAACAAAAACGAATAAATATAACCAAAGTTGAAATGCTAGCGGGCCAGAGTATTTAACAAAAGAACTGGATGAATATTCTTTCCCTTTTGTAAGGTTTATTGCAAACTCTCTATTAGACAGAGGCTCATCAAAATCCACAGTAGACTCGGCCAAGACAAACCAATCGTCGACATTCAAATCCGCGGACATGTCGTCTGGCAAGTGAGTATGAATTACCTTGCCACCTTCTAATTGAAGAACAAATAGCGTTTTCATAGTCGACGAACGGCTGTTCGTTGTTGTGAGACTCCCTCGTAATTCTGTACGGTCGTACCTCGAAGAACCATCAGAGTAATTACGGTAAACATCAACAAAATACGAATTATTTTCGAAGGTAGACTGATTCGAGACTTCTACTTCATTATGTCTATCCAGCACCTTTGCCATAATACAAGTTATGTGGACCGTATTTCTAGTATTGAAATAGAGTGCTGCCTTGTGAATGTATTCCTTCTGGTAATTTAATGTAAACTCACGCAAAAGACTATCTTCAATAGCCGAAATAGAATTAGCATCTGACGTACTCTTTTCAGGCTCACTAGTACGTGTGGAAGAAGAGTGTTCATTTTCACTCTCGTTCTTTATCTCAGAACAAGAGTTACAATCAGGTATTACAAGCTCATTATCATTACTCTCATTGATTTTAAGCCCGATAAGTGAAGGAGGTGGATAAGAATTATTCGTACCCTCTTCATCTGAGGGAGCCTGATTGGCACCACAATAAACACAATAAAAAAGCGAAGCACTAATGCGCGAATCACACTCACCGCAAATGACATCACTCCTATGCTTAAGCCGTGATAAATATTCATAACCTAAATCACGCTTCGACACACGGCGTAATTTGGCCATGATCGATTTTATAGCACCAAAAGTCTCTTCACTCTTCTCAAATTGTCTTCTGTTATTAAAGAGGTCCAGAGGATAAGCAATTAAGCCCGCTACCGCACCACAGGCAATACCGATTAAAAACTCTTCCAATATCCAACCAGTAATAAAAGCGAGAACAGAGACAATCAAAGCCACAGGAGCTGCCCCACTCATTTCTGGAACATAGTGGGGATTTATGTACGACACTCTCTTGTTGTTTTTATAGGTGATGGCTGCACAGTTCATTAAGTTATTCGTTACGATATTTTGCGCTTCTTTACCTTCAATTGCATGATTTAAATATACGCCTTGAAAGCAAATTACCGTAAAGATGTCCCCTTTCTTTAAATTTGTGAAAACTTCATCTTCGGCATCAATACTAAAATGATGCATATTACCTTCGTGGTCTTTTAAGCCTACCCAAAAATAACTGTGTGTCGTGGAAGTTATAGTTTTATCAACATAAGTACTTCCGTGGTTTCTTTTAGTATGTTTGTAACATCGCCGGTAATAAAAGACATGGTCTATAACACCCGAATGGATAGCGCCATCTGGAAAGCGTTCTTTAAGTTCAGCATATGTGGCTGGCTGTATCTCGGCGTAAGTCTTGATCGATGGGATTTCTTGAAGAGGTTCTCCAGTATCGCTATTAAACCTATCCCCGATAAAAATTTTTTTTGAGAGGTGAGTCATAATTACAATTCCTTTTATTCATAAACTCGTAAAAAACTGAAGGGCTTTTTAATCAAGTGATTGATTAGTTTGCCTTTTAAATCGGAAAAAATCTATACTGAGCATTATTGAGTTAGATTCAAGTCATTTTCTCTTTTCTTTTTATTTCAGATGCATCTGGTGCGCTTTTCATCTACTTAATTTTAAAACGCCGATGGGGCAGAAAATGTCCTAGCGAGTTATTTCATCAAATTTTAGTCCGTTATTTTCCGTAACTTTAAAGGAGAAAATTTCAATCTAAACTAAGTTGAAACTGTTTAATTGCATCCGCCAAATATTAGTTGCATAGGACGACCAAAAAACCTACATTTGATTTGTCTTACTAATAACTGAAAAGAATAATGCTGGAAGGCATGCCCACCATGGAGGAAGGAAGCAAATCAATCTTTGATTGATGTTGAGACAGATAGAGTCAGCAATGGCTTGCTATCTGTGAATAGGAAGGAATCCTAACTCAACAAAGGTAGGTAAAAATGGAAAAGGTAATTAGTGCGTCTGTCGTTAAAGGTTCGGGTGAGAGAGTGGCTCGTTGTTTTCTGTTGGAAAGACTGATACCCAGTTTTCCAAAGCAAAAAACCGTTGCTCAATTACAACAGGATCTAGCCACTCATGGGTTTGAGTGCTCAAAGAAAACGATTTATCGGGACATGGACTTGTTATCTTGCTTTAAACCCATCGTGTGTTCAGAAGATGCTCATCCCAGAGGCTATTCGATGGCACCGATTCAAAGCAAATAAGCCGCTAACAGCGGCTTTTTTTTCAATTTCATGTACAAGTTAGTGTACTCTGTGTACACATTTATTCGTTATCAAGCGCTGTATTCCAGGGTAGTACAAGCTATTCTGATTAATTAGCGCTTCAGAGAGGCGCTCAAGCTCATCTCGCTTTTTTTCACAAATTACTGTGGCCTTATCAAACGCATCTTTCATCCACTCGTTGACCTCATCAAGTAGCTCTGCTTCGCTCATGCTGAACTGGCTTTTATCCACCATTTCGCTAAAGCCCCCCAACCCCCATTGACTGATTGCTTTTTTTGCCAGTTCTGTTGCTTGTCGAATATCCAGCGCATCTCCCCGACTAAGCTGCTCAGCGTCGTTTAACAATACTTGTTCTGCAGCACGCCCAGCCAATAACACCTGTAATTGCTTTTTTACCGTGGCGCGGGTAATACCGTATTTTCCCTGAAGATCTGAAAACAGTACCACGCCTTTGGTATTGTCTCTTTTGCAGATATCAATTGCCAGCACATCTTCTGGTGCATACAGTTCAGCAATAACTAAGGCGTGGCCAGCTTCGTGATAGGCACAACGTTGGGTTTGGCTAGAACTTATGTCAATCTCGACTTCAGGTTCACCTTCTATCTCGTTGATATAGGCTGTTAACAAGGTGTGAGCTATATTGCCATGTTTGTTAGTCGTGGCCAATGCGTTACGCAGAATCGTATCCACCATGGAAACCGGATGATATTGCAGTTTTCCGGCAATGGCTTCTAAAATATCAGTGACATGTGAAGTGAGTTTTTCTTCTTTTATCCTGCTTTTGAGGTACGCTGTCAGTTCTGTCTGGGTAGGGAAATTAAGGGTAAGCCTGTTACTCATTCTACCCGCCCGTACCACGGCATCATCGATGTAATCGGGATGGTTGGTCGCGCCTACCACAAGTACTGCATCGGTGTTGGTATCAAACCCGTCTAGCCCGGTTAGTAACGAATTTACCATCATGTTATTCGTTTTGGTGTTAGGGTGCCTTTTTGCTGCTATTGCATCAATTTCATCAATAAACACAATACTAGGTGCATATTTTCGAGCCGCGGTAAACAGGGTTTTCAAATTTTTATCTGTGTCACCAATAGTCAACTCAGAGGCATTTACATGGATAAACACCCCTTCAAATTCGCTGGCAATTGCTCTAGCTAAATGTGTTTTTCCTGTTCCCGGTTTGCCGACCAATAAAGTATGAGCAAGTGCGGTATTAACAGTTGGAGCATTGTGAGAGTGGATATTTAGCATATTCACCATCTGCTTTATATTTTCTATTGCCTCGCGGTTACCGATGAGGTCGTGATAATAACAGTTGGTATCTGATACAAAATGCATAAATGAGGTTTGTCTGTCTGCCAGGCAAATAAGTGGTTTAGGGACTGCGCATATAAGTCGCAATACTATTCCATCACCACTTGATTCGCTTTGTAATGACAGTGACGATTGCCATACTCGTGAATAATGACGATGGATAAATGTTGATAAGCTCTCATCTGATTTTTTAATTGTATTTGAGTCAAACTCAATAATGAGCATCTGTATTAATTTCCAGTCATCGATGAAAGACTTATCAAGTTCCTCGCTAATCTCAGCTCGAAGCCTGGCAACTGCTCCAAGCATTGCTCTGGGATTGAGCTCGCCTGCCAGATGACATATAGCTTTAGCTATGTCGCCATCTATATCCGCATTGAATTCAAGAGCCAAATCATATGCCAGCTGTGTTGCCAGACTGGCAACTTCGGATTCCTTTAATGGGGTGGCTTTGGCTACCGAGCCACGAGAAATACGGTTGATAAATTCAGGGCTGAAAGTAGTGGCCAACTCGCTCCGGTAATCAGTGGCGAAACCATTTGTGCGACTTTGTTCACCTACATTTGAAGTGAAAATAAAAATACACTCGCTGAAATCTACCATCCGATTAGATGAAGCGTCTTTCGCTTGGTGTTCTGATAACAATGTAAGCAGCGCATTGATAGTGTTGGCATGTGCTTTTTCTATTTCATCAAATACGATGATGCGTTTTGGGATAAATTCACCTGGCGTAGTAAGCGTACCAAGGTTAGCTGCGTTAAATTGAAAGCCCGCTCCGAAAAGTTGTAATGCGGCGTTTTTATGATAAAACTGCTCCATGTTTATCACTTGCAGTTCGTAGCTATCTGCCAAATGTACATTAAGGGATCTCGCGAAGGATTTAGCCAGAGAGGTTTTCCCCACGCCCGAGGCTCCATAAATAAATACTGGTCCCCGCTGCTCTTTCGGCACGCCATCAAGATGCTGGCGAAGGCTACTAAGCAGTGCTTTTTTCACTGTCGGCTGCCCAACCACATCGGCTTCCATCTGGCTTTCGACTAAGCTCAGCAGGCAACGCTTCTCTTTTGATTCGTTAAACAGGTAGTTAAAAGTAACAAACTCTGAAAATATAGACGATGTGTTTACCCTGTTATTTTCACACAACTCAGAGATTGCATGATTCGAAAGGCTGGTAGTATCCGCTGTGCCATCATATTCGCAGCATTGCTGCAACAAATTCGCTGCCGACTGAGTAAAAAGAGCCGGCGTAACGTCTGGTAATCTGGTAGCAAACCAGCTTTTTCCATCATCTTCCCCTGAGCAGCAAAGTTGCATGTCCACGCTCTCAGTCAGTAATTGCAGTAACTGATTAACTGCAAGAGGAGCGATAATATCGTGCTTTACCCCCATCATAGCTTTAAATGTGTCGCGCACCGACTTCACCATCATAAACGCTGCTAGCAGTGCGGTATCATCAATGGGTTTATCCTTCTTGCTAGCCTTTGCGATGAGTTGTAAGCGGCTGATCAATGGTTTAAGTGCCAATGACGGGCGGCAAAGAATTTGTTTCATCGTAGGCATAATCGGGGCGATGTTATGCTCGCCATTGCTATTCTCCGTATTGTCTTTGTGTCTGTTCTGAAACTGCTTACCGTTCAAAGGCGAGTCTGACAGAAAGTGTGATAAATTCAGTGCCTGCTTGTAGGTATTAAAGGGTCGCCCGCCAAACAAGTAATGAATAACCCCTGAGGTGGTTACCACTTCGCCATCGCTATAGTGTTCAAACAAGAAATGAGAATAACTCAGCAGAAAAAGTTTCAGGGATAGTGGTGTGTCGCTTTTACCAGCGTTGTCAACGGGAAAAAAAGTATCCAGCAGGTCGGTTGCCGCTTCTTTAAGCAGGCGTTGCAAGGTGCTGCGTTCGAAGGCTGGAAGCGCACTCAGCTCTGGCATTTTACCTTGCAGTAAAAACGCTGATTCGCCTTTGATATAAAACTCGCAACTCAGTTTCAATGCAATGCGGCGCAACGTGGCAAGGTGTAAAGCTTGCATCATCAAAAAGGGCATAAGCTTTTCAGTATCCAGCAACCAGCGCGTAAAGGGCACTTTGTCGCCTTCAAATACAAAAGATGCTGTATCGTATTTAGTAGGTATGATTGCGTTAAGCGAATATGCCATATCTTGTCCCCCCTCAAACATATAGAGCGACAAGGGTACGTTACAAGTGGGCCAATCCCTGACCCACCGCAGTTTTTGCTGATAAGTTTAGGAGCCTGCTATGCTTGAGGCTTATAAATATTAATGAGTAATTTGAGTTGCAGCATCGACTAGATGTGGTGCATGTAAAGAGAAACAATATTTTAAAAGTAGTTAGCGAAACTAACTTAGTATGCTGGCGTGACTATCACAATGCGACAAAGATGTGATGGAAAGTCGTTACTTAGCAGATTACCAATTCTGATAACCTGCCCTAATGCGAATTTTCCACATACAGAATAGATCAATGGATGATGATTAATTTAACCTATCGATTTTTGAGAGAGGACCGGTGTCTACGCGTTCGACGCATAACCAATAGTGTTAACGCACTAGCAAAGATGCCAACAGTACCAGGCTCAGGCACGTTAGCCTCTCTGACTAACATCGTTGAGTAATTTTCGTGTGCCAAATTTAAAAAGAAGCCTGAATAAGCTGCATCGTCCCGAAGTTTGATTTCATCCTTAAAAGTAAAGTAATAGGAAGTCTTACTCTTTGCATCACTAAGCGATACGCTAGCTAAACCGTTCTCTCCCATGAAAAAACCGATTGCGTTTGTTCTTTCTACAAAGTCTGTGCTGTTGAAAGTGTTATAACCCATAACTGAGAAAGCGTCATCCCATACGGAGTCATCACCGTCCACCGTACGGGAATTGTTATCCCACGCATAAAATTGACCGGTACCATACTTATTTAGGTCTTCGTAATCGGCTTCAACATTATCCAGGTCAGCTACATTACTCCATAGAGTAAATATTTCTTCTGTAGTGGGTAATCGCCAGCCAAAATAGTCACCCCCATCGCTTAATTGGTTAGCGACGTAATTATACGATTGCCCGTTGTTGATGCCGAAATCCATCCATGCTAATCCGGTACTCGTATCGACAAAGCTATCCTGCGTGAATGATTGGCTGTCAATAATTGCCGAGTTTGCAGACAAATTGACAAGCACACTGAACAGTCCGAACATTTTTATTATGTGTTTCATTATCATTTCCATCCTATTTATTACACAGCAACTTAAAAAGAGAGGCTGCTAACTGATTTTTGAAGAATGATAATTGGATACAGGGTCAAGAGTTGACCCTATGTGAATATTAATTACTGTAGCGGCATCATAAGGTTGGTCACCTAATTAGAGCTAGTACGATTGCAGCGTATTAATTTAGGGCGGGCTGGCACCTTTATTTGCAAAGAATTTGCGAAGCGCACAAAAAAAACAAATAAGCTATTGATTATTAAAAGTTAAAATAAACACAAGCTTTTCAAAATCCGCTGCTAGCGATAGCGTGGCGGTTCAAGTCCGCCCACTGGTACCATCTCTTCCTCAAGAAGCAGATACTGAAGCCGACGAATGTCGGTTTTTTTATGCCTTAAATTCAGCAATCCGCTCTCGCCCTATTTTCCATGTTACGAGCACTTAGAACGGCCCTTAATAGATTTCACCAGCAGCTCTTTAATCCATAAGGTTAGAGGGTCATTTGATAATCGGTGGTGCCATGTGCTGATAACATCAAATCCTGGCGGCTTTTCATTTAACTCGATAACGCGTAACTTTCTGTTAGGTATAAGCGCACTTGGTACGAAACCACACAAGTCGGTGCTGTGTATTGTTTCAATAGCTGCGGAGAAAGTAGGAAAAGACATAAAAACTTCTCTAGGATGGCCTTTCGCTTCAAACCAATGATGAATAGCCCCACTGAAATCGCCTCGAGAGGGCGAAACCACAACCTGAGGTATTTTTGATATTTGAGCCACCGTCATTTCATTTTTGGTTAGCTTACTTTGCGATGACACAACACATTTATAGCGTTCGCGATAGAGCGTTTCACTCGGGTATGTCGAAGGTGCTAACGACGGATTTGTGATAGCCAGATCTACTTCACCGTTTTTAAGGTCATTCGCCAAGCTATCCAGTTCTAACTTTTTTATCGCTATTTTTAACTTCGGCGCAAGTTGTCGAATGTCGGCAAGTATACTCGGCAGCAGCGACACTTGCTCGAAGTCAGTGCATGCCAACGTGAAAGTCGTCGATGTCGTTGAAGGTGAGAAAGTTTCCGGTGTCAAAAGCGAATCAAAAGCTTCCAGCGTAGCCGTAACTTTGGGCTGTAAAGCGACGGCGAGCGCGGTGGGCTGTACACCATTTCCACTTCGAACAAACAGCCTGTCATTAAACACATTGCGCATTCTTTTTAAATGCTCACTCACGGCCTGTTGCGAAACACCTAACTGCTCCGCCACTCTCGACAAGTTTCTCACTTTTATAAGCGCAACAAACGTGCGCAACTGCTTAATGTCTAGCTGGATTACCATTTTTTTTTGTATCACATACATTATCCACTTGATTTTATTGTAATTGATAAAGGCGTAGGATCAAATCACAAGCTAAAGAACAGGATACGATTATGTTTTCAGTAAACTACGTTTCACCCGAAGCCCCTTTGGTTTACGACCAAACGTATAAGGGCCCTGGCGCTTCAGAACTTACATCGTCAGTAGATAAACGAACTATTAGTGTTAGTGATATGCGCGCTGAAAAAAGCACGTTTGCACTGGAAAAAAATGGCTTCGAAGTTGTGTCGTTTTCACCCGACTTTGAAGCTTTTGAAGATGACGAGGCAATACAAAAGCAACTATATCCATATGTAATCGATATGTTGAAGCGCAGAATGAACAGTGATGACGTGATCATTTTTGATCATACTTATCGCTCGACAACCCGTGCTGATAAGTCTATTCACAATAGAGCCCCGGTAAGAACAGTACACAACGACTACACTGATGTATCAGCTAATCACCGCATGATGGAAGAGACTAAAGGTCAAGAGCATTTACGAAACCGCGATTATACCTTGGTGAACCTGTGGCTTCCTGTAAGAAATAAAGTGGAGTCATCTCCGCTAGCCATGGTTGATATATCTACCGTTCAGCCAACTGATTTTCAGCGACTTAAACTTATCTATCCCGATCGTATCGGTGAACTTGCTGCCATCACTTACAACCCTAATCACAAATGGTTTTATCAGTCCGAAATGACGCCGGGTGAAGGGTTATTGTTCAAAGTGTACGACTCTACATTTGAACAAGGAATGTTTGGGGTACCACACTCAGCGGTGGATGTTTTAAACGATGAAGCTAAAAAACCGCGTACAAGCCTAGAAATACGCGCAATCGTGTTTAGTGGTGAAAGCAATGAATAACATTTTAGTATCTCGAAACCCGCTTGATGAACAGGAAGTGGGAAGCGTGAAGGTCGCAAGTAATGACGATGTAGTTACTGCTGTAAATGACGCAAAACAAGCTCAAATTGCATGGGGCAAGCTAACATCAGAGCAGCGAGCACAACTAATTATTGAAGCATTCTCGGGCCTAAACCGTGTTCAAGAGCAGTTAGTAAACCTTATTTCTAAAGAAATGGGTAAAGATCATCGTCGAGCTACCTATGAGGTGATGGGGGTCATACAAAGTGCGTCTTATCTTTGCCGAGAGATCATGCAAGCTATTGCACCAGTAAAGAAGCCAAGCGGCACAAAAATCTACTACCGTCCACTGGGAGTGGTGGGCGTGATTTCGCCGTGGAACTACCCTTTGGCTATGGCAAATAATTTACTTCTACCAGCACTTGTAGCAGGAAATACCGTAGTACTGAAACCCTCAGAAATCACTCCCTTGGTTGCTGACATGTTCGTAAGAACACTCAATGAAGTTTTGCCTAATGGCGTGCTGTCAGTTATTCATGGCGACGGAGAAGTGGGCAAAGCACTTGTTGCCAGCAATATTAATATGGTCGCATTTACTGGTTCAGCGGCAGCCGGAAAACATATAATGGCGAGTTCGGCCAAACAACTTCATCGACTTGTGATGGAGCTAGGTGGCAACGATCCTATGATCGTTCTTGCAGACGCTGATATCAATAAGGCTGCTCGCTTTGCAGTGGCGAGTAGTTTCGAAAATGCTGGTCAAATGTGTACATCAACGGAGCGTATCTACGTTGATGAGCGTATTCACAACACGTTTGTAGAACGCGTGGTGGAGATTGCAAAACAATATACCGTTGGGCCGTGGGACCAACCCAGAGTAAATATTGGCCCCATCGTTAATAAAAAGCAGCACCAGCAGATAATTCATCATTTAAAAGACGCGAAAGAAAAAGGCGCGCGTTTTTTACTGGGCAGCGATGATTACCTCCCCCCTTACATTCAACCCACCGTTATCGACGGTTTAACAGATGAGATGTTGATGGCAAAAGAAGAAACGTTTGGCCCGGTCGTCGCTATTGATAGTTTTAGCAATATCGATGAAGCCATCATGCGTGCGAACAACGTTCCCCTTGGTCTTGGTGCAGTCGTTTTTGGTGAAAGTAACGCTGCCTACGTAGCAGAAAATATGGAAGCTGGCATGGTGGGTATTAACGGTGGCCCAGGCGCAGGTGATGGGCCATGGGTGGGCGCGAAAGAAAGCGGCTTTGGTTACCACGGTTCACTTGAAGGGCATCGCCAGTTTACACAAGTACAAGTAATTAGTGCATGAGGAAAGTATCATGAAAGGCAACTTTTTCGTTATAGCGCGTGAACCTGGCGCACAAAACCCAGCTATTCCTACATGGGCTGCCCATACAGATAACGCCTTTGCGCTTGATAGTTCATCAGCGCAAACTCAGCAACAAACGGTTCGCCGTGAAATAAGTGAAGTGCCTGGCGCCTACCAACTTCTGAATGTTTTTAGTGAACAAGAGTGTAGAAAACTACTGAAAACGTCGGAAGAGCTTGGCTACTTAAAAGATGCGGCAGTGTCACTACCCCGTGAAATTCGGCATAACGACAATGTAACTATCGTTGTAGATGATGTTACGGAGCGTCTGATATGGCAACGCATTGAGGCACTAACTCAGCAAAGCCTTGCCATATTTGACGGTAAGAAACCGCTGGGTATCAATACTCGCTTTCGGTTCTATCGATACCAGGAAGGTGATTATTTTAAATATCATATTGATGGTGACTGGCCGGGCTCCAAAGTTGAAGGAGACACGTTAATTCAAAACGCCTATTCGGACAGATATAGCAAAATGACGTTTCTAATTTTGCTTAACGACAATTTCGAAGGGGGAGAAACACAGTTTTTGGTGAATGCAGACCACCCGGGAAAACCAGCAAGACGAGGTGACAGACAAGCACAAGTTAATGTGCGAACGCCTGCAGGCGGTGTGCTCTTATTTCCACATGGACATCACTCATTGCACTGTTTACACAGTTCAACACCAATAACGAAGGGCGTAAAGTATATTATTCGCACCGATATGCTGTTTGAAATCTAATGGTAAATAAAGGGTATACAAATAGTGTATTTGGGCAACTTGAAGAGAAACAGCGAGCAGCAACCAGTCCCTGAACGCTGTTTCCGTCAAGCCAACAGTATAGGCTAATCAGCGTATTAGGTAGCTATTTTAGCAGCTGCCTAGCAACGATAAGTTTCATAATTTCACTTGTACCGCCATAAATTCGCATAACGCGCGCGTCTGCGTATGCCCTTGCGACGGGGTACTCCAGCATGTAACCGTATCCACCGTAGAGTTGTAGACACTTATCAACCACTTTTCCGAGTAGTTCAGTCACCAATAATTTAGCTTTTGATGCAAGTTCTGTAGTGAGGTCTTTCGTCAAATGTAATTCAATACAGCGGTCTGTAAAAGCGCGGGCCGCATCAATTTCAGTGTCTAAATCTGCTAAAACGAACTGAGTGTTTTGGAATGCCCCTATATTTTGGCCAAACGCTTTTCGCTCTTTAACATACTCAACGGTTTGCGCTAAAACAGATTCACACATTGCCATACAATGCACAGCGATTGTTAAGCGCTCCTGTGGTAACTCTGCCATTAATTGCGCGAAGCCACTTCCCTCGGGGCCGAGCAAATTAGACTGAGGCACTCTCACATCATTGAAAAATAATTCCGAAGTATCCTGAGACTTCATGCCAATTTTCGCTAAATTTGAACCTCGCTCAAAGCCAGGTGTATTCGCTTCAACGAGTATTAAACTTAAACCTTTTGCGCCAGCTGTTGGGTCGGTTACTGCGACAACAATAACTAAGTCAGCTAATTGTCCATTCGTAATAAACGTTTTACTTCCGTTGATAATGAAATCATCACCCTCTTTTTTTGCTGTAGTTTTGATTCCTTGCAAATCAGACCCTGTTCCTGGTTCTGTCATGGCGATAGCCGTCACTATTTCGCCAGAAACACACGCGGGA
Organism: Alteromonas sp. S167; assembly: GCF_036864375.1. Classification (NCBI taxonomy): domain Bacteria; kingdom Pseudomonadati; phylum Pseudomonadota; class Gammaproteobacteria; order Alteromonadales; family Alteromonadaceae; genus Alteromonas; species Alteromonas sp. S167. The sequence continues at coordinate 605,317 of NZ_JAZETR010000002.1, forward strand.
AGGTATTTTTGTTTTTGCTCTTCAGTGCCTAATCTCGATAGATAAGGAACAACAATGTCAGAGTGTAATGGGAAACCTATTCCATTTAGTCCAAGTCTGCCGATTTCTTCTGTAAGGATAACGTTGTATAGAAAGTCTAGACCCAGCCCGCCATACTCCTCTGAAACGAGCGGTGCTAAGTAGCCCTGCTCGCCCGCCGCTTTCCAAATTGATTTATCAACCTGCCCAATCTTTTCCCATTTTTCGTAATGTGGAACGGCTTCAGTTTGTAAGAATTTTCGAAAACTATCACGCAGCATCTCGTGCTCAGAACTAAATAAGGTTCTCGGTAACATGGTCCTACTCCAACGTTCAATGTAAGTTTCACAACATGTTAACAACCTAATTAGTGCTTACCGATGACCGAAAGCGCCAGAGAATAGACCAAAACGATCATTGACGTTCGCGCCATTCCCCAGGGGTGAGGCCAGTCCATTTCTTAAATGCGCGTATAAAGGCACTGGGTTCTGAAAAACCGACCAGATAGGCAATATTTTTAATGGAGGTGTCTTTTTGCGTAAGGTGGTAGGTTGCAATATCTTTCCTAACGCTTTCTTTTAATGCCGCAAAACTTGTATTTTCTTGGGCAAGATAGCGACGAACAGTCTGCGGGCTTTTATTCAGATCATCAGCCACCTTTTTGAGTGGTAAATTCTCTAAATTGTCGCACTCTCTCAACATGCGTTTAATTTGCGCCGTAATGCTGGCGTCAGACATGCGATTAATGAGTAAGTTGGAAAGGGAATGTATAAACTGAGTAACACTTTCTTCTTTTTGGGTAACAGGTAATTCTAGGTCGCTTCGATAAATACTTAATTCCGTCTGCGGCCTTTCGTAGTAGTGACGACAGGGAAAAGCAGAGTCTAAATCGTGTGAGTAAGTCGACTTTTTACCACTGAAATTCAGGCGATTAAGCGATATTCGATGATTTGTTACCCAAGACGACCATCTAAATACAAACAACATAAGCGTTATATAAACCAGCATGTCTGCATCCGACTCTTCTCGCTTTATGTTAATAGCAATATTCGCTTCTTCACCGCTCTCAACCAGTTTTATATCTAAATCATCATGCAACAGCATTAAATATTTAAATAGTCTGAAATACGCATCTCGCAGTGTTTTACCTCGTAAGGCATATAGCACACCTATCTTCACGCCACCTAGTTTTGTGGGGCGCTCAAAAAAGCCTATGGTTTCATCGTTGAGTTTGATTGCCGCAAGTCGAACCAGTTTTCCCAACTTTTCTGACGGCAACCTAAAACTTGCTTCTTCAAAATCTTCCGCGTCATAACCCAACTCGGTAAATAACGCTTTAATCGAGAGCCCATGTTTTTCATAGCCGGCAAACAGGTGTTGTAAGGCTGCTTTTTGTAACGATTGCTTTTTCTTCATTGGCTTAAAGTTAGAACACTCTCATACATTGATCCCATCAATACCGTATCGAATACATGTAATACAAGGGGTCTCGATATTAAACAAAGACAACCTCTTCCTTGTTTTCACAACATTTTAGGGCATCTGGCTTGAAGCAGCTTTCAATGGTTTTTCGATGGTATTTCAAGGTCGGGGTTAACATTCCGTTATCAATTGTCCACGCAGCCCGAGTAATTAAAATATGCGAAATGCGCTCGTAAGGGGCAAGTGTGGTGTTTATTTTCGACAAATACTGCTTCAGCTTATCGCGCAACTCACTGTTTGTTAATAAACAAGCAGATTCAGAGCGTGTCGCTAACAAAATTGGTTGATTAAGCCCTTGCCCAACAACGATAAATTGCTCTATCTCCGGTACACCGCTAAAGCATTTTTCTAACGGCACCGGATGGATAAATTTTCCTTTGGCTGTTTTGAATTCATCTCCTTTGCGCCCGGTTACCACTAGGTTGCCACTCTCGTCATAAGTGCCACAATCTCCCGTGTGAAACCATCCATCTTTAAGCACGCTCAACGTTTTTTCTTCGGCTCTGTAATAGCCAAACATCATGCCCTCAGATCGCATCAGTATTTCGTTTTCATCGGAAAGCTTTACCTCTACAACATCACCAAGGGGCTTTCCTACTGTTCCCGACGCAGGTATATCCTCAAAGCATCCTGTTCCTGTCGCAAAAGTCTCGGTCATTCCGTAAACTTCTCTTACTTTAATTCCCATATGTAAGTACCACTGGTGGACTTTTGGCTGCAGCGGCGCTGAACTGCTCAGGATCATATCAGCTCTAGAGAGGCCCAACATATATCGTATTTTATGCTTATCCTCTTCACTCATTGCAGCCTGTGCCTCAGGGGGAATTTTGCTATCTACCGACAATTTAAACTTGTCCCACAGCCTTGGAACCGCAAAGAAAAATGTAGGCTGCACGCTAACGATTTCGTCACTAAAATCGTCGAGACCTGCAGAAAATGAAATACAAGCATTACTATAAAGGCCCGTAAATTCGACAAGGGCACGCTCTGCCATATGAGCCAGTGGCAAAAAAGAGAAAAGTGAGGCTCTATACCCTTCTTCTCGTGAAATTTTGAACTCCTTGGCGATAGAGGGCGTTACCTTTGCCGGCGCAGAATACAAGTGTATAACGCCTTTGGGCATACTCGTTGTGCCGGATGAATACACTATCGTCATTAGACTATCGAGCTCTGCTTTTGGGTTGCTTAATACAAGACCAAACGTCTGCTGAATTTGCGCTAAATTGTGGTCTACCGCTATCGAACAGCCGTGCATGCCCACTAGGGTGACGTTTGCCGTATTCCATTCTGTAAACTTTTGCTCTTGCCCACATTCACCAACAAACATTAGCGAAACATCGCATTCTTTTAGTACATGATTAGCGGCCTTAACTGATTGATTGGGGAATAAGGGCACGCTGATGTGCCCACTTAGCATGATAGCCAAATCTACCATGATCCAATCAGCTGAATTTGCTGACCAAAGCGCTATTTTGCTTTGAGGAGGAAGGTTACGAGAATGGATAAAGCTAGCTATTTTTCTAACTCTCTCTCCGACTTCTGACCATGAGTACTCCCTCCACTGCCCATTGCCAAAGGACTGCCTCAGAAATATGTCGGTAGGTGTTTTTTCTTCCCAATAATAGAAATAGTCTAACGGTGTTTTTAACTGGCTCATGCTACACGCCCCTTCAGTCTAAAAATGTAAAGCGATATTGTCCGAAGAAATAGGTGAAGTATTTCTAAAGAAATAATTCACCTGCTGCTATTTTCTTTCCTACAATGGCAGGGGCTTTAAATCGCTCACCATATTTTTCAGCAAGCTCTTCACACCTGGCTTGGAAGCGCTCAAGCCCATAGCTATTAACAAATTGAATGTATCCGCCTGTCCAAATGGGTGCACCTATCCCAAAGATACTGCCAATATTGGCATCGGCCACTGATTTCAACACACCCTGCTCCAAACACAGCAAGCTTTCTATTACGTTTATAAACAACAGCCTGTCTTTGATGTCACTATCGGAAATTTCGACGGTTGGGTCGTAATACATATCAAGTAATTGAGGCCAAATTGCCTTGTCACCATCAACATAATTGAAATACCCGCCTTCACCGTGATAGCGACCACCGCGTTTGTGTTCCTTCACAAGTTTTTCGATGAGTTTGTTCCCTTTAGGCCAGCGATCATCCTCAGCCTTTATCAAGCCGGCAGCTACTTGCGTTTCTCGTACTTTAATACCAATCGTTAAGCTTACTTCGTCATTTACCGTTAGCGGGCCTACTGGCATCCCAATAGCTTTACCTAAGTTATCAACTCTGACTGGATGAATACCCTCACTGACCATAGTTGCCGCCTCTTGTAATTGCGAAGCAAAGGTTCTGGAAGTAAAAAAGCCAACACTGTCATTAACGACGATGGGGGTTTTCTTTATCTGCTGGACGAAATCGAATGCTTTTGCGAGGGTAGCGTCACTCGTTTTTTTGCCACAAATTATTTCTACCAGCGGCATTTTGTCGACGGGAGAGAAGAAATGCAGCCCAATGAAATTTTCAGGCTTGTGACTAGGTTCAGCCAGATGAGTGATAGGAAGTGTTGAGGTATTAGAGGCCCAAATTCCATCTTCGGTTAGAAATTGCTCTGAGCCTTTAAGCACCTTGTGCTTCAGCGACATATCTTCGAAAACAGCCTCTACAACAAGTTCACAGCCTTTCAAGTCTTCATCATTATCAGTAGCAATAATAAGTGAGAGAGCTTGCTCTTTATCTTGCTCAGTTGCTCGCCCTCTTGCTATTTTCTTGTCGTAAACTTTGGCTGTATAAGCTTTACCTTTCTCAGCTGCGTCAATAGACACGTCCTTTAATACAACCTGAATACCTAAACCTGCCGCCACCGCAGCAATGCCTTGCCCCATCATGCCAGCACCAATCACCCCAACTTTATTGAATGTGAACTTTGTTTTCACGTCAGGGCGGCTTCCACCACCATTAATCTGATTCAATTGAAAGAAAAAAGCTGACATCATATTCTTTGCTTCAGGCGTAACTGGCAAAGAGGCAAATTTTCTGGACTCTATTTTAAGTGCCGTATCAAAATTAACAGTAACCGCTTGTACTGCTGTTTCTAAAATCGCTTCTGGCGCGGGTAACAAGCCCCTGGTTTTCTTAAGAAGCATATGCGGCGCCATTGCCACAATTTGCGTTATAGAAGGCCTGTTAATATCTCCACCGGGTATTTTGAAACCTTTTTGATCCCAAGGCTGAATAGCGACCTCACCGTTATCTTTGTTGTTAACCAGCCACGCTTTGCAATGTGAAATAAGCTCATCTTTGCTCTGTACAGTGGCGTCAATTAACCCAGTTTTCAAAGCTTGCTGCGGTCTGACTTTTTTACCTTCAAGAAGCATGGGAAGCGCTGCCTCTAACCCAACTAGGTTTGTAAGCCTAACAACGCCTCCCGCTCCAGGTAACAACCCCAAAGACACCTCAGGTAATCCAATTTCAATGCGGGGGTTATCTACACAAACGCGATAATTACTCGCTAAGCACAGCTCATAGCCACCACCTAATGCTGCGCCGTTTATCGCAGCGACTACGGGAACCGGTAACTTCTCTAATCGACGGAACAACGACTTATTCGCCTCTACCGTATCAAATATTTTTCGCTCATCTCCTGGTTCCATTGCCATGAGCATATTGAGATCACCACCAGCAAAAAACGTATCTTTAGCTGAAGTGAACACGACACCTGAAAGATCTGTTTCTTTTTCCAAAGTGTCTAGTGCTTCCGACATTTCGCGATAAAACTCGTCATTAATTGCGTTTACCGGTCCATTCATGTCCATGGTAATGACTACAATGCCGTTATCGTCTTTTTGGTATTTAAAAGTATTCATGCTCTCCTCCATTATCCTTCGGTTACAGTCTTTCGATAATGGTGGAAATGCCCATGCCACCACCTACACAAAGTGAAATCATTGCGCGTTTTAACTCACGGCGTTCCAACTCATCTAACACCGTACTGACGAGCATTCCGCCAGTCGCACCTAACGGATGTCCCATGGCAATTGCACCACCGTTAACGTTGGTCACCTCCTCACTAATACCTAATTCACGCATATACCTAAGCGCCACAGAAGCAAAAGCTTCGTTAATTTCCCAGAGGTCAATATCTTCTTTGCGAAGCCCCGCAATTTTTAAGCATTTTTCGGCAGCAGGCGCGGGCCCGATTAGCATAATAGATGGTTCTGTAGAGGTAACCGCTCCGGCAACAATTCTTGCACGTGGGTATAACCCCAAATCTTTTCCTGCTTGCTCACTACCAATAAGCACGGCACTAGCACCATCTACAATCCCAGAAGAATTCCCGGGAGTATGGACATGGTTAATGCGCTCTATATGCGGATACTTCGACAATAGTGTGGCGTCCATTCCCAATTCGCCTATTTTTTTAAAGGACGGTTTTAAACTGGCGAGTCCGTCCAACGTGGCATCGCTCCTAATGAAATCGTCTTTAGCTAATATCATTAAGCCGTTTGTATCTCGCACAGGTACTACTGAGCGGTCGAAATACCCATTATCCCGGGCATAAGCTGCGCGTTTTTGTGAAAGAAGCGCATAGTTATCTACATCATTTCGAGACCAGCCGCCCAAGGTTGCAATTAAGTCTGCGCCAATACCTTGGGGTGGTGTTTTTTGCGTCATTACAAACTCAGGGTCAAACATCATCGAAGCACCTGCGGCTCCCATAGGGACCCTAGACATAGACTCCACACCACCAGCTACGATTAATTGATTCCAACCCGACATAATGTTTTGAGCCGCGGAATTGACCGCTTCTAAGCCTGAAGCGCAAAACCTGTCCATTTGTACGCCTGCCACACTCTCGTCCCACCCAGCAAACTGCACAATTGACTTGGCAATATCGCCACCTTGCTCTTTGATGGGGCCGGTACAACCCAGCATTACATCGTCGACATAGGACGTATCTAGGTCGTAGCGTTTTTGCAATTCACGTAATAATACCGCACCCAGCTCTATAGATTTCACTTCATGAAGCGAACCATCAGACTTTCCCTTACTGCGTGGCGTTCTCACCGCATCAAAAATATAAGCTTGTGTTGCCATAACACCATTCCCCTTTGCTGTATCAGCAACGCCACAGTGCATGGTGAAACCTTTACCGTTTCACTGAGACCACGGCCTTGTTAAAAAAATGTTGCTTAAAACTATAGAGAGAATGGGCAAAAAAACGATGACTAAAGACACCATATAAATTGACTAAAAGTGACAAATAATTCGAATACATGCCTAACAAGAATGGTATTGCAGTAACTTGTTGGATTTTGTCAATCACACTGAGCTTTCTGGTCATTATCATTGTCGCGGTAAAAAAGTAGATTGTTAAAACAAAGTAAAACTCAGAAGCCAACGCCAGTGTCGCAATGCTAAATACAGTGCAGCGCTATTGGTTAGGATGCTAGCGAATAGGTGTGATTCCGAGTTTCTAAGAGGACAATGAAATATGTTAGGTGGTTTAAAAGTCATAGAAATCGAGGGTATTGGGCCAGGGCCTTTTGCTGCAATGATGCTGGCAGACCTAGGTGCCGATGTCACGGTGGTTCACCGGGAAGACGTTCCAGTGGAAGGAATGACCGATAAAAGCTTACTTGATAGAGGAAAAAAGTCTGTCCTATTGAACTTGAAGACAGATGAAGGAAAAGCGAGCGTTCGCGAGCTGATTAGAACGGCTGATATTATTATTGAAGGTATGCGCCCAGGCACGATGGAAAAGCTAGGGTTGGGCCCAGATGACCTTCATGCTGTGAACCCCGCGTTGATTTATGGCAGAGTGACTGGATGGGGCCAAAATGGGCCCCGAGCAAAAGCGGCCGGACATGATCTAAACTACATCGCATTATCTGGCGCACTTTGGTACGCCTCGCCACCTGGACAAGCGCCTTTCACACCACCAACACTATTGGGCGATATCGCAGGAGGAGCACTCTACCTTGTCGCTGGCGTGTTGTCGGCATTGTACCGTGTTGGCCGAACTGGTGAGGGAACAGTTGTTGATGCTGCTATCGTTGATGGCTCTGCACACATGATGAACTTGATCATGTACATGTCAGGCATCGGCGTGTTCAGCGAAACTCGCGGGAAAAGTATGCTAGACGGTCCTCATTGGAGCCGCTGTTATCAGTGTTCAGACGGAAATTGGATGTCTGTTCAATGTCTAGAACCTCAATTCTATAAAGCCTTTTTAATTCAATTGGGGCTAAACAGTGACCCAGACTTTCTCCAGCAAAGAAACCCCAAGCTGTGGAAAACATTGAGTGGCAGACTGGAAGAAATCTTTAGCAAACACCCACAACAATACTGGAAAACAATGTTCGAGCAGAGTGACGCATGTGTTTCACCCGTGCTCAGCCCTGAACATTCTCAACACGACGCACATATGGATGCACGAGGTGTGTGGGCTACCGCAGATGGATTTTTACAAGCCGCGCCTGCCCCGCGATTCTTAGACAATGCATATTCCTGTGCGGCCTCTAAAGCAATACCAAAACGTGGACAGCACACTGATGAAATACTAAGTGCGTTGAAAGTTGATTGAATAAGGAGGGCACACTGATGAATGAACACGGTTCCTTTACATTGCGATTTGTGAATGACGTTATTTATTTAAAAATGATTGGCCCGTGGAACGCAGAAACATTCCGCCACTACAATTCAGATCTTACAGATATGTTAGAACAATCAGGTTCTTCAAGCTTTTCGGGATATGTAGTGCTTGAGGGTGATAGCCTTATGATGCCAGAGGTATACGATAACTTCCGCATAGCAAGTGTTCAAAGGGTTGAAACTGGCTTGAAGAACGTCGCTTTTCTGATTCGAAACTCACAATGCCCATTACTAGTGCAAGAGCAAATCGCCAGTTTATATAAAGACCTGCCAATTAATTACCGATTTTTTGAATTAAAGAACAGTGCCATTACATGGCTCCAATCCCTGAATGTCGGTCTCAATAATGCACTTGTTGATTCGATTGAGGGGTACCTATGAATATTAAGACGCAGCGGCCCGCCTTAACAGCCACCGAGACAAAAAAAGATTAAATATCAAAAACTTACAGTAGTTACAAAAATGTAACCAATTGTAGTGCGGGCAGCCTTGGTTCAATATCAATCAAAAAGTTGGATGGGAAGTCTCATCTATCTTTCTCTTTTTTCCAGTTTACAAACCTTGATAGGGGAAGCGAATGGTAGCGTTCACACTTAATGGTAAGGAAGTAAGGTCCAAGTCACCTGACGATACACCGTTACTTTGGGTAATCAGAGATGAATTTGGATTTAAAGGTACAAAATTCGGCTGCGGTGTTGCCATGTGCGGAGCCTGCACTGTTCATATTGACGATAATGCTGTCCGCTCATGTTCATTCCCAGTTTCAATGGCGAAAGGCAAAAACGTAAAAACTATTGAGTCCTTAGGTGGTGAGCACCCATTACAAAAAGCATGGATTGACGTTCAGGTACCGCAGTGTGGCTACTGTCAATCTGGCCAGATTATGCAGGCCGTAACGCTTTTCGATAGAAACAAATCGCCAAGCGATACAGACATTGTCAATCACATGAGCTCAAACTATTGCCGCTGTATGGCTCATGCGAGAATCAAAAAAGCGATTAAAGTGGCAGCAGAGTATCAGAACAGTGCAGTACAGATTTTTGATCCTCTCAAATCTAATGAGGAGGAAGAATCATGAAATTGTTCAAACCCAAGAAAGATGCAATTAGTCTTTCAAGAAGGGATTTCCTTGTAGGTAGCGCGAGTAGTGGTCTGCTAATGGCGTTCGCCCCCACGTTGGTTTCAGCCAACATTTCAGCGACGGAGTCACTTTCGAGTAAACGTTTTTCTCCAACTATTTGGTTTGAGATTAACGAGCATGGATATGTGACTATTAATGTTGCTAAAGTCGAAATGGGCCAGCATATTGGGAGTGCGTTAGCGAGAATTGTTGCCGAAGAGCTCGAGTGTGATTGGAGCAAAGTATCCATTAACTACGTGAACACCGACCCAAAATGGGGGTATATGGTTACCGGAGGCTCATGGTCTGTTTTTCACTCTTTTAAACCATTGTCGCAAGCGGGTGCTGCTGGACGGATAGCAATGATTGAAGCTGGCGCAAAACTTCTTGGTGTTCCTTCTCAAAACTGTCGTGCGGAGAATGGTTTTGTCATTGCTGGAGCAAAACGAATCGATTATGGCGATATTGTTTCAAATAGCGCTCTAGACAGAACATTTACAGCTGAAGAAATTAGCAATATGCCCATCAAACCCAGTGGCAAAAGGCATTTGTTAGGCAAATCATATAAAGCACTTGATATTCCACCTAAAACTAATGGGACGGCGGTCTACGGAATTGACGTTGAAGTAGAAGGAATGGTTTACGCACGCCCCGTTTTGCCGCCAACACGCTATCACTCTAGGGTTAAGAAGGTAGATGATTCTGCATGCAAAAGCATTCCTGGCTATGCGGGATATCATGTATTGACTGACCCCAGTGGTACGTGTGAAGGTTGGATTACTGTAGTTGCAAATGACTATTACTCCGCGGTAAAAGCGGCTGACAAGCTAAAAGTCGATTACGAACCCGGCCCCTCTATTTCTGTCTCAGAACAAGACATCTTGAATGAGGGCGAACGCTTATGCCGTGATAGTAAAGAAGGCCATTTGTTTGTAGACGATGGAAACATTGACGCTGTGGCAAACGCTGCTGCACACGTGCTCGAGTCAACGTTTACAACGGCAACTGTGAACCATTTTCAACTTGAACCACTAAATGCTGTTGTTGAATTCAAAGATACAAAATGGCACGTCCATACAGGAAATCAGTGGCAATCATTAACGTTACCTATGCTCGCAAAGGCAGTAGGAGTTTCTGAAGAGAATGTAGTCATACACCACCACTACCTTGGTGGTGGTTTTGGGCGCCGTCTGTATGGTGATTGGATTGTGCCTGCCCTGCTCACGTCAAAGATTATAAACAAGCCTGTTAAGTTAATCTTTACTCGTCCCGACGATACAGCATTTGATCAAAGTCGCTCCCCCTCAACGGCTGTCCTTAAAGCGTTTTTTGATAAAAACAACCAGTTCACAGGCCTAGAGCATTCATTCTCGGCAGGGTGGCCCACTGCGGCAATGGCGCCAGGCTTTATGTCAGAAACGATAGAAGGACAAGGTAAAGTTGATATGTTCTCTGCCTCTGGCGCAGATCACTGGTACACAATGGAACATCACCGCGCAAGAGCAATTCAAAATGGTATTGCTCAGGACACTTTTACGCCTGGCTGGTTGCGTTCAGTTGGACAAGGTTGGATCGCCTGGGGTTTAGAATCATTTATTGACGAGATTGCACATCAAACAAATCAGGATCCTTTGCAATTTAGGCTCTCACTGCTTGATGGAAAAGGAAAACAAGCAGGTAAAGCACCCGAAAGCGTTGGCGGTGCCACCCGGTTACGCAATGTTCTTAGTCTGTTAGCTGAAAAAGTAAAAGACATCGAACTAGCCAATGACGAAGGGATCGGGTTTTCAGTCACTGCGGGGCAAGAGCGAACCATGCCAGCATGGATTGCGACAGCAGCGCACGTTCATGTTAATAGAAAAACAGGAAAAATAACGCTAAAGCGCCTTTATGCAACCGTTGATGGCGGGATCATCGTTCACCCTGACGGAGCACTAGCTCAGCTTGAAGGCTCGCTTTTGTGGGGTGCCAGTATTGCACTTCATGAGTCAAACAGCTACGAAAAAGGCAAGCCTAAAGCATTGAACCTCCACACTTACCATCCCCTAAGGATGAACGATTTACCAGAACTCGACATTGAGTTTGTGGATAGTGACGAGTTTCCTGTTGGCTTGGGTGAGCCAGGGGTTATTGGTGTTGCACCTGCTGTAGCAAATGCGGTCTATCATGCGGCAGGGATTAGACTACGGTCTTTACCAATGACCAGCAAAGACGTTAAAGCAGCTTTGGCTTAATGAAATTTTGGAGGAGGTAAATATGAAGTTTCCTTTTTTGCACATACTTACTTTGGTGCTAGTCATGTGTTCTTCATTATCAGCGCATGCTGCAGAAGCCAAGACCGCTTACAAAGCGTTCACGGCCAATCCCGATGGACGCACAGCGTTTGCTTATTTACACGAAGTCGCAGTGCACCCTCGATGTGCAAATTGCCATGGGGTTGTTGAAGAAGGTATTCATCGTCCTACTGTTGGTGACGAAAGATCGCTACACCCAATGAATATATCGATGTTGAATAACATTAGGTTATCTGTGGAAAATAGTGAATTTGTGCAAACGGGCAATCCACATCCTGTTAACTGTCGAAGCTGTCATCAAAATGCGAATAGCGATGAGCCAGGTATGCCTCCAGGCGCATCAAACAACTTGATGCCGGGATTTATCTGGCACATGCCGCCACCTACTATGGCTATACCGAGAGACTTGAGCGCACAAACATTATGCCAAACATGGTTAGATCCAGCGAAGAACTCTTTCTTAGCTTTCAGAGGGGGGCTTGAGCAAATGGATGTGTTTAAGAAAGAGTTTATACATCACGTAAAAGATGACCCTCTAGTAAGGTGGGCTTGGGCGCCTGGCCCCGGAAGAACGCCTGCACCTGGAACACATTCAGATTTTGTTAAGGCAATGAAGCTGTGGATTCAGGAAGGAGTACCCTGCCCACAATAACCTGCACTAGCTATATGGGTAAATAAACAGGCTTAAGCTAACAACTACCCCATCCTAGCTTAATAAATGATTATCCGCTAATTGGAGCGCCTCTCAATAAGGGAGGCGCCAAACGATTCTTTGCATTTCTATCTTTTGGATGTCGTGCCACACCCCGCATCTACTTTTTAACCAGCAAATAACGTTTAGTCTTGCATTTTTGTTATTGTATTTCCTTATCAAAAGCAGAAGTTTCAATACAAGCATTGTAAATTTTTTTGTTTCTTTACCGCCTGTTTTAATAGGACTTTTTTCTAAAAAAACTTCCTTTGAAATGCAGTAACTAAAATTACACTAGTTGAAAAAAGTATTAAGGTTACTAATATATACCACATGACATTTAGTGAGCAAATACACTTACTTTCGCTAGCCCATAGACAAGTAATTTTAGGAGTTTTTCAATGAGTATCAACGAATCAGGTAATGTACTAATTATTAATGCACATCAGTATTACCCATTCTCTGAAGGAAAGCTGAATGCTGCTTTAGTTGATAAAGCGGTATCCCTACTAGAGGAAAAGGGCTACAACACCCGAGTGATAACCATGGTGGAAGAATACGAAGTTGATGAGCAATTAGCGCATCACCAATGGGCAGACTATGTCATTCTTCAAACGCCTATCAACTGGATGGGTGTGCCTTGGTCATTTAAAAAGTATATGGACGAAGTCTATACCGCAGGTATGGGGGGCGCAATGTGTGCAGGCGATGGACGTGTAGCAGAAGAGCCTAAGAAAAACTACGGTACTGGCGGAACGCTATCTGATGTGAAATACATGATGTCGTTGACCTTCAATGCCCCAGAAGAATCGTTCAACGATAGTGAAGAGTTCTTCGACGGTAAGTCTGTTGATGATTTACTGTTTCCAATGCACATGAACTTTAAGTTTTTCGGCATGCAGCCAATGGCAACCTTTGCGAGTTTTGATGTTATGAAAAACGCAGACGTTGAAAACGACTTTAAACGTTTTGAAGCCCACATTAACAAGCACTTTTAATTGGCGTTGGTGACAAACGCCCTAGGAGTTTTTATGCCTATTTTACGAGTAGGACTGTTTTTATTAGTGGCAGCAGCCGTCAACGCTTATGCTGAAGATCATCATGAGTCTGGACATGTAGCTTCGCCACAGCAGTACGACCTGCTTCTGGATAATGAACGAGCCTTAGTTTTGAAAATGGTATTAAAGCCAGGCGAAAGCGACTCGTTTCATCGTCACAATAACGAAACCGTTTATTTTGAAAAAGGTAGCAAGTTAAGAATTGAAACGCTTGGCGGCGAGACAATAATTGCTGATATTCCTGACGGGCATGTTATGTGGCATCAGGCGTGGACTCACAGAGTCACTAACCTTGGAGAGAAGACAGCCATTGCAATAATTGTTGAAGAAAAATAGTCACACTCTTTATAACGATACGGCTAACAAAACTGGGCAATAAGCCTTGTTCGTAAACGTTAAAAAGCTGATTAAACCAGCCTTGAACGCATACTAAATAAAAAGCCAGACCGTGAACAGTATACAGTCTGGCTTTTTGGTTACTGCTGCAGTAAACAGTACAGCAAAGCTTTTTATTTTACTCCAAAGCAGCCTCAACACTTACAACAGGTGCACCTGTATCTGAAGCGTCTACTTCAAAACGAAGTGTTTGCGACTGACTTACCGATAGCAGAATATTCCCTGCGCCTTGTTGTAGTGTTAGCGATTCGCCAACATTTATTGAACCACCATTACTGCCCAAGTTAGGTGAAGACCAATTTGCCTCTGCTACTTTAAACTCGTGGGTTCCTGCTGGTACTTCAAAGCTAATAGAGTAAATACCCGCGCCTTCGTACACCATTGGGTGAGTTGTACCCCATTCAGTCATTGTGCCGCGTACATAAATGGTGGTATCACCATACGGTGCAGGTACTGCATTAGGGTCTTGCGTGGTAATAGAAAGCGTTGGATTTGCATCGTTCTCGGCATCTAGCTCAAAGGTGTACTCACCGTCGCTTATAATATTAAGCGTTAAGTTGTTACCGCCATTGGTTAGGGTAGCCGACTGACCTGCGCCAACCGATATACCACCGCCAACATTTGCCACACTAAAGTTTTCATCAGCAAATTTGAAGTCATAGGTACCTTCAAGCAAATTAACAGTAATACGATAGGTATCGTTACCTACATATTCTAACGGCAGCGACGTATCCCAGTTGTTCATTGCACCACGTAAATAAACTGTTCTGTCTCCGTAAGGTGGCAATGCAGACAATCCATAGCCCTGTTCACCATTTTGCGGCTTCACAAATACAGCAGTAGTTAGCGCCGGCACGCTAAAGGTTCCGTTGTTAAACCATGCGCGTTTAACGCGCTCGTCTGCAGACCCTTGCTGGTTAGCGTGTAATACAAAATTCGTTGCATCACCAATGGTAAAGTTCTGCGTACTTTGCGTACCGTTAAACAGTACTACAATGGCATCGTTGTTTTCATCAAGGTCAGTAAGGCCAATTCCATCGTCAAGACTCATTACAATAAGCCCTTGAACCTGCCCTGCTCCGGTATTGTGAAAACGAATTCGCTGCGAGATATCTTCGGCACTGTTCAACCTAAACAACTTACTGGTTGAACGAACATTTAAGAACTCATTAAACAATGAAGACGTAAGTTGAATATCTTGCGAACCAAACTGCGAATTAGGGTTTGCAGAAACAGAGCTGATCTCATCCCATCTTGCCTGGTTATCCTGCGCTAACGGTATGCCAATATTCCAATTGCTTTGTGCTTTCGTAAAGTCGACACGGTTAAACCAGTCGCCAGCATCATACGTGTTGCGGTCCATAGATTTCGAGCGAATAAGCTCTGAACCCATGTGCATAAACGGTATACCTTGGCTTAATAGCGGAATAGACAGCGCCACGTTTTGTACACGAACGCGATCTTGTACCGACATATCAGTAGGTAAACCGTATTGAAGCTGATCCCACAAGGCTTCGTTGTCGTGTTTAGAAATGTAGTTAACGGTATCTGCTGGGTCTTCACTGTATCCGGCAGGTTGGCCATTCCAGTTGTAATCATAAGCTGAAAGATATGTTCCATCGGCGGCAACAAACTGATAGCTTCCAACGTTGCCTACAAGCCCTATTCTAATAGTGTCTTGGTCGTGCAAGCTACCACCCGCGTTGAACAAGGCGGCACTGCGAACAGCTTCGCGTTGTCTATCAGAAAATGTACCAATTTCAGAGCCCGCCATATTGAGCTGTGCAGCCTGTTCGAACCTGCGGTTATTCACAACTTCACCAAAGTTCCAGCCTTCGCCGTAGAAATAGGTGTCTGGGTCAACGGCACGAACAGCTTCACGGGCATCTAAAATTGCTTGCTTTGGAATGTGCCCCATTAAGTCGAAACGGAACGAATCGAACCCAAAGTGCTCAGCAAAACTTACCAATGAATCGTTCATTAGCTTTGCCATCATCACATGTTCGGTTGCCGTATTTTCACAGCACGTTGAGTTTTCGATGCGGCCTGTTGTTTCGTTCAAACGCTGATAATAGCCGGGCACGACTTTATCGAGTACCGAGTTATCGAAAAGCCCAGAAGATGCGGTGTGGTTGTAAACTACATCCAGCACAACGCGAAGACCCATTTCATGTAATGCTTGGTTCATAGCACGCATTTCTACAATACGGGCTTCGCCGTCTGGATCGGTAGCATAGCTTCCTTCCGGTGCAGCAAAATGATGCGGATCGTACCCCCAGTTAAATCCATCTAACCCGCGCATACTTTCCACCAGCGCTTGCGCTTGCGTAGTATCTGGAGAATAACTTTTAAGTACCTCTAGTAACGTTGCACTATCGCTCTCCACACCACACACAGGCGCTTCGCTGTTTAAGCTGCACAGCTTTGCTACTGTATCGGTAATATCTACGCGGCTTTCTGCGTCTTCGCGAATAGTGGCAATGTCGTTAGCAGGTAGCATATGGAAGTGTGTTAAACCAGCGTTCTGTAGCCCTTGAAGGTGTTGCACAGGCACAGAATTAGACTCGGTAAACGCCATGTACTTACCGCGATTTTCAGGGCTTGTACTCTCATCAAGAATACTGAAGTCGCGAATATGGCTTTCGTAAATAATAATATCTTCAGGGTCGCCTGACGCAGGCACAACGTGATTATCCCAACCTGCAGGCTTCAAATCAGCGTCACCCAAGTTTACAAACTGAGTAAAGCGACCGTTGGTAGACAGCGACACCGAATATGGGTCGGTAGTTTCCAGCACTTCAATGTTTTGTGTTAATGGATGGAAAACTGTTAATTCATACCGGTAGAACTGTCTGTCTAAATCGGCTTTTTTGCCGGTGTACTGCCAAATACCAGTTTGCGCATCAAGCACCATTGCATGTGTGTCTTGCAGTTCTTTTGCTTTGTTGTAAACCTTAAGGCTTACCGACTGTGCCGTTGGCGCCCATACCGATGCGATAACACTATCACCGCTGTAGCTCACGCCCATGCTTGCTTCATCAGCATCATTGGTACCGCGCGTGTATAGGTAATCTAGTACTCTTGCTGTTTGTACTCGCGTTGAGTCTAAAACATTACCCTCGGCATCACGTGCCACAGCAACAAGCTGCCCGGTAAGCATTTGCTTAGCCTGCGACTCACTTACATCAATAGCAAAGCCCGTAAACCCATTTAAATGCGGGTTTTCACTGTAGTGACTTTGCTCAGGGATATCACGGGTCATAGCAACGCCCGTTGCCGCACTTAACGCGCCTACATCTAGAAGCGACACACCCGCGCTTTCAGCATCTAAACTTGCATCATTTGAGTAGTAAAGTGCAATGTCTGCTGCATCACTGTGGTCGGTAAGCCATAACAGCGTATTGTCATCCATCCAGTGCGCTCGCGCCCCGTCTAGAAACTGAGGGCGGCTTGAAATAGGCGTATACCAAAGCTCTGGAAAACCATGGAAAGTAAACGCCTGATTGCCGAATTCTGACTCGAAGCGGCTATCGGCATCACCAAGCGCTTTGTCGTTGCCTTTGTGAACGATAAAGTTATAACAATCTGCACCTGGCTCTACCGTAAGCACATAATATGCACCATATTCAGGATGTACGCCGTCTGCTGGGTAAGGGTCGGGCCAATTGCTAAAGTGCGAGCTTTGCGTTGTAGGCTCTGCGTAGTTTCCGCAGGCTTGACCGTTCCATAAATGCAGGCCCCAACCATCGTATTCACCGTCTTCTCGGTTATAAAAAACAGCTATTTGGTTTTCTTCTAACGTAAGTCCGCTTCCATCTTCATCTTCGACAAAAGTTTGTACGCTAAGATCTAGCGAAAAGCGCGCTCGCTTAAGCGCAAATCGGCCTGTAACAGAGGCGCTGTCACCTGGTTCTAGCGTTTCTACATCAACGGTTAAGTAAGGAATTCCATCTATTTCACCGTTTGCGTTAACCAAGGTATGGCTGCTGGCATTAAGCAAAATACGAATAGGTCCTGTAAGCGCTTCTTCACTGGGGTTCTGAACAGTAATGTTACTGACATATTGACGGTTTACACGGTCGTATGCAGGGCGGCTTCGGTAACTTGTGTCTGCAGTCTGATTAACCTGCCAATCCGCAATCGCTGGCATGCTGACTAGCGCCAACAAGGGCAAAGCGGGTAAACAAATAAACGCGTTCTTTTTCACTGTAGTGCCCCTTATTTATTGTGCTTTGCACGGCGAAGTGCAACAAAGCCCAATCCGAGTGCAAGCAGAACAGAAGTTTGCGGCGCAGGCACTGCTGTGCTCTGAGTTAAAGAAACGTTGTCGATGGTGAGGAATGAGGTATACGGATTACCCTCGGGTACGCCTGCCCACATTGCAAAATCTAGAGTAAAAATATCGAGGGTTTTGTTGAATAATGTAGTAAACGTGCCACTGCCATCTTCAAAATTAATAAAATATTCATCTGGTGTGCCAAATTCATCAACAATGGAAAAAACAAAAAGATCAGAAAATTCATCCTCTTGAAGATCACTTCCGCTAAATACCCAATCGAAACTGAGTGTTAACTCTGTGTCATTGGCAACAGATGACAAATTAACCTGATTGAACAGCGTATTTATAAAACCACCAAAAGCGCCAAGCTCAGTCATACCTATCTGCGCAGCACAATCACCATTGTTATTCACAATTGTAAAGTCGCCTGCGTCCGCTGGTGCTATAGGTCCATCCGCATCTAAAAGCCACCCATCAAAATTGCAGGTTTGAAAATCGCCGTTGGTAATAAAGTTCGCGCTGGCCTGTGCACTTATAAAAAGTGAGCATGCTGCCAATAAAATACTGAGTTTCATGGTTTCGCCCTTTTGTTAAATGTTGTATCCATCTTGTAAAAATCATGTTTATTTTTGCTGCATACTATTTAATCGACATCACGCTTACTAGAGCAAAACAGACCAATGGGCATTGAATACGTATGCAAGAAAACTGAGCAGAAACTTGTAGTTATAGGAGAAGAGGCTTTTGGCTGAGACAGAAGGAAGGATAAAAGCTTTAAAAACACTGCGATGCGCGAAAATTATTGAACCGATACTACGTGGGCACGTAAGCAGTACATTAACTATACTTTAACTAAGTAATTTCACGTGCCACGTTGCTCGTGGTTTTTGCATACAAGCACCTCGATTAGCCGCAGTCCTCTAATCAACAACATCAAACTTGTTTGTCGCAGTCTGACAACATAGCCCGGAGATACTATGAAAATTTCGATGCACGTAAACGGTGACGTTCGCGAGCTTGAAGTAGACGGACAAACGCCGCTGCTTTGGGTTTTGCGCGATGAATTAAACATGACAGGCACAAAGTAT
Organism: Alteromonas sp. S167; assembly: GCF_036864375.1. Classification (NCBI taxonomy): domain Bacteria; kingdom Pseudomonadati; phylum Pseudomonadota; class Gammaproteobacteria; order Alteromonadales; family Alteromonadaceae; genus Alteromonas; species Alteromonas sp. S167. Next base: position 624,403 of record NZ_JAZETR010000002.1, read on the forward strand.
GGCTGTGGCAAAGCGCAGTGTGGCGCCTGCACTGTGCACTTAAACGGTAATGCCGTGCGTTCATGTGTAACGCCTGTCAGCGCTGTAAACAATTCCCAAGTAAGCACTATTGAAGGTATGGATAACAAAACGGCCGCGGCGGTAATGAAAGCATGGGAAGACTTAGATGTTCCCCAGTGCGGCTTCTGCCAATCGGGTCAGATTATGAGTGCGGTCGACCTTCTCACCAAAAAGCCAAACCCTACTGACGAAGATATTGATGCCGGAATGGCAGGAAACCTATGTAGATGTGCTACCTACGTACGCATTCGACAGGCTATCAAAAACGCTGCAGCAGAATTGGAGGCTTAACCATGCATATGTCACATGAAAAGCCATCGTTTAACCGCCGTCAATTTTTAAAAGCCAGCGTGGGAATAGCAACAGGTTTAGTAGTAGGGCTTTATCTGCCTTTGCGAAATCGTGCTGTTGCTAGTCAGAATGCCCCCATGCAGCCTAATGCATTCATTCATTTGAAACCCGACAACACCATAACGGTGTTAGTAAAGCATATTGAAATTGGCCAAGGCGCATTTACGGGTATGGCTACGTTAGTTGCTGATGAAATGGACGCAGACTGGTCACAGATGAAAGCGCAACACGCGCAGGCCAATACAGAACTATACAAAAACTTTGCATTCGGTATTCAGGGCGTTGGTGGTTCGACAGGACTTGCTAACAGTTATATGCAAATGCGCAAAGCAGGCGCAATGATGCGCGAAAATTTAGTGAAGGCGGCAGCTGACAAGTGGAACGTAAGTTCAACGAGTATCAGCGTAGAAAAAGGTGTTGTGCATCATAAGGCATCTAACCGACACACCACCTTCGGCGAATTAGCAGAAGCCGCGTCTGTCATAACGCCAAATCAAGATCCAACGCTAAAATCACCTGATAAGTTTATGTATATCGGCAAGCCGGTGTCCAAAATAGACACTGTGGCGAAAACCAATGGTAACGCCATTTTTACGCAGGATATTTCACTGCCTGACATGCGCTATGCGGTAGTGGCTCACCCCACGCATTTTGGCGCCACACTTAAACAGGTAGATGATTCAAAAGCAAAGCAAGTGCCTGGCGTTGTTGGCGTACATACCATTAGCAGCGGAGTTGCGGTAATAGCTACATCTACTTACGCAGCGATAAAAGGTAGAGACGCGCTAAAAATATCGTGGGACATTTCAAAAGCCGAAACCCGCTCAACCAAGCAAATCACGCAAGAATATGTTGATAAGACCGAAACGGCGGGTATTACTGCTACCAGTCATGGCAACGCTGCCTCAGCCTTGAAAAGTGCAACCGGCACCTATGAAGCGGTTTATACATTTCCCTATCTTGCACATACACCAATGGAAACATTAGATGGCGTAGTACGAGCAAACGAAGACGGCTCTGTTGAAGTATGGATGGGCAGTCAGCTACAAACCGTTGACCAAGGCACCGTGGCTTCGGTATTTGGCGTTAAACCAGAAAAAGTATCAATTAATACACAATTAGGTGGTGGTACCTTTGGCAGACGAGCTCAACCTGCCAGCAACTTCGCACAAGAAGCGGCAGAAGTTGCCAAAACCCAAGCCAAAGGAATACCCGTAAAACTAATGTGGACCCGGGAAGACGATGTACAAGGTGGTCGCTATAGACCGCTTACTGTACACCGCGTGAAAACCGGTAACGACAGTAACGGCAATGTAAACGCGTGGCATCACGTGATTGCTACCCAGTCTATAGTGGCAGGCTCTCCCTTCGAGCAAATGATACAAAATGGCGTTGACCCAACATCGGTTGAAGGTGCCAGTGATTTCCCATATGCCATTGCTAATCGCAACGTATCACTTCACACAATGAGTAATCCTGTACCTGTACTTTGGTGGCGCTCTGTTGGACATACACATACTGCCTATGTTGTTGAGACTGCATTAGACTACGCACTCGCAAGAACAGAAACCGACCCTATTGAAGGGCGCAGAACACTGCTAAAAGACTCGCCGCGCGATTTAGGCGTATTAGATGCGGTAGTAAAACTGTCTGACACTGCAGGACCAATACCTGAAGGCCATGCTCGCGGTATTGCTGTGCACAAGTCGTTTGGCACTTACGTAGCGCAAATTGCTGAAGTAACCAAAAACGATGAAGGTTTGCCCAAGGTAACTCGCGTGTGGTGCGCTGTTGACTGCGGTCTTGCCGTAAACCCTGATATTGTGAAAGCACAAATGGAAGGCGGCATCGGATTCGGCCTAGGCGCCATACTCGATGAAGAAATTACTTTAGGTGAAGGCGGTGAAGTGCAGCAAAGCAACTACGACACATATCACCCACTGCGTATTGCATCAATGCCACAGGTAGAGGTAACCATTGTTCCATCTAGCGAGTCGCCAACCGGTGTGGGCGAGCCTGGTGTACCGCCGATAGGTCCAGCAGTGGCTAATGCGTGGCGTTCGCTTACCGGACAATTTATTACCAACCTGCCAATGAACAAGGCAATTCGACGCGCACAGGAGGCATCATGAAATTTATAAATACACTCCTGCTGTTCGCTACAATAACACTTCTAGGTGCGTTTGTGATTGAGACCGTGCATGCCAACAGCCATAATGAGGACCACAGCAGCACGTTAAAAGCACCTGAAGACTTTGCGCACCTGTCATCCAAGCAAGCCTACTCTAAAGCGGTCTTTATTGAATTAGGAAAAGTGCTTCAGCACCCGCGGTGTGTTAATTGCCATGTAGAAGACGTGTTGCTACAAGGCGATGCTCAAAAACCCCACATGCCGCCAGTTCAAAGAGGCGTTGCAGACGTTGGCGTGCCAGGCATGATGTGCAGTACTTGCCATTCGTCAGACAACGTAAAGGTTAAAGACGACTGGTCGATGCCAGGACACACGCCATGGAAAGCCGCCCCCATTGATCAAAAATGGCTAGGTAAATCACTAAACGAAATCTGTGAGCAGTTAAAAGACCAAAACCGTAACGGCGGCAAAACGCTAGAAGCTGTGGTTAAGCACATTGCCGAAGACGGCTTGGTTGGCTGGGGCTTTCATCCGGGTAAAGGAAGAGAAAAAGCACCAGGCACGCAAGAAGAAGCAGGCGCTCTAGCAAAAGCGTGGGTGAACTCTGGCGCACACTGCCCTAGCGCAATGTAAAATCGAGTAGCAGTCTAGCAGACATTGTTAAAACGCTAGACTGCTTTACCATGCTTTCACCGCATCAAAAGCAGCGTTGATTCTTAAAAGCTGGAAACGCGCTATACTTACCGCCCCATTTTAAGAGGAATTATTATGAAAGCGTGTGGTATAGAAATTAAAAGTAATGAGGCGATTGTATGCTTGCTTACGTTAACTGATGGTGTATTTCATTTACCAGACTGCCGTACACGACGTTTAACCTTGGCCGATACTAGTGCCAAAGGCCTTAAGAATTTTCAAAACACCTTTGCTAAATTGGTTGAAGATTACAAAATTGAGGCTGTAATTATTCGACAACGTCAAAGCAAAGGTAAATTTGCAGGAAGTGCCATTGGCTTTAAACTTGAAGCAGCCATTGAATTGATAAACGACTTAGACGTTACGATATATAGCCCCACAGACATAAAAGAGTCTTTGCGCAAAAACCCTATTGCAGTTCCATTTTCAGAAACAGGACTCAAACAATTCCAAGAGCCTGCTTTCACCACCGCATACGCGTGGTTGATGTCAGATGCACATAAATAGTGATGCTTCAGTGCCAAGCTTAAGGCCTATTCATCAATACCCCATCAGCAGTATTTAACCCAAGATTGTATCGCTCTCCTCCTTCCCATTACCTAATTAGCCAAATGACCGCTATCATGTTGAGCGATACATAGGCTATTATTTCAAGTAACAAATTGTTACAAAACACGCTAACGTAGCGTTGCTGCGTTAGACGCTTATAAAAATAAAAAATACAGAAAGCGAATTAATATATGCGGTACCAGCTTGAACAGTTACTAAATAGCTCCTTTAAATTAACGTCTGCACTTTTGGGCTTTTGGCTTCTGTTTTTCACACTGCTACCCACAACTGTATTTGCTGACCCTATTATCAATTCCCCCCGCTTCAAACACTTATCAACTGAAAACGGCCTTTCTCAAGATTCCATTAACGATATGCTAGTTGATAGTGAGGGCTTTCTTTGGGTGGCCACTGAAACAGGACTTAACCGCTACGATGGTTATCACAACAAGCAAATTTTAGGTTTAAACAACGAGTTTGCAGATGATGGTATTTATTCCTTATTTGAAGATAAAGATAATAATCTATGGGTAAGTACGTTTAGCAGCGGTGTGTATAAAGTAGAGCGTGAAACGGGTAAGAGTGAGAGGGTTGTTGCAATAACCTATAAAAGCCAGCCAGACTGGTATCAATTTGCCTCACATTTCATTAACGGCCCTAATGACACGATTTATATCGCGCATGACCACGTTATTGTGCAGTACGACCTCACTACAAACACGTGGTCGAGCGTATTTGACCTACTTACTCCTGAATTTGGCATTCCCGAAAGCGAAGTAATTCGACAGCTGGCACTTCACGACAATGTACTTTTTATTGCAACCTCTGCAGGTTTGTATACTCAAGATTTAGCCACGCAAAAAGTCAAAAAAATACAGTATGAAGAGAATAGAGAATCTAACAAAGATAAGCTAAACGCCAAGCTGATACTTGTTGATGACCAGGCTAACTTTTGGTTAGGTACTGTAGAAGGCCTTTACAAATTTGAGCTAAATGCACTTTTAGATTATGCAAAAGGTGGCGAGACAATACCTGATGGTGCACTTGCACTGCCATCTCTAAATATTTGGAGTTTACTGCATATTAACGGCAGTCATTATTATCTTGCGACAAACGAAGGCCTGTATACTGTCGATTTAAACTCTCAACAACTGCAGCATTTATTCAAGCCATCAAGTGCTAACTTACTGATAACCGATGACAGCTTAACAAAAATCGCAGTAACACCTAACGAACAGCTATGGTTATCCACGAAAACGTCTGGCATGTTGCTGTGGAACCCACGCTCGGTGCTATTTGATAACGTCTACGCTGAAGGAGCATCACAAGGTTCTCTTAGTGATAATATTGTTCATGATTTTCATGTTCAAAACGATGAGAATTTATGGGTTGGCACCAACAATGGATTGAATTTGTATAACCTTGAAACAGGCGAAGTCGAACAGTTTTTGGTGACCCCCGATAAGAAAGCAGTGGCCTCTTCAAGTTCTATTTACATTATCAGAGAAGGGGAAGACAACTGGGTATGGCTAGCTACTTTTGCAGGCTTGCGTAAGTTTGACCTTGTCGAGAAACAAATTATCCCTCTTGATATGAACGCTACTACAAACGAAATGTTAGCGTCTGACAAAACCTATGACATTTTAAAGGTGTCAAAGAACAAATTTATTGTGGCGTCTGAACAACAGTTTTATAAACTGGACGAGAAAAACAACACGCTGATTAAAGATGAAATACTGTCAACGTCGTTAGATGTAAGCCAGTTTTACACGTTCATCCCAGACTACAGCAATACGGATGATTACGTTCTGATATCAATGACCGGTGGGTTATGGCGTTACAATACAAAAAGTAGCGAACTTAAGAAAATTCATACCACCCGCAATGTACAGTCTGAATATATTTTGCAACCTACTGAGGCTATCCTTGACGACTACAATACGCTATGGATAGCGTATCCCGGCCATGGATTATATGGCCTAGA